>DARI01000004.1 GCA_002503285.1 Euryarchaeota archaeon UBA557
TTATTATTATTTTTATTTTATTTAATTCGTCCCGTATTTGACTACGTTCCTCCTTAAGGGAATCTAACTTCTTATCTATTCCAGTAATTTTTTTGCTAATTTTTCTAACATCTTTCCTCGAGACGGAATTTTCATCTACTTCAATATCATTAGTAATTTCTGATATGTTTTTTTCTTTCTCTTCTCTGTGTAAATCTAATTTCTTTGATACATCTCTCAACTTCCCAATGTTAGTAACATATTCTAGGTGTGCGTTTTCAGATTCTTTCTTCTTCATTATGCATACCTGCAATTCGAAAAATCGCTTGAAAATATCTTTTTCTCTTGGTAATGTAGGAAGTTCGGTTAGATCATTAGGTATTGTTGTTAGGCTTTTATGAGATTTCTCTATCCATTTTTCTAGTATATCACTTGGAGGAGGTATTAATTTATTGACTTTATCTCTTAATTCTTTTGCTATTTCTGCCTCCTTCCTAAATCCATGAAATTCCTTCAATAATTCCCTTCTTCCATCATCCATTGATTCTACTTCTTTTACAGCATTTCTCAATGTTTTCACAATATCAATTTGATTTCTCCTATCCTCTACTAAATCTCTAAATTCTTGCTGACATACTTCTAATTGATTAATTAAATCTTTCTTTATAGATTTTATATTGGATAAATCCATATCTTCTATTACATCTCTATTTTCGTTAGATGTTATTTCACTCATTCCTCTTCATCTCCCTTAATTATGGGTTTTGATAATTTAATTTTATTAATTGATTTCTTTTTTGATACAAATGTTGATGGAGAGCCATTTTTAACATCATTCGCAGGTTGTAATAAGTCCTCCAATCCTCCAGAAATTTTATTTTCCCAAAATAGAACATCTCTATCTGAATTTTTAAACAATTCCTTTGCTCTATCTTTTTGCCTATTGATATCTATAAATTCATCCTTTGTTACAATATACTTGGCATGTATGGGTTCACCTTTTTGCACGCGCTTAATCATTTCTAAATGTGATTTATCAGCATCTTTATATAATGCATTCATCTTTTTTCTTTTTTCTATATAGATCGCCATTTTTGGATTAGAAACCTTTCGTTCTTTCAACCATTCTTCATTCTGTTGTAGAATTCTTTTCCTTGCTTCAATCATTTTTTTTTCAGATTTTTGATCTAATGCCATTGTTTGAATTTTAAATTCAATATCCTGTAGTTCTTCCCACATTCTTTCTTTTTTCCATTTTGGGTCTAAATTAATCATATTGCCCGAATTTGATAATTCTTCTTGGATTAATTTAATTTCATCTAAAAGGACTCTGGCTTCTGTTTGCAATCCGTCTCTACGTTCTTTATGCCTCGATATTTCTATCTTATTTTTGTCGTTTTTTTCCTTTAATTTTATTACTTTTGGTGATAAAGATTCCGATTCCCCATCAAGAGTTTTGATAATATTTGGCAATTGTTCTCTTAATACTTTTCTTCTTGTTAGTAACTGTTCGGCGATCTCCTGTGGAGTAACATTCAGCAGAGCGTCTATTTCCATAGTGGGCCGAATTAAATTAACCATTAAAATGGTTCTATGAGTTATCCAATAAGGGTTTCATTCATACGGTCCGACTTAGAGGGGCAATACATGGGAGGTAATAGGAAGGCCTGTATCAATTTATTGACTATTTTAACTCTGGTATTCATTATTTTAATTCATTCTAATAATTTTTTATTAGATTCATTTACAAATTCAAATTTATCAAAAGATCCATACAATACAAATAAAATTGATTCTTATAATATTACAAACGCAGGTTCCGATGAAATTACCATTATAGGGGAGCCCTTACACTTAGGCGATTCAGGCATAGCATCCATACTAATTCATAATTCAGGTCAATACAATGATACCGTTCGTTTGATTATTGAGGGCGTTGGCAATGAGATGTTATTTTATGGCGATGATATTAAAATTATGCCTGGTTCAAGTAAAGAACTGTCTACAATATTTATCCCTGAAACTGCTGGAAATGTAGAATTTATGTGGTCTGTTTATAGTCCATTGGGCGGAATTGATCCAGGCCTTAATGGCACATTCAATGTTGAAATATTGGAACCACAATCATTAATTCTTTCATATGATTCTTACGAATGGGATTTATCTTCATCTTTAAAAATAGATTTTTCATTGTATCTTTCAAATGGGGTATCTAGGCCAATTTTATTGAATATTTATAATGAATTGGAACCTGAAGATATCCTTTATTCATCGAAATTAGTAATGGATAATGGATTTAGGCTATTATCGGTGAATCTTGGTAATCCTGATTTCTCAGGGTTAACAATAGAAGCCATTCCTCTTTCATGGTTCAATTCAATTGAAAATTCAATAAATTCCACGTCCCTTGATGTCATTATACCATTTGCAGATCTCAATCTAAATATTGATGATTACTACCCTAAAAATCCATCATTAGGTGAAAACTTATCATTTGAATATACAATAATAAATAACGGCAATAGCGCCACTCAAGAAGGTATTGTTAGAATAGTAATGCCTGATCAAACCATTATTCATCAAGAACAATTACCACCATTATCTTCTGGAGGTAGTTACACAGGTACAATATATATTGATAATTGGAATTATGTTCAACTTGTAAATACTACTATAATATGGATTTCTGAATCTTATTCCGGTGGAGATTGGGTTTTTGTCACGCCCTCCATTTCTGGCCAATCTGATTCTTATGATATTGATTATTATTCATTATTTTATGGATCAGTATTTGGTGTATCTGCAGTTTTAATTAGCAAGGTTGCAATTAGTGCAGTATCTAACAGGACTCAAAGTACTAATCCTGACACTAATTTTAGGCCTCCTCGCAAATCCAAGAAATCTGCAATATCTGTTAATATAAATAAAAGGGAAATTTCATGCCCTCTTTGTGAACAAAGATTAAACATTCCACTGAATCACAGTGGAATGCTAAGATGCCCGTCTTGTAAATCAAATTTTGATATAAAAGATGATAATTTAGAGATTGAAGATAATATTCCAGATGTTCAACAAGATAATCAAGAAACTCAATACGATATAATGGTTGTTTCATCTACTCTAGACATGTTGGATTGTCCAGAATGTAGCCAAAAACTAAAGGTACCTCTTGGAAAACGACCGGTTAGGGCACGCTGTCCAGCATGCAGGTCTGAATTTATGGCGACACAAGGAGGTGAATAATATTATACAACTAAGTGAATTCGAAGAAATGTATCTAAAAAGAATTTTTGAATTACATTTTGCAAAACCTGATCAAATCGTCAGAACTTCTCAATTAGCAGAAATAATGAAAGTTAGTTCAGCATCTACTACTGAAATGCTAATCAGACTTTCCAAACGTGAATTGTTAACTTATTTGCCATATAGAGGGTGCCGCTTAACTCCAGAAGGTTTTGTAAATGCGGCCAGAATTAAAAGAAGAGAATCTCTTATTGAAATTTTACTTAAAGATGTAATAGGGTTCACTGGAGATATAAATGCCGCCGCTTGCAAAATTGAACACGCAATAGATCAAGATCTAGAACTTGCGTTAGATAATATGTTGGGATATCCGGAAATGTCCCCATCCGGTGTTAAAATTCCAATAATGGAAAGAAAGATGGAGCCTATAATGAATAATCTTCTTCCATTAAATTGCCTTCCAATAAATTCAATTGGGAAAATTGAGTTAATCGTAATGAATGATAGTGAGAAAAAAACTTTTGAGAGCATGGGCATTAAACAAGGGACCATAATAAAAAATGTAAAAGGTAAATATCGATTTAATAACGATACATTGGAAATATCTAATTCATTATCTCATAAAATTCTTGTAAGAGTTTCAAGTTATTCTGAGTAAGGAGGTGCATTAATTTGATTCAAGATAAAAATCATAGTTCCGAAATAGAGGAAGATGATGAGATTAAAATAAAATCTATTTTAGAATCCTCTCCAAAAGATGTGCCTTTTGCCCCGAGTGAAGAATTAAAATCTCAAGACATTGTAATTAAAAAAGAAGATTCCAATGAAAATATCACATTAGATTTAAAATCCAAATTTAAAAGTCAAGAAAATATTTTGACTGCAATAGATGATTTACTCATCAGTGGAGGTGCGAGATTAATCCTTTTTTTGCCCCTATTTGTAGTAATATTATTTGGTCTAGCACAGTCTTTCGGCGATTTAAATCCAGATTGGTGGGCCAATAGTGTTCAGGATGTTTACCTTGGATTAGATATTTCTACATCAATCTATTTTGCATCTTTATTGATAATGGTTGCAGATATTTCATTGTTGGTAATTCTATTAAGATTGATTTACGTTACTCGTCAAATTTTCACTTTAGAAGCAGATGCAATAACTAATTCAGGAATAACTTTCAACAGTGCACATGGTTATGCACAAATGAAAGCCATAATTGATGGATCATCCAGGCAATTAATAGTAACAACTGCACTAATGATTTTAGCAACAATTCTACTTTCAATATCTTTATATTTTTCAATTAATAACACTACAGAATTACCAATAATGATTGCACTTTCAACAGGTTCTCTACTTGCAGGTCACGGCGTTTACATGATTTCTAGTCGTACACGGTTCAATACGGTTAATCCCTGGGGGTTACTCGATGCATTCTCGACTCCAATCCACCCTGCATTGTTAAAAAGACCCTTTTCAGATGTTATTAGGTCGCATGTAGATCCCCTACTCTTGGTAAAAGTTTCAAGCTACGTTAATTCTTTATCTTCAAAATTACGTGAAGGGAAATCAATAACCGATCTACAAGAAAATTTACTTCATTTATTACATTTAAGGAGATCTGGCATTATCTCGGATGATGAATTTAGAGATGTTTTGATTACAATTGTGGATGAAGATTTTATAGAACAAATTTTCAACCATCCTGAATTAGGTGAAGAAACTTGGAATAGGCTATTAACACACGCAGAAGATCGATGTGCACCATTTTTTAGACTTCATGATAGATTACGTATGCATTATGAAAATGATTCATTTCAAGATGAAGATATCTGGTTTGATGTTGATATGGAAAATTTAACATTAGGTAATGCCAACCTTTTTGCATTTGTATTAAATAAAAATAAAGAAAACAAAGAATTGATTCTACGGGTACAAACTCCAGACTTTCGACCGAATGAATGTGTTTATCGTCTAAATACTCCTCCTCAAAATTTATCCTCAAATCCATTATCTCGAAATTTAGCAGATACCCTTCCTGATCTTCTACTTTCTACTAAAATAATTTGGCAGAGTTTAATTCCAGCTTCGACAGGTGAAGCCACTGTTACAGTACGATTAGAAGATACATCTGGAAATCTTATATCAGGTAGGGTGTTGACTGTTCAGGTTCGTTCAGATATTTTTACTAGATTACGCCTTACAACGGGTGCTTTATTTATGTTTGGAGCCGCAGTTGCTGTCTTTTCCCCCCTCATTCCATTTGCTTTATCGTTACTCGGACTTTAGTTTGCTTGAATAAGTAAATACTACTCGCCGGCTATATGAATGATGTAGCGGAGAAACCTGAAGATGACCTTCGAAGCCGTCTCCATGCAATGGAAACTAAACTAAAAAGAATGCGTGATCAACGTAATAATTTTTCGGAAAACGCTAGAAGAGCAGCAGACTCACGTAATGGAATTCAAGAACAAAGTAAAGAATTAAGGGATAAAATAAAGGAGTTATTGGAACAACAAAAAGAAATTAGATTAATAGCAAAAGGGCACCAAATGAAAAGGGATGAAATTCAAAATCAAATAAGGGAATTAATCTCTAAGAAAAAGGGAAGAAAAGATGATAATAAAGGCACTAAATCAGTTATTATTCAATTATCTGAAACTGTCGGAGCCATCGAGAGGATTGAAAGACAAATAATGACGGATGGTACAATAACACTGAAGAAAGAAAACTCTCTCCTAAAGAAATTAAAAGTCCTGATATCTAAAAGAGCTGAATTGTCACCTTTAGTTGAAGATTTTAATGTACTATCTATTGATTTGGGCGATATGGAAGGATCTATTCAACTTCTTAAGGCAGAAGCTGATTCAGAACACAAATTAATGTTAGATGCCCATAGCCATGCTGATGAAGTGTGGGATGAAATAAAACCAATGTTCGAAGAAAGAGATTTTATGAAAGCAGAAGGTGATAGGCTGCATGAGTCATTTGTTTTGGCTAGAAAAAATGCTGACGAAGTCCATGCGTCGATAGTTGAATTATTAAAAAAAGTCAATGAAATTAGAGATGAAATGAAAGCAGAAATCGAAGAAGGAAGATTAGTTATAGAAAATCATAACAAATCAGTCCGAGAATCATTGACAACACCTGATATGGATGAAGACCTAGCAAATTCATTGTCGGCACAATTAATGGAAACTGGTTCTTTGACGTTCGGAGGAACCCTAGGTGGTGATTTTATAGAAAACAATATTCCAAAGTCAAAGAATAAGAAACAATCACGTAAACTGGGAACCTCAAGAGGAAGAAAGAAGTAATCAATATCCTCTATCTTGATATCTTGTTTCTAAGTTGCCAATTTCAAGTCCTGGCATAGGCTCTCCCATCATTTCACTAGCCTCTGCTACTATCTTAGCATCTTGATAATGATGAGTTGCTAGAACAATTGCGTCTGCCGTCATTTTTGGATTATTACTCTTAAAAATACCTGATCCGACAAAAACTCCGTCCATTCCATGTTTCATTAATAGTGCTGCATCTGCTGGTGTGGCGATACCTCCTGCCGAAAAAGTTACAACCGGCAGTCTTTTTTGCTTCATTACTTCGTTAAAAACGTCTACTACATCATTTCTTAAGTCTTCCATTGTTCCGAAAGGAGTTATACTGGGATTTATATTAAATTCAGAAACATCTTTTAATTTTTGAAAACCTTCCATGATTTTATCTACTGCAGCATTAGCTTCATCGGCTGTAGAATTACATAATGCATTAATTTCATTGCTGACTAACCGTGAATGTTGGATGGCACTTACAACATTTCCAGTACCTGCTTCACCCTTTGTCCTAATCATTGCCGCACCTTCTGCTATTCTTCTAACGGCTTCTCCTAAATTGGTACATCCACAAACAAATGGCACATTGTAATCCTTTTTTGGTATATGGAAGAATGGATCAGCAGGCGTCAATACTTCTGATTCATCTATCATGTCTACTCCTAGGGATTCCAAGATTCTAGCTTCTCCTTCATGGCCGATTCTTGATTTAGCCATAACTGGTATGCTTGTGGTATCTATTATTTCCATTATCATATTAGGGTGACTCATTCTCGCAACTCCTCCATCTGCGCGAATATCTGAAGGGACTCTTTCAAGTGCCATTACTGCAACTGCACCAGAATCTTCTGCCAATTGTGCTTGTTCAGCATTAACTACATCCATTATTACTCCTCCTTCTTGCATCTTGGCAAAACCTCTCTTCAAGAGTTCCGTGCCGTGCAGGAGTTGTGACATGTCAACATTAGTAACCATACTATTACCTCGTGTCTCATGTTCAAGAACTTTTGTTATTAAAAATGACTCACTTTAGTCTGCGAGGACTGGGGAATCTCCTTCTGCAATCTCTAGATTTGGAGATTCATCTTCATTTCTTTGCAACCATTCTTCCTCTTCATCAGGTAAGTCTGTATCTGCAAATATGGCATCAACCGGGCATTCAGGCACGCATGCAGCGCAGTCAATACATTCATCTGGATCAATTACTAAATAATTATCTGTTTCCCTAAATGCTTCTACCGGGCATACAGCTACGCAATCTTGATATTTGTGGCCAACGCAAGCCGAAGTTACTACATGAGTCATGTTAATACGATGGATGGCTATAATCTAGGCTTTTAATACTTGGTTATAATTATACAAACATTTTCATTTTTTTAATTTTTTAATGATGTTTATTAATAATTGAGAGATGACATCACTAGGATCTTCTCCAGGGTATGATTCAATTTTAAATATACCTTTTACTATTAATCCATCATTTTTAGCAAATGATAATTTAATTTTTTGTTGTACAAGAGATGTCAAATCAATCCTTAAATGCATATTTTTGTCTTCATCGATCCTGGCTTTCAAATCACTTGAATAAATCATTTCTAGTGTAGCAATTCCAAGTCTTTCTAATGATTCCATTGCTAATTTTTTTTTATCTAACCTTGCTTCAATCATATTTTGCATGGCACCATGTATAGATTTATCTTTATCGATAGAGATTAAAGCTTCTTTTCCCGAAAGCCATTCTATTCCATCCATTATCAATCCTATGTCATCTAATGAACTTGTATGGACTCTCCATGTTGCACCATGCAGACTCATAGCATAGGTGAGGGGTGTTAAGTCTTTGAATTAAATCCAACAATTAAATGCAATAATGATGTACCTTGTTCAAATACTCTACTCATTTCGCAAGGTCTGCAATTGGGGTAGCCCCCAGAACAAGAGGTCTTATTATGGCAAAAGGAGCAGTATCAAGGGCAGCAGCACGTAAACAGAAAGATAAGTGGAAATCAAAGAGATGGTACTCAATCCGCGCACCTCGAAATCCATGGTCATTCAAAGTTATCGGAGAAACTCTTGCAGAAGAAGATTCCCAAGTAGTCGATCGTCATTATGAAGTAATGCAAAATGAATTGGATGGCGATTTTTCTAAAATGCATGTTAAGATTCAATTCAGAGTTACAGAAGTCGTAAGTAAAGATGCATTGACAGAATTTGTTGGTTATGATTTGATGAAAGATCATGTTAGACGTTTAGTTAGAAGGGAACGTGGAAAAATTGATGATACTGTAGATTTAGTAACCAAAGATGGATATTATCTAAGATTTAAACCTCTTATTATATCTAGAGGCAGGATTAAAGCTAGTCAAAAGCAACAAATGCGTACAATTGCAAGAAATACTATTTTGAGGATTGGTGCCGATTCTACTTGGATTGAAATTCAGAAATCCCTATTCGACGGTACTCTTGAAAATTCTATGAAGGATGAAGTAACAAAAATTCAACCAGTTAAAAATATCTTATTCAGACGAGTTCAATTACTTCAGTCAGGAGTAGTTGTTGATGAAGGTCCGACCCTTGATGAAATTTATGAAATGGAAAAATCAAAAGAAGTTACTGTTGAAGAACCTGAATCAGATGTATTAGTTGCTGCAGAAGCCGGAGCTGAAATATCTGAACTAATTGAGGAATCTATCATAGAAACTCCAACTGATGAAGTTACACCAGTAGAAACCTCTGAAAAATCAGAATCACCTGATTATAATTCTATGACTGTTGCTCAATTAAAAGATCTACTAAAAGAAGCAAGTAAGCCAATTTCAGGTAAGAAAGCAGACTTAATAGCCCGTTTAGAAGAATAGTCCATTAATTACATCTATTGCAGGCCTCTGCGACATATCACAATGGTTCGTGTATGTGTATTATATGGCACCGGATTATCTATTTTACCAAATTTTATTTCACAATTATATGATTCTGAAATTAACGTATTAAGAAGTCATTCTAAATGGGGTGATGTTCCAATATCAGCAATAAATGATAATAGTAATAATACGATATTTATGATATACAGGCATCACTCAGATGATGGTAGCGTAACTCCTCCACATCTAATTGAACATAGGGCCAATATTCATGCTTCTTCTAGTACAAATTCTGATTTCATTATTAGCATAAATTCTGTAGGAACATTGTCTTCAAACTTTTCTCCCGGAGATATCGGATTATCAGTAGATATGATAGATTTTTCTGAATATTCTTGGTCTTTTCATGATGCTTCAGCCGTACATTCGGATCGAACATCAATATTCGATCGAAAAATTATTAATAATTTGGAAATTATTTTAGAAAATATTCAGCAAAAAAGTGTACAAAAAATTATTGTTGCCCAATGCAATGGCCCTCAATTCGAAAGTCCTGCAGAGATAAATGCATTAGGAAATATGGGTGCTGAGGCAGTAAACATGACACTGGGACCAGAATCTCGACTGTTATCTGAATTATCCATTCCATATGCATCAATTATATATTCAGCTAACTGGGCATCAGGCAGAAATCCAAATGGCAACTCAATTACAATAGATCATAATGATGTTGAGAAATCTGGGCCATTAATTGTTGAAAATATTTCTAAGTGTATTGATTTATTGATTAATAAATATATTTAATGAGTAAAATTGATGACCCTTTGAACTATTCGGAGCACATGGGCAGGCCATTAAGTGTTGAAGATTGGATTATATCAGGTTTTGGAGGAGAATTAGATGGACTTTGGGGATCAATGATGCAAAGGGTGGCGGGTTTCCATTCCAAGCATTCTTTTTCAAATAAAAATAATAACGGGCATGATATGGGATATAGGATAGCATTAACAGTAGAAGAATTAGGAGAATTTTCAGCTGCAATAACAAAAGGTAAATCGAAAAATGAAATATCTGAAGAACTTGCAGATATTTTGATATTGATTTTAGGCCATTCTTTAGCATTAGAAATAGACCTAGAAAAAGAATTTCATAATAAAATGGACATAATTATGAAGAGGCCTTCAATAAAAGGCGGATTAGGAATTAGAGTAACAAATTATAAGAAAACTAATTAGTTTTTTTCCATATTGAATAAATTGTCCCATACTCATTTTTTGAATCCTTCACACATTCTTCTAAAATATGCTCAGTCCAATTTTCGGATTCCCATCTCGGAAATACTACTTTTCCACTATGTTCAGTTTGCACTCTAGTGATATGAATCTCATCCACGAGATTAATGAATAACTCATATATTTCTGAACCCCCAATTATCCAACATATCTCGCAGGCTTCAGCATATGCTATTTCTATTGCCCTCCCAGGATACAAAGCAACCTCGGCCCCATTATCTTTCCAATCGGAATTTCTGGACATTACTATGTTTAATCTATCTGGTAATGGCCTTGATTTATTTGGCAAACTTTCCCAAGTTTTTCTACCCATGACTACTGCATTATTACCAGAGCCCTGTGTTAGATTTTTGAATCTCATCATATCTGTTGATAACCTCCATGGGATAGTATTTCCTTCTCCGATCGCATTCGTTAGGTCCATTGCTACAATCATTGAAATTATCATATATATTCCTCATATTGAGATTGGTGCGGATATCGAGGGATGATGATGATAATCGATAATTTTGATGTCTTCAAATGAAAAATCGTCTATGTTAACTACTTCTTCATTTAATTTCAACCTTGGTTGTGGGAGTGGCGCTCTATTTATTTGCAATTTAGCTTGTTCTATGTGATTAAGATATAAATGACAATCTCCTCCTGTCCAAATAAATTCTCCTGGCTTTAAATTACAAATTTGTGCAACCATACACGTTAACAAGCTGTATGAAGATATATTAAATGGCACTCCTAAGAAAGCATCGGCACTCCTTTGATATAATTGACATGAAAGCTTGCCGTCATTAACATAAAATTGAAAGAATGCGTGACATGGCATTAATGCCATTTTATCTAATTCTCCAACATTCCATGCTGATACGATAATTCTTCTACTATCCGGATTTTCATTTATCATATTAATCGCATCTTTTATTTGATCTATTGGTGCGCCATCCCCAGACTTCCATTTTCTCCATTGTTCTCCGTAAACAGGTCCCAAATTTCCTTCAGGATCAGCCCACTCATTCCATATTTTGACACCATTTTCTTTAAGATATGAGATATTTGTATCTCCCGATAAGATCCATAATAATTCATGAATCACACTTGGCCAATGTATTTTCTTTGTTGTTATTGCCGGAAATGAATCAGCTAAATTAAATCTCATTTGATGTCCAAAAATTGACATTGTACCCGTTCCTGTCCTGTCTGATTTTTCTTCTCCTTCCTCTAAAATCGTTCGAAGGAATCTCAAATACTGTTCCATGTATTGTAAGCGTCTGCACTGGTAGTCCTTCAACGCTACGGAAAGTTGTATTTATGGTGCACCCAATTGTTTCAAATTTTCCATTAACTGATCAGTAAATTTTCTATATAAAAATCTCATTTTTTCATTTCTATCTTCATCATTTGAATCTATAATTTCCAAAATTTTATTTTCACTCATAGAACCTCCATCTTCATGCATAATCCATTGATTAAATGTTATTGGCTCATCTATTTTAACAGATATTTTTTTCCATATTCTAATTATATTATCTCCTGGGGCCATCATATCTCTCGAGCCAATTATACACATAGGTATTATCGAAATATCAGGATAACTTGCCGCAATTCTGGCAACACCTGTTTTACCTTTTTGTAAAAATGGGGCTTCGATATTTCTAGATCTTGTTCCTTCTGGAAACAACCCCAAACACAATCCAGAATCTAATACATCTATTGCACGTGCCAATGCATCTGTTCCGCCTGAATCTCTAAATGTTTCAATTTGGCCCGTGCTGAGCATTATTGTTCTATTTGGCTCCTTTTTAAAATGACCTTCCTTAGCAAGGTAATGAATTGGCCTCATATTACCCATAATTTTAATGATGGGATCGATATTGGAAGTGTGGTTCCCAACAATTATTACAGGACCGGTTCTTGGTATTTTCTCTAATCCTTCAAAATTAACTCTTGTAAAACTTCTTCCAATTATTCTGATATAATTTACTAAAAATTTATATAATTTTGGAGTTTTAAACTCATTGCCTGTACCTTGAATTTTTATCAAGTTAGACAATTTTATTAGGTTACTTTCCAAACCCTCCATAATTTATCGTATTGCACTTTCAACTTAGCCTTTACTAATGATTCCAAGCACTTCATATCCTAGATATATTTCCGGAAACCATGGGTAGACTCGGCGTTAAAGGCGTGATTTTAATTATTATATTCACTATTCCAACAGTTTCACCCGTAATGGCTACTGAATGGAAGTCCGATGGATGGATAAAAAATTTAATTGGACCTGAAAGACTCGTCTTAGGTGATGAATTTGGATGCCATGGATTTGAAAATATTGATATAAATGATGAACAATGGATAATTGAAAGTTGTAAAGAATATCTTTCGTCCCAATCTAATTCCTCAAGATGGGGAAAATATCCTATATCATTTGGGATAACTTCTGGAGAAATAGATAATTTGACCGAATCTAATCTTCTTAATGCTGGATTTAAAATCATTGGGGACCAAGTCACTAACACTCCTAATGAACTTTTTGTAATGGAGATGAATGGAGGGAGTTTAGAAAAAAATGTAGCCAATATTTCATTATTAAATTCTGCAAATAAAGATACTCTTGTAAGTATATACTGGATAGCTAGAATATATGATATCAAGGTTAGAGAAGATAAAGAAGTCGTAGAATGGTTAGAATCAAATGAAAAAATATGGTATACAACATGGGGAGAATGGTATAATCATAAGATATCAAGTCAATCAATTAATATAAGTAAAGAAAATAATGAACTAACAGTAACATTATCCGTTACTAATAATTCATGGCAAGTTCCAGGTAGCATCTCTATTGAGAATACTCCTGAATTAGTTTCTATTAAAGATTCTAATTATGTTGACGTTCCAATTCTGAATGAAACTGATCAGAATCTTAAACCAGGTTGGAGAAATACAGATAATAAAATACTACTAACGATTTCGCCAGGTGAATCATATACATTAATATTTGAAAATTCAAATTTAAATTCTACAATAAGTAATCCTCTAATTACATTCAATGATTTGCACAATGGTGTTACCGTCGTTGGGCATCACGTAAGTAACCTCAGGGAATCTGCTTCTGACTTTTTAAATTCTGAAATATTATTTACCTGGCTAATAGAAAGATCCTCAGAACCTGATTTTAATTGGCCTATAATAGGAATCGCAATAATCACTCTAATTGCTACTCCAATTGCTATAAAGTGGTTAATACTTAAGGATAAATATGATACAACATTAGGTTAGATTAAAAATTACATTCGAATTCTATAACTATATCTTCACTCTTGATATTATTAATTATTCTTTCTATAGTCTCATCATCTAATTCTTCTGGAGCATGAATGCCCTTCGTAAGCATATCAGGATTATTCAGCCATTCTTCTATGCAAAATACTGTTACCAAACCCGTACATCTAGCCATAGAATGGCCATCATTCGCGCCTTCATCAGATATTGTCCATTTCATCATTTCTCCGTCATGATTAATCGCTATTATTTCCATCCAAGTAAATTCTTTCACATTTTTATCATATTTCCAGTCTTTTAATAATTGATTATAATCTAGTGTTCCATCATTAAACTCATCAATGTATTTCTGAATGTGGCCGGGCCATCTAACTGTGAATTCTGATAATTCTGTTGCCGGTATTGAGGTCAATATACTCCTCAATCCATCTGTTAGGAATGCTTCCATCTGCCCCTTCTCAGATACTTGGATATCGTGCCTTTCTGATAATGGTTTCAATACTGTGATATTTGAATCTCTAACTACTCTTGCAGGACGTGTATATTCTGCAATTACATCCTTTGGAGAAAATGGTGCCATGTAATTCCAACCGCCTATTTTATCGATTGGATTGCCTCCTACTCTAATTTCCCCAAGTTTAAGTTTACCCAGTCTCCTATGGGCTATGGAGATTAGCATATTTGATAGCCCAGGGGCAATTCCAACATCCCATAATACTGTAGAATTCTTATTCTTATTATCCTTAATTAAATTATCTGGAGTAATTTCACTAAAGCTCAAATCCACAACTTTTACATTTTGAGAACATAGTATCTTCATTGCCTCATGCCCGATATCTCCGGGTAACATATTGACTATTAAATCAAATTTAGGCATTTTGTTTATATCAACAATTTTTTCTAATGCATCACCTTCTACTATCGTGATGTTTTTATGTCCAATCAATTGTGAATTTGGAGCAATGTCATGTGCATAGACTAGATGGCCATTAATTGCTAATCTTTTGGCTACAAAAGAACCCACTAGTCCCGTTCCCAAGCAATGAATGGATGGCATTATTTTATCGGGAAAGGTTATCTTTATTGTGTTTAACTGTTCAAATGCATCTAATTCATCGATGGTTTGATTGCATATATCATCTACCCTTAGTTATGGGAGAAGCAGGCCATATTGATCCTTGGTCATCAGAACAGTCTACTGATTATGATAGAATATCTACTAAATTCGGATTAGACTCAATAGAATTATCCAAAATTCCCAATCCAAATATATTACATAGAAGAGGAATAATTTTCGGCCATAGGGACTTAGATGTAATACTAAATTCCATATATAGAAATGAAAAATTCGGTGTATTAACCGGCCTTATGCCTAGTGGTAATATGCATCTCGGCCATAGCATGGTAATTGACCAAGTAAAATGGTTCCAAGAACAAGGAGGGGATGTTACCGTCGCAGTTGCTGATTTAGAAGCATTAGCAACTAGATCTACTTCCCTTAAAAAAGGTCGAGAAGTTGCTTTAGAAGAATACATTATCAATTACGCCGCAATGGGATTAGATCCTAAATCTACTAGTGTTTATTTTCAAAGTAAAAGGCCCGATGTTCAACGTCTTGCCTTTACTTTGGGTCGTAAAACTAATATTTCTGAATTTGAAGCAATATATGGATTCGGAGGAGACACTAATTTAGCCCATGTCCAAGCACCTCTTGTTCAAGCAGGAGATATTGTTCACCCTCAGATGGAAGAGTTTGGCGGGCTTAGGCCGATTGTAGTGCCTGTTGGAATAGATCAAGATCCTCACCTACGATTAACTAGGGGCCTAGTTAGTAAGACAAATTGGTTCAATGTTAAAACTAGGCAAAATGGTGGACTTACTGTCGCATTATCAATTCAAGATGATAACTCAGAAATATTTGGAATTTCTAAAGATGGAAAAGTAAACCGTGAAGTTCGTAATAATATTTTTAATAGGATAAAATCGTCAATTTCTTCTATTGGGTATGCAGATATAATTTCTAATCCTAAACATGGAACATTAGATATTCCTGGGGCTTCTAATATTGATATCTCGCAATTAAAGTTGAATTTATTACGCTTAGAAAGAAAGATGGGAGGTATGGGATTCATGCCACCATGCTCTACTTACCACAGGTTTGCTGTCGGAATGACTGGAGACAAAATGTCTTCTTCTAAACCAGAAACTACCATATTTATGAATGATAGTATTACTCAAATGGAAAAGAAAGTCAAGAAAGCATTTAGCGGAGGCCAATCAACTGTTGAAGAACACAGGCGGTTAGGTGGTGATTGCAGTAAAGATGTTTCATTTCAGTACTTACAATTTTTCTTTGAAAAAGATGATAATGTCTTAAATGAAATAAAAAGAGATTATGAAAGTGGAAAAATATTAGCAGGTGAAATGAAAAATATATGCATTGAAAATGCCACAATTTGGCTTAATGATTTATCTGAAAAAAGAGATGAATGGGCTGATAGAGTTAACGAATTTTTAGCGCCAGATGCTTTTTAATCCTCGTTTAAATCAAAAACAGGTATGCTAGGCCCAGTTGGTAATTCGGCAATCTCTGTTTCATCTAAATCTCTAGACTTTGCATCTTCATGAAGAATTTGACTATGCCCCATTGGATCCAATAATATCATCTCGACCTCTTTATTCCCATTTTTTATCTCATTTATCTTATCCAATAGAATTAAGCATTTTTCAATATTATCATCTTTATCTCTTTTTGCTTGTCTTAATATCATTTCAACAATTCCTTTAAATCTGTTGAGAACTCCTTCGATATTGGATATATATCCACTAGAATTCCCTCCAGGCTCTACTTCCAGTCCTATCTCATCTATCTTTATTGTACATGAAGATGATCTAACTACTCTCGTAGACATATGACTAATATTGGAAATTATTATTGACCACGCTCCAGGTTTCTTTCCTTCTGCGGGGATAAAGTCTGTATTTTTCCAGCCACATTCTTCACATAGCATCGTCATTTGAGTGTGCTCCCCAAAGTAAGGGATTTCAGAAATGTGTACAAATAATTTTAACCCTTTATCGGCAAAACATATTGGGCACGATTGCTCAATTATACTTTCCATAATTTCACCTATGCAGAAACGTGTCCTTCATTACCATCAAACTTAGAAGGAAGAAGTAAAAGTCTTGATTTGCCCAATTGTAATACGGTACCTGATAGGTCAGATTCAACAAATTTACTAATACGTTTTACTGCAATATTTAATTCGGTCTCTCTTTTTATTAACTCCGACATTTCAATTATTACGATATCACCATCTGATATCCAATTTAAAATCATTGGCACTCCAGTTAAGTCTTGGAGCACTGCTCGATGTATGATGGTATCATCAGGACCTCTTGGTGTGGGGGGATTGGGATACTTTTTATGTAAGTCATGATACTTTTCACCGGGTTCTAAATCTACATCATTATCAGAGGAATTTGATTCCATTTCAATCCAACGAGGCTCCCTATCCTCACTGACCATAGTACATCGAATAGATTCATTGACTTGACTTCTTCTATAGATACATCAAATTAAATTATTTTAATTATGGTGATTTTGAGACTTCTCTCCCGTCGCATTCATAAAGGGTCTGATTTCAGTTAGGTTTGCTGGGAACTCTTCCACAGCGGGTGATTTTTTATGGATATGTCTTCTGAAGTAGTAAAAACTGGAACTAGCACTATTGGGATAACTTTTGATGGAGGCGTAGTAGTAGGCGCTGATCATAGGGCAACAATGGGGCATTTTATAGCGAATAAAAGCGTACAAAAAGTATTTCAAATTTCAAATTCCATAGCATTGACGACTGCTGGACTTGTAGGGCATGCGCAATCTCTTTCCAGAACATTAGCATCTGAACTAAGATTATATGAATTAAAGCGTGATTCTCCAATGACAGTTAAAGGCGCAGCAACTTTAACAGCAAATATTTTAGTAGGCCGCCCCCATCATGTTCAATTACTAATTGTTGGAGCCGATAAAGATGGTTCAAGTGTATATAGCATTGATGCAGCCGGCGGTTCAATACCTGACGTTTATTGTGCAACTGGCTCAGGTAGCCCCTACATGTACGGGGTCTTAGAAGATCAATATCGGGATAATATGTCCAGAGAAGATGCACTAAAGGTAGCCGCTAAAGCACTCTTAGCTTCTGCTCAAAGAGATGCAGCTAGTGGCAATGGTATGGATTTAGCTGTAATTACTCTCGATGATGGTTTCAAATTACTTACAGAAGAAGAAAAAATCACCCTTTTGTCCTCACTATAATCATATTCCTGCCCTAGTTCTCCTTTTCGAGGTGCTAGTTTAGCAGGCTTTGCCTATAAGGATGTAAATACATGCGATTATCGATAGTCGAAATGAAAAAGAGAATAGCCTCAGTTATACCAAAAAATATTGATTATGATGTGGATTTAGAAGCTGGTTCTATTTCCATAATTACCAAAAAACCATCTTCATTTATTGGTAGTGGAGATAGTTTAACTGTTCAAATTGCAAAATCTATCAAGCGTAGGGTAGTTATACGTCCGCATCCAGACATACTTGCAGATGAAACTGCTATACATCAGGCAGTTTCAAAATACATCCCTCCTGAAGCCGGAGTGAATAATACCTTTCTAGATCCAGCATTATCCGAAATTATTTTGGAATGTGATGATCCCTCTTCTGCTGTTGGTCCAAAAGGAATTCATATACAACAATTGAGGGATGAAATTGGATGGCTGGTCAACGTTGTTCGCGCACCTGCTATTGCAAGTAGGACCCAACATGATATCAGAAGGTACAGAAAAGAAATGGCCAGTGACAGAAAAGCATTAATGCGTAAATTCGGAACTAGAATATACAGACCCAAACGTTCCGGGGAGCCATGGGTTAGAGTAACCGCCCTAGGGTCCTACAGGGAAGTTGGAAGGGCAATGCATTTAGTTACAACAAATGAATCAAAAATTTTAGTTGATTGCGGTGCCAAGCCAACAACCAATAGGAATGAAACTCAACCATTTTTCTCTGCACCGGAATTATTGCCGTTAGATAATTTAGATGCAATTGTAATTACTCATGCCCACGTAGATCATATTGGGATGTTACCAGTTTTATTCAAATATGGATATAGAGGGCCTGTTTATTGCACTCCTCCAACTAGAGATTTGATGACATTATTACAAATTGATTACATTAAAGTAGCACTCGCCGAAGGTAATGATCCGCCATATTCAAAAGCTGATATTCAGGAATGTATAAAACATACTGTCGATATAAATTGGGGAGATAAAACTGACATATCTCCCGATATTAAAATAACTTTAGAAAATGCAGGCCATATATTGGGGTCTTCTAGCGTATATGCTCAGATCGGTGAAGGAAAATCTGAACATAGATTATTATTCTCTGGAGATATAAAATATGAAAAATCATGGCTTTTCGATGCTGCTACAGTCAGATTCCCAAAGGTTGATACTTTGGTAATAGAATCAACCTATGGTGGCCCAACAAATATACAACCAACGAGGCAACAGGCTAGTCACGAATTACAAGACTTAATTATTGATACTCTAAACAGAGGCGGTAAAATATTCAGTCCAGTTTTTGCCGTTGGACGCTCACAAGAAGTAATGATTGCTATTGATGAATTATTTAAATCCGGGAAAGTTAAACCAGTTACTGTATGGTTAGATGGGATGATATCTGAAGCAACTGCCATACATTCCAGCCATCCTAATTTTCTCAACAGAGATTTGAGAAAACAATTATTGAAAGGTGGAGAACACAATCCTTTTAACTCTCCATGGTTCAAACAAGTAGAGTCTCATAAACAAAGAGAATCTATACTTTTAGAAACAAATCCATGCATTGTACTCGCAACTAGTGGTATGATGACTGGAGGTCCAATAGTAGAATATTTCAAGCACTGGGCTCCTGAACATGGCAACACTCTCTGTTTTGTAGGATATCAGGCCTCTGGTACCCTTGGTCGCAGACTTCAAGACGGGCATTCTCAAGTTCCATTAATGGATAGGGGGCAAACATTGATGATTGCTGTGAATTGTAATATGGTAATAATTGATGGATTTAGTGGCCATTCAGATAGAAACCAATTGATGGATTACGTATCTGCACTTCACCCTACACCCCGTAAAATTATTTGTCATCATGGCGACTCTCAAACATGTAATGCATTCAGACAAGGTTTAAGGGAGAAATTCAAAGTTCAAACATATGCACCAGATAATTTAGAAACACTTAGGCTAGCATGAATTATAGTATTGGGATATCATAACCAAAAGCTACGGGATCTATATTTTCATTATCTATTTCACTGGTTTCATCATCCCAATCAATATTTTTTTTGTATAATTTCAGTTTTTCTGTATTCGGGGCCAATCCTATTGCTAAAGGTAAAGGCGCCAGAAGTAAGTAACTCCAAACTTGAGTTGTAAGTGAATTATTAATCATAAAATTATATATTGAAAATAGTAGTAATATTAAGGAAAATGTTACTCCAATAATTGCCCTCAATGAAGTCATCTTATTTGTCCGAGAGAAGACTACTTCAATAAACCAGTCTAAATTTGATTATTTTTCAGGCAATTTATTGAACTAATATCTATTCAGACTGACATGGAATCTACTTGGTCATTAATAAAATGTATTTGTGGCCATAATTTTGGGATAAAAAAAGGGAGTAAAATTAGGTGTTCCAGATGTTCCAAAAATAATGAATGTAAAATTATTAAGAACTTTTCATCTTCTATGGATCTTGGAATGGCTGTAGCTTCAGCAAATGCACCAGCTGAAATAAATCATATAATAAATAATAAATTAAAAAAATCTGAAGCCAAAAAATATAGTTTGAATTCACATGAAGAAAGTAATATGTCAAAATATCAGATTATGATGAAGAATGCTACATCAAATGATGGCGTCTTAAAGTTAGATAAATTAGTCAGTATTCTGAATAAAAATTTCATAGAAGATGTATTTGCTGAGGACCTCATTGCAAAGTCTGAATTTGAGGGACTAATTATTAGATCAGCACATAATGAATGGACTTGGCTCTAGTAACCTTCATGACATATTGGCCGTTGGGACGGATTACCACAGGGCCTGTGGGTTAGTCTGGTCTATGCTTGTTCGTTTGGGACGAACAGACTCTGGTTCAAATCCAGGCAGGCCCACCATAATTTATGCACTAAGGTAAGTGGTGGTATTTGCTAACAGCGTCTCGAGTTTTTTATGGGTATTAATCAAATTAGTATTTTTTTGTCCCATCCAATAGGATATCAAATTGGAGTGATGCCTGATACTTTTTCCGTCTATAAACATTAACTTTATGAATAACAATCAATTCAGAAAATATGGTAGATGGCAATTTAACGTTTTCTTTCAGGGTCTCGTTATCACGCTCGCCATCTGCCACCTAATGTTCTAAATATGAAATTAATTTTGTGAAGTCTACGTATATTTTAATTGAATATTTTCTACAATTATTGCTAGGACTTAAGGATGAAGTGCTCACATCGCAACGTGCCCGGACAAAAAACCGGGGGCCGGATATGTCCGGGTGGATTGTTTAGTTATGTTTTCGTCCGCTTGATATTCGGTTCCCATTTTAATTAGATATTCTTTTTATGGCATTTATATCAAAATGAGATACGGCTATTTTTAATGCTTCATTGATATCAAACCAACGCACTTCTTCAATTTCACCTTCTTTCGGATTAATATTTTCAATCATAACATTAGAATTACTTCTGTACGTAAATGAGACCCAATTAATTCCATCTTCATTAAAAATTTCTTGTTGAATTAATGAATTATCATTCCCTGTTTTTATATTTCCAGATTCTCCCTTAGGGTCGGATATATTGATAATTATCCCCAATTCCTCCAACACTTCTCTTTCGGCTCCTTTCCTTGGATGTTCTCCATAATTTACAAATCCACCTGGTAATGTCCAATATCCTGTAAAAAATCCTCTTGAGGATTTCGCCATTAATATTTTATTTTCATCATTCGAAATAATTACTTTACTGACTATTCTGTGAATTGTCCTATATACGCACTCTCTTACTATTGGATGAACTACATTATCACTTATTGCATCATCTTTCCATGCCCAATGTTCTGGCCAGTTTATTTCGGGCTCCCCTATGGTAATTTTGTAAGATTTATTTCCAATAATAATCACATTATTTCTAATTTTTTTGTATGGTATCTTCAATTTTAGGACTTCATCATATGTTGGTAATCTAAGTAAATAATCTTCCAAAGCTAGTATTCTACCTTGCTTTGGTAATTGTGGCCCATTACCTTTACTATCTACCAAAAGTATCTTTCCATCATGCTCTAGATAAATATATTCAATATTTTCAAGCATAATTATTCCAATTTCTTTTAATAACCTAATATGTCCTTTAATTGTTCTTTGTAAAAAGTACCAGAACTCTGTAAACTCATCATTTCTGACTCCTGTAATTCTAATTCTATTATCTTTACAATTCCATTTTTTCCTAATATGACAGGAACTCCAATGTATATATCTTCCATTCCATATTCTCCACTAAGATAAGCGCTGCATGGTAGTAATCTTCGTCTATCATTGAGAACCGATTCTGCCATAATGGCAGCTGCACTACCAGGCGCATAAAATGCACTACCTCGTTCTAATAATTTTACTATTTCTCCACCACCACTAGCCGTTCTTTCACTAATTGCAGTTATTTCTTCTGTTGATAGTAGTTGAGTAATTGGTATTCCTCCAACTGTGGTATATCTTGGTAATGGGACCATAGTATCTCCATGCCCTCCTAGAACCATTGCTTGTACATCTTCGTTACTACATCCAATTGCATCTGAAACAAAATGAGTCATTCTCGCGGAATCTAAAATCCCTGCCTGACCAATTACTCTATTGTGTGGAAAACCAGTTACTCTTTGCATGTGATAGGTCATTAAATCTAATGGATTGGTAACCATAATAATTACAGAATCAGGAGCATGTTCTTTAATCCCTCTTCCAACTTGAGATATAATGTCTGCATTCTTACCTATCAGGTCCTCTCTGCTCATGCCAGGTTGCCTAGGAAATCCTGATGTCACAACTACTACATCTGATCCTGCAATATCTGAATAATCCTTTGTCCCAGTAATCTTTCCATCATAATTCAACACTTGCCCACCTTGACTCATATCTAATGCCTTACCTTTTGCAAATCCTTCATAAATATCTAAAAGTACAATATTTCCAATTTTTCTCTCAGCCAAAACAAACGCACACGTTGCTCCAACATTGCCTGCTCCAATAACTGCTACTTTTCTTGATTCTCTCGCCATGGTATTCTCTAGTAGATACGATTGAGTCATAGGACTTAGCCTTTAGGAATTTTGATGTAGGAATTTCGGACGGGGAAATATTCATTTATAGTCATTATATAATATCGGCATGGAATCCAGAAAGTCGGCCTTAATGGGGATATTACTAGTGGGTTTTATTCCCTCCATATCTGTAATATTCGGTATTAAAATATTGGAAGATGAACTATCTTCACAAGTTTTTTTTATTGTATGTAAAATTATGATATTTGTTATTCCGACTATTTGGTACATAAAAATTGATAATAATCCTATTTCTTTTATTTTTCCTTCTAATGAAGGGATAAAATTTGGAATTATAACAGGTATTGTAATGTCCTTGATTATATCTGTAACTTGGATAATTTTTGACAATAGTATCGATCTAATCTATATGGTAGATACTTTGGACGCTAAAGGATTATCGAATCCTAAAATTTATTTTGCTGGCATGATTTATTGGATTTTCATAAATAGTTTATTAGAAGAATATGTATTTAGATGGTTTATAACTACAAAATCTAGTATTCTATTTAATAATGATAATGCTGGGATAATATTCTCGGCATCATTATTCACCTTACACCATACTCTAGCTTTGCATTATTTTGGATTCCTTTGGTGGCAGACATTTCTGGCGTCAATTGGATTATTATCAGCAGCTGCAATATGGTCAATGCTATATCTGAAATATCGTTCGATTTGGGTTTGCTGGATTTCCCATGCCTTGTGTGATATCGTAGTATTTTATATTGGATATAATATAATATTTCAATAGTGCTATCTAAGATTGTACTCTAAATGCCGGCGGTTTCAATAAGTATTTACTTTTGGGTAATCATATAATTCGTCAGCGACTTGTTGATTAATTGGAGAGATAATAATGAGACTAGGAATTTTAAAGGAACCAGAAGGTGAAAATAGAGTTGCAATTGTACCTAATTCTGTAAAAAAGCTTAAAAAAAATGGTTTTAAAGTATATGTTGAATCAGGGGCTGGGATTTTATCTAATTATTCTGATGAACTATATTCTAATCAAGGGGCGATTGTCAGTAAAAGAGAAGATGTATTATCATGTGAATTATTAATTACAATAAGATTATTGAAAAAAATTGAACTACGCAAAGGAATGATGCTAGCTTGCGTAGCAGATCCATTTAGACAGCCCGAAATGATTCAAGTGTGTATGGATTTGGGTGTTACTTTATTTTCTATGGATATGATACCACGCCGACTATCAAGAGCTCAATCAATGGACGTTAATTCTAGTCAAGATAACCTAGCAGGATACAAAGCAGTCCTTTTGGGGGCTTCTTATGTTCCAAAGGGAATTCCTATGATGACTACATCTGCAGGTACTATTAGACCTGCTAAAGTAGTTATTATGGGGAGTGGAGTAGCAGGATTACAAGCCATTGCGACTGCAAAACGATTGGGTGCGATTGTTTATGCATCAGACGTTAGAAAATCCGCTGCTGAACAAATAGAATCTGTGGGTGGAAGATTTATCGAAGTAGATGGAATGGATGATTTTGAAGATGAATCTGGGTATGCCAAACCCCTTACTCCAGAATTTATTCAAAAAGTTAATTCAACTGTTTGCCAAGTAGCAGCAGATGCAGATATCATAGTTACGACTGCTAGAATTTTTGGTAGACCTGCCCCAATAACAGTACCTAAATCTGCTATTTCTACATTTAAGTCAGGGGCGGTGGTTGTCGACATGAATGCAGATGTTGGCGGAAATTGTGAACTAACAATCCCAGGTAAAATAATTACATCAGACAATGGAGTAATAATTGTTGGAACTTCAAATTTACCTGGTACAGTTGCAAATTCTGCAAGTATGTTGTACTCCAATAATCTTACAAACTTTATAATTTCAATATTTGAAAATGGTAAGATACAACTCTCTGAAGATGATGATATTTTAGTAGGTGCACCAGAAGGATCTGACTTTTATATATCAGGAATGGGTGGAGTATTAATATGTAATAATGGTCAAATTCATCCAAAACAATCTAAATTAGGGGGTTTAATTAAATGATTACAGAAGTCGAAATAATAGGTTCAATAACTTTATTTGTATTAGCAATATTTCTTGGTTTTGAATTGATTACAAAGGTTCCTTCGATGTTACATACTCCTTTAATGAGTGGTGCAAATGCAATATCTGGAATTAGCGTTGTCGGGGCTTTAATTGGCGCAAATGTTGTTTTTAATGGGGGAGATACACAATTATCTGGTATCTTAGCATTTGTTGCAATAGTTCTAGCGATGATTAATGTTATTGGTGGTTTTGTAGTTACTAATAGGATGTTAGTAATGATAGCTGGCAAAAAGAGAAGGGAGGATTAGTTATGATTGGTGATTGGGTTTCAATAGGTTATCTCATTTCTGCTACTCTTTTTATATTTGGATTAAAGAATTTGGGCCATCCAAAAACTGCACCAAGGGGAAATAGATTAGGTGCAATGGGAATGACAGTAGCAATTTTCACCACTATAATAGAAATGAATTTACTTGATGAGGGAATTATTGGATGGGAATTAATAATTTCTGGTTTAGTAATAGGTTCCGTTATAGGTTACATAATGGCTATCAGAGTAGAGATGACTGGAATGCCAGAATTAGTTGCTTTATTCAATGGATTCGGTGGTGCTGCATCTGCATTAGTGGCATTATCAGAAAGTTGGAGATACATATATGAAAATGATATAGTTCCTAGTGGATTGGAATTAGCAGTTATTTATGTCGCAGCTGGATTATCTGCTCTTGTTGGATGGATGACTCTTACTGGTTCGTTACTAGCAATGTTCAAGCTAAAGGGCGGAGTCAATATTTTTGGTAAATGGTATCAAACTCCAACTTGGGGGCCTTCTTGGTTAAATTTTGTAAAAGTATCATTGTTCCTTTCTTCATTAATCCTGATATGTATGTCAATTAATAATCCTACGGATGAAAATTTATTATGGGCAATTATAATAATTTCTTGCGTCCTTGGCATATTGATTGTTCTACCGATTGGTGGTGCAGATATGCCAGTTGTCGTATCATTATTAAATTCACTATCAGGAATAGCAGCAGCATTTACAGGATTTATTATATCTAACAGTGTATTAATTGTAGCAGGTTCCTTAGTGGGGGCATCAGGATTAATTTTGACATTTATTATGTGTAAAGCAATGAATAGGACATTACCAGATGTTCTCTTCAAATCATTCGGAGGATCTGAAAAGGCCACTCTTACCAGGACCAAAGTCGGTTCAGATGCCGAAGAAGTAGTTATGATGGTTGATGGTGCCCAAAAAGTAATAATTGTTCCAGGATATGGGATGGCAGTAAGTCAATGTCAACATCAAGTAAAGGAATTCGCTGATTTATTAAAAAGTAAATTTGATACTGAAGTAAAATATGCCATTCATCCAGTTGCCGGAAGAATGCCAGGCCACATGAATGTATTACTTGCAGAGGCTAATGTCCCATATGAACAATTAATTGAGATGGAAGAAATTAATCATGAATTTTCTGAGTGCGATATGGCAGTAATTATTGGTGCAAACGATACATGTAATCCAGCAGCACGTAGCGGAGTAGGGCCATTAGCAGGGATGCCAATAATTGATGCAGATAAGGCGCGTTCTGTTGTCATAATAAAGAGAAGCCTTTCAGTTGGATATGCTGGTGTTGATAATGATCTATTTTATGAAGACAAGACGATGATGCTTTTCGGAGATGGTAAAGCAATGATGAATAATCTTAATTCTGCACTTAAGGATTTATGATATAATGATTAATTATGAGGTCCTCTTCTAGTAATAGTTATGTGGCATTGGCTCCCGAAAATGAAATAGGTGGTGCGATGAAGCAGACTATGAAAAGATCTAGTATTGTAATTTTAGTTATTGGATTACTAATTATGCCAGTATTTGGTATGAGTGGAGGACCATCTGCTCTAAATTCAGATGAAGAACTAACGGTGAAATATGGATGTTCATGCCATAACAATGGAGCCACCTCTGCTCGAGTAGTCGTAATGATTACAGGCGTTCCAATTATGTATGATACAAACTCGACATATGACCTTACTATAACTGTTGCCGATTCTTTGACACTATCTGGGGGTAATGGTAATGTCAAAGCTGGCTTTTTACTATCATCCGATGCAGTGGGGGCATTTTCTTGGGAAGATAGTGAAGATATTCGACAAGCAGAAGATCGAATAGATGATGTATCTCATTCAGATACTGACTCCGACGGGATTTGGAAAATTAAGTGGACGGCACCTTCAGAAGATGTTGGTCAAGTAAATTTTTGGTTAGCAGGAAATTCAGTCGATGGGGCCGGAATTCCAGATGAGAATGATTATTGGAATTTACTCTCTTTCTCAATAAATGCACCGGGTACTATCTCTACTGATGAATCAAACTCTACACTCCAAACAAGAACTATTTCAGTTGGCGATTATGATTCACTTTTCGTTTTAGAGATAACCGATGAACAAATTGAACAAGAGAAACAAGATGCACTTTCCCAAAAAATGTTCACACAAGGTAACATGTTCTTCTGGACAAGTTTAGTTGCATTGATAGTTGGCGGAGTATTCCAAAGGGAAATACTAGAACGAAGATATGGGGAGGGACCTGAATATTTGGCTAAAGAATTAGCCTATCCTGAAGCATTAAGGAGGATTTCATATACTTTTGTTTCATTCTATCTTGGATTTAGGTGGTTAGTAAATGATGCAACTTTGGAATTCCCTCCGCAAGCATTGGTTGGTGAAGATGCCGGAGTTACTGATTTAACTTCCTTTATTATTGGTTCAATGTTCTTCATTAGCGCATGGTCGGCGTATGGCGTTTACCGTACAATAAGATCAGCTTCGACGGAACCTAAGGTAAAGGATATTTTGTGATATGGTTGTTTTAGTATCCAAAGATAATAAAAAGTCTGTTAATCAACACTTACATGACTTAGTTTATTTATTGAGGATCAATCTCACACTATTTATTATTTTTTCTTTTTTGTGGGCATTTTTTATTGAGGATATATTTTCACATTGGATAAATTCTTTAAATATTTTAAATATAAATTCAAAACTTACTATCTATGGCCCATATGAATGGATTGAAATACAATGGTCAATGATATTTGTATTAGCATTAATTTCTATTATGCCCTTTCTATCATATTCAATCTTTAAATTTTTCAAAAATGGGCTTCTTCCAAGTGAAAAATCTTGGCTGTCTATATTATTATTCATAAATCTTGTAATGGTTCCTGTATTATTATTGTCAATATGGTTTATCATTTTACCTAATGTTATTGGTGAATTATCAGCACATTCCTCAATTTATGGAATCGATAATCGTTATGATGTAACTACTATTTTTAGGTTTACGATGGGAATATCCTTGATTTTTATAATATTTTCATTCAGCACAATATCAATAAGCTTGGCACGATTATTAGGCTTATTTGAAAGCAACAGTAATTTCTTAAATGAAAAGATTATTTTATTTTCTGCTAGTTTAATAATTTTATCTCTACCAGATGAATTTGAAGGTTTAAAAATAATAATCGCAATTTTAATTATCTCAATTGCTAACTTATTTTCTCTTACTATTCCTAATTATCCATTAGGTAGAAGGTCATATACTGTAAAGGAACGTATATCTAGTAAAGGTAATTCTGAAAAGTACTCAATTATAGATTGTAATTGTGAGGGGGCATGTCCCAAATTTCCAACCAACTTCCAACCATCGGGAGTCGCAATACCAAAATGCAGCGCTATTTGCTTAAATGGAGAGGAACAAGATAAATTAATTGAAATGGTAATTGGACATAATATATCTCAAATAATAATTACTGGATGTGACGGACTTCCTCTTCCTAATAACTTTAAAAATATCTTAGAAATTAATAATTGTAAGATATTAGGTCTAGAATGGATGGATTCAGAATTTTCTGACGATGAAATGTGGAAATTAAATACTTTATGCGATTCTATATCTTGACAAACATCATTACAATTAATTAAAATCTTACATCATGTAGGCCAACATATGAACAGAGTCAGAGTGGTGCTGGCTATTTTGCTTATATTTGGTGGAATGTTTGCTCAATTAAATTCTGAATATATTCAAAATAGATTGGAATCAAATGTTACTAATGACGAAAATAGTTTGATTCCAATCCAAGAAGAAGAAGAATGGCTAGTTTTGAAAATAGAATTCATTGATAGTTTTTTTGACAATAGTTTACTTTCTGATTTTTTTGAAGGTGAATTTTCTGCAACATCTTACATAAAATCTATTAGTCCAAAGTCAAATCTAAATGTAACTATTATCGATGAAGTATGGCATACTGATCAATCTGAATCATTTTGGGGCCAAGATTCTGATAATGGAAGGGATGTAACAGATAATAATGGCGTCCAAAATCTAGTAAAAGAAGCTGTTAACGGACTATTGACCAATATTGATTTATCAAAATGGGACTTTAATAATGACGGGATAGTGGACCGTCTACTGGTCATCCACTCTGGTAATGCTCAGGAGTCTAGTGGAATAACTTCATCAATTTGGAGTCATTTTTCAGGAATTGATGCACCAATAGGGATATCCAAATGGTCAATAGAGCATTATACAATTGTTTCTCTTTCATCAGGATTAGGAACGATAATGCATGAAATGTTACATCAAATGGGTGCAGTAGATCTGTATGATGTCCATAGTAATTCACCTTCTTCTAATTGGAATGGATTGGGTATTTGGGATATAATGGCTGGAGGTAACTGGAATGGCGACGGGAAGATACCCTCTCTCCCAAGTGCTTCAACTCTGGAATTAATTGGAGCAGGAAATTCGATTAATATAGTTCCTAATGAAGGATCTTCAATACTTTTAACTCCTATTTCCGAAGGTGGACACACCATTAAAATTCTAATTTCACCAAGTGAATCTATAAGATTGTCTGTAAGATCTAATGGTTTTGACAGCTCACTACCTAGTTCAGGTTTATTGGTTGAGCACCAAGATTTAGATAATGGTAATTTGGATTATAACCTAGTTAATACTGATCCAAAGGTAGCGTGGCTGAAGATTATAGAAGCAGATGGCAATGATGCATTACAAAGGGGAAGAAATATGGGTGAGGCAGGTGATTTATTTTCAGATGGAGAATCATTCGGTAACAAAGGAATTTATATTAGGGACAATCATGGTCGTTTGGTAACTTGGACAGCAACAGTAAGTAATACTAATTATGATGAAAATGGCAATGTCGTCAATATGACCATTAATTTTGAAAATTATAAAGATAATTCTATCGACATATTAACGCCTAGAAGTCCAATTCAATTATTATCAAATGAGATAGCTTACATCGATATAATGTCCAATAAATCATGCGATTTAAATTTGAATCTCACATACAATGGGATCAAAAATTTCGATAATTATGAAATTATTCCTGGCTTCAATAAGGTTCCTTTACTAAATCATTCTTATTTAGGCCGAAGTAATGGGCAATTAAAAGGATATATTGGTTGCAATAATTCACCATATATTGATATTGAAATAAATTGGATAAAAATTGGCCATAAATTAATATTAGAAGAATTAGAAATAGTAATCCCTTGGGATGAAGATTCTAGCGTAGCAATATATCCTGAATATATTGGAAACGAATCTAGATTTTATTCTATTTCGGTCTCCGGTGCAATTAGTAGGATATCAGAACCTATTACTCAAGGTCCATTATATCCTGGCGAACCAATAATTCTTGAAGTATCTCCTGACGGATTATTGGAAAGTGGAATGGTCGCCAAAGGAGAATTGATATTTATAGATGGCAATTCACTTGAACAAAGACTGCCCATTATACTCCAAGCAGAATCTCCATTTATTGGTGAAGGATGGTTGCCTTGGATATCTCAACCAGGTAACGGAGTATTTTTAATTTCTATTTTACTTGCATTATCTCTACTTACAAATAAAAGCAAAAAAACAAAATAATTAGCGTTTTATTGGATTATTCCATCTGGAATCAGCCGGTGGACGTGTTATAGAAATATAATTCCAAATATCGTTTTTAATCGGATATAACCATTTTTTATTGACTCCTGCTGCTAATCTAGATGAAAGACAAGCTTCTTCCCAATTAATTGGTCCATTATTTGGATGAACTACAAGCCAAGGCGCATGATCTTCGCCTAATGCAGTATCATAACATCTCCATTTTGATCCGTATTTGAAACCGGGTCTAGGATGTAATCCCCTGTTAATCAAATCTAATTTTATACTAGTGGATATGTCAATGCTTTCACCTTCTTTTGCTATGAAATAATTGATTATATTCTGCATATCTTCATCTAAAATTCTACCGCCTGTATAAGGTATGCCAATATTTTCCCATGCCCATTGACCATCATGTGGAATAAAGATATTACCATTAGATAATTTAATGGAACCCTGTATTTGATTAATTTCAATATAATCATCTTTCTTGGGAATAGGCATATCGCCTTTTGGACTTAATATTTGGATCCTATATGTGACTACTGCTAATTCATTATCTACAATTAATACTTCTGCAATACGTTCATTTTTAGTCACATTTTCACACCATTGATATAATTCTTTAATATTTAATGGACAGGAGGAGTGAAACCATCGAATTTCAGAAATAGGTTTTTCATTTCTAGGATGATGGTCCGATGGCCACCTAAGTCCCCAAGATTCACTTTGAATATTAAAATCAAAATTTAATGAATTTTCAGATAACATTATTTTATTCCCTGGTTTTCTTAAAGATTCCAATATTGTGTATTCTTCAATCAAATCGGGATTTAATTTCAAACATTCAGTAACCCAATTCTCACTTGGTAAATCTATATTCCTATGCTCATTACAGAATAACATTTCAGCATTAGTTAAAAATATCATATCTTCAGACATTATACGTCCTATGGCAGACTTATGCCATAACCTATTTGCTGCTGAACCTTCATAATGGACTCCACTAGCATCCCGATTCATGATTTCGGGTAATAGTATAGGATTTTATACCGTCGGTTAACCCAAATATGAACAGTGATAACATCTACGGAGGTTTGATGACAATGAATGCGGAGCAAGATATTCAATACAAAACTCTTCTCAGGTTAAGATCTCTTTTGGATAATATTAATAATTCTAAAGTTACATTAATTGGCGATATTATGTTAGACAGGTATTATCATGGTTTTGCTAATAACTTGAACTCAACAGCCCCAGTTCCAGTTATTAAAATAATAGATTCTGATGAATCTCCAGGTGCTGCGGCACATATAGCATTGGGATTAAATTCTCTTGGTATGTCTATACAATTGTTTTCTTGCGTAGGTGATGATGCTGAAGGTGATATAATTCTCTCCACATTATCTGATGAAGGTATTAATATATCCAATATTGTGAAGATTCCAAATAGAAAAACATTAACAAAAATAAGATTTTATGGTAGTAGGGAAAGTCTACTTGACAATAGTCAAATATTACTACAGGCTGATAGGGAAGCTTTAGAACCTCTTCCTATGGAAACATCTGATGAACTTGTAGCTAGGGCAAAATTAAATTTAAATAATAGCTGTGCGTTAGTTATTTCTGATTATGACAAAGGAGTAGTGTCAACAAAAGGAGCTATAGAATTAATTAAGATAGCTAATTCAAAAGATATTCCGATTATAGTAGATCCTAAGTTAACAGGTTTAGAGAAAAGCAGGAATGCTACAATAGTACTTTTTGAAATAAGGGGACTAGAATTACTTCAAAGAAGATTAGTTTTAGAAGATAGTGCTCAAACCGCACAGAATTTAATATCAGAATATGAATGGAATTCATTATTAGTTTTAGGAGGCATAGAGGGGATGACATTATACAGATTAGGCGAAGTTCCAATTTTCTTTCCTTGTAATGCTACTTTCACAGATCAACAGATAGGCCTTCATGATGCAGCAGCAGCAGCCTTAGCAGTTTCCCTAGGAAATGGTTTTTCGTTATTGGATTCCGTAACTCTCGCATCGGCCGCATGTGATTGTATTCTGTCTGCTACTGCCTCAAAAGAATTCATTTCAAAAGATGGCTTATATCTATGGTTGGATGAACTATCATGGCGCATGCGAATATCTGAAAGGTAATTCACTCAGTAATCCATTGGGTTCAATAATACTAGCACAGGCGAGTAACTAGTGAGAATCGTTAGTTTCGTACTTATTTTGATTTTTATTAATCCTCTATCTTTCGTTATTGGCAATGCCGATGCCGAAACAAATAATTACTATAATTTTGGATTTTACGATTCCGAACCAGTTACTTCTCAAGATATTTTTACTGTTTCAGGTTATCTAAATTCAGAACTTAATCAAACATTTATATCTTGGTCAATTTCAAATTTTGGAAGTATACTGTCTTCAAATTCATTTGAATTTTACGGAACTGAAAAGATTAATTCACTTTATAATTATGATTGGGAGATAGAAATTAATCCCATTAATTTAGGAATATGTACTTGCTTAATCACTATATCTACGGGAATAAATGAAATATTGACCATCAGTAAACCAATTTTCATCATGGATGGTACAATCTTAAATGATTCAAAAACTAAACCAGCCATTTCAATTTTATCTCCTGTAGATGAATTAATTTACACCAATGAATTATTAATTTCTGGTTTTGCTTGGAACTATGATTCCACTATTCCTAATGTATCGTGGTCAATCAATAGTGTATTTTTATTAGAAGGGCAGATAACTTGCCAAATGGATTTTATCGAATTATCTAATATCTCAACAAGGCTAATCGACGATGGTTCAGAAGTTCATCATAATTCTTTTAATATAGATGTTGATATTAGTTCTCTTGATGATGGATGGTATTCATTATATGTCTGGTCCCACGACAGTATTGAATCCAATTTAATTAATTCAGAATTAAAATGTGTTTCAATTAAAATTGATAATGATTCTCCAATAGTCGTTATCAATTACCCAGGTATTTCAGATTATAATTATACTCAGGAATCAATAATTCCCGAAATTTCATTACTTGAAAACTCCCCCAGATTATCATTTGATGGGAGTGTATCAAATGATCCCTTTTGGGGAAGAAATGGACTTTCATTCGTTTGGACATTAGTAGAAATTATCCCCAATATTCACAATGATGATTATATTGTCGAAGTAATTGAGATTATTAGCGGTAATGATAAAAAAGTTTTTTCATTGACTACAGATAAATCAGGTTTGTTTAGACTTACATTGTCTGTATCAGATTTGTCTGGAAATATTGATAGTAAAGATATCCATATTCTTATAACAAACTTAAATCCTATAGCTAAACTAAAAATAAATGGCCAAGACGTTATGGATGGAGACGATATTATACTATCGAATTTTAATGAATTAATCTTAGATGCAACAAATTCAAGTGACACTGCTAATGACATGGAATCATTGAATTGCATATGGAAAGTTAATAATATTCCATATTATGAGGATTGTTACAGAAAATTTATTTGGCCAGAATCCGTAACTAATGATAAATTCATACTTACTTTAGAAGTATCTGATAATGATGGCCTTATTTCTCATATATCTATAGCAGTATTATCTGATGAAGCAAATAATAATGGATATTACATGATCTTATTATTGATTATCTCCATAATTTTTGTATCATACGCTTTTTACAAGAGATTTAATGTACTTGAAAATAATATTCCAAAGTGGTAGATTATTGTATTATAAATAGATGAATAATCCTATTAATGGTTGTATTATGGAATGAGTGTTAAACATGGCGTCAATACCATTTTCCATTGAGGAATACATAAATCGACAATCTAGGTTTCACTCTAAACTTCCTGAGAATAGCATGGTAATTATACCTACAAATTCAAATTGCATAAGATCTAATGACACTAATTATCCCTTCAGAGGAAATTCCTACATGTTATATCTTTGCGGATGGTATGATCCAGATGCTGTTTTTGTTTCTCATAATATTGATGGTCACTGGACAACCTCGTTATTTGTACAGCCCAGTGATACCAAGGCAGAAATATGGGAAGGTAGGAGAGTTGGCGTAGAAAATGCTAGCATCAATTGGCCTGTTGATGAAGCGTATTCAATAACCGAAATTGACCATATAATACTAAAAAATTTAGAAAATATTAACAATGTATTTATTATACAAGGTCTAAATAAACAATTAGATGATATAGTTTTTGAATCACTTACTAATAAATCAAGATCCAGAAATAAAACTGGAAAAGGTCCTAGGAGTGTTAGTGATCCATCTTATTTGTTAGATGAAATGAGATTAATTAAATCTAAAGAAGAAATAAATAAGATGCAAATCTCATGTAATTTAGCTTCTAAAGCTCACATAAAAGCAATCACATCCTCCAAGCCGGGAATTGGTGAATGGGAAATTCAATCAATAATTGAGGGACATTTTATATCTAATCTTAGTGAAATTAGTTATTCATCTATAGTGGGAGGTGGGTCAAACGCTACAGTCTTACATTATGGAGATAATAACTGTGTAATTAATGATGGGGATTTAGTACTTGTTGATGCAGGATGCGAAATAGATGGGTACGCCTCTGACATTACAAGGACATGGCCAATAAATGGAAAGTTTACAAAAGAACAGATTGAGGTATATGAAATTGTTCTTGAAGCGGAAATTGCAGGAATTAATGCATGCGTGGTTGGAAATCCTTGGCTATCATCGCACCATGCATCTTCAAAAGTTATCGCTGAAGGATTAATTAAACTGGGAATATTGAATTGTAGTTTAGAAGAAGCACTTGGACAAGATTATGACGGTCCTTATCGTAATTTCTTCATGCATGGGACCAGCCACTCACTGGGACTTGATGTTCATGATGTAGGAGTTACATCCCCCAATGGAGAAAAAGAGGGTAGAATACTAGAGGATGGAATGATTTTAACAGTCGAACCGGGACTATATTTTGCTGATTGGCGTACGGATATTTCTATTCCAAGTAAATATGCAGGGATAGGCATAAGAATTGAAGATGATATTTTAATTACTAAAGATGGCCCCGTAATTTTGACATCATCTTGTCCTAAAAGTATTATAGAAATTGAATCATTGATGAATACAAGAGGTTGATCGTATGACTAAATGGAGAGATATTCTTAATTCCCAACTTGCAGTAAATCCTCCTAGGCTATCTGTTGAGGATGCTGAAGAATTATATGATTATGCTGATTTAAATGAACTAATGAGTACCGCTTTAATGAGAAGGCACTCAATTGTTCCAGGTGACGAAATAACATATTTAGTTGATAGAAATATCAATTATACTAATATTTGTACTATAAATTGTCATTTTTGTTCTTTTTTTAGGCCACCCGGACACAAAGAAACATACACTCAAACAATAGATGAAATTAGTAATAGGATATCAGAATTAGAACTAGTCGGAGGTTCTAGGATATTGATGCAAGGAGGAGTAAATCCAGATTTAAAATTGGAATATTATCTTGATTTAATTTCTGAATTAAGAATTCGCCACCCTGATATAGATTTAGATTGTTTTTCTCCTATTGAAATTGAAGGAATTGCTGAAGTTTGTAATATTTCTACTTTGGAGGTATTAAGCAAACTAAAATCTGCCGGCCTTCATGGATTACCTGGAGGGGGGGCAGAGATGTTGGTTGACGATGTCAGATTAGACGTTTCTCCAAAAAAAGGTGGCTCTTCAAATTGGTTAAAAGTTATGAAGGAAGCCCAATCATTAAATTTAATAACATCTGCAACTAATGTAATAGGTTTTGGTGAAACTAATAGACATAGAATTTTACATATGGATGTAATTAGGAAATTACAAGATGAAACTATGAAACAAAAATTAAATGGCTTCACTTCTTTTATTTCGTGGCCAGTACAATTAGAAAATAATGTATTTGGAAAAAAATCTATAAGAAAAAATATTAAAAATGTGGGTTCAGGACCTAACGATTATTTGAGACATATAGCTGTATCTAGGTTATTTTTTGACAATATAATGCATATTCAAGCATCATGGCCTACGATGGGCTTAGGTATAGCGCAGATGGCATTCTTTGCAGGCGCAGATGATGCAGGATCAACTATGATGGAAGAGAATGTAGTTTCTGCATCTGGCACAACAAAGACAGAAGCTAATGAAGGTGAATTACAACAAATAATAATTAGAGCAGGGTTTAAACCAATAAAACGGGACTCAAAATATAATTTATTACCGACTAAAATTTTACAATCTAGAGAGATATATTCTAAAATTCCATCACGAATTTAATAATCAGCAACTTCAATTCGCCCACTTCTTACTGGCATAATTGGAATCATTAAGTTTGATTTGTTCGTAGACATAGTTACAGGACGAATCCATTTTAAATTTGTTCCATCTGTTCTTGTTGCATCTATAACTAATTCCCAATGAATAGTTATCAAAGAGGAATATATTGATCCTGGCCAAAAATAATCTGGGCCATTAAGAGTAATTTCATTTCCAATTTTAATAGTTTTAACCCAGTTTCCTGAATCCAATACTCGTAAGGAATCTAACATCAAAACTCTACCACGATTGAGAGTCATAGGCATCGCTTCTCCTACTCCGGTGCCTAAATCATCGCCTGTTGATATTCTCTTTTCAGGTAACTTGGTAGACATTCCTGGAGAAGGTTGTTGATTTTCATTCATTTTTAAGGCTTTAAGAATGTTCTTTCTTTCAGGTACTGCCATGCCAACTTGTAATCTTGCACCATTAATATGAACGTCCTTAGGCATCGATATAATCTTAATTACAATTTGATTTTCATTATTATTTATATTAATATCTGGTGGCATAATGGGATTATTGACATAATTATTTTGCTTTTTTATGTCCCTCATATTTGCAACCATCCTAATAATTATTGGCAAAAGAAAAATTGGAAATGAAAACAATAATAATTTTGGATAATCCAATGGCCCTAATCTGTAAGATCCCGCAAAAGATTGTGAAATAATATCAAATTCTAACAGTACTGGTTCTGTGGCATGAACAAGTATTGATAATATTAATAGTATTACAGTAGGTGTAATTGTTTTTCTAGATATTAGGTGCAGAGGATCAGGACTGATGTACCAACCATTTCTAGTTTTCATTAAGAATGGTAAAGTTTCGGTAGTAATTTTATCTTCAATAATTGTAATATTTGAATCATCAAAATCTTCATCACATTTTATAAATTCTGCAAACCAACTCCTATCATTTCCTATCTTAAATTCAGTTTCAATTAAAGTTTCTGAATTAATCATTACTTCAGCTATCGGAACATGAACCGGATTCATATGAGAATACTCAAAAGGAGGATATCGTATCCTTTGGATATATTTATTCATATTAACTCCATAATATGGCTAAAGCCGCTTTACCGGCATATTTACGAAATTCGGGTATATCTTTTAACATTCTGACACCAAGAGGAATTGGATTTTCAATATCTCCTAATTCATTAATTAATTTAATTACTTCAGGGCGGGCCCATATTGCAAATATTTCATTTAATTCATTATCATCAACTTCAGTAACAAAGGCATCTCTAAGCGCTTTCTTTCTTCTATGATTTTTACGCATCCCATTCATCTCTTGTGATAATAATTTCATTCTTTTTTTTGTAAAATCATTATCTTTTACAAGATTATTTATCATTGGTAACAATAAATCTACTTGTTTGAATCCTGGTCCAATTCCTCCGCCAGTTGTTGGTTTGCATATTCCAGCAGCATCTCCGAATAATATAATACGTTCCTTAGTAAGATTTTTTAATATTCCACTTGGAACAGGTCCGCAGAATCTTCCAACCTCTTTACAATTAGTAAATTTATTCTTCCATGGAGACTCAAACATTAATTGATTTAAATAATCTTCACAAGACTTCTCACCAAGTAAATTAGGCTTACTCCATATCCCAATTCTTGTAGTCTCGCCTGATGGAATAGCCCACGAAAAAAAACCTGGTGCAACATTTTCACCTGTAAATAGGTCTAATTTTCCATCTTCTGTATCGTATCCTGTAACTTCAATCTGTAATCCAACCATCATCTCTTTAGGTCTTCCCATCTTAAAGTTTCTACGAACCCATGAATGTGCTCCATCAGCTCCACATAATAATTTAGTTCTAACAATTCTTTCTCTTCCGTCAGAATCTATAACCATTTCAACATAATCATCATTAATCACCGCGCTTTTAGGTTGGCTTGAAAGCCAAATATCAGTCCCGTTAGCGACGGAATCTAACACAACTCTTTCATCAAAAATCTTTCTACATACGGACCATGTCCTAGTAATATCTGGGTTTCCGATTTCTATTTTGATCCCAGATGGACTATACATTCTTGCACCCCATATTCTAGTAAGTGCAGTATCATATAATCCAACTTTAGCCATTGCACCTGGATTGACCAACCCTGCACATTGGAATGGTCTTCCTATTTCTTTATGTTCCTCGATTAGTAGGACACGATGATTAGATTGTGATAATTTTCCAGACAGGTATCCACCTATTGGTCCGGCTCCAACTACTACAATATCATATTCGTGTATCATAACATTCACTATTTCTTTTTCATTTTCTTCATCTTACCAATTAACTCACTAGCATCGCGTTTGTTAATTTCTTCTATTGTCGTTGTTTTAACTATAGCCATAGCATCCTCTACTTTTATTCCTAACCTTTCAACCATGGTCTTTATTGCCTTAACTTGAGGTTCTGTTGCTAAATTATCGCCATCTTTCTCTATTAATTTACCTATAATTATACTTGCTGATCCCTCTCTTCCTCCAGTTAGCTGATCTACGCTATCAATACTATTGGATTTCAAGATATCATCTAAATCTAAATTTAATTTATCAGTTAATTTAACTATTAAACCAATTTGTTTATCACTTGCAGGAAATGTAGCTCCACTTTCTATTACTTCATCTAATATTGCTCGCATTTCATCTCCTGTCAATTCTTCAATTTTTTTCCCTGATAGAATTTTTTTCTGATCAGTATTATTTTTACCCATTAATAAATTGTTTAACAATATTATTTGTTTTTTAGATGGAACGCTCCTCTTCCATATTTTTGCAGAACTATTAATTTCTTGAAAATTGCCTACAAAATTGTGCCAAACAGTAGGTGCAGATTTAGAACTATTTTCTATTGCATCTAAATTCATTTCCATTTTTGCAGTAAATTCCTTATCAAACAAACCTTCATGATTTTCTTGATTATTATAAAATGGTACAACTTCCAGCCACATTATCCTACCGGATTCAGTTGGTTTTAATGACCCGTTGTTATTTTCTACATACTTTCTCTTATTCAGAGTTTGAATGGTTGTAACGTAAGTTGAAGGTCTACCAATCCCAGCTTTTTTCATTTCTTGTACTATCGAACTTTCTGAATATCTTCTAGGTGGTTTAGTTTCATCTATCACTAAATCAGGATTATTATCTATCTTGTCTAAGGGCCATTTTGCACCATGCTCTAGATCGTATTTTGGTGGATTAATCTTTACATTATTATGATATTCAGTATACACTTCCTCCCAACCAGAATGAATTCTCCAGGATGCCATACCTGTAATCATTTTTTCAAAATTATTAGTTTTGGCTTTAATAGAGCGGGTTTCACGTATTGATTCAGACATTTGCGAAGCAGCAAATCTTGCCCAAATTAACCTATAAAGAGCTTGTGAGTCTTCATTACCACTTTTAAGTTTTATAATTTCAGGTCTTGTTGGTCTGATGGCTTCGTGTGCATCCTGAACATTTTTTGATCCATTTTTTGCGTCTGAACCTAACATTCCAGGCCCCAAATATTCTTTACCATATTTATCTGAAATATATTTTTGTACTGTATCTCTAGCTTCTTTATTAGTTCTAGTAGAATCTGTTCTAATATATGTTACATGCCCAGAATTATAAAGTGCGCCTGCAACATTACTAGTTCTTGATACTGACCATCCCAAATTTGAACTCGCCGTTTGCAATAGTGTATCGGTAGTAAAAGGTGGTTTAGGTTTTCTAGAATTTTTTCCTGATTTTATTGTAATAATCTCAATTGAATTATTTACTTCTAGATTCTTTATAGCGCTTTTAGCTAATTCGAGATTGTAAGTTCTATCTGGATGATGTTTACCTGAGTCATCTGACCATGCTTGTTCGTCATCCTTTTCGTGAAACCTTACTTTAAAATTAATTTCTCCAGAATAGAAATTTACACTTTGAAATTTAATTGGTATATGCTGTTCTCGTTCTAATTCTTTTTCAACAATAAATCCTAGCGTGGGCGTTTGCACCCTTCCCATTGATGCCAATCGCCAAGATCGAGAAAATCTTGAACATTCAAAACCTACTAACCTATCCATAAATCTTCTAACCTTCGCAGAATCTACTAGGGAGTAATCTATTTCTCTTGCATCTGAAAGAGATTTTATAACTGAATCTTTTGTAATTTCGTTGAATGTAACCCTTTTTTGATTTGAAAAACCTTTTTTTGTAAAAATTTCACTAAGTCTCCAAGCAATGAACTCACCCTCTCTATCTGGGTCAGTAGCAATATATATCTCATCAACATTTGATGATTTAGCATGTTTAATCATTTCTGTTATTTTCTTTTTCGCTCCAATGGTCCAACTCCATGGTGGTTCAGGTAAGGTATCTAAATCAGATTCCCACATTGGTTTACTAGAGTCTTTACTACCTTTACCTGGTAAATCTTCAACATGCCCTCCGCATGCTTGAACAATCCATTCTTTCCCTAGGTATTTTTTTACAGTATTTGCTTTAGCTCCTGATTCTAAAATCATCAACTTCAAATTACTTCACAACCGAGACAAAGACAGTCTACGATTCTTTCGAATTAAATGCTATGTATAAATGTGAGTTAATTTTTTTTTTTAATTCATCATTTTCTTATTATTGCCTAGATAAAAATCTATTTTGCTGTTCATTCCATGTTTCCTCAGATCCAGGTCCACCGCAGCCAATACAACCAGGATATCCTGCGTCTACTAATTTAATAATTCGCATTTCAAAATCAATCCAAAATAGTTTGGGTGAATTTTGTATCCAAATAATTTCTAATTCCCCTGGTTCTTGTTTACTAATTATTCCTATTGTTTGTTCATTATTTTCTATTATGATTTCATTTGAATTCGTTGATTTAGTTTTAGTTACGTTTAACAATACTGTTGGCGCTAAATCTGAAATTTTATTATTTAAATCTTGAATATTAACTTCCAACTTATCATCAATTATGAAATTCAATTTTTCTGATTTTAAGACTCTCCTACATATTTCCCACAGTGCTAAATCATAGGCTATCGACTTCATTGTTATACTATGATACACAACTATTGAAGAATATTACCGTCTCCGTCAATATATGGGTTTGCCTTATCGTAGTTTTGTTAGGCCAATTCTGAAGGTAATGGATTCTGAAAAAGCCCATAAGAATAGTATCAATATATTATCAAAATTCGATGATAGTACAACTGGACAACTACTATTAAATTCTATATATGGTGCACCTGATGAACCAATTACTGTTTTGAATAACCTATTTAGGCACCCACTTGGATTAGCAGCAGGTTTTGATAAAGGGGCAGATGTTTTGTCTTCTTGGCCTTCACTAGGATTTTCTTGGGGTGAATATGGAGGAGTAACTAGATTTCCTCAAGATGGTAATCCTAAACCTAGAATGTTTAGAGCAGAAAAAGAAAATGCCTTAATCAATAGAATGGGGCTAAATAATCCAGGTGCAATTAATATAAAAGATAAATTAAATCAACGTAAATCCACAGGTAATTGGCCTAGCATTCCTATCGCTGCAAACATCGGACGTTCTAGTAAAATTTCTAATGACGATGCACCTCAAGATTACTCTGATACGTTGGAAATATTATGGGATTATGCTGATATTTTTGTATTGAATGTATCTTCTCCTAACACCCCTAATCTTAGGGAACTTCAAAATCACTCATATCTAGATTTGATCTTATCTGAATGTATGAAAATTAGAGATAACTCAATAGTATACAAACCAATATTATTGAAACTATCTCCTGATAGGGATGATGATCAAATTATTGATTCGGTAGATACAGCAATTAGACATAACATTGATGGATTTATTGCCACTAATACTACGATAAAGAAACCAGTCCCGATGAATACTAAATCACGGAAGGTATTGTCTCAAGAAGGTGGATTATCTGGTAGGCCTTTACACAACAGATCTTTAGAAGTTATTAGACTAATACATGGACATACAAATGGTAATTATCCAATAATAGGTGTTGGAGGTATAGAATCGCCTAATACAGCTTGGTCTGCTATAACTTCAGGGGCTTCATTATTGCAATTATATTCATCTCTGGTATTTCAAGGTCCTTCTGTAGTTTCAAATATTGTTAAAGGGATAAAAAAGAGACGCATTGATGAAGGATTTGAAAATATTTCCGAAGCCGTTGGATATAAGTTATTATAATTTTTAAAAATAATGAGGAAAATAAATGGTTACAAATAAATTTACTAAATTATTGATAATTGGTGTCTCAATGTTTTCGATATTATTTTTAATGCTTTTGTCAGTAGATCCAGATATACAATATTCTGTTGATGATATCATGAAAGATCCGGATGAATATGACAATTTAGATATTTTTGTCAGAGGTGAAGTTGTTAATTCAAGTTTATCATTGAGTGAAAATTTTTTTAATATATCGGGAATAACGTATGTAATCCCAGTTGATTATTCAGGAGCTTCACTACCTGAAGGATTCCATGAAGGATTAACGATAGCTATCAAGGGTAAATTTGTAAAAGTAGATGATGAATGGACTTTATTTGCTACAGAAGTTATAACTGGATGCCCTTCAAAATATGAAACTGTTGATAATTCTTGAGATGGATTAATTGATACGTTATGGGATGATGCGAAGTACGGGCTAGGGGGAGCGTTGACGTGTTCTATAATTCACAAATCGTTGATAATGGTGACCTGAAGTTCGAGGGCGGCGTAGACGAACCACTGATGACTCATCGGTTAACGACGATGCTTCGCCCCCAAGAGATCCATGTTAGTGGAAATTTCTTCCGAAGGGAAGTTATTACCACTTTACACTTGGGAAACAGGTCAGGCGCGGAAGCGAGCAGCCCTACTGAGAATAATGGATGCCTTGGGATAGCGGAGCGGAGGAGATTGATGGTATATCATCTATGGTAACGTACGTCCACCGAGAACATGCCCACACTATAATTCATCTACGTTACTTATTTTGTGAATAATTTTAAAAAATTTTTCTGGAACAGGTTGTATGGATAGACGACTTCCTTTTCTCAATAATGGCATCCCTTCCAACATTGGATTCTCTCTCATTTCAGGAAGTGTAATTTTTTTAGTTTTTACAACAGGTTCTATGTCAACCATAAACCATCTAGGGTTTTCAGGAGTAGACTTTTCATCATAATAATTTGAATTAACATCCCATGATGTAAAATCTGGATATGATTCTTTACAAATTTTAGCTATTCCTGCTATATGCGGAGGTTTACAATTAGAATGATAAAATAATACTAGGTCGCCTAATTTCATTTTATCTCTCATAAAATTTCTAGCTTGATAATTTCTTACTCCGTCCCAGTGTGTGGTGCCATCTGCTACTAATTTATCCCAAGGGTAAACATTTAATTCACTTTTCATTAGCCAATATTTTACCATAATACTCTCTCTATTATCTAATACATGAATGTTATTATCTACCAGGCATCTTCGGAATTACCAAATAATAATGCCGCATCTATTACATCTATATCGTCTCGAACAATTGCCCTTCTAATACCTGCTGCTTTAACCATATTCTCTACTCCTCCGGTCAAGCCCCAATTCATTTTGACAAATAATGAATATATAGCAGGTAGTAATAACAAAGCAGACAATGCAGCTATAATTAATAGTACTATTATAACAGCAACGAATGGTTTTATGGCTGGTATTGGTATTAAGAAGGCACATGACATTCCAGCAGCAGTTACAGTAGTTGCCTCGAACAAACTCATTCCTGTACTTGCACAAGCAGTTTTTATGGCGTTTAAATCTCCCCCTAGTTCTTTAACTCTATTAGCAATATGGATGGAAAAATCAACTCCAACGCCAACCAAAATAGAACCAATCATAACTGTAACCAGATTAAGAGGTACACCATTAGTATCCATTACTATCCACTGCATCCCAACAGTAAATCCAACTGGAACGGTAGTAAGTAATGCATATCTCAAATCTCTAAATACTAATGCTAATGTTAACACTGTAAATCCTAGAGCGAAAAATAATGAATTCCATTGAGATCCTACAATCATTTCATTAATTTCTATAGTTATTGGGGCTACACCGATTAAATTAGTAGCATCTATTGAATATTCTTTTTTTCCCGCACTTTCAGTCTTTAAATTGATGAGGTTAACTGCCTTTGAAGTAGATTGACTGTCTAAAAATGGCATATCAATATAGATTAAATTTTTATCAAAATCATCTGATATGAAAAATTCCCTCATTTCATCTGTTAAAGTATTGTAGAACACATATAACAAAAAGTTTTGTATTTGTCTTCCACCATCATCCTCTTGTGCGTCTAAAGTATCTAATGCTGCCCAAAATGAAGCATTTCCTGAGGCTTCCCTATCAAATATTAATTCCGCTGCATCGTCAATAGGGCCAGGTAGTGGGAATTCATCTAACAAATCCAATATTGGCGAACCTGAAAAATTAACTCCGATTGCAATAGCTTTCATAAGAAATACTACAGACACAGCACTTGTGTTTTCAATTCGATCACATTCAGCAGCCAGTTCCTCAATACCTTCTAGGTTGCCATAAGGGTGATCAGCAGTAAATGAAAATGAAGGTTCTGCTCCTATTGGGGCTTTTACTAATATGAAACCTGGTTGTCCAGAGTCAAACTCATCAGAATAAACCTTCATTTTTTGAACAGCAGCAATTTCTTCCGGAGCCATGTCTAATAAGTCAATATTTTCTTCTATATTTTGCCTAGATATTCCTGCTGATATTAACATTAATAATAAAAATACTGATAGGGATACCTTAGTCCAATTAACTGGAACTTCTACTGCACTTGTAAATAATTTGGGTGGAGGGTGAGAAGGCTTTTTTAAATCTAGCAATAATGTCAAATTGGGTACCATCAGCATAGTCATTAAGTATACAACAACAATTCCACCAGCTAATGACCAACCTACAGTTTGTATTGGCCGCATTGGAGTAAAAACTAATGAAATAAACCCTATTATTGTTGTAGTTGCAGACAAGAAAACTGCCTTTCCTGTAGAATTTAAAGCCTCATCAATTTTCTCCCTAGGGCTACCTTTGGCTTCTGCATATCTATTTGTAATGTGCAGTCCATACGAAACTCCCAATGCCAATACAATGGGTCCCACTATTATTACCGTCATAGTTACTTCATAATTAGAATAACCAATTATTCCTAATGTTATCCATACGGAGCACAATGTGGGCAGACCAGTAATAATAACTACTTTAACGCCCTGAACAAATCTAATCCTGCCTGTTTGCAATAAATCGCAATGAAATAAAAATAATCCAAATGAAACCGCTACTACTCCAACCGGAAATACAGTCCAAAACAATTTAAATGACTCTTCAGTAATTGCATTTGTCAAAGGCGTAGGGCCAGTTAACGTCATGGTCAAGTTTCGTTCTTCCCATTTATTATCAACAGAAATTTTATCAATTATTAATTGCGTTCTTTCAATTATTCCTGGAATTCCGCCATCATCATCTATTCCATCTCCATCTTTATCTAAATTTCCAGAGATTCCAAAAATTAATACACCCCTGTTCCAATGTTTTGCAGATAAATTGACTTGATTTCCAGCTGCATCAAATGTCCCCACATCTCGTACTAACTTATCTAATGCATTTTGTGGCATTTCCTCTAATATCCGATCAATTCTACCTTGTTCTTCAGGTATTGCATAATTTCCAATTATGTCAGATTGTGAATCTATTGTATCATTTGCGGAATCAGAAAGATCTTCATTACCAGTTGCATCAGCTACACCGTTAAAAAATGCCTTCGCGAGACGTCCCGCACTAGAATTAACTTCTTTTATGACGGTAGATATGGATAATACATATACAATGGAATCATCTTCACCTCTATCATTTCTATTGGAATTAATACTTCTTTCAATCTGATCCAATTCATCTAAAATAAATTTTTGTGTAATATTATAATCTTCGGATTCTACGTAAACAATCATGATGTTTGTTGTCCAATTTTCTCCAACTTCTTCAAGAAGATTTTTTGAACTAGTCGGATCTGTAGACTCAGGAAGATAAACATCCATTTCACCATTGACATTCAATGCTCCCTCTTCACTGCACCAACTTGGCTCATATCCTGTTCTACAATCATTAACACCAGAATGAGTAGTAAAAAATCCTGTTATTATTAAACAAAAAATAACTGTTAGTGCTGGAAACATTGTAAGTAAATTGGTAGTAGTTGCTCCCCTAAATTTTCTCTTTAAATTGTTAGTAAATTTCGAAATTTTTTCGAAATTTAAATTTTGTCCATCATTACTCATGCCGGACATCTGTTATATGCTGTATGAAGGAAGGACTTCAACCTCTCGCTTTAAATTCTCATAAATACATTATAATTCAATGGCGTATATTGGGAACGGTCAAGAGTAACATACACTCGCGGACGATGTAAATGGAGGTAGTGTGATGAATAAACCTAAAATATCTGATAAAAGATGGTCCATAAATTTAGAAAAAAAAATACAAGAAAATCATTATAATGAAGTGGGACAATATTATTCCTTTAACCCGAATAGCAATAAAGAATTGTTCGTAATTGATACACCCCCTCCATATCCAAGTGGTACCTGGCATATTGGTGCAGTTGCTCAGTACAGCATGATAGATGTTATTGCAAGAAGTCAAAGGTTACTCGGTAAAGAAGTATTTTTTCCATGGGGCGTAGATAGGAATGGAATAAATATTGAATTTACTGTGGAAAAATCTACTGGACGTAAGATGCGAAGTTTTGAACGATCCGAATTTTTAGATTTATGTTCAAAAACTATAGAAAAATTTACTGAAGAAATGAGAAATACAGCAAAGAGAGTAGGATTATCCTGCGATTTTGATAAAGAATATCTTACTGACTCCCCCGAATATAGGTCATTGACTCAAACAACATTTGTTGAACTATTTAAAAAAGGAGATATTATAGAAGATCTACGGCCTAATATCTATGATCCTGTAGAAGGTACAACAATAGCAGATGCAGAGGTTCAGAGGGTAGAAAGAAAAACTAAATTATGTAATATAAAATGGTTAACCGACGACAATGAAGAAATTATTATTACTACTACTAGGCCAGAATTAATTTGCGCATGTGGTGTTGTTGTTGTTCATCCAGATGATAAAAGATATTTACATTTAATTGGTAAAAATATTAATTTACCATTGTCAGTAAGCAACAGAGTTAACAATGTTAAAATTCTTTCACATCCATCTGTTAAAATGGATTTTGGTAGTGGTGTCTTAATGGTTTGTTCATTCGGTGACCAAAACGACGTAGCTATCTTTAGGGAGCTCGGATTAAAACCCTTTCAAGCTATTGACTTAGAAGGAAAAATGACTTCTATCTCGGGAGATCTGTCTGGTTTATTAGTTAAAGATGCTAGAAATTTAGCAATTGAGATATTGAATAACGAAGGAAAGATAGATTCAATATCTGACCATATTCAGGAAATTCCAGTTAGCGAAAGAGGCAATAATCCTATAGAAATTATTTTATTAAAAGAATGGTATGTCCGCCAGACACATATTCAAGATAGGTTATTTGAAATATCTGATAAAATTAATTTTATTCCAAAAAGGAATAAACAATTATTGCATGATTGGATGGATGGAATATCCATAGATTGGCCAATAAGCAGAAGACGCTGGTACCACACTGAGATACCTATATGGTACTCAGAAGATGAAACAAAAATTATCGTACCTCCAAAAGGAGTTTATGTTCAACCTTGGTTAAATTTACCACCAGATGGCTCAGAGATAATAGATCGTGATTCTAGGAAATTTATTGGTATATTTGACAAAAATAGTTCCGATCTTGGAGTTATATCTGGTGAAAATAAAGTATTTGATACTTGGATGGATTCTTCTAATTCTAATTTATTTGTGTCTGGTTACATGCAAGATCAGGAAATTTTTTCAAAAAGTTATCCAACCTCATTGAGACCACAAGGAAAGGAAATAGTCAGAACTTGGTTATACTATACTATATTAAAAAATGCTCTATTATTGGATAAACCTGGATTTTCTAATGTATGGATAGACGGATTAGGAATGGACCCTTGGGGAAGAAAAATGTCAAAATCATTGGGAAATGGCATTGATGCCAATTCCGTTTTAGAGTGCGGAAGTGAGGGCAAAACTGGTTCGTGGAAAATCAAAGGTCCTAATGGTAAACAAGTTCAACTTAAGGCTAATAAAATTGGAAGCGAATGCTTCAGGCTTTGGAAAGCTTGTGATGCTCAAGTTGGTGATGACTTCCACATAAATCCTGAAGAAATAGAGTCTAAATATTTTGGAGTTTTGACTAAAATATTTAATGTTTCTAGATTTGCTAGTCAATTTGATGTACCTAAAGATCTCAATAAAATACCAGAAGACCTAGCACTTGAAGATAAATGGATTCTTCAAGAATTCTCAGAGGTATTGGATAAAGTAGAATCTTCTTGGAATGAAATTGACATATATACTGCAGCACAGACTATTAAGAACTTTAGTACAGGAATTTTTCCTAGTCATTGGTTAGAAATGGCTAAAACAAGGTTATATGAATTTGACAAATCCGCTACATGGACATTACATAGAATTGTAAACGATATTTTGACAATTTTCTCTCCAATATGTCCTTTCTTTTCACATTACATTTCTATGGAAATATATGATATTAGTTCAATAAGTATCCAAAAATATCCTGAATTAAATTTGTCAAGTAATGATTCTGATTATGCTAAACTCGGTCAAATAACTAATTCACTTACTGAATTTAATTCTTTAATATGGAAAACTAAAAAAGAAAATAATCTTTCTTTAAAATCAGCATTATCAGATGTTGAGATCCCATCAGACTTATTAATTCTAGAAGGACCTCTTACAAGGATGCACAATTTAGAATAAATTCTAATTCAATTTTGAGTGCGGTACCTTACCATTAAAATAATCATCTAATAGTGTAACCATTTCTTTCCCAATCCTCATTTGAGCTTCCATAGTAGCTGCTCCAATATGTGGAGTACCTTGGAAATTTTCATGATTAATTAAATCAATTAAGCCCGGGGGTTCTTTTTCAAATACATCCATAGATACTGTTGATAATTCCCCGTTGTTTAAAGATTTTAATATATCATCTTCATTTAATATTCCTCCTCTGGCACAGTTTACGATATGTCTGCCACAATTTACACCATCATCTCCTCTCAAAGGCATCATCATTATTCTACTCGAATTTACTAAATGGTGAGTCTCATCTGAATAATTACAATGAATAGAGATATGTGTACAATTTTTAAAAACATCATCCACATTCTCATGTAGGGTACAATTTTTTTCTTTCGCAATTTCTTTTGGGAGGTATGGATCATAACAATGTAAATTCATGCCTAATGCTTCTGCAATTTGAGCGACACCTTGTGCTATTCTTCCGAAACCAATTAAACCTAGATTCTTTCCACTTAATTCAGTACCTCGCAAGGTTTTTTTTGTCCATTTTCCAATTTTTAAATCTGATGATCCTTTTGAAATATATCGAACTGAAGATAATAAGTGTCCTATCGTAATTTCTACAACACTTTGGGTAGATGATTGAGGTGTATTACAAACTATCATATCAAACTTTGATGCTGCTTTTATGTCTATATTATCTACTCCTACTCCTCCTCTGCCAATGAATCCTAATCCTCCGCTAATATTCTTTGATACTGATAAAATTTTCTCATTTAACTTAGTAGCACTTCTAACTACTATGGCATCATAATTTACCAATACTCCATCCTCTAATTCTTCTGGTTGAAAATATTTTTCAGTAACTTTATGGCCTAATTTTCTCAAATCCATTATAGCCGATTCTGCCATTCCGTCTGTAACTAAGATATTTCCCATATTACTCCTACATGGGATTAATCCAATGAACTTTGTCTTATATTTCTTAGAAATCGTAATATATGACCGCTTCGTTATTGAGTACGGTATGGTCAGCATATTATGTGGTAGAATCACTGGAGTCCCTATTTACTGCATTTTTAATTTTATTATCTCCTGTGATATTGGCTCTACCAGTTTCATTTGCATGGCGTTGGTGGGTCGGAATGGAACCAGAACAAGAATATTATAGAGAAAAAGTTCGTACAGTATTGGATTCAGGTATACCAATAAGGAAGTATAGGGGTCAATTAGATGCTGAAGCACGAAAAGTTCATCTCAATTCAGATAGGCAAGCAAGAATTGAGTCTGATCTACTTCATCCACTTAGATTACAGCACTTCCTATTGTTTCCCAGTTTGATTGTTTGGCCATTAGTTGGATTATTTGCAGCCATAATTACCCTGCCAATGATGCCAGTTCTAAGATTACTTGAATGGATTTTAATAGAAAAATCTATTTTATCCTGGTTTGCCCGTTTGGTTCAAAAACTAACTAGATGGGAAATTGTTGGAATTCCTAGGCTCGATGATGGTGCTAAAGAATTAGACAGAGTATTAGCTTCTATTCATAGAATGCCAATTACAGTATTTCTTGGCCTATTTACCTACTTAATAATTTCGTATATGCCACTTAGTGTAAAAAATATTATGCTTGTTAGTGCAATCGTTTACATATTTCTAGTATCTTTTATTTCTGTAATAAGGGCAGCTACAGCAAGTGCATTGGTTTTTGCTGACCCAACAAATCGTAAACTAATTCCAATGGATACTTTTGTTGAAAATGCCCTTGGCCCATGGGTAGGAGTTGGACTATTATTTTTATTATCTAGGCAGTTGATGTACGGTGGTCAGATAAGAAGTGACCCTGCACTCGCCGATCCAGTGGCTTTTTCCATCAGCGTCCTTCTCGTATTATATACTGCAACAATTATTGGGATAACGGTAGAATTAAGCTTCTTTAGATTAAGAGGTTCAAGTGTAAGAAAATCATTTCAACGCCAAATAGTGGATATTTTCAATCCAACATTATATTTGTTTACACGGCATAAAGGATCTTTGCATATTTCACCTGTAATGCCTCTTTCAGAATGGTTAGATGGTGACGAAAAATTAGATATAGAAATTTAATCTAATTTTTCTATTAAAAATGATATATTTTCTACTGTTTCAATAGAATGCATATTTTCATATTTTGTGGGAATAATCCCTAATGATATTACCATTTCATTAGATTTGTAAGATGATTTAATTTTAATTTTACCACCGTCAATTATCTTAAATTTCTTCTTATTGTTATTAGAATTAGCTCTTAGTCTGACTAATGTATTATTTATTTTACCTCTACTTTCTAACCTAGCATGAATCTCTTGGCCCGGATAACACCCTTTATTTAATTTTACTAGATGATTTAATTTTACATCAAAAGGTATGGAATTATTAATGTCAAAATAATCAACGATCCCCAACTCTATTCTCATCATATCCCAGTTATCAATTTTTGATTCGAGGATATTACATTCCGCCATGATGTATTCTATTGAAGATTTTTCTTCAATGGGAACTAATATCTCTAGTATCTCGTAATCTGTACCGATTGTCAATGATATTATCATATTTCCATATTCTTTCCACATGTTGCCTTTCAATTCAATAATATTAATGCCGAAATAATCTAGGATTTTAGTAATGTTAGAACCGACAACTCTGTATGAAATTATGCCATCATCACCGTCTATCACAGAAATTTTCTTATTCCATGGAATCCCTTTTACCAATTGAGATCTAATCTCACTTCCATTGACATTATTATTGATAATAATAGCCTTATTATTAAGAATGTAAATTTTTAATTGGTCTAATATTCTTCCATTTGAATGGCAAATAATTGAATCATGTATTTCATTAATTTGACAGCCAATTATTTTAGTAGTAATTATTTTATCTAGATGTTCTAATATTCCAGGGCCACTGAGTATGGATTTTGAATTATTAGAAATAATGTAATTACCAGTAGGATATAAGAATTTAGACAAATGCATTCAACACCTTAACCAAAAGATTGCCCACAGCCACATTCTCTTTCAGCAGTAGGATTTTTAATTTGAAAACCACCGCCCATTAAAGTATCTTTATAATCTAATTCTATTCCATTTAATAGGCTACTATCTTTATTATGAATTAGTATGCCTATCCCGTTTACATCTATTCTTTGAAAATCCTTATCATTAGGGTTTTCTGTTATTTTCATATCATATAAATAACCTGAACAACCACCGGCTTCGGCGCTTATTACTAATACGTGAGTATCATAATCGTCTTGCATTGATTTTTTCATAGCATCAATTGCAGAATCTGTTACGTTAATTTTGACCTTAACTACCTCAACTTCTTCAAATACGGGGAGTGAAAAACCTGAACCGTCTAGTAATCCCATGGCCTCCTGTAAGGATGGTGTTATTTGAATAATTGTGTAAAATAAAATCTAACCCATTAATAATAACATAAAACCGTCTGCGAAGGATAGTGGTCGGAGTAGAGGACAGAAGTATTGTTAAGGTCACAAATAACTCCTTTGCAAGAAATACGGACATTGTTTGTACTGAATCTCCATTATCACTGAGTGTAATTTTCAATGATACTGAACATTCATTGGGGTTACTAATGCGAACACCAGGGGACGATCTTAATTTAATTAGGGGATTATTATATTCTGAAGGCATAATATCTAGTAATTCTGAAATTGAAGAAATAGAATCTTATCTCAATACATATAAAGTAATCCTTTCCAAAAATTCAATATTTAATCCCGATAAGCACATTAGAAAATTAACAATGACTTCTTCATGTGGAATTTGTGGCAAGGATTCAATATCTAACCTATTACATTTACATGGTCCTCGTTTATCAAATGACATATTTATAGATATGAAAATTATATCTAACGCCATTAAATCTCTTAAAAAAGGGCAAGTAATGTTTTCTGAAACGGGAGGTACTCATGCTTGTGCCAGATTAGATAAAGATGGTATTTTATTACATTTATCGGAAGATGTTGGACGGCATAATGCTATGGATAAATTAATTGGTAATGCTTTAGTAAATAATAAAATCCCAATAAATAATGAGATCGTTATTGTCTCGGGTAGATGTTCATTTGAGTTAATCCAAAAATCATTAAGGGCAGGATTTCCGATTATTTTAGCACTCGGGGCACCTACTAGTCTAGCTGTCGATATCGCAATGGAACATGGAATGACACTTGCATGTTTTGTCAAAGAAAATAAAATCACCGTCTTTTCAGGTTCCCGGAGAATAATACATCGCCAATAATTATACATGGGAGATGTGATGTAGTGCATGCTAGTTTGACCCAACATGGAGAAGCAAGTTTCACCATTAACTCCCTTCGAAAATAAACCTCCAAAATTATCTAAATCTAAATCCGTTGCTGCAGGAATTCCAGGAGTTTTAGCATCATTAAAACATAGTTACAAAAATAATATATTATCATCAGTTTATAATTTATCTAAGATTAATCGTTTTAGAGGTTTCGATTGCCCCGGATGCGCATGGCCTGATCCTGATGATCATAGATCTAGATTTGAATTTTGTGAAAATGGCGCTAAAGCGGTTGCAGACGAAAGAACATCCAAAAAAGCTAATCCCAAATTTTTTTCTAATTGGTCTATCCATGAATTATCAAAGAAATCTGATCACTGGCTAAATAGTCAGGGAAGAATTACTAATCCAATGGTATTGAAACCGGGTGAGAGCCATTATCAACCTGTTTCTTGGGATGATGCATTTAAAATTATAGCCAATGAAATTTATCAACTTGAAAATCCTGATGACTGTATATTTTATACATCAGGGAGAACTAGTAATGAGGCAGCATTCTTATGGCAATTACTAGCAAGATGGTACGGCACTAACAATTTACCAGATTGTTCAAATATGTGTCACGAATCCTCAGGTGTGGCACTGAATGAATCAATAGGAATTGGAAAAGGTACGGTGAAGTTAGAAGACTTTAATAAATCTGAATTAATAATGGTAATTGGACAAAATCCCGGAACTAATCATCCTAGGATGCTATCTGCACTAAGTGAGGCAAAGAAATTTGGTTCATCAATAATCAGTATCAATCCATTAATGGAAACTGGCATGATAAAATTTAAACATCCTCAAAAACCGTTAGATATTATTGGCAATGGGCAAAATATTTCAGATGAACATGTGAGCATAAAAATAAATGGCGATATGGCATTATTTAGAGGATTTTCTAAAGTCATTGTGGACAATAATTCTCAAAATGTTGACTTTATTAAAAATTTCACTAATGGATATGAAGAATTTTTAGATTTAGTGAATTCTACTACTTGGGAAGATATTGTCAAACATTCTGGTATATCAAAAGACGAAATAATTAGACTTGGAAATATAATATCTAAATCTAAGTCTACAATAGTGTGTTGGGCCATGGGTATAACACAACACAAAAATTCTGTTGATACAATACAAGAGATTGTAAATTTCCAATTATTAGGTGGCCATGTAGGAAGAGATGGTGCTGGTATCTGCCCTGTTAGGGGTCACTCCAACGTACAAGGCGATAGAACTGTAGGAATAAATCACAAACCCTCTAAATCTTTTCTTGAATCACTTTCAAAAAATTTAGGTATTGTTCCTCCAACAAATAATGGTGTCGATACAGTTGGGGCAGTCAAATTAATGAGTTCAAAAAGTAACACAATATTTTTATCTATGGGAGGGAATTTCGCGTCCGCAATGTCGGATACGTTGGTAACGTCAAAAGCATTATCTAATTGTAAATTATCAGTAATGATATCGACAAAAATTAACCGATCTCACCTCATAACTGGAAATACGTCCCTAATATTGCCATGTTTAGGTAGAACAGAAAAAGATGTCACTGCCTATGGTAATCAATTTGTATCTGTAGAGAATTCAATGGGCGTAGTACACAGTTCAGAAGGACATTCTAAACCACCTAGTAAATCATTGAAGTCTGAAGTTGATATAGTCTGTAGTATTGCAATTGAATTAGAAAAATTAATTTCTAAACCACCAATAAATTGGCTTAAATTATCTCATAATTATGATTATATTAGAAACCTTATTGAAAAATGTTTGCCAGATTTTAAAAATTATAATAAAAGAGTTAGGGAGAAAGGAGGATTTTACCTACCTAATCCGCCTAGAGATAATAGAATTTTTAATACGAAATCAGGTAAAGCCGAATTCAAATCAAATGCTATATCTTCAATTATGTCATATGAAGATAAGTTTACCATGATGACCATTAGGTCCCATGATCAATATAATACTACAATTTACGGCCTAAATGACAGATATCGAGGTATTTCAAATGGCAGACGGATAATATTCATGAATTCTAATGATATGAAAAAAATGAATTTAGAAAAAAACGATTTAGTTAACATCACTTCCCACTATTTTAATAGAAAAATAACTGCAAATAAATGGTTTGTAGTGCCATATGATATACCCCAAGGGAATGTTGCTACATATTTTCCCGAATCTAATGTTTTGATACCACTAGACAGTGTTGCTGACCGAAGTAATACTCCAACCAGCAAATCAATAACTGTATCAATTGATTCTATTTAAATACTATTTTGATAACCTTTTCTTTTGTTCCCTCAGTAATACTTTACATCTATTTATTTGAGTTTTACATAACTCTTTACCATCTTGTTCAAGGCCTCTATTAATTGCTTGCTCGAAGCATTTCAAACCATCTTCATAAAGTTCTAAGAAGGCATAAGATTGGCCCATATTGTACAAAGTTCTACCTGTTAATAAATTAGGATCTAATGATATAGCTGCATGATATGCAAGTATGCTTTCAGAATATTTAGACAAATTATACAAAGCATCTCCTCTTCCATTTTGACTTCTAACTCGAAGTTCTATTTCCTCTTTGGGGCATCCTCCTATTGCCTTCTCAAAACAAGATATAGAATCAATACTTTTTCCTTCACTAAGAAAATTAGTACCTTTATTATACCATTCTATAGAAATATTAACTTTATCATTATAAATTTTTTTATTTTCAGATTCCAATTCAGAAGTCGTGGTTAAACTATCGGTTTCTTCATTATTAAATTCTTCTTTTCTTTCATCGCCACCTGCAATTGAATCCTTTACTCCTGTAGTTAATATTTTACTTCGTTCTAAACATTGTTGCCCTTTGTCTAAATAACCTGCAGATATCAATGCATTACCTAATCCCAACCAAATCTTAGGTGATTGTGGTTTATTTTCAAGAATTTTCTTCCACAATTTTACTGACTCTATAAAATCACCATTATCTAATAATCTCTGGGCCTTTACTTCGTCTGTTTCTTCAATAATATAATCCCCAAGCAAACCTATTAAGTCTTCGTCTGACTCTCGGGTATTATTAAATTCGTCTACAACAGGATTTGATATTAGTAATGGACCAGTGTCATTTTTTACTAGATTATTTTCTGATAATTTACTTATCCTATTTATGGTTTCCAAATCAGGATAACTAATTGCTGCAATATTGGCAAAATCTATCGCTTCTTCTACGTTTACTCCTTCAAGTAAAACTGCTAAATTAGCTACTGTCGGTGGATGATTTGGAAATATCTTATTTAATTGCTTAAATGAAATAATTGCTCCTTCGGAATCTCCCATTTTAGAATAAGTTACCCCTTTGCTATACAATGCAGTAATATTATCACTATCATTCTTTAGAATTAATTCGTATATTCTCATAGCTTCTGAGAAATCATTAGAACTAAAATAAGATAATGCTTCCTCAAATTTAAATTTGATATCGAAGGAGGAAGTTGAATTATCGATACTCATAACTAACGCAAACGGGTAACGGACATAAGCATTTTTAAATAATGATTAGATTATTATTTAGGTTCATAACATTTTATTATTATGAAGGATTGATTAATTAATACTCTCACCGGTATCCATGACGTCACCAATACGCATCATGGGAATAAGCGGATCCTACAGCTTAGATTCTGCAAATGGCCATATGATCGATCTTGTACTTGCAGAATGTAAAAAAATGGGTGCTGAAGTATTCGTTTGGGATAACAAAACGAATCCACTACCATTCGTTGGAGAGGAAGGATGTTGGGATCATGAAAACGTAAAACTTTACAAAAATATGGCGGATTCAGCTGATGCCTTTGTTCTTTCTAGTCCGGAATATCATGGAACTATGAGTGGAGTTATGAAAAATTCTTTGGATTGGTTATCTTTCGAACAGACAACTGGCAAGGTTTTTGGATTAATAAGCACCTTAGGTGGCCAATCAAATACAACTACCCTAAATCATATGAGGACGGTAATTAGGTGGATTCACGGGTGGGTAATTCCAGAGCAGCTTGTAGTATCTAACGTTAAAGATGCCTTTTCCGATGATGGAAAGATTTTAGATCCAAACCTTTCAGAAAGATTAGACAAATTTAGTACTTCTCTATTCAATAATACCCAAAAATTAAGACGATAGGTGATAATCTGGACCTTTTACCTCGAGGATCAGAATTTTTATTATTTATTTCAGCCTTATCCAGTGTGGTTACCTGGTGGGCTTCAAATATCTCTCATAAGCAAGAAATAGCTAAATATTTTGCTTGGGTTGGAGTTTCTTCCATGATTGGTTTAGTAATTTGGGTTATAGGAAGTAATTAAATGATGCCAAAAGCATTGGTTCCAATTAGATTACCGGTTATATGGTATATTAATCCTGATAATACTGTTACTATAGAATATGATAAAAAGTTTTCATGGTTTGAGTCCGTATTATCAAATATTCTAAAATCTCCAAAAATCCTGAAACGTCCGTTAGACAATCTGAACTCTCAATTATGGATATTAATGGACGGAACAAATAACATCGGAAATCTAGTTTCTAAAATGGAGTCATTATTCCAAGAGGAAATAATTCCAGCCGAAAATAGAATAAATAAATCAATTGATACTTTTTTGGATTTAGGACTAATAACATTAATAACTACAAAAGAAGAAATTACTTGGGATAATGAAAAATTAAAAAAATAATTACTCTGGTGTTTCAATCCTCGTTTTCTCATCATTTCTTGATTTGTACATCGCTGAAAAATAAATTGTCATAGGAATAAATAGTAGTAAGAAAAAACAACCAATTAACGTTGCCAAGCTATAAATTGATTCTTGGACGGGATTTAGTTTAAATTCTTCAATCGATACAAACTCATGAGAAACCATTTCTACTTCTATAATTATTCCATCGCTTGAAATAATTTCATTATTACTTAAAATCTTAAAGGTCCACGAGATTGTTCTTTTTTCATCATTGATCAATTGGATAGCACTATCTTCTGCATTACTGATATTATCACTTTGCAGGTAACCTAATCCTTCTATCGGTAACCCTAAAGAAATTCTCCCTTTGATAATTTGTAAATTACTGTTTTCTATATTTATCGAGTGTACTGATGCCTTTGTACAAATTTCTGAAACATCGGAAAAACCTTCATCTTCACAATTAAAAATCTCATCGCCATCTAGTCCTAAAAATGGTGAGTAATACCATTCTACACCGGATGCTTCAATTACTAAAATTGATGACTCATTTACGACTCCTTCGACTGTTACATTCATCCACGTTATTGCGTCCCTTGTTGTAAAATACCAATTAGCCATATCAGCGTCATTTTCTTGTAATTCTACGAAATCAGATTGATTACTTGTTTTATAACCATAATATTCTGAATCCATAGTATTGGAATATACCGCATAGGATAGTATAAGAATTAAAACCAATCCCGTCCCAACCATGGTTCTAAGCATGTTGGGATTCTTTGCTAATGCTTTCTTCATGTCACTCGAATACGACACCGTTTATTGAATCCTTGTTTGATGTAAATATAGAATTCAATAGCACGGTAACAGTCATCACGATTAAATAGACTCCCTAAGACGGCGAGTCAGAATAGGTGAGGCTTTGACGACATTCAATGATATTCCAGCTGACATGTTAATAGATGCCTTAGTGGAACATATTTCTACAATCGAAACAATAGTGGCGCCGGAGTGGGCTTCCTTCGTAAAAACAGGCACACACAGAGAACGTCCACCAGATCAGGATAATTGGTGGAGTATCAGGTCAGCTGCAATTTTGAGGAAGGTTGCCTTCAAAGGGCCAATAGGGGCAAATCACATATCCCAGGAATATGGAGGTCCACGTGACAGAGGTGTAAAGCCTAACAGGGCTGCCGCAGGATCTAGGAATATAGCAAGAACAATTTTACAACAACTTACAGATTCAGGTATGATTAAAAGTTCTTTCAATGCTTCTGGTACTGTTAATTATGGTAAGATATTAACTCCGGCAGGTCACAAACTAATTAATGATATAGCGCATTCTGTAAGGCCCAAAGCGGAAGAAAAGTATCCAGGCCTATCAAACTATTAATGAGGTGATATTATGGCTAGAAACAAACCGTATGCAAAAAAGAAGCGTTTGATTAAAGTCACTAACCAAAATCGTCGCGTGCCGGTATGGGTTATGCTCAGGACTAATAGAAATACTAGTACTCATCCTAAAAGGCACATGTGGCGCAGATCTAAATTACAAAGGTGAATTATATGGCTGAAGTTAGAGAATTAATAATACCATTAAGGGCAGCTTGGAATGTACCTAGAACAATTAGAGCTAACAGGGCAATCGCAGAGATAAAAAATCATGTATCTCAACATATGAAAAAAACTGAAAATGAAAGAGTTTGGATTGATGAAGAGATTAATCAATTAATTTGGGCTCGCGGAGCACAAAAGCCCCCAAGGAAAATAAAAGTTGTTTGCACAAGGGAAGAAGGATTCAACATTTTGGAAGTAAAATTATTGGAGGAATAATTATGGGCAATATTAGACCATCATTTATAAAAATAAGAGCACTTAGATTAGTTGCCGATTACCCTGATAAATTTAACGGGGATTTCGAAAATAACAAAACTTATGTTTCTATGTTCACGGATTTGGGTAATTCTGAAGGCAAAGAAGTTACAAACAAGAAAATGCGAAATTGGATTGCAGGTTACATAACCAGATACAAACAAAGAAGAGTTGATTGATTAACATCACCTCCCATCAGAGTGAGTGAGCATGGGTGAACGCTTAGATGTTCATTTACCTATCAAATCTAATAGACTTTGTATTATCTTAGTTAAACCTCAATTCGATGGAAATATCGGTGCAGTTGCTCGTGCTATGTTAAATTTTGGAGTATCCGAATTAAGAGTCGTAGGTAGAGAAACCAACTGGTCCGAAGAAACTCGTAATAGGGCAAAACATGCACAATCAGTATTGAATAATTCTTTATCATTTGATTCAATTGAATCAGCATCACATGATTGTTCGTTGGTAGTTGGAACATCTGGAAAAAGGGAATTTGGAAGGCAAACTGCTTTTAGGCATTTTATTGAGCCTGAGGAATTACCAGATCGGCTTTTAGTTACTGAAGGAAAGATTGGATTAGTCTTTGGACCAGAAGGAATTGGACTGTTAAATGATGAATTAAATGCTTGTGACTTATTAATCTCAATACCTACTTGGGAAGGTTATCCAATAATGAATTTAAGTCATGCAGTTTCTGTGTTATGTTATGTATGGTACAGCAAATTAGATCATAAAAAATCCGAACGCCTTCTTCAACCAAATTTAAAAAATAAATTACGAACAGAAATCAATAGACTAACAGAATTATTACCGTCAAAAGATCATACTCGAAAAGGTATTGAAGAAACACTATTTAGAGTAATTATGAGAGGTTTGCCAAAAGATGATGAAATTCATAGGTTAATTGGAGTCATTAAAGATTCTGCGGATTCTTTTGAAAAGTCCTAAGGTCTCCAAATTGCCCATGATTTGGGTGTTTCTCTGACATGCATAGCAGTTAATTTTAATTTATTATCATAATTATTTTTTATTTCAGGAGATACTTGTTCGAAAGCCCACTTAGCTAAATTTTCCGCAGTTGGAATAAACGGAACAATAATGGTTCTATGCCAATCTCCCATTATTTTTAGTGCAGAAATACAATCTTTATCGCCTTCATAAACAATAAATGAATGGTCTATTACATCGTGAATTTTTTCATTAAGAATTTTTGATACGTCTGAAAAATCCATTAACATACCTTCCTCAGAAACTCCACTAATTGATACCACGTCTCCTTCTATTTCACACTCAAATCTATATCTATGGCCATGCATATGTCTACATTTACTTTTATGGTTCGGAACTCTATGTCCTGTATCAGTTTCTACAAACCTTCTTATTATGGTGGTCATTTTAACTCCTCTTCAAAATCTAAACTTACTGAATTAATACAGTATCTTTCTCCTCCAAATTGAGATGGACCATCTTCAAAAACATGCCCTAGATGAGAATCACAAGATGAGCAACGAACTTCTACCCGCTTCATGCCATGGCTTGCATCAATAATTCTTAATATATTAGCAGAATCATGCTCTGAATGAAACGCTGGCCAACCACATCCTGAATTATACTTCATTTCTGAAGTAAATAATAATTTATTACAGTTGTAACAACTATACTTTCCAGTTAATGAAAATTTATCATATCTTCCAGTAAAAGCCCTCTCTGTACCATTCTCTCTTGTAACATGATGGCGTAACTCGGTATCCAAAGCATCTAGTAACACTTCATTCCACGGTTTTATGTATTCAATTGGGTCTTCTAGTCCTAAGGAATTGAATGCCAAAATTCTTTCTACATCCGAACCACTTTTACCACTGGATTTACCTTTATGATCAGGGTTGTAAGATGTTAATGTGTTTTTTAATATGATATTACTATCTATATTCAATATCTTACAAGAAGTCATTATATCATTTAATATATATTTTTTATCTGTATCTATATATGGTAAATAAAATGAAACATTTTGGGATTTCCAATTTCCTAATGCAAATGATTTATTAATTGATTCGTAAAATTTTGGCCTACAATCTGGATATATTGCGTGATCTCCAGAATGTACGCCTAGTCCAATTTTCACCTCACAATTATATTTATTCACTAAAGAAATTGCATAACCATACAATATTGACGAAAAAATTCCATTACGGTTTGGTACAACTGTAAGTTTCATTTGAACTTCTTCATAATGTCCCTCTGGAATATCTATGTCATCATTTAGTAATGCTGAGTCAAAAATTTCAAAGGAATTAGTCATATCAATGATTTTATGGTCTATGATGTGTCCCGTTGATTTTAGATAATTTATATTAGCCTTAGCTCTCTCTAATTCTATCTTATGTTTTTGACCATAATCAAATGAAATGCATGTTATATCATAATTATTATTTACCATGTTTATCAATAAAGCAGTTGAATCCATGCCCCCACTAAATGCAATTACTGCTTTCATCAATCTACACCCAACCATTTATGTGTCTGTAATGAAAGTCTCCACCCTTTATTTTTTTTTACAATATTTTCAGTTTCAATAAAATTTTTGCCATTCCATTCTACACTCTCATTTTCAAAATAACAGGGTTGTAAGAATATATGATCAAATCCATTTTTTAACTCATCATATAAAATTAAATCTTGCCCACAATAAACAATTTTTAACTCATCTCCATTTCTTTGTTTTATTATACTATTTGGATATAATTGATCTTTAGGTGAAACACAAATCCAATCTATTATCTCTGGAACTGCAATAGTACCATTAGTTTCAACTGATAGATTAATGTCATATTTCTTTAATTCATTTCCTATTGTGCTAAGATCCTGTAAACAGGGCTCTCCACCTGTAAATACTACTCTATTACACTCAAATGATAGTATTTTTTTAATTATGTCGTCCAAATATAATTCTTTATAATCAAGAAAATTAGTATCGCACCATTCACACCTTAAATTACAATTTCCAAATCTGACGAAAACATGAGGTTTACCCGTATGAAAACCTTCTCCTTGTATTGAATAAAAAATTTCAACTATAGGATATTTTATCAAAAAATACCCCCTATTTATTTAATGATATTAATTGCATCAATTCAGTTCTCGCTTCAGGTTTGTCAAAGAATACTCCTTTCATAGCGGACGTCGTCATTATGCTATTCTGCTTTTTTATTCCTCTACACTTCATACAACCATGAGATGCTTCTATAATTACTGCCGCACCCAATGGTTTCAGGTATTGAACTAAGTCAAATGCAATATTTTTAGTAATTCTTTCTTGATTTTGTAATTGTTTAGCATGTTTTTCTACTAATCTAGCAAGTTTACTTATTCCAACTATATTATCAACTGGAATGTATGCAATATGGGCACAACCACTAAATGGAAGCATATGATGTTCACACGTTGAATGAAATTCGATATTTTTTAAAAGTACAATTCCATCATAACCTTCAGCATTAAAAGTAGAGTCAAGGATTTCTTTCGAGCTTACTGCATATCCGGAATATATTTCTTCATATGATTCTATTACCCTATTTGGTGTATCAATCAGCCCTTCCCTCAAGGTTCCTTGAATACTTTCTATATATCTCACTAATATGTCAATAGCTTCTCTTGCCTCTTCTTTATTTGGAATTTTATTCACTTTATCATCTCCTACCATTATTTTTGTCTATAATATCTAATTGGTCTAACATTTTTCTACAAGCGGATCTTACTGCATCTGCTACAGAAATAAATTTTTTTTTATCTCCAATATGTAACTTTAAATCATTTAAAATCTCTTCAGGCATGTCCAAACTTATCTTAGGCACATCTTCTCTCCACAGATGATGAGCAATTAAATATTACTGCGGTATTACTATATGAATATTATCTCATACTTTCTAACAAAATATCTAACTCTGGATATGTTTCCATAAGGGCATTTGATTTTATTATTAGTCGTGATAATTGTAATTTAGCTTCATCAACAGATACACCTTGTTCTAGTAAATTGGATATTAATGATAAGCCACCTTGGATAATACCTGCATCTAAAAATGCATCATTAGATATGCGACTCGTAACTCTCAAAACTTCTAAAGAATTTTTTAGAAAGTTTACTTCTGAATTAAGCTTATCCACTTTTAATAAATTAATATCTCCAAAACTCTCAAGTATGGTCTTCATATCTAACCCTGAATATAATTGCTTTTGATTATTTGGAATTTATTCCTGAATTATCTCCACTAATACGCCACCAGTAGATTTAGGATGAATAAATGATATTAATTTTCCATCTGCACCTTTAGTTGGTACATCATTAATGATTATTACACCGTTTTCTTTTAATTTATTAATTAAGCCAGCAATGTCACTAACTATTACGGCTAATTGTTGAATTCCTGGGCCATTCTTAGTGATAAATTTACCAACTGGCGAATTTGAAAATAATGGTTCTAGTAATTCTAATCTAGATCCACTTTCCCCTATTAAGTACTGTACTTTAACACCTTGATTTTCTACGATGTGACTTGATGAATCTTTAAATCCGATTAGATTCCAAAATATTTTCGATTTTTTAATAGATTCGGTCGCTATGCCAATATGATCTACACTTATCTTAGTCATCTAAACACCACTTGGAGCGATCCAGGTTCCGAAAACATCAATCATAATCTCATTAACTTCGCCCACAGTTGAACCAGCTTTAATCGCAGATATTAACGATTCCATTATATTTTCATCAGTCATACATACAGTTTTTAATTTTTTTAGTGCATTATTTATTGCATTGATATCACGATTTTCTTTATACTTTTTTAAAGTATTTAATTGCCTTATACTTGCATCATCATCAATCCTAAGGGCCTCGATAGATTCCTCTTCTTCCGTTATATGTTCATTTACTCCAACTACTTTTGTAGTTCCTGACTCTACATTTTCAAGATGTTTCCACGCACTCTCATGAATCATACGTTGTTGTATTCCAGCAGAAATACATTCCATTGCTCCTCCAGATTTTTCTATTTTATTCATTATTATATTTGCATCTGCGATCAATTCACTTGTTATTTTTTCGATTAATATTGAACCACTAAATAAATCAGGATATTCTATAATATTAGTTTCTGATGCTATTACTTGTTGCGTTCTCAGTGCGATTGTTACAGCATCTTGAGTAGGTAACCCAATCGCTTCATCATAACTATTTGTGTGCAATGATTGAGTTCCGCCTAAAACTGCCGCTAATGCCTGATAAGCTACTCTAATCGTGTTTACCATAGGTTGTTGTGCAGTTAATGTCACACCTGCAGTTTGTGTATGGAATCTCAACATAGAAGATTTAGGATTTTTAGGATTATATTTTTTCATCATTTCATACCACATTACTCTCGCTGCACGAAATTTACAAATTTCCTCTACAAAGTTATTATGGCAACCAAAAAAGAATGAAATTCTAGGTGCAAAATCATCTATCTTCAATCCCCTCTTCATAGCACAATTTACATAGTAGTTAGCATTAGATAATGAAAATGCTAATTCTTCACTTGCAGTACATCCAGCCTCTCTAAGGTGATAACCACTGACAGACACAGTATTCCATTTTGGCGTATTCTTATGACACCATTCCATCAAATCTGTAGTTAATCTAATGGAATGTTTTGGAGGATAAACGTACAATCCTCTTGCTATATATTCTTTTAAAATATCATTTTGAACTGTCCCAGCTAAATTTTTCCTATCAATTCCATTTTCATCTGCTAAAGCAACATATAATGCTAATAATGTAGTTGCTGGAGCATTTATAGTCATAGAAGTGGAAACTTTAGATAAATCTATATCATCAAATAATTCTCTCATATCATTAATTGAATCTACTGGGACTCCAACTTTTCCAACTTCGCCTAATGACATCTTATCATCAGAATCTAGCCCTAATTGGGTCGGTAGGTCAAAGGCTACTGATAATCCTGTTTGCCCTTTGTTTAATAATTCTTTAAATCTCAAATTCGTTTCTTTTGCAGTGGAAAATCCAGCATATTGACGCATAGTCCATATTTTCTTCTTGTACATCGATTTGTATATGCCATTAGAATAAGGGGGTAATCCCGGGGGGTTAAGGTCTCCCATATAACTCCGAGACGGTTAGGTAACATGAACAATGCTATTATTCGTGTACGCCATGTGCTCCGTGAGCGTGGCCGTGAGTCAGCTCTTCTTCACTAGCATCCCTAATTTCGATTACCGTTACACTAAATTTTAGTATTTTTCCAGCCATGGGATGATTAAAATCAATTTTTACGACATCTTCCATAACTTCAACTATTGTGAATTGCATTGGCCCATTTTCACTTTGAGCCTGAAACATCATCCCAATTTCTAATTCTTCGGGAAATTGATCTCGAGGCATTTCTTGAATTGCTTCTTCATTTCTATTTCCGTATGCATCTTCCGGTGTTAATGTAAACTCCCTTGTTTCATCAATCTCTGCACCAATCAATTCTCTTTCAAATCCTTCTATCATATTCTTGTGTCCTACTAAAAACGCCATAGGATCTTTATCTTTGCTTGAATCAAAAACTTCTTCTGATTCCGGAAATGTTCCTGTATAATGCACCGTTACTACTTTATTATTTTCTACCTTCATTTTATTCACCTTCTTGTTGTGTAATTATCTATAATTTTAGATAATGATTTGTGTTGAGATTCATCTATTATCCCCTCTTCTAATTTTTCAGTAATATATTCTCTTGATTGTTGAATTGATTGCCTCTCGCCTTTAGCCCATATGCTTGCTAACATATTTGACCTATATTCCTCTGCTACATTTATTTTGATAAGCAGACTTCGCATTTCATATTTATATTCCATATGTTTGCTTCTATCTAGTCTTTTGAGTCTGGTTGCGGGTTGGTAATTTTTTTGCCTAGATCGGGGCCTAGGTTTTCTAATTACTGCTGCTGGTTTGGCTTTCAATTTGGCTGCGGTATCCTTAGTCGTTGATATCACATTAGCCCTAATTCTACTTTTTTCGATTAATTCCATAGCTTTCGTACTTGGTAGAATTTCTATTTCGGGAGTCACTATGATATTTTTCTTTTTTAAACCAATTCCCTTTTTAGGTGAATGCCCTAGTATTTGTTGTTCCATAACTGATTCCGCTTCTGTTGTATCATGAGACATTAAAATATTTTCTTTTATAGATTCTTCCTTTGAATCAATAATTGGAATGTTTTCTTCGTCTGATGTAACATCCTTTTCAATGTTTTTTATTGGATGTTGAATCTTAGTATTTGGTAACGGTATAACTTTTCTAACTGGTTTTGGAATATGATTTTTATCAGGAACTATGGGTGTTTTAGTAGTACTCTTGTTACGATCTGTAGGTGCTTTTTTTACAGGTCGAGGTGGTAAATTTCCGCCAAATACATTTCGAGGTTCGACCTTTGGTCTCCTTCTACGCTGCACTGTTTAATCGATCTCCATTTCTTTCGACTAAAGGGGGTTTGATAAGGCTTCTCAATCCCATATAACCTTGGTATGGTCTGTTCTTAACATAGGATTAATTGAACTATCTTCTAAACTGGTCTTAAATCCAACATTATGTAACAATCGCCCTAATTCTGCTATCATTGTCCCATTATCTATACAGAATTTTTTTTCAGGCCAATATGCAGTTGCTCCTCGTTCCTCGCACATAATTTGAGCCATTTCTCTAATCCTAGAATTACAAGCTACTCCTCCGCCGAGTAATAATTCTGTTTTACCAGTATGCGCCATTGCTCTTTCTGCCACTTCTATGCATGATGCGAATGCATGTTCTTGTAAAGACCAAGATATTGATTCTAAGGAATCTCCTGCTAATACTCTTCTTTGAGCTGCTGTTAACATTCCAGAAAAACCCATATCCATTCCTTGAACGCCGTATGGTAGATCTATTAATTTATCTTCATAATCTAAATTATTAGTAAATTCACTCGCTAATTTTTCTATTTTAGGGCCACCAGGAAATGGTAATCCTTGGTTTCTGGCAAATTTATCTAACATATTACCTATTCCTATATCCAAAGTTTCCCCCATGACTCTATATTTTTCTCTAGATTTGGCAATAACTTGAGTATTTCCACCACTTACATACAATAAAACGGGGTCGATACATCCAGTTTGATTTCTTCCTATCTCTATGTGTGCTATACAATGGTTAACACCAATGAGTGGAATATCCCACGATTTAGATAATGTTCTTGCTATACTTGCGCCCACTCTAAGGCACGGACCTAAACCCGGTCCTTGACTAAAAGCTATTGCTTCTACATTGTTTTGTTTAAACATTTCAGAGTTTGTAACTCCATTTAATAAATTTGATACTTGAGAACAATGGTAATCTGCAGCCTCTCTAGGATGAATCCCTCCTTCTTCTGGCCTGAATAAATTGGAATAGGAGTCCGACACCTTTCCATCTAAATCTACCATCCCAAATGATAATGTGTGAGCAGTACTTTCTATCCCAAGTACTACTCCGCCCATGAATCCCGACAGAGGTATACCTTTGAAGTCTAACTCCTTCCTGTAAACGTGAAGACGTTTATTCTCAACTGTGGTGAAATTGCTCATCTCTCAAGAGGTGATACATCAATGCCCCTTTCTGGAGCTGAAATGACCGATTTTGATAATCTAATTTATCAGCCTGGATACGCAATTATAATTGAAAAGGGCATTATATCAAAAATTAGCAATAATGAAGAAATTATAAATGAATTTGTACCATGGTTTCAAGGTGGAGACATTAAAACTGAAGAATATAATATAATTGATGCACGCCAATCCGCGTTAACTCCTGGCTTTGTAGACTCACATTCCCATCTAGTTTGGTCTGGTGATAGATCAAATGAATTATCATTAAGGCAGAATGGAAAATCATATGCAGATATATCTAAATTAGGTGGAGGCATTAAGAAAACTGTCAATGCAACAAGGGAGGAATCTTTAAAATCTTTAATTGATACTTCATTAAGACGTGCCGATATCGCAATTTCTTTGGGTACAACTACCCTTGAGGTAAAAAGTGGTTATGGATTAAATAACTTGACAGAGATTAAATCGCTAAAGGCTATTGATGAGGTTTCTAAAAATAGTAGTTGTAAAATTAACCCAACTTGGTTAGGTGCACATGATTTTCCAGATGATAAGTTGAGGTCAGATTATATAGACGAATTAATCAATATCCAACTTCCCAACATAGTAGAGGATAATCTAGCTAAATATGTGGATGTGTTCTGTGAACCCGGTTGGTATACTGCTGAAGAAACGGAGATTATAGTCAATGAATCAAAAAAACTCGGTCTAACACCAAGATTGCATGTTGATGAATTTATTGACTCTGGAGGATTAAAATTAGCAACAGAATTAGGTTCTGTTAGTGGCGATCATGTGGCTTACTCTAGCGATGAATCCAGATCTTTCGCTAGTTCTAATAATACAATGCAAACATTCTTGCCGGGTACCCCATATGTTTTAGGAAAACCTATTTCGTTACCAATTACTCAATGTATCGATGAGAGTTGGAGTTTTTCAATAGCATCTGATTTCAATCCTAATTGTCCCTCATTGTCTTTGCCATTTGTAGGTAGTCTTTTATCTCATAGATTAAATATTGATCCTATTATTAGTTTAATTGCAGCCACTAGAAATCCTGCAACAACGATCTTAGATAAGTCGACAACTGGTTGTCTTAATGTTGGCGCTCCAGCTGATATTAATTTCTTATGGTCTAACTATATTTCAGGATGGTGTCAGACTCCCGGTATGAATCCAATTTGTAAAACTATGATTAACGGAAACATTGTAAATTCTAATAAAGTTATTTGATACTACTATCAATTAATATTAGATTTGGTGCTATTATTATAATTTTACAATTATGAAAAATAAGAATTTCTAATAATCATATTTATTTGTTGAAAATCTATAAAATAATGTAATTACCTTATGGCTGATAACCACAGTTATCAGAATTTAATTTATGAAACAATTATTAAATATCCACGCAGTATAACGTTTTTATAAAAAAACTACAAATGGCACCGAAATCCCCCTATGGCAGGGTTAAAAATTAATGTCGTTATGCGAGATACGATATGATCATAAATGGGTTTTGTCTAAAATGTAAATCATATGGAAATATGTCCAACGTACAGATGGTGACTATGAAAAATGGAAGAACACGAGCATCTGGTCTTTGTATGGAAAATAATTGTAATGGAAAGATATCCAAAATTGTATCATGATTTCTGAAATAATACAGAATCCTTCATTTGGAATGTCAATGCCGCTTAGCTTACCTAGGGCTCGTGGTCTAGGGGTTATGACGCCACCTTGACATGGTGGAGATCGCAGGTTCAATTCCTGCCGAGCCCACCAATAGGTTCAAACCTATTTAAGTAATATTTCATTAATAAGTAATTCTTAATTTACCTGCGCCTTTAGATTTAACATTCTTTATATTTAGATTATCTAATAAACCTATATTGTCAACATGAGTCCCTCCGCAAGGGCATAAATCAATTCCTTCTATCTCAACAACTCTCAAGTTTTTTACAGAGGTAGGTATTCTTTCTAAAAAATTTGTATGTCTCATCTTCTCATGGGATTTAATTTTCTCTCTGTCCCACTGATAAATATTTACTGCGGCATTAGTTTTTATAATTTCATTAAAACTAGTTTCTAATATCTCTGCACTAAATTTATCTCTATCGGGAAAAAAGAGATCCAACCTTGTATGTTCCTGGCTTATTTGATTTCCCACCGTTTCGGCATCAAATATATCATTAGCCAATGCAGAAACAATATGCTGAGTAGTATGTAATTTTGTATTCTTATTTCTTGATATACTGTCAATTTCACAAGATATAATATCGTCTACAACAAATAAATCTGAATTTATAACTGGATGTTGAATGAAATCACCTGGTAACGTTTCCATAAAATTACTTTCAAAATTATCTCCAATAAAGATTCCAATATCTCCTGGTTGACCTCCACCTCTAGGAAAACAATAACTTTCGGATAACATAATGTTGTTTTCATTTATCTCTACAACTTGTGCACTGAATGGAGGGGGATTAAGTCCAGGATGGATTTTCATATGTAATCTTTCTTGCATAAATTTCACCTAAATAAATTGGATAAATCTCCATTTAATAATGCATTGGATACTCTTTCACAATCTTCGGTCATTGATCTATCTTCAATTAAAGGTTCTACCATTATTTTCATCCAATTATGAATCTTCATAACTCCTTTACCTGGATTTTCTACAATTCTATTCATTGCCTCACTAGAACATATTAATTCATTTGCCAATACTTGGGATAAATATTTCGTCATTTTAAAAGTTCTATATGCGCCGGTTGCCCCCATTGATACATGATCCTCTTTTCCATTACTTACTGGAACGTTGCCTATTGATGCTGGATTAGATAGTATTTTCATTTCGGAAATCAATGCGGCAGATACATATTGCACTATCATTAATCCACTTTCTAAACCTTCTTCGTTGGTTAAAAAAGCCTTTTGGCCACTCCACATGGGATCTAATATTTGATTTGTCCTTCGTTCTGAAATAGATGCCAATTCGTGGCATCCAATTGCTAAATAATCACTAATAAGAGATAAATTTTGGCCATGGAAGTTACCTCCACTTATTACTTCCCATGATTCAGAATCAGAGAAAACTAATGGATTATCTGTCGCACTATTAATTTCTATCTCTAGCATTCTCTTAGCTTCCCTTATGCTTTCTATGACGGGCCCGTGAACTTGTGGCGAGCATCTGAATGAATAAGCATCTTGAACTCTATCACAATTTTCATGAGATTTATTAATTTCGGAATTTGATACAAACTCTAAAATTCTGGCGGCTGAAATTAATTGACCAAAATGAGGCCTTACTTCATGAATTCTAGAATCAAAAGGTGAATGAGAGCCTTTAATTGCCTCTAAAGAACATGCAATAGCTGCGTCAGCAGTTAGAATTAAATGATCCATATTAGTTACTGCAATGGACAAATAAGTGCACATTTGACTAGTCCCATTAATCAGAGATAATCCCTCTTTAGCTTGTAATTCTATTGGTTCTAAACCAAATTCTCTTAACGAATCCAATGCCTCCATTTGTACCCAATCGCCATTTTTAATTACATTGCATTTTCCTTCACCCATCATAGCTAACGCCAGATGAGACAATGGTGCTAAATCACCCGATGCTCCAAGAGAACCAATTCTTGGAATGATAGGTGATATCTTATTATTTATCATTGATAATAATAATTCAATGACTTCAATCCTCGTACCAGAATATCCTTTTGCTAGAGAATTAGCACGTACCAACATCATCATTAAGACATGGTTATTCTCCATTTTATCACCTACTCCACAGGCATGACTACGTATTAGGTTTGATTGTAAATCTCCTAACTTATCGGCATCAATTGTTACTGAAGATAAAGATCCAAAGCCCGTATTAATGCCATATATTACATGATTATTTGAAATAATTTTTTCTACAACTTCCCTAGATTTATTAATCTTGATTATTGAATTTTTTGACAGTTTAACTTTTAGGTTGTTATTTGTTATGTTAATAATATCCTGAATTTTAAGATTATATCCGTCTATGATTAAGTTAGACATATTGCAAGCCAACCGCTTCTTACAGATATACTCATCGAGGCATCAATCTAAATAATCTAGAATTTCATCATCAACAATGTTGGAGATCGTAACCTCAAGGTTTTTATCTCTTTCCATTGCTCTATTAATAGCAAATTTTGCCCCAGGATTTCTAGCCCATGCACGCCTAGCTATTCCGTTGTTAACATCCCATGATATCATTGAATTTATGTTTTTATCGGACTGTTCTGAACCATCTATTAACATTCCAAAACCTCCATTCATTACTTCACCCCAGCCTACTCCTCCTCCATTATGTAGACTAATCCATGTAGCGCCTCTGAATCCATCTCCGACGAAATTTTGAACAGACATATCTGCTGTAAACATTGACCCATCTTTGATATTTGCTGTTTCTCTATATGGGCTGTCAGTCCCACTAACATCATGATGATCCCTGCCTAAGACTATCGGAGCAGACAATACTCCTGCCCTAATTGATTTGTTAAATTCTAATGCTATCATCCTCCTCCCTATTTCATCTGCATATAATATTCTAGCTTTGCTACCAACTACTAAATTATGAATATCTGCATTTTTTATCCATTCAATATTATCTTTATACTGTAATTGAATCTCTTTTGGGCTAGTTTTAGATAACTCAGTTAATACTCTTAGTGCTATTTCATCTGTAATTTTTAAATCCGAATCTTTACCTGAAGTACAAACCCATCTAAACGGTCCAAATCCAAAATCAAAACACATAGGACCCATTATATCTTCCACATAAGAAGGAAATTTAAATTTGGTATTATTCATAATATCTGCGCCAGCGCGACTAGCTTCTAACAAAAATGCATTTCCATAATCCCAGAAGAACATCCCATTATCACATAAATTATTCACTGCTTTTGCATGTCTTTGTAAAGAGTCAATAACCATATTTTTAAATTTTGACGGTTCTTCAGAAATTAATCTTAATCCTTCTTGATAATTTATTCCTACCGGCATATAACCCCCTAACCAGGGATTGTGTAGGCTTGTTTGATCACTACCTAAATCAGGATAAATCTCATTATTTACAAAGTATTCCAATAAATCTACTATATTTCCTACAAATCCTAGTGAAACGGCTTCCTTATTATCTTTAGCTTCATTTATTCTGATAGCGAGTAAATCAAGATCATAAAAAATTTCATTCAACCAGCCTTGTTCATGTCTCTTTAACGCAGCATGAGGATTACATTCTGCTATTACACATATAGCTCCTGTTATTACTGCAGCTTTAGCCTGGGCCCCAGACATCCCCCCTAAACCTGATGTGACAAATAATGTGCCTCCAAGGTCATTTTCCGGTCCGATATTTAGATGCTTCCTAGCCGCATTCAATATCGTAATGGCGGTACCATGTACTATTCCTTGAGGTCCGATATACATATATGATCCAGCAGTCATTTGACCGTATTGAGATACACCGATTGCACTCATTATATCGAAATCGATTTGCTTCGAATAATTCGGTACTACCATTCCATTTGTAATTACTACTCTGGGAGAATTAATATCTGAAGGAAATAAGCCCATTGGATGTCCAGAATATATCACTAGAGTTTGTTCATTATTCATTTTTGATAAGTAATACATAGTTAATCTATATTGTATCCAGTTTTGGAAAACAGACCCATTGCCTCCATAAGTAATTAATTCATGAGGATATTGTGCTACATTTGGATCTAAATTATTTTGAATCATTAACATGATTGATGCAGCTTGTATTGATTTTGATGGATACTCAGAAATCGGTCTCGAATACATTTCATATTTTGGCCTAAACCTATACATGTAGATATGACCATAATCATCTAATTCTTTTGAGAATTCTTTGGATAATTGATTATGCCATTTTTGCGGAAAATATCTTAATGAGTTCCTTATTGCTAAGTTTCTTTCTTCTATTGATAAATTTATAGGACGTTTGGGCGCGTGATCTACTGTATAATCAGTAGGTAATAAATCTGGTAGAATTTCGGGTACACCGGTAATAACATCTTCACTAAATAACATTAATGCCACTCCAACCTTTTAAAAATAATATGTTGAATATCATTATTAAGATTTTTACTTTTATCTAAAATATGATTAATCTCATTAAAAAATTTCATACCTTCTTGTTCTGTTATGGAATCAATATTTATTTTAACATTTAACGATGCTATGTAAATTGACGAGTATAGTAGTTCTGATGCAGATGCTAAATCTGTTAGGGCATTGACATTTCCATTTTTTGCTAATTCAGGTAACAAAGGAAATAATTTCATTGCTGCTATAGCGATTTGTAATGGAGCATTAGTCGCTTCTAGGGAGGATTTTAATATCATTTTTTTTCGGATTGTTATTTCTTCATGAGAGTCTTTTGCTAATTTATATGCATTCATTACGTTATCGAATGCGTTACAATCATTCCGTGCCAGCACCATAGATTCTTCTATACCAGGTTCACATATTGATATTAATTTATTAGATATTTCATGGCCATTAATCCACTTTTCTCTAGCTAAAGTTAACTTCGCAACCATTGAAGTTAGAGAATAAGAATGGCTTAAGATTAGGGCTGCTACTGCCCCTCCACCTGGTGTCGGAGTCTTGGAAGATATGCTTCGTAATACTGAAGTATATCCCTCATTCATATTTCCCTCTCTCCCTTATTCATCGACCACTCAATTATTTTTTCTTCGGGCAGGAACTCTCCTATAATGTCTAGTTTTAACCCAGTTATTGCAGCATCGACTAATTCTGTATTATTTAACGACTCAAAATTTCTTACGTACATTTTTCCTGCATTAATAAATGCCTTTAACGGTACTAAACCTACAAGTTCAGAACTTATTACCTCAAGACCTATTTTATTAGCTTCCTTTTTAATATACTCCGTAACTTCATATAAGCCAGTTATATTGTAGTCTAATAAATTCATAGATACTTGGGCAGTATTTTCATCATACATCCAACCTGCTGCCTGTAAAGACGGAAATATCCCTGTCGTCCTTGTAGGTTTACCATATTCATCCAGTACCTTAAATCCATTATTATCTTTTATCAAAATGCCACTGGTTCTAATAATTCCCGATATTTTGTTAGCTAAAGATTTGTCAGATGTATTAAGATTGACATTATATGCAATTAACATGTTGCGGGAGCCTGTAGCAGTTACTCCTGATTTAGGTATAAAAATCGACGGACCATAGTCAGGTTTCCATTCATCTAATATGATTTTTTTCCAAATTCCTTCGTACTCTCCTTTTCTGATATTAGGTAAACTTATGCGACTTTGATTTCTGGCTGCATGACCATATAGGTATATTGGTATCCCACAAGAGGAACTTATTTCCTTTGCATATCTTTCAGATAATTCAGTACATAGTTCTAATGTTGCATTTGATAATGGTATGAATGGAACTACATCAACAGCCCCCATCCTAGAATGTTCTCCAGTGTGGTTTTCCATATTTATTAATCTATATGCTATTTTAGAACTCTCAATTGCTGCTGTTAATACTGATTCTGGATCACCAACAATTGTAATTACTGTTCTATTGAAGTCATATCCCATATCGACATCTAGTAGTGATACCCCGTTTACAGACAATATACAATTTGTAATTTTATCAATAATTTCAGCATCTCTACCTTCACTAAAATTGGGGACACATTCTACTAACACTTCATCCATGAGATTCGCACCTACCTTCATACCATGAGGATTATCATCAACTGTATGAATTTTGAGTATTACTGACAGGACTGTCATTTTTCTTTTTGTTTAGTATTTCTATTGATTTTACAAAGTCTGATTTATTAACAGAATTTCTATTTTCCGATATAGCATTTATTGCAGCTTCTACTACTAATGATTTTAATTCAGCACCGCTATATCCTTCGGTTTTATTACTTAAATAATTAATATCTACATTCTTTGATAGCGGAGTATTCTTAGTATGAACAGATAAAATGCTTACTCTAGCATCCTTTTGAGGTAATGGAAGGTTTACAACTCTATCAAACCGACCTGACCGTAATAACGCTGCATCAAGAAGTTCCGGTCTGTTAGTCGCAGCAATAATTTTTACGTCTTTAACAGAATCAAAACCATCCATTTCTGCAAGTAATTGCATAAGGGTACGTTGAACTTCCCTATCACCCGATGTTGTGGAATCCAATCTCTTTGATCCAATAGAGTCTATTTCATCTATAAAGATGATAGATGGTGCTTTCTGGCTTGCTAAATCAAATAATTCTCTTACCATTCTCCCACCTTCTCCGATATATTTCTGAGCTAGTTCGGAACCAACAATTCCTAAAAACGTAGCTTTGGTTGATGTCGCCACTGCTTTTGCGAGTAATGTCTTACCAGTTCCAGGAGGACCTGCAAGAAGAACACCTTTAGGAGATTCTATGCCAAACTTTAGAAATGCATTTGGATTTTCAATAGGTAACTCAATGGCTTGCCTTATTTGTATTATTTGTTCCTCTAAGCCTCCAATATCTGAGAAACTAACATTTGGTGACTCAATAATTTCAGCACTGGATACTAACGGATCCCACGCATCATCAAGAACATCAATAACGGACAAATTATCTTGATTTAATGCTACTCTAGCTCCTGGTACTAACTTGGTTTGATCTATAAATGAATTGACACTTACTAAGAAAACTGTACCGTTAGAACTACGTACAATCGCATTATCATTCATTCTATCTTGTATATGGCCAATAACAAATGGTGGCGAACGTAAGTTACTAAGTTCTTCGTCTAGTCTATTTGCCCTTTTTTTTAATCTAGAGCACTCATTTTCTAAAAATAATTTGTCAGTTAAAAGTTGTTGTGCGGTATCAGAGAGATCGGTAAATTTATTATGTAAGCTTTCGAAAGAATCTGATGTATCATCTGTATTATGGATGATGATTTTTTTATTAGGAGATTTATTCACCTTGCTGGACATATTTATTCTAGACGTCTGTAGTTTAAGATATCTGCGAAGGAATGATGAGTTAGAGCCCCTTGGACTACTCATGGGAACTTGCGAACTGTGTGGAATGGAGAAAGTATCTACTAAGAGAACAAGGGCATCATCCACTATAGTAGATTGTTGTACTAGGTGTATTGATTCTTTGGGATTGACATCAATTACTAAAATAACCGATAAATTTGAAAGGAATTCTACTCAAAATATCGCAATAAATAATCAAAGGTTAGTTGGTTCAGAAAAAGAAGAATTAATTCCAAACTTCCATATAAAAATCCGTGAAGAGCGAGAAACTCAAAATCTAAGCCAAGAAGATCTAGCTAAGAGGATTAATGAGAGAGTAAATGTAATTCAAAAAATTGAGAATGGTAATAGAGTTACAGATTCTGTAATAAAAAAATTATCCAAAGCACTAGATATAATACTCTATGGTGGAATATCTCCTCAAAATGAACGCATTGTTAAAATTAAAGAAGATAATCAAATGACTATGGCTGAAGCTAATATATCAGATGTAACTGAACCAAATAAATCTAAATTACCAAAGAAGAAAATGAGGAGATTAGGCGTAACAAGGTCTGGTGCAAGAAAAAAATTAAGAGAATGATTTTATGGAAGATGTTCCTTTACATATAATTCATTTAGACCAAGATGATCCAAAAAAATGTACAGCAAGGAAAATGGCTAAATTTTATTCTGCGAAACTTCATAATAAGATTAATACTTCACCCAAAAGAGGTTTTTTACTCAATCCTCAAAGTAAATCAATACTCGGACCAGATGATAAAAAAATATTAAATTTAGGAGCATCAATTGTAGCATTAGATTGTTCTTGGAAACAGATTGATAGTTCATTAGAATTTATAAAAGATAAGACTAGACTTCAAGGAAAAACACTTCCCATTGTATTAGCAGCTAACGAAGTTTCTTGGGGTAAACCGGGGAGATTATCCACGGTTGAAGCATTTGCAGTGTCATTATTTATATTAGGAAAACCCAACCAGGCAAAAAAAATTATGGAGCCTTTTAGATTTGGTTCCCAATTTTTTGAACTAAATAAAGAACCATTAGAAGCTTATGCTAACGCAAATTCAAATATAGAATTATTAAATATTCAATGGGATTATTTCGATAAACCTGAATTACCTGACCAATGACCCTGTAGATATGTCACCCTCAGGAGTAAGTAATTTTACATTTCCTTGTTCGTCATCAGCAGCTAATAACATTCCTTCTGACATTATTCCTCTTAATTTCCTGGGTTCTAAATTGGCAACATATACTACATTCATTCCTTCTAATTTTTGTTGATCATAAATTCCTTTTAATCCGGCACATATTGTACGCGTAGAAGTAGGGGTATCTTGCAATGTTACTACCCATAATTTATCTGCGTTTGGATGTTCTTCTACTTTTATTATCTTTCCAGTCCTCATTTCAACTTTCATAAAATCTTCAAAATTAATATAATCACTATCCTTGGTAATCGCAGTAGTGCTTATGTCTTCATCATTACTATCAAAATTATTAGCAATTGATTCTTCTCTTTTAATTATTTCATCTAAATCTAATTTCTTAAAAAGGGGTTTAGGTTTATTGTCAGTCCAAGACATGGTATGATTGAAATCAAATGCATCATCCCACAAAACGTTGTCAATATCATCTGTTTCGCCCATCATTTCCCATAGGTGTTCTGATTGAAATGGCATAAAAGGCCTTGTAACAATTGCTAATCCTCTCATAATTTTCCATGCATATGCTAAACCGGATAGGGAAAAAGATCTATCTTCATGATCAGAATGATTGATATGTTTCCATGGTTCACTTTGTTGGAGTAAGACATTCCCTTTTTGTGAGATATTCATTATATACTTTAATGCTTCCTTAAACCGATGTTTTTCTAATGATTGTGACGCATTATTTAATAATTCATTTATTTCTATTGTTAAATTATGGAAATTTAATGAATTATCGAAATCTGATAATGGGTTAGATTTGTTATCAGAATTTAATCGATGAGCTAAAGTCAATACCCTATTAACATAATTACCATAATTTCCAATCAACTCATTGTTGACTCTATCCACATATTCATCCCATCTAAAATCAGTATCATGCCCCTCGGGCATATTTATGGATAAATAATACCGTAACGTATCAGCCTGATATTGTTCTAAAAATTCTGGCAACCACACGGCATGTTTACGACTTTTACTAAATTGACCACCTTGGAGCATTAAATATTCATTAGCTGGAACGTTCGTAGCTAACATTAAATCTCCCTTTGATTGTACATTAGATATTTCTTTATTATATTTAGCTGAATTAATTCCCATTTGAATGGCAGGCCAAATTATTGTATGGAATGGAATGTTATCCTTACCCATGAAATATATTGATTTAGATTCAGATTCTACATCATGGTTTAACCAAAATTTCCAAGCATCTTCTCCCATACTATGTTTATTGGGGTTTGCATACCTTTCTGCCCAAATTCTAGGGCATGAATAATATCCCTGAACAGCTTCAAACCAAACATAAACTCTTTTATTTTTCCATTTATTATCTAAAATTGGTAATTCAATGCCCCAACCAATATCTCTTGTAACTGCACGAGGACGTAAACCCATTTCTAACCAATTTTTAGTCATAGATCTAACATTGGGTTTCCATTTTTTGTTATTTTCTAATGCAAATTTTTCTAATTGATTTTGAAATAATTCTAATCTAAAAAATAAGTGATCTGTATCTTTTATTTGTATCTCTGCAGTAGAATCTAATTTTGATCTAGGATTAATTAATTCATTATTTTCAAATGTAGCACCGCATTCATCACATTGATCACCTCTAGCACCATCGGCGTTACACCTTGGGCATAATCCTTCTACATACCTATCGGGAAGAAATTTGACAGAACCGTCATCATTAATAGAACAATATTGTTTCATTGTTGATTCTTTTAGGTATCCCTGTTTATAAAATAATGAAAATACTTCTTTAACTATTTCCTTATGCCTTGTATCTGTTGTCCTGTTGTATAACGTACCGCCAAATTCTATCCCCCTTGGATCTACATTCTTATCCCAGGAACATCCTAAATCCACAAGTGCCTTTAAATTAATCTCATGATACCTATCAACAACTTCTTGAGGAGTTATATTTTCTTGTTCCGCAGTAACAGTGATTGGTGTGCCATGCTCATCTGATCCACTACACATCAAGACTTTTCGACCTTTTGATCGCTCATATTTATACTGAATATCTGCGGGTAAGCAGTTACCCGCTACGTGACCCAGATGAAGGGGGCCATTTGCATATGGCCATGCCATAAATATTGATACTCTCTCCATGTTCCCTCGTCCTATATTATCATATCCGAAAGTTAGATATTTATGTCATGTTCGGTTCGATAGCAATGGAGCCGGTATCGTGAACAATAAAATTCTTGTTTCAAAATCAATACATTGGTTATCTAGAGGCAACTAAATTGGCTGATTATACCTTAATTATTTTATACACATCTTTGGCATTAGGTGCATCTTTCTTGTGTAGTATATTGGAAGCGGTGTTACTATCTACCAGCCATAGTCATATTATAGCAATAAAGGATACTCATCCAAAAGTTAGCAAAAGATGGGCAGAGTACAAAGAAGATCCAGAAAGACCACTTACGGCAATATTGACATTGAATACTATTGCTCACACAGTCGGGGCATTAGGCGTAGGTTCGGAAGTAGAAAAGATAGCTACTGGAGAATATGTAGTCGCTGCAGCTGCTGCAATTCTAACTTTAGCTATTTTATTGTTAAGTGAGATATTACCGAAAACTATTGGTGCACTTTATTGGAGAAAATTGACTGTTCCTTCTTACAATGTGCTCAATGTGATGATGATATTATTAGTTTTCATTATAAAGCCGATAGAAATTATCAGAGGTTTTTTACCAGACGTACAATCGGAAACTGTTACCCGAACAGAACTTTCAGTTTTGGCTGACATAGCTGAGGAGTCGGATGTAATTGAGGAAGACGAAGAAAAGGTAATTCACAACTTACTGAAACTAAGGGAAATGGAAGTAAGTACAGTAATGACACCCAGAGTTGTAATGAATACCGTTGCATACGACGAAACCGTAAATGACGTATTGAAGAGGATGCCTATCATGATAAATGGGCGAATGCCAATGACAGGCGAAAGTATAGATGATGTCCAAGGTTTTGTATTACGAAATGAAATATTAAGAAGCGCTGCTAATGATGATCATGACATCACAATGAAAGAAATATCTAGGGAAATTAGGTCATGTACTTTAGATGAATCAGTAGATAAAGCATTAGATATATTATTGGAAAATAAAGTTCAAATATTGATAGTTAAAGATGAATTTGGGGGCACATCAGGTATATTAACTATGGAGGATATTATAGAAACATTATTGGGTGTAGAAATCGTAGATGAGTCTGATCAAGAAGCAATAGATGTAGGTGACCATCATGAAGATATGCGGGCATTAGCTAAAATAAGATATGATAATGAATCAGAATAAATGCATCTTAATAAACCTAAATTATATTCTCATTTCTATTATTTATTAATTTAGTTAATCCGTAGTATAATAATATATATACTATCAAACATGATATTATTGGAAATAGTAATGCTAGTATAGTTAAAATTATATTTGCAAAATTTTTACCAGTGGCTATTATTGGATTTCCAGACCAGTAGTCATGACAGTTGATGCTGTTCTAGTGGCTAAAGTTGTTCCTTGAATGACTCCTGATACTCCTCCGCCGGCAATTATTGCTAGTAGCCATTGGAAAACAATATTCGTATTACCCTCTAAACTATCATGGTCATCAAAATTCAAGCTGCTACAGATTTAGCACTCGCAATTGTGTCTATAAATTATCTATCCAAGGTACGTAATATCCAAAAAATTCTGATAGTGTTGCTACACATTATAAAACAATAGAGATATTTGAATCAAAGACTTCAAACTCTGTACCGTCTAAATTTACAACAATCAAAGTTGTTCTAATTAATATGGATAACATAAACGGAGGGAGGAAAAAACAAAAACGTGCTGATAGGCCTATTCCCATACATAATTAAATCAAGGGCTCTAGGTTTAATCGATTAGACAATTATTATATGATATATCCCTTATCACATCATATAGGAGTTTTTATTCCAAGCGATCTTGCTAAGCACCAACCTGCCCTAGCTTCCCATACGGCGAAAAGACCACCTAGTATACTACCAACGGCTGGAAGTAAATATGTAGTAGATGTAATTACATTAGAATTAATTAATATAAAAAGTATCATTCCAAAAGAACATGAAATAATCCCAGTAACTAAACGAAATAATTTACCTTTTGCATCTATGTTACAAGCCATTTCCATATCTCACCTTCAGACTCATCTATATATTAATGAGTGTTTAATTATAACATCAATATAATTAATATTATTAGCCGTGGCTAAACTTTATATTAGCCACCTCTAACACATTATTATGACCTCAATTGCTAGGGAAGATTATCTGAAGGCAATGTGGAAGTTAGGATCATCCAATATAGGAACTTTAGAATTAGCAAATCATTTGAAAGTAACGCCAGCATCAACTACAAAAATGATACTTAAATTAAGTGAGAATGGGCTAGTAAGACATAAGCCTTACAAAGGTGCATCATTAACTGAAATCGGCCTTAAACAGGCATTATCTGTAGTTCGTAGACATAGGTTGTTGGAAACATTCCTATCAAAAACTTTAGGATTGAGTAATGAAAGTTTACATGTGGAAGCCGAAAGATTAGAACATGCATTGTCCAAAGATCTTGAAAATTCTATTGCAAAATATTTGAACAACCCTGTCCGTGACCCTCACGGACATCCGATTCCTGGTCCGAATGGAGAAATTTTCAATAATGAAGATATTTTATTATCGGAATGCCCGATTAGCTCTACAATAATAATTAGGCAAGTTCCTGATGAAGATTCAGAAATTTTAATATGGTTAAAACACAATGGAGTTAGCCTTGGACAGAAAATGTATATTAAATCAAAAAACAATTTTGATGATAGCCTGGTAGTAGAAATCAATAATTCCTTAATTGAAATATCTTCCAATATGAGTAAATTAGTTTACGTGACTATAGAGTGATATTATGACTTTCTCGGATGCTAGTAAGATTTCTATTGAAAAAAATCTACGCCTAGAGGTTAGGTATTTTAGAATATGTACCTTAATTATATTATTATTTTTATCCTTGTATCCAGGAGAATTGGGAGAAATTACTAGGTTTTCAATATATGATGCATACACCCAAGTCTCTGTTTTTGTAGCATTTACACTTTTATTATTCTTTGGTTTTGAGCATTATTTGGATATAGATGTTGGTAAATTTATGAATAATAGTGGTATATGGCAGGTTCCAACGGCCTCATTGTTAGGTGCCATGCCCGGATGTGGCGGCGCAGTGATTGCAATTACTGCATTTGCAAAAGGTAATATTAGGTTAGGTGCGATGGTTGCTGCTTTAATTTCCACAATGGGCGATGCAGCTTTTTTATTATTGGCTAAAGAACCATTAACATATCTTAAAGTTATGATTATCTCTACTATGGTCGCAATATTAACTGGCTGGATTGTAGATAGATTTCACCCAGGGGAATTATATAATTCAGAAGTTAATGAAATAAAAATAAATTACATAGGTAAGTTACGAAATAGAGATTTAATTTATATTATGATCGCATTTCCTGGACTATTATTAGGCTGTCTACAATTAATGCAAATTACTTTTCCTAATTCTGATATTATTTTATTTTTTGGAGTTAGTGGCGCATTGTTCTCCATCGTCATATGGTCATTATCACCAATTAATGCCGTTAGTTCATTTAATGATCATCCATTTACAAGATCAACCGAGGAGACATCATTCGTCACAATTTGGGTGATTGTAGCATATCTAATGTATGAATATTCATTCAATCTATTAGGATTTGATCTAACTTCTATTTCAGATTCTAACCTGATATATATTCCTATTATTGCTATAATTATTGGATTTATTCCGGGATGTGGGCCCCAGATACTAGTTACGACACTATACCTTAACGGGGTAATCCCCTTTGCCGCATTAATTGGAAATGCAATATCAAATGATGGCGATGCACTCTTTCCAGCTATAGCACTAACACCTAGAATGGCTATAATAGCTACTTTATATAGTGCAATACCCGCTATCTTAATTTCTTATTTTTTCTTATATTCTGATTTTTGGATATGAATTGAGATTTATTATTATTTAGTTGGCGGATATATTATTGCATATATAGCAAATATTGCCCATATCCCGCCTAAAACTGCAAATGGCCATTCAGACGTTACGTACGCCCTAAGTGTCAACAATCCTTCACCTATAGCCATTAGAATCAAGTATATATTCGATCGACTAGAAATTATTCCTCTACTTTCACAAGAAAATGCAATCA
>DARI01000010.1 GCA_002503285.1 Euryarchaeota archaeon UBA557
ACTATTGTTGAAACCATTTCTGATTCTGTTAAGTAGATAAAAGATCCAATTCCTGCAAACATCATCATCCAAGAACCAATTGCTTTGATCAGACCAGTTGAACTTCTTAGATAACCAATCATTGCTTGCTATCCATCAACTACGCTACCTTGATTGAATGGGGCCTGTTGTGAGCGACTCGATTTGCTGGGACTTTAATTCCACCAGTCTTCATCATCGGTTCCACAGTTACGAAGAGTTTCATCTACGAAGTCTATTATTTCGCCATAGTTCCTCTCTACGTTCACTATTTCCTCTCTGATTAGTTCCTCTCCCAGCAGTTCCCTTACCGAAACGTGGTCGTCCCCTCCTTTGTCCCCTAGGAAAGAAAATTCCAGTTGTCTTCCTTTCTCCTTTGTATCCTCAAGATAAATCAATTCGGAGTCCCCACCGAAACTGGATAAAAAATCCAACAATTCTGTTGTCGACCGGGCTTCGAATTCCTTCTCTATAGTTCCGTCTATGAGTACTGAGAAAGTGCGAGATCCTCCCTCGAATTTTTGGGCCTGAGCATCTAATGCCTGAGAGATCGCGAGGGCCTCATCCATGTCCAGTGAATCGGAGTATTTCTTAATCCACGCAGACCTTGCCATGGCTTGAAGCTCCATCGCCTCGGGGCCAGAGTCCCAACCGCCCTTGGCTTGTCCACTAGGAGCACTAGGATGGGGCTTATCAGCGTCATAAACCAGTTTGTACCTCTTGTGGGAGTGTTCTGGGAGAGTCTTCTCGAATGACCTCGCGGTTAAAAGTGCGAGGAGAGGGAGAAGTAGGCATGTGGATGCGCAGCAGAGGTTGAATAGAATATCGCCGATGCCTATCATCTGAATCCATGTGTAAGTTATCAGAACGGCATCCGAAGGGTCATCGGGGTTCACGTATGCAGTCGCATTGGAACCCACAGGGTAGTCCTCAAGCCATTGGTTGGCCGCTTCCGGAGTGGAGAAATTCACGTACTTCTTTGAATAGGAAGTGCTCACATATGTCTCGCCATCGATCTGCCATTCGTACAAGATAGTTGGATGGTAGCCCCACCCGTCATTTCCGAACCACTCATCATCCCCCTTTTCATGGAAGAACTCATAGATCATCCCGGTGTCAAGAATCTTGGCATCTTCTGCTTGCCATTTGGAAGTATCTTCGTCAACGATAAAAGCGACATTGACAATGGTGAATATAAGAAATCCGGCTATGACCCATATCCTAGGCGCCCTGTTGAAAGCAAGGAATGAGAACGTCAGCCCAAGCCCACGCCACCTAATTAACTTCAATATTACAAATCCTATGAATAAGGCAATAAATAGGATAACTCCCTTCTCTCCTGAATTCATGTCCCTATCAAAAGCGCTACTGAACTAGAGACTATTTATATTTACCCGAAACTGTCTTGTCCTTTCAGATACTAGTCTCTGAAATGGTCCACCGATAGCCCTAGATTCATGAAAAAAATCGCATGTGTATAAGGACAAACCCTTTAGTTTGTTGAAACTAGACTTATCGGCTACCTACCTGTCCCATAATTTCTGGTTTCTGTTCCACTTGATTCGGGAGATATTCGCTTTGATTCATTCTGCGTTCCAACCAAATTGGACCTCCTGGTAAGAGTGACAGAAAACCACCAGTAATTACTGCGCGAATATTCCATTTATTTCTAATCAAACCCAATGCAAGCAGCCAGATGTACAATAACCATAAAGACCCATGAATGGGTCCGATAACTGTGACCAAAATTTCATTATCTCCTAAATATTTTAGGGGTACAGCAATTAGGTACAAACTTAAGGTCGAACATGTCTCTGCAATACCTACAATATAGAAAAAACGCACAAAACCACCATTTTCCCTACCCATAATGTTACGATTATATCATGACAAATAATTATTCCGCTCGCTTTTACCGTAGGCCACTCTTTGATTTAATTATTCTCGAGTGTATAGTTTGTATTTTTGTAAATGTTTCAGTTGGTGTAGAAGTCGTCTAAATTCCAATGAAAATACCATCCAAAATACCATTACTAAGCGACTAATAAATATATTCAACAAGGCCAAAAATCCCGGCGTAGACCTTCTTTTAAATCCAGCTTTTTCCAACGCTGATTGAAGTCGAATATCTCGCGTATATACAAAAATTCGGCCACTACCACATTCCTTCAATAATTTATGCGATATTCCTCTGCCTCTGTGCGCCGGATCAACTACGAAGCTATTTATTTCAAAACCGGTCCATCTGTTCGACCTAGTGGCATAAGCAATAGGATGGTCGTTAATATCTTGGATTATTATACTATTATCGTTAATTTTTGCTAAGGATGGCGGCCTGAGATCTAATTCCTGCCGAAACATTTTTTTCAACCATACGATATAATCCATTCTAATCCTCTACTACCATGTCTACTAGGGCGCCCCTTCTTTAGATATGTGTCAAAATCAGTATGGAAGCAAATGCATTCATCAATTTATGGTTTGCAAATTTGAGTTAAACATTGATGCCTGCATCTACTACAATATGGAATATATTGGCCGTTATTGGAACTAAGACGCAAACTATGATACTACAGAATGAAAACCAAAATAACCTCGCCAAAGCATGAGTCGGCGTGTGTGGCTGTATATCGTAACTATTTCTGTAGGGCTTTGGATTGCTGCCACAGGCGCTGGAGGAATCCTTGCCGATAGCAAAGCCGAATGGCCTGTCAACGTATGGTGTTGGGGACTTTTTAGCGCTATTTTCGTAAAGGCAGAAAAAAAAGAGCGGATCGAGATGCTCACAGTTGTAGCTTTAGCAACGCCAATGGAGTTATTTTTCTCAGAAGTCTGGTTAATTTACGAATATCAGCGAGATTTCATGCCCTTCTTCGTACCAGCAGGGCATTATTTCCTCTATGACTTGGGACGGCGACTGGCTGCCAAAATTAGTGTTTTTGTGGCCATAACCTCTCTTCTTCCGTTTATTCCTTTGGTCGCCTACGGTGTATACTCCGGGAGTGACACATCCGGACTGGTCTTGCTAATGCTTGTTATTAGTTTTACCAAATGGGGACCCCAACCTCGGCTTTACATCGTCATGGCTTGGGCGGCATTGGCTATGGAACTCTGGGGAACTCATCTTGGAAGTTGGACATGGGCTTCAGAAATCCCGTGGACAGGCCTTACTGCATGGAATCCCCCTCTTCTCGTCGGGGCCTTCTATTGCTTTGGCGACCTATTGGTTAACTTTTTTAGTGCCAAATTTGATACGCAACCGCTAGATTTAGATATCATTAGAGAAATTGATGAATAAGACTGTTATACTATCATTCGTCAAATTCCCTGCTTTTAGTGACGTAGGAATAACTATCAGTGATGCTGGCTAATTAAGGGTGTGACTGAAGGAGATAAGGGGCAACCCTGGTGAAAAATACAATCTAATCGTTGTTTCCTTATCCTGGGACTTCCTATTGGTGGATTATTCTCAATCGGTACCTCCATTGTATAATACGAACATTAGGATGTCCATGCGCCCGTAGAAATGCCCAAACGTGCCCTTCTGTACATCCAGAAAGTTTTACAACTCTACATTAAAATATGGCTTGACCGGGGCAATGTGCATGAAGGAGATGCATACTATCTTCGCACGTTTCATCCATTGGACTTTTATCCCGCTCTATGCTTATGGAATTTTTAAGCAAGTTGACGGCATTGGAGAGTTGGAAGATCGCAGTTTATTAATTTCTGAGAGCATTTTTGCTACCTTTTTTTTGTTGATAGTTATCTTACGATTTACGTATATGCGGCGATTCAAGACATTTCAAGGAGCGACGCATGCACCTCACAGAATTCATGCATTCATAGCTAAATCTGTGCACATAGGCATGTACACTGCATTGATTCTCCTTCCTCTCTCTGGATTATTCATCGCTTCTCTTTACAGTCAAGGTATCAAATCTGGATTTTTACAAGATGGGGCACTTGCAGTCCATGAGTTTGGTGCGACGTTGAGTTACGTGATGATAGCAACACATGTTTCTGCCGCAATTTATTCGCGTATCAAGGGTGAGGGCGTCTGGTCATCTATGGTCCCAATTCTCAAAGAGAAGGGCCCGAATAAATCTCCAGTTGTTAGCAAGGTTGCGTCAATTGAACAGTTTGTTTATGTAAAGATCGATGAATTCCTTATAGGCAGCAAAGGTGACTAGGTTTGCAATAGGCTGTGCTCATAACTAAGCACTGATTTTCTAATTGATGGCTAGGGATTATGATGTATAGCAGTTATCTTATTTCAATCACTGTCGGTGTATTTCTAGCATTATTACTTCCATCTCCAAGTTGATCTTTGCCATTGTATCTCCAACAACTTACAGATCCATCATCAAGAATTACACTTTCTCTTGTTTTCTCTCTTCTTCATAGGCATCAGCAACCTTGCCAGCCGTACGAAGAAACTTTTTTTTCAAACCATCGAAGTTAAGATATATTATCCCACCAACTGTCAAGAAAACTCCTCCAATTATTGTAAAAATACCTCCAACGTAGAGGCCAACTCTAGGCTCCGTATCCTCAAAGGTTGCAAATCCAGTTTGTACCATTATAATCCCAGCAATGAGTACAAGTATTCCAGATATTATCAATACAATAGTCATCGGTTTTAGTATACTCATATCCTTGGAGTAAATACTGGGGTATTGAACATTTCTTACATCCCAACTAGTTAGTATTTTAGAATCTTAAATATGTTAAATATTTTTAATTACTGTTAGAAATTAAGGGTCGGTATGATATATTACGCCTTACTCCAATTTCTATGATTATAGAGAATCAGTTCGCAGTAGGCGTTATTGGAGTTGGTAATATGGGCTCTGCATTAGTTCGAGGCATAGTAAATAAAAGCGGTATTGAAGCCAAATCAATTATTATTTGTGACGTGGATAAATTAAAAGTCGAATCTTTATGTAGAGATTTAGGTGTAGTAGATGGTGTTGATGCTAATAATACCTCAAAATTAGCTGATTTAGTTATTTTAGCCTCGAAGCCACAGAATATGCCGGCTTTGCTTGAACGAATCTCCAAATCAATAAAGTCTAATCAGACTATAATGAGTATTGCAGCTGGTATAACTACCAATTCTATTGAAAGTGTACTTTTTGGAGATATACCTATTGTCCGTGTAATGCCCAATCTTCCTGCTGTAGTTGGAGAAGGTATGAGCATATATTGTGGAGGTGCCTATGTAGGTGATACTGACCTCGAAAGAGTAAGAAATGTATTAGATGCGGTTGGTATTTGTTTACAAGCTCCTGAAGACTTAATGGATGCAGTTACTGCACTAAGTGGCACTGGACCTGCATATGTTTTTTATACAATAGAAGTAATGATAGAAAGTGGAATTGAAATGGGCATGTCTAGAGAAATGGCAGAGAAACTGGTTTTACAGACAGTTTTTGGTTCTGCTTTACTTGCTATGAAATCCGAACTGAATCCAACGGATCTTCGAAAAGAGGTTACATCCAAAGGAGGGACTACAGATGCTGCAATAAGTCATCTTAAAGAGAATAATTATACAAAAATTGTAATTGAAGCTATTCTCAAAGCTAGGAATAGGTCAGGAGAGCTTGGAGATCTAAATTAATTTACTAAATATGGATTATGGGATTTTGTTAATCTCGTTCTAGGGCCATTGGAATTCTTTGGAATTACCACACCTTTAGCTGATAATGATGAGCAAAAGAATAGCCTATGAAAGGGCGGACTGTAAACTCAATGGTTCAGGTTTGACCATAGTAACCAAGGGCATCATACTCCCTACCATAATTGATGCCGGCACAAGGTTGACATCATGAGAGGTACATTGTGAGCTAGTAATGACCAATTCACAGAAGCCACCCGTTATCCTTCATCCTGCTTGGCCACTGGCCTTAGTTGTAGGAATTATTCTCCAAGGTGGAGCCTACTATATCGGAGTAGGCATCTTTGGATCTCCCGAGGCATATACTATCTTTCTCTGGGTAGCAATCCTACCATTGGCCATTGCAGGAATTATTTGGCTTAAATTAACCTAAAAGGCATCTTTGCAATCGATGAAGAAGAATAAGTACCCTTTGATTCACATACGAGTGAGAGGGTGGCTCCATGCGTTCAAGTTGAATTAGAAGGCAATAAAGAGTAAGGAATTCTAAATGGAGCCTATTTTCTTTATTGGAACTCAAAAAATCAATTGATTATGTTCAGCATTGCTAAAAATATTGGGAGTCTTGACTTATCTCAGTTTGAAATATCTTTTATTTTTTCAACCAAGTTCATTCGGTGAAGTCGCCACATTCCGATTGGCGTCATGGCTACAGCGATAAGAATAACTCCGGACATTAGTTGCCATGCAACGCTTGGAACGATTGTAACAGGTACAAAGAATTGCCATGAAGAAAAAGCAGCAGCAAGTCCAACTGCTCCTCCATAAGCAAACAAAACTCCTACAATACCTCCAATGATTCCTATGAGCAATCCCTCAAACAAGAGCATTGCTCCAAGACTGCGTGTAGAAGCACCTAGTACTCGTAATGTAGCTAATTCGAAATCACGTTCTGCAACGTTCATAATCATTGTATTAAACATCACAACAATAGTAAATAGTAAACCAAGATACATCATTGCTTGAAATATTTGAGTCTGTTGATTGAGTAAACTATTGATACCATCAAGTAATATTTGACGTTGTACGATGCCTGTTGAAGCCTCGCCTAAATTAGAATCAATCTGAACACCTTCTGGAAGTTCAAGATAAATAGAAGTTGCATTAACACCGAGAATTTTACCCAAGTCTCCACGTAAGAAGTACATGGTACGAGCTAATTCTGCAGTTGAAGTTCCAACGATTTCTACATCCTGTTGTGCGCCGTTAAGATTCACTGAATATTGCCCTCCAACATTCCAATCTAGAAATTTCATACTACCTTCATCCATCATCACTTGCGTTAAAACCGAATTGGCCGTTGGAGTATTTCCCTCTAGGACGGATATTGAACGCATCCCATTTTGGAATGAATCAATCCCTACGAGAGTGAATATTCGTTCAATTCCGTCAGAGTCATCTACTGATCCAAGTGGCATTTCAATAATCATCTCATAGTTGGCTAATTTGTTATTTGCCCAATCTTGAACAGGTCCTTCTTCATCTGGCATAATATATATCTGAGCATCCCACGACTGATCATCTTCAAGGCTACCGACAAAAGTCTCTTGTAGACCAGCAGACATCATTTGAATTGAGCCAAAAAGCATCAGTGAGATGCCAACTGCGACAAAAGTCATGCCAAGACGGAACGGTTTACGAACGCTCGAACGAATGGAGAGCCCGAGAGTTGTTGGCATCCATGAAGTAAGTTTTTGAAGAATATTTGAGCCCACTCGCATTTCATTTTGACCGCTCAAAACAATTAACGGATCAAGGCGGCTCGCTTTCCAAGCAGGGAATGCCCCCGATAAGAATACAACGAACATAGTAGAGCTAATGACTGTCAAATACAGAGATAGGGGGATGATACGGATAATAATCGGCACACCAACTAGAGTTTGATAAAAATCCAGCATTCCATTCATACCATATTGGCCAGCCAGTGCACCAAGTACGGATCCGATTCCCCCTATTCCAAGAGGGGCAATAAGATATCCTCTCATGAGCGAAGACCGTTTAACTCCAAGCGTACGTAATACTGCAATTTCCTTGGCTTGACTTTGTACTAAACGTTGCAGACTTAATACAATAGTTATGGCTGCTATTGAGGCAATCATTACTGTAAAAGGAGCTATCGTTCGCTCCGTACTTTCTAAATCCTGTCGCATGATTTCTATAGGTTCATTTTGCCCTCTATCACGTACACGTGCATCTAATTCAGTGGAGCTTAAAGAAGTGTGAACCATCTCCTTAATCAAGTCAACTTCTTCTCCTTCATATTCTTTAGTATCAGGTAAATCAAATGAGGGAGTACCTTCGATATCCAAAACAATCATGTTACTTGTACCAACTAATTCGCTTGTAATTCGAGCCATTCCAGAATCAGAGAGGTAGCCTACAACATATTGCCCCGGAGTCGGCGGGAAGAGAGTACCTTCAGGTGCCATGAGGACATGCAATGGATGATATCCCATGCCAACAATTGTGAAGTCTAGAGTTACATTTCCGGCTCCAATACTCACAGTATCTCCAAGACTGAGATTAAGTGCACCGGTAACGTGAGAATCGATAACAATTTCATCCGATGCAACTGCAATTCTCCCTTCAGAATGTCCTACTGGCATCCATACACGATCAGCATTTGCATCCACAGGAATGCCATGCCAAAGAGCATTTATGATGTGTTCTCCAGTATCATTAACGTGGAACATTGCCCCTTTCGTTACGGTGCGCCCTTCGCATGAATCAATAGAAGAAACGATAGCAGAAGAATTCAGAGCATATTCAATATCCATACAGAATTCTTTTACTTGTTCTGGAGTCCAAGTAGCACTAAAGTTATCAATCCACACGTCTGCAAGATTTGCTCCTTCCTCGTCATCAGCCTGCATTGCATCATACATACCTCCAAGATTGTGTGCATAACCTCCAAAAGTGATACCTGCGAAAACGCCGACAAATACCATCAGTATCACAGCGAAGAGTCTCAGTTTGGTACGCCAAAGACTTCTTGCTAAGCGTTTATTAAGTAATCCAGACATAATAATACCTCATTTAAAAGAATTAGAATTTATACTTTGATCGGACACAATCTTGCCGCTGTCTATACGAATAACACGCGTGGCATACTTGACTAATCCTTCATCATGGGTAACAAAAACTGAAGTTATGTTTTCCTGCATGCAGGCGCTTACTAATGCCTCCATTACTTTATTTGAGGTCTCTGTGTCAAGGTTTCCAGTTAATTCATCGCCAAGCAAAAGAGTTGGGCGTTTGGCGATGCTTCGAGCAATGGCGACCCTTTGTTGCTGGCCCCCACTTATTTCTCCAGGGAAACGATTAATTTCAGCATCTAGACCTACAAGTTTCAGTAATTCCTTCGCACGCTGGGGATCTTTATTACCTGATAGTTCCTGAATCAATAATATGTTTTCAAGTACTGTGAGATCTTGAAGTAAGTTAAAAAATTGGAACACGTAACCTATGTTTTCCCTTCGAAAGGAGGTCATTTTTTCTGAGTTGTTACGAGGAACTTGGGCATCAAGAAATGAATAGGATCCACCAGTAGGGCTGTCAAGAGCAGAGAGACAATTTAGCAGAGTTGTTTTTCCAGATCCTGAAGGCCCAAGTAGAATAACTCGTTCTCCCTCTAATATTTCAAAAGTCACGCCATCGAGTGCTTTTACTACTCCTGCAGGTGTCTCGTAGTGTCTTTCTAGGTTTTCCATTTTTAATAATTTATCCATATTTACACGTTCTAATCTCAAAGCATATTGATTCCATTTAATAATTCTTAATTTACAAAAGACAGTGATATTAAGGTTTACCACATGTCAATCAAATATAAGTTTTTTTTAAGGAAGCAACATCTAATAAATAGATTATAATTTTATTCAATGATTGTTGAATTAATTATTAAATTCACTCTCGTAAATGTATAAATTTATATGAAATACATTAATTAAGTTAATCCTTTGTCTTGCTGGTTGTAGTTATCAGTTTTGTTGTTTTTAATGAGGAATAATTTGTGAAATATGATATTCAAGATTTGCATGTCTCGCCATATCCTCGCAATGAAGAAATTGCAAACACCCTAACTCATGGAATGGGAATCGTTCTTTCAGGATTAGGACTTTACCTTCTTTTTGTTGAGGCGAATCAGACAGGTGATTCATGGAAAATATGGAGTAGTTTGGTATTTGGTTCTTGTATGATAATTGGCTACTCCTGTTCTACACTATATCATGCATCGACTAATCCAAAATTTAAGCATCAAATGCGAATTGCAGACCATATTGGAATATATTTAATGATTGCAGGAACATATACGCCATTTGTACTAGTAAATCTACGTGGATGGATTGGTTGGACTTTTTTTATCCTCATTTGGGGATGTGCCTTTTTTGGAATATGTCTTAGAATATTGAATAAACATGTTCCTAATTATGTATCAGTTGGGCCATATTTATTCATGGGTTGGCTAGTAATTATTGGAATAAAACCATTATATGACTCAATAGGCAGTACTGGTTTGACTTTGATTGTACTTGGAGGAGTTTTTTACTCAATTGGAGTTGTTTTTTACTCATCGGAAAGGATTCCGTTTAATCATGCTATTTGGCATATATTTGTGCTTGCAGGCAGTATTAGTCATTACTTAGCAATATCATTAGAAGTAATACCTAGTTGATTTAAATAATTTTAATTAACCTCTTGATCGTGAATTTATCCCATATTTTAAATTTAAGATAATTATTAATTAACTTAAATCCATAATTAGAAGGTAATTACCAGGCGTTACATCAGATGAAAATAAGCAATTATTTATACATAATCCACTCAAAGTATCTATTTCATCATAAATTCCATCATCAATATAATTTGAATAATCAGATTGATTGATAAAATATAAATAAAAATTAGCAGATGTAAATAGTTCGATTTCAATTGATATCGAAGATGTATCATTGAATTGCATTATTATTACATCAGATTCATAAGAATCTATTCCTACAAATGAAGATTGATTTATGACAATTATATCATCGACTAATACCGAAATTTCTAGTAGGGCGCATGAATTATCCCATGGTGATAAATTTGTGGATTGATTAAGATTATCAAACACATATTCTTGATAGCAATATTTTCCATTTAAATACTCTTTTGATTCAGTACAACCTGCTAATGATCCAATAATAATTATTAGACCCATCACTACCGAAATACTTCTCATGAAACTCCATGAGGAAGATGTATGTTAAACCTATCATTCAATTTAAATTTATAGATATTAACTATATGATAATAGATTAAAACATATCATTAATAATATATTGCCTCGACGAGTATATATAGGTCGTAAAAATATTAAATGGAATTCAAATAACATGCCAGATCAAACTGGAAAAATAGCTATCGTTACGGGCTCAAATACTGGGACTGGTTACCACATTGCACATGGACTTGCTTCAAAAGGAGCTCTGGTAATTATGGCATGTAGGAGTATAAAAAAGGCTGAATTAGCTAAGTTAAATATCATATCCGAATTACCTGACTCAAAAATCACCACTGAAATTTTGGATTTGGCTGATTTGGCTTCCATTTATGAATTTTCAAAAATAATTAAAGGAAAATATGAAAAAATAGACATCTTGATAAATAATGCTGGAGTTATGGTACCCCCTAAATCAAATACAAAGGATGGTTTTGAACTTCAATTTGGAACTAATCATATCGGCCATTTTGTACTGACTGGCGAGTTACTTCCCCTTCTAGAAGCATCAGGCAGTGCTAGAATAATTACAATGTCAAGTATAGCCCACAACAGTGGAAAGATTGATTTTAATGATTTAAATTCTGAAAAGAAAAGATACAGCCGGTGGGGAGCATATTCTCAAAGTAAGCTTGCAAATCTAATATTTGCCCTAGAGTTAGATCGGCGCTTAAAATCTAGAAAATCCAGTATTGTTTCACTTGGAAGTCACCCCGGTTGGTCTGCAACAGATTTACAACGTCATTCCTTAATATTCAGATTTTTGAATATGTTTTTTGGAATGTCTGCAAAAAAGGGTGCAGCCCCCAGCCTCTATGCTGCGACAGTAAAAGACGCAATAAAATATCCATATTGGGGAGTAACAAAAAATGGCGAAATGCATGGTTGGACAGGTAGGGCAAAAATTAACTCAAAGGCTAAAGATATAGAAGTTGCTGAGCGCCTTTGGAATATAAGTTGTGAATTATCTGGAATTGAGTATCTCATTTAATATTGATAAATTAGATACCAGATAATTTTTGCATCCTAATATACCATGGGTGTACCAAATTATGATTTTTTAGGATGTCAAATCCATGTAAACCTTGCATTGATCTAAGAATTCCATAATTTGCAAAATCTGCTCCATTTGGCCTATTTCCTCCGAAAAAGTCACCTTCGAAACCTGTAGACATATGATCTAATTGGAACAGTAAATTTTCCCTTGGTTTAGCATCAAACATTTTTGCGCGACTTCTTCCCACCATACGCATTATAAAAGCGCCTAACCATTTGTTGACCAAGCGGCTTGTGAATGAAAATTTATCTACTTTAGTGACATAATCTAATGCTTTTAATGATGTAAAATATGAAGAGTAAATCACTGCAACTATTGATTTGCCCAAAATTAAATTTGAGAAATCCATCCACTTGTCTTGTTCGGAATCTAGGCCCTGTCGGGAGAATTCTGAATCTCCATTCTCATCTATATAATGTAAAATAAAATTAGAATCATTTACTTGAGTTCCATCAATATCTATGTATACAGGTACTTTTGTCCAATCTGACCATTTGAGTTCCTTATGACTCATAGGGTCAACTTCAATTTTAGAATATTCAATTCCACGAGAACCCAACAAAGCTTTTACTTTAAAACAGAAGGGGCAAGTTTCAAAACAATATAATGTTGGAAGATTATTGGATAATTTTTCAGGAACTTTGACATCTTGGATACCGGAAATTTGTTGCGGCTTAATTGAATCTGCCATATTCTCGGGAAGGAATCATCATTATCAAAACCATCGGTGTGACGCTCTCAATTAATCATATCAAGGTATATTTATCGACCAATTCTTTGACATCTGTTCATTGGATGTAACAATTATATCTAGTCTTTCATTTAGGCACGGCATTCGATTTTTAATCATCGATAGATATAATTTAGATTTTCTAATATCATCAGGAATGCAGACTTTACCTGTAGTAGATTCAAAATCTATTGCTCTATCTAAGTCTAAAGCATGACGATTTAAACTATTTAGTAAACCCATTGTCAATCTACTTATTGAAGCAAAAAGAAATAAAATTAATAGAAATACCGAGACTGTTCCAATTGCTGAACTACCGAATGCACTCATTGCAAATGTTCCAATGATAAATACTATTGGAGCAGTAAAAGTTAGTAAAAAAAGATTTTGAGTAATCGGCTTACGATTTTTTAATCTTCTTATTATTTCCCACCTAGGATTTTTAGGATTATTTGGTTTAAAAACATCTGAAGTTTCCATTTTTGCAGCCTTTTCGACCATATCTTTTACTGAATGCATTCGAAGTAATTGCTTATTTGCAGGAGCATCCATATCTTGACCAAATAATTCTTCTAATTTTTCCACACAATCTTCGTAATATCCAAGCCTTACCAGAATGCCAATTTGTTCTACCAATGGAGTAACGGCATACGGATCGTGCCTTCTACAATCTTCCCACCAATTTAGTGCATGCTCTAGCATCCCCAAATGATCTACTAAAAGAGCACCTCCTAATTCCCAACCAAGATTATTACTTGGATCGTGAAGAACGACTTTTCTGATCGCCGACATTGCTTTTGAACATTGTTTCAAATCTGGGAGCATAGGTTTTCCCCTTGTTGTTGGAGGGAGATTCAATCTAGCTATTGCCATCCAGGCATCTGAATGAGAATCGTCTAGGCCTACTACTGAGTATGCTTTTGATAATGCATCTTCCCTATCGCCTTTTTCCTCAGAGTCTAGTACATCTAGCCATATCATCTCAGAACTCTTGGTCACATCATTACGAAGCGTCACTATGAAAAGAATGCTCGGGTCAAAATGCTAAATTATCGCCTTCTACGATCATTATTTCCACTGCTATTATTCCTACCGGAATTATAATTTCTACCGCCGCTATTCCTGTTAGAGTTATGATTTCTACCAGAATTATTATTTCTACCGGAATTATTATTTCTACCTCCACTATTTGACCAAGATGACCTAGGGTTAGAATTCCTTGACCTACTATCTGTATCTCGAGGCCCTTTACCTTGTCGTGGTTTTCTAGTATCGCAACTTGCACGATTGCATATTTCTTTACTGGCATAATTGTGATTATTACATTTTGGACAAAACCAGTCGCCTTGCTTTACATCGGAATCAGAAGTCTGATTATTTCCGCCCCTTCGGCCATTATTTCCGCCCCTTCGGTCATTATTTCCACCCCTTCGGTCATTATTTCCACCCCTTCGGTCATTTCCTCCTTGACCATCATATGGCTTCTTTGCGTCACAAGAAGATCGATTGCATATTTTCTTACTTGCATAGTTATGATTTTTACATTTAGGGCACATCCAATCTCCGGGCTTTAGGTTATCTTGTCTCGAATCGTTATAATTGCCATCCCTATTATTCCTATTCCTATCTCCATCATATCTTGACTTGGGAGTTCTATCCCTGGGGGCGATTTCTATAGGTGAGCTTATCGTACTAATTGCATTAATATTTCTTGATAAGGGGTAGATATGAATCATTGGATCTTCTACTGAGCCTAATACAGTTTGTACTCTACCAATATTTTTGCCTCCAGATATCCTAATATTGGCCCCTAAACGAGGAGGTTTGCCTTCAAATGATGCCAATAAGCCACCTTCATGAGATACTTTGGAGACTACCCCGGAGAAACTCATGTCCTATTCGCGGCGGCCAATGTACATGAGAGCACCGGCGAAAGAAAGCATTAACAACATAATTCCTGAAGATGGAATACTTCGTTCTGATTCTTTTGGATCTAGAATAATTTCTACTTCTTGTTCCCATAGATGAGTATTATTCACAAAAAATACAGCATCGGAACATTTACTTGAAATATCGCAACCTTGAATTTTTACTTCATGCTCTCCCTCGGGCCATAATTCAAAGTTTAATTCAGGAGTTTGCCAACTATTTCCCGTTAAAATTAATGCCCCTGTTACTTCATTATTGACAAATAATGTAAATGTTACGTCTTCTCCATCAGGATCACTAAATTGACCATTGGCCGACCACTTATTGTCTATCCAATATGATTCACCAATAGAAATCTGAGGATGTGCGCTTTCTTTTACTATCCCTAAGTCATAAATATTTTCCATTGGATAAATATTTTCACCTTCAACAATTATTTTTACATACACTGGCCCTGGTATCATACTTGTTGAGATTAAACTAATTTCAGTTAATGAATCCACAACTACTGTTGAGAAGGCGTCTTGACCTCCTTGCGTTAGCATTACTGAAACAGATAATGGAGGCCATTCTTTAGATGCTTCAAGAGAAATAATATGTGGATTTTGTAGAATTTTATTAGATGTTATAATTATTAAAGGATTTCCTAAATACCAAGTCCTATTTCCAGTAGATTGTCCCATAGAGTCGATTGCTTCACAAGATATGACGGTGAGGTTGTCTAAATTTGCCCAATAAGAACGATCTGATTTTTGAAATACTGAAGATGAGTTTGGCCCCCTACAAATAATATCTAAATTAGAAGCCCCCTGTTCATCCTCAAACCAAGAAGATAAGTCGCTCCAACTTGCCCACATTATTTCTCCAGTAAATTGGCTTGGAATCCATGAGGCATTTTTGGGCGCATTTTCAGTCCATAAGGGAGAGTTATCAACTGGGATTAGAGAAGTAGTAAAGTCGGCAAAAATATCTTCACCATCAGGCCAATTATTAGACTGTGAATCTAAAAAAATAGAATAATTTGTGGATCCTTGAATGTTTTTAATTACTGTAAAATTAGTTGATGAATCTCCTACGCAGCTACCTCTTAATGGCGATTGATGACCTTCATCTACAGATTGAGATTGCCCAATGTATCTGCCCTCACATTCTTCCCACATATCTAGCCTCAAGTCATCATTACTGGGGAAATTAAAGTTTAAATCTGCATTACTCATGTTTGAAGCATTTAAAACAAGAGTAAATGAATTTAATTCGGAAAGGCCAGGTAATAACATTGTTGCATTGAGATAAAGTAAAAATTGACATTCATCCTTCAGAAGAGAATTATCAATATTGGTATCGCAATCTCTGTCCTCAGAAGGATTTACGGGGACTTCATAACACTGATCGCCGGGTTGCCAAGACTCGCATGCCCTTCCTTCTGAATGTCTGAGAGGTATGCCATTAATTTCATCAACATTTATACTTCCACTTTCCCAAGTAGTATTTTTCCAATCAACACCAACTCCTCCCCTATGAGGGGGACCTTCGCGTATCCCAATTCTTGTTAGTGTGTGTTCGATACAATCTGAAGCTATTCCAAGAACTGCGTCTCGTTCATCAGTAGAAAGCCAACCATCGCCACCAGAAGGTAAGATTCCTGCCAAAAAGGAGTCTAAACGTTCTCTAACTGTATCTGCCATAGACCAATTTATCCATGCACTTGCAGAGACTTCGGCTGAATTCAAATCTTCATCAATCTGAAAATTAAAATTTGCATGAGTATACTCAAAAATATCTTCAAATGTTATGCTACTACAACGCTCTTCAATAGTGCCATCACCATCCAACTGGTCCATTCTTTCATTTACTTCCATTAGTGAGTAATTATTACCATTTAAGGGAATAATTGATAATATTATAATAATAAATATCATCACGGGAATTAGTTTTGGAACCGAATTTCTAAGCACCATTAAGAGAACCAAGAAGTATTGAGTGATTATTATATCGCATAATAGTTTTCTAATAAAAATATAATTATCAGAGATTTAGGGCACCCTAAATTTCATATATGAACCTATGTTCCGAAGATTTAGGGCTCCCTAAAAGTCTAACAATGAAAGGTGAAAATGATGAAATATAAGAAAAATAAAACAATTACGATTATGGCTGTATTATTATTTGCTACATCTGCATTTGCAGGATGTACTGGAGATAGTGATCCAGAATTAGATGCTGAAGATGGAGGATACACATACGTATCAAACGTGGATGTTTATAGGTTAATGAGTGAGGATGTCTGTGACATTAAGGAACTAGCTGAAGCACATGATTGGGATGAAATCAAAGATATATACATGAATGGAAAAAATGTAGAAAAGAGTGATGGTACAATGAAGGCTTTACAGCAACATGCTGATGCATCAGGAAAGAAACATGGGCTTGAAGCATACTATGGTACGGAATCTCCCTTGGATGATTATCTAATGGCAGCATTAGATGGAACTGGAATGTTCGTTGGAGCTTCAGATAGCGTAAGAGAACAGGCAGTTGAAAAGGCAGTTCAAAATCAAATCATGACTGCATATGCAGTACATGAATTAAATTCTGCAATTGCTAAAGCTGCAGCAGGAAATTTCGGAGTAGATGATGCTCAGCATGCATGGGATGAAGGTTGGGGATTATACCACGGCACCGATGAAACATTGTCATGCTCACCATACGCAACTGGAGATAAAAGAGCAGGGAATTTTGCAACTGCAGATGCAGATGGCACTGCATTGGCAAATGCAGCAATACTCGTAGCAATGAATGAAGGACTTGTTGCACTACAAGCTGAAGACCTTGCTGGAGCAACTGATGCAAGAGATGAGATAGTTAAGAATTTAGTAATCATATACTCTCAGGCAACAATTCGATATGCCCACAAGATGAATACTGATTCAACAGTTGAAGCTGCTCAAACACATCAATCCGAAGGTTATTCATTCTGGAGAGTAATCGAGTCTATAGTTTCTGATAGTAATCCAACACCAGGTAATGATTGCTATAACGGAGTCACAATGGACGTTAGTGAATTACTATCCGATGAATGTTCTGGATACATGTATGTAACAAACTATGACATGGGGGATGGATCGGACATTTGCTATAACATGGAAATGCATGAAGTTTCTTCGGATGATACTGAACTAAAGTGTGATTCTTACATGTTCTTACCAAACTATGGAGCTACAGTATTTACAGGTGCATATAATTCTGTAACTCATGCAATGAATTATAGTTGGAATCAATCAATTACTGAGGGATGGGATTACTATGAAAACACCGATATGGGGGATGGAAATTTATTCACAGGTTGCTATAATATGGTATCTCATGAAACCTCTACCGATGATAATGCAACATGTAATTCTTATGCATGGTTAGTCGATTTTACAATGAATGATGGAGTAGACACTTGCTACAACAGTGTAACTCATTCCAGTTCAACTGTAAGTGAGGCAGTATGTGAATCATATGGATGGTATGTTAATTGGGGAGCTACAATGTTTACAGGATGCTACAATACAGTATCTCATGCTACCGATGCCGATATGACAGAAGCTACTTGTAGAGGATTTTCATACTTTGAAGGATTTGGAACTGCAGGAATCAATGGAATATATGATTTCAGTAATGTTCCTGTAGCTGGTACTGACTATCAGGCAGCAGTTCGTGCACATCTTCAACCAGCTTGGGATATGCTAGGAATAACTACTGAAGACATTGGAATACTCCAATAAGATATTTGTCTAATGCGGCACATGCGGATCATAGAAAATAAATACTTTACGGCAACGGGAGTGCTTAAAACTCAGATTTCTGAAAGCAGAACAGAAATCAACAGACTTCATCAAAGTTTTATGCAATTCAAATTAAGCGCTCCCGTTGACTCAAATAAAAAGGCTCAATTATGATACAAATAATAAAAATATTTTGTGATGTTATAAACTCACAATTAAATCACTAAACATCTTGGGTATTACTAGATAGGGATTAGACTAGTTCCAATTATTGGCATTAAAAGGGTGTTTGTAATATGAAGATAGTTCCGAGAATTACAATTTTTGTAAGTGTTATGATTTTGACAACATTTTTTTCAGGATGTATCGAAAGTACAAATGAAGATAATAATTTAGGAACGCTTGTAATTGCTTATGAGATTAAAGATAACTTAGAAGATATCGATAATAATCCTCAAATATTAGCAGATTATCTATCAGATAAATTAAATTACGATGTTTCTATTTTTAATGTAGCGTCGGAAGGTGCCATGATTGAAGCATTAAGATTCGGAAATGCCGATATTGCAGTAATGGATGCCGGATCCGGATGGATAGGTTGGCAACAACATGGATTAGAAGTTTTAGTTGCTGACTTGAATCAAGATGGAAAGTCACATTATAATTCTCATGCATGGGTGAAAAGAGATAGTGAAATAGGAATGGCGCAAATTGATGGCGATAGATATACCGATCCATATTCATTGTTAGCAAGTAAAAATTCCTGTCACACCGGTTGGCTAAAATCGACAGGAATGTTAATCCCAATGGGATTCTTGATTGGACACGGATATGCAAACATAATAGGAGATCCCAACGATGTTGAAACAATTAGAAATACGATATATGCTTTTTTTGGAGAAAATTCATCAATTCCTGATGTAGGTAGCCCGTATTACGGAGATGGAGGTGCATTGAGATGCCTATCTGAAGGCAAAGGTGAAGTTGCATTTACTAATGAAAATACTGTAGAAGCATATTGTGGAGTAGATGATGGCATTGAAAGGAATAATAATTGGTGTGGAAATATCGAAGACTACGTTGCATTGCCTACCTTTGGAAAGTCACCCAGCAATCCACTGATGTACAATCCATCTAAAATAAATAATATTTTATTAGAACAATTAGAAGAAATATTAATAGAAATGGACAATGAAGTTGAAGGAATAAGTATATTAAAAAATATATTTAATTCCTTAGGATTTATATCCACGAATGCTACAGAACATTTATCAGAATTCTCATCATTAATGTCCAATATTCCGGGAATCTCAGCATATTATGATGATAAATATGAAATAAATAACTCAATATCTCCTTCTTTAGATAAGGTTAGAATAGGGTTTGAAATCAATAATATAAGTAATGATAGTAATCCTGAACTATTAGGAAAATATTTAGAAAATACTCTTGGAATTGAAGTAGAGATACATATATTTAATTCAGAAATAGAAATTCTTGACGCATTGGATACAAATAATATTGATATCGGATTAGTCAACGAAAATGCGGCATGGTATGGTTGGAAGGAATATAGCCTAGCAGTCATGGCGGCGATAAAAGATGAAGATGGTAAGTCTAAACATGAATCAAAAGCATGGATTAGATCTGGTAGCGATATATCAATTGCCCATCTAGATGAAGATGAGGAAACTGATCCTTTTGAATTGTTAAATGGTAAAATATCATGCCATACCAGTTTACTAGATTCTGCAGGGACTTTCATACCATTGGGTAATTTAATTAAAAACGGATACATAAATTCATTTGAAAATGATATAGAAAATTTTAGTATAATAAATACTATTCAGGCATTTCTAAGTAAAAATTCGTCAATACCTGATGAAGAAGATGATTATTATGGGGAAATTGGGGCATTAAAATGCCTTTCAAAAGGGACAGGAGATGTAGCATTTATCAAGTATGATGCCATAGAAAAATTTTGTAATGGTCCTGAAAGTGCTGAATGGTGTCTTGGTGATGCCCAATATATATCTCTTCCAACTTTAGGAGAAATTCCTACCAAATCTATAATTTATAATCCAAATTATTTAGATATTCAAACTAGAACTGCTATTTTGAATTCATTAATGACACTTAATTATGAGATGTATGTTGAAAATTATTCAGTCATGGGAAATACATATACTGGATGTTATGATATTTCCGTTCATGTGATAGATGAAGAATCGCCAAAGAATAATTGCGGATCAGAAATTTTACATAATGTCTTAGATTCATCTGGAATAATTACAATTAATTCCCAGGATCACTTAGGTGAATATTCTGAGATTATTACTAATATACCTAAAATTATAGAATATCACCAGCAACTATTAGAAATATAATGAGCTAATCAGATTTTTAATAATGAATATAGTTTCCCGGCAATACCAAATAAGAGTTTAGGACCCCCTAAACTTTAGACAAAGTATTGGGAAGTGGTTTGAATATCGGCAAATAGAGTTGAAGAAATTCCTTTAGTTCGTCTAAATGATGTTTTAATTGGATATAATTCCAAAAACCTACTATGTAAAATTCCAAACTTAGAAATTTGGCCCGGAGAAGTTGTTGCAATAACTGGGCCATCAGGAGTTGGGAAAACTACTTTGCTCAGAACTATAGCAGGAATTGTCTCACCATTAGAGGGTAATGTGGAAGTATGCGGTGATTTATTACCTCAAAAACCTAAAAGAGGAAGATTAGGTTACGTCCCTCAGAGACTTGGATTAGTGAGGCATGCTAGTATAATGCATAATGTCATGTTGGGAGCCAATGCTGGAAGTTCAACAATTTTTCATTCTTCAGAAGTAAAGAAGAAAGCACACCTGGCCATTGAAAGAATGGGATTAACCGATAAAATATTAGAGCCAGTTAGAAAATTATCAGGAGGGCAACAAAGAAGAGTAGCAACTGCAAGGACTTTGGCACAGGAGCCAAAATTAATACTAGCAGATGAGTTTTTGAGTGAACTAGATGAAGAAACCATGGAGATGGTCCTAAAAGAAGTATTAGAGTATGTTCGTAAAAGCGGTGCTGCTTTGATTGTAGTTGAACATGACATAGCAAGAGCTAGATCAATGGCAGATAGATTATTAGTTATTGATGACGGAAGAATTAATCCATTTATCAGAGAAGTCACTGCAATGGAGATCAAAGTATGATTACCATTAAGAATAAGATATTATTCTTGTTCTTTGGCACCATATTTTTCACATTCTGGTTATTGGACGGAATGGTAAATCATTGGGGAAGGTTGTCAGGTAGCTTAGGGAACTTAATTACATTCTTCAATGAATCATTATGGCCTCCAGACTGGAGTGTCATTAAACCTCAAGCATATCCGGTTTGTACTGCATATCCATTATTTGATTTTACGTGTTCAACAGCATGGATTGGCATGATTGAAACGATAAAAATTGCATTTGTCGCCACAATATTGGGATCAATAATATCATTGCCATTATCTATGGTTGCAGCACGTAACCTTAATTCAAAGGGCGCCTCATATTTTATTAGATTCATATTGGCAGGTGCTAGAAGTTTACCAAGCATAATATGGGCAATATTTTTTGTTATTTTAGTCGGATTTGGACCTTTTGCAGGAGTATTGGCTATGACAATATACACTGTTGGATACTTGGGTAAATTACAATATGAAGCAATAGAGGGGATGAATAACATTCCTTTGGAGACTGCAAGGTCAATGGGACTATCAAAATTTGAAATTGCAATAGGAGTTGTAATTCCTGAAATGGCCAATAGTTTGATATCGCAAACAATTTTTATGTTTGAATATAATGTCAGGCATGGCACAGTAATAGGAATAGTTGGAGCAGGAGGTATTGGATATTACATCAATCTATATTTAAAATTTCTACAATACGATAAAGTAATTTCTTATCTAATAATTATTTTCATTGTAGTGCTAGTAATAGACTTTATTTCAATATCAGCAAGATCATTATTTAATGAGGAGGGAGATTTATCAAAACCGTCATGGTGGGGAGTTTTTGGATCACCAAATAGTAAGAAATAAATAAAAAATATTCAAATATCATCAGCTATAATTCTTATTGAGCCGCCCTTATATGAAATTTGGATATTATCTTTAACCTTGTAAGTTAATGCTGCCAATGCCTCATAAACTTCTTTTTCATCCACTTTGAATGCTTCTGCTGCGCGTTTAGTTGACCATGGTACTTCAGTAAAATCTGAAGATGCAATCCATTTCAACATCCTAGCTTCAAAATCAGTTAAATCCATAGAAGACATAATTTTAGCTCCTGTATGATTCTACCATTTTTCTTACGGCATCTTCCACTTCTATTTCTCCTTCAAGTAATGCCCATAATGAAGATAAAAAGGGAGTATGGAGTTGTAATTTTAATGCTTGATCTAAAAACGATTTAGTAGCCCTTACGCCTTCTGCAACCATGAACATATCATTTAAGGCCTCATCAAGGCTCATCCCAGAACCAAGTTTTTCACCTAATGTTCTGTTACGGCTTCTTGGACTTGTGGCTGTAACATATAAGTCACCAATTCCAGCAGGACCAAAAGCAGTATTTTCCTTTGCACCCATCCTTCCAAGTAGTAATATTCCTTCGCTGTATCCAGCAAGAACTAACGCGGCTTTGAGATTATCTCCGCCTATTGAGTCTCTTAAACCATCAACTAGTCCGCAGGCTAATGCGACAGTATTCTTGTACGCCCCCCATAATTCAGCCCCTATTGGATCTACAGCGGGCGTCAATATCAACGAGCTAGTTGAGAGTCTTTCTGCCACTCTTTCTGCAACAGATCTATCATGACAGGCCACTAATGCATTTGTCAAAACTCCTCTTGCTACTTCCGGAGCAATAGTAGGGCCTGTCATAACTACTACAGGATTATTTTTTCCAGCCGCATTTAATTTTTCCTCCAATACTTCAGATATTAGTCCATGTTTTTCTTTTTCAGGAGCAAGTCCCTTTGCCAAGTCGACTATTACATGAGATGGGCGTAGATATTGAATCATATCGTCAAAGACAGATATAATTACTGAACTAGGTAAAGCCATTATGATTAATTCGCAAGTTTCTAAAATATCCGAAAGTTCCATTGTTACTTGTAAGCCTGATAAATCATGACCTGGTAGGTACTTAGTGTTCAGACTATCTTCCATTAAAGACTGGTATACTTCATGTTCAACCGTCCATCCAGATACATTATGCCCATCATCTATCCATATCTTAGCAAGAGCAGTGCCCCAATTACCTAAACCTACTATACCAATTCGAGCCATATCAGTAAAACCACGACATTCCGTTCCTGTTATCATACTATTGGGATTAGTAACATCATACGTTGCATTCTTGACCATAAAGCGCTCGCATCATAATAAGCAGGGGTACCCGAGTGGTCAAAGGGGCTGGGTTTAGGTCCCAGTGCGTAGTGCTTCGCAGGTTCAAATCCTGTCCCCTGCACCACTAAAGTCATTCCAAATGTATTCTCTTTGATCGGAATTTAGCAATTTTAGTTTTTTGCCAATTGACCAATCTAAATAACATGAATACTAAGAAAATCGATGTTAATGTAATTAATAAATATACATCCTGATCAAATGGTCTAGTTGGATCATATGGATGAGAATCTTGAGCATCTGGAATATTGTCCCCATCATCATCGATATCCAATAGGTTAATTTCTCCATCATTATCTAAATCCAAGAAGTCAATTGATAAAAATTCAGGAATTTCTGGCTCTTCTTCCTCCACGATATTCAGATTGGGATCAGGTATACATCCAATTATATTTCCAATTGCAAGTAAATGGATAATGTCGACATACGAAGAGTTTAATCCTGGTTCAAAAATACATCCATCGGAATTATCTCCTACAGAATCTCCATCAGAATCCATCCATTCCAATGGATCATTGTCGAAAAGGTCAAAGTTGTCGCCTTTATTATCTCCATCTAAATCGCTCCATTCATTTGGATCTAATTCAAAAGAATCATTAGAATCCTCATAGCCATCATTGTCATCATCTTTATCTAAATTATTACCTAGCGTATCTCCATCTGTATCTATGTATTCGGAAGGATCAAGTGGGAACTCATCCCCTAACAAATTACAGTATTCTAAAGTAATTATATAAACTGGATGCCTATTAGATAAATTGACAAAGTCTGATGGATAAATTAGTGGATATGAGGGTGGGAGATAGTTTAAAACAGAAGGATGTATTAAAGGAACTTCTTCACCTAATGATGTTAAAATGCTAAGACTTCCAATGTTGTGATTACCGCCATAATTATTATTTGATGAATCGACAAAAGATGTCCCAGTATTAGTATCACATACGCCATCACCATCATCATCTGCATCGAAATTATCGCCTAATTGATCACCGTCATAATCAGACCATTCAAATTTATTAGAAGAAAATGTATCAAAATTATCTGTTCGCCCATCATTATCATCATCAAGATCAGTATTATCTCCAATACCATCTGAATCGGTGTCACTCCACTCAGTTCTATCTAAGGGAAAAGCATCCATAATTATTACTTGATAGACTATATTGCCATTTGAATCTAAAGTTTGTAAAGTATAAGTATCATTTACTCCGTCATTATCATCATCTGGATCTATATTATCTGGAATTTGGTCGCTATCGGTGTCTGCAGAAATATTCGGATCTAATGGATCAAAATCAATTGCATCTGGTACTCCATCATTATCATCATCTAAATCATTGATATCTACAATCGAATCTCCATCTGTATCCAATATACAGTCATTAAGAGAATTCGAAGCTGTTCGAATCGTAGATTTTAATTCTGGACATGCAATTTGATCAATTGCCATCACAGTTTCAACATAATAACCAAGTGAAGCCTCTACACAATTTGCTAAACCTCGGATATTAGAATAATGTCCTATCTTACAAGGTGATTGATCTAATGAAGAAGAATTTGGAGCATCATGACCCTTGGCTGCGAGCGAACAAGATGTTTGACCAGAAGAGGGCTGATAAGTTCCTGGAACACAAGCAGTTTGGAAACCTGAACCATGATTGAGATCTATATTTTCAGGGGCATTTTTATCCATAATATTCCCATTACCTAATTGCCCATTAGAGTTATATCCCCAGCAATACAAAGTTGCATCATCCAATATTGCACAAGAATGTCGTTGCCCTACTGAAATTGATAATGCTGAACGACCAATGGGAATATCAACTTCATCCGCAATTATCCTATCATTATTAGTTCCATCTCCAAGTTGACCTTTTGCATTATCTCCCCAGCAAATTACCTTACCATTATCTAAAACTGAACAAGTATGATGAAATCCTGACTCTATAATAGATGGTATTTGATTTTCAGAGAGAGGGACTGGATTTGGAAGATTGAAATTATCATAATTTCCATTACCTAGTTGGCCTCCTGAATTAAAGCCCCAGCAATATAATGAATTATTAATCATAATTGAACAAGTGTGAAATGCTCCACTACTTATTGATCTAGATTGATATTGATTTCCTAATGACTTAGGAGTTAATTGCCTATCATTACTGCCATCTCCAAGTTGACCATGCCAATTATCCCCCCAGCATTCAATAGAAGAATTGATTAATATTGCACATGTATGATATGATCCAGCAGATAATGAAATAACATCAGAACCATCGAATAAAATTTTAGTTGGAATATTTCTATCTGAAGTAGAGCCATCTCCTACCTGCCCATTGGCATTTCCTCCCCAACATTTTACAGAATTATCATCAAGAATTGAACATGTGTGCGTTTGCCCTAAAGTGATGCTTGATGCAGATCTACCATTGCCAAGGTTTACCAATGTAGGAACCGTTCTTTCAACTGTCGTACCATCTCCCAATTGGCCCTGAGAATTGTCTCCCCAGCACCTAAGAGATCCATCATCAAAAATTGCACATGAGTGTGCTAAGCCTGTAGATACAGATATTGCAATACGACCTAATGGAGTATTTACTACCGTTGGAGCCAATTTATCATCTCTTGAACCATCCCCTAATTGCCCATTACCATTACTCCCCCAGCAACGTATCGCCCCATCGTCCAAAATTGCACATGAATGTGACGTACCTGCATTTACATCTGTCAAGATAGGAACATTGAAACCTGGGTCCGAACCGATGCAATCAGTTGGTGAATTTGAGCCAGATAATGGATTATATGTCCCTCCTGGACATGCAATTTGTGCACTTGAACCTATGGAACTAACATAATAACCAGCATTGGCATCATCACATTTATCCATCCCAGATAATTTTTGAAATGTACCTATTGAGCAAGGAGATTGAGAAGTTGCACCATTTGTATCAACATAATTTCCTGGACTTGCAGGTATCTTAATCAGACTGCCAATAGTATTGACATAGAAGCCAACAGTAGCTTCTTGACAATAATAGCGACCATATTCCCCTATTCCACAAGTGGCTGCAATCGCAGGATTGTTGTCATCGGAATCTGAGCCTGAAGGATAGCCATCTCCATCTGCATCAGATGACACATGTGTGTCAAAAATATTTAGAATCGAATCATCATCTAAATCTCTTTCGGCAGCATTTATGTATGACCACCTAGGCAAAATGACATCTGTTGGGGATAATCCGATATCAAGAGATTGAATATCTCCTAACCCCCAACATCGTAACATATCATTACTTGTGGAAGAACAGGTGTAATGGCCTCCTGAAGAAACGCTTATTGGAAATTTACCACCAGTGAATGAGATAGCCAAAGGAGTATTTTGACTACTATCAGTACCATCTCCTAATTGTGAAAATGTGTTATCTCCCCAGCATTTCAAAATATTTGTTGTATCCAAAACACAAGAATGGGAATTACCAAGAGAAACTGAAGAAACTCCTGAAACTATATTTGAAATTGGAGAGTTTGAGTTTACATTCGTACCATCTCCCAATTGACCCTGAGAATTATCTCCCCAGCAACTCAGAGTAGTGTCACTAAGAATCGTGCAAGTATGCATATCGCCAGTTGAAACGGCTACTGGAGTAGTAGATAATGCAACCATAGTTGGAGTATACCTATCAGAAGTTGAAGAGTCTCCTAACTGGCCATGAGAGTTATCACCCCAACACTTTAGATCAGGAGTATTTGTAATAGCACAAGTATGACTTCCCCCCGTTGAAATGGCCAATACTAAATCAGAACCTAAATCCACATACGATGGAGTATAGATAGAATTTACGGTACCATCGCCTAACTGCCCATCAGAATTATCTCCCCAACATTTTAAATTAGCAGTTGCAAGTACAACACAAGTGTGATATGAACCTGCAGAGATAGTGATAGGAACATCAGAACCTAAATCAATATCCAAAGGAATTGATGAGTCCACTACTGAACCATCACCCAACTGGCCTTGGGAATTACTTCCCCAACATTTTAGACTAGCATCATCCAGTATTGCACAAGTATGGGAATTTCCAGAGGAAATTGAAACAGCAGTACGGCCGATACCGAAATTCACAGGAGTCATAGTTTGTCTATCTGCAGTAGTTCCATCTCCCAATTGGCCTTCAGAATTATCCCCCCAACAATTTACGGATGAGTCGTCTAATATTGCACAAAAGTGACCATTTCCAATTGAAAGTGTTGTTTCGGTAAATATGGAACCTTCTTGGAAACCAGGATTATTAAGGCTACCTGAAACTGGTTGACTCATGTCGGTTAACATATAATTATCACTTACCACTATTGCAAATTTTTGAGGACCTTCTGGAACATTTGTCCCGGTTACTATTATTTCCCAATCTCCAGCATCCGGACTATCTACTGATAGTCCTAGTAAATTATTGATATTTCCAGTTTTTTGCCCATATATATTTCCAGAAGGATCTTTGAGTGTAATATCAAGATCATTGACTAGGCATTGTGTAGAACAGGAAGATACCATGATATTATGTGAGTCAGTCCATGAAAGAATAACATCAAAAGAAGGAGTTCCGATTGGAATTGAGAGCCTGATTGACTTACTTTCGGAAGTTGTAATTTCCAATTGATCTAAAAAGGAGCTAGATATTGCATCTTGAACATTTATTCTTCCCCACCCTTCATGATTGTTTGGAGTTGTTTGAGCAGCGCCATTGGAGCCTCCATACTGGCCTTCCATATCTATACTAGTGGCACTAAAAATACCTTTGATAAGGGCTGAGCTAGGAGTTAAATAACCAGCATTATTCAAGTTTTCAATTAGCAGGGCAGCAGCACCCGCAGCCAAGGGAGTAGCCATTGAAGTACCCGATTTATATGTGTAATCAGAATATTCTTCAGGGATGCCGTCTCCATTCATATCAATAAATACTGAACTACCCTCAGAATCTTCACTAGATAAAACAGAAACTACACGAGTTCCTGGGGCCACTAAATCAGGCTTTATTCGACCATCTTGAGTTGGGCCTCTGTTGGAATTACACCAAACTCCATCAATATTATTGGATTCGGAATCTGAAGCAATAGGTTCAGCAGGAAATTTGTTTCCGGGATATAGATCGCAAGTAATACTCAATGAAGGGCGATTATTTTCTGTTGCACCAATAGAAAAACCATTTTTTGTTACTGCTTGAGGTTGTATCCAAGAAGTATCTATTTCTCCATCTGCATTAGAATCTTTACCTTCATTCCCTAAAGCAAATAATATTACAAGATCTTCGTAAGTATATGCTGCTTGATCAATTTGTTTAGAATACGAATTATAATAGTTAGGGCTTGAACTTTGAGGGTCTGTACCCCAAGAATTTGTTTGCACCCTAACGCCTGCTTCATAGGCCGGGGTCGCTATTCCTGATACAAAATTTGATGGGACATAGAGGCCGCTATTTGCACAATCTAATTCATCCATTGCATAAAACCATAATTGAGATTCATATGCCATACCTTTGAAAAATCCTCCAGAATTTGAGCCATCGCCTACTGCAGAGCCAGTAACATGAGTACCGTGACCATCGGCGTCTGCAGGATCGTTGTCGTCGCAACTTGCAGGCCCGTTAGAGCCAGTTATGATAGTCTTTATTCTGCCCTGGAAATCAGAGTTGATTGAGGGATTATTTCCCATACATGATGAAATTGAAGTACATACGTTAGCATTATCAAGGCCTGAATCAGCAACTCCTATAATTACTCCATCTCCTGTAAGTACATTTCCGGACCCACCCATATAAGAAGCATCCCAAACATGATCTATTCCAAGAATTTCAGCAGCCTTATCATCAAATAATCGTGCTGGATATTTTGGTTCCATCCACTCAACATACTCTTGATTAGATAGCCAAAGTATTTCCTTCTCATCCACAACGACTTCAGCGTAAATACCTTCAAGCATTATCAAATTGATTCCATTGTCTAGTAAATTTTGACCTTCTTCCGGTCCGGAAAGAATAATATTAATGACGAAATTTTTTCCTTCTTTCATACTCCCATAATCTTCACCATTCATTATTGGGACCAAATCAGGAGCTAGTTTGTCGATCACATCAAGTTGAAAAGAACCGATGACCCCTAAATCTGCAAGCTCATAAGGAGATTTCTGACTGACATGACAATGAAATCCTTGAGGAGGTAAGTAAGAGTAGCATGCAATTCCTGAGTCTGCCAAACTTTCTTTCCAGTTCGATGGGACTGGATAATCATGAGCAAGTACATACCAACCATCCATAATATTTTGATTTGTAATTTTAGACCAGTCATTTATTGGTACATAATTAGCAGTTCTGTAGAATAAATAAGCCTCACCAATTTTATTTTTATCTTCCCACCCATGAGAACTGTCGGATAAATCAGGAGATATTAAGAAATTACCTTTATCATCATACTTTACAGAAATATCGAAAAGCGATTGTTGGTGATTTGAAGAGTCCTTCATTGGATATTCAGATGCAGCCACGGTAAGTACCGAAGGTAAAAGAATTAACAATACAAGGGTCAAACATATCACAGTACTTCCCCTGCTCCCTCTACCCATGTTTATTCTACGTAGTAGGGAGGACATTAAAACTACTGATTGATTTATGCTTTTATAAGTATAATTATTCATCTCCAACTATAAAATATTAATATGCAGGGAACAGGAATATAGGCCATGACTTCTGGGGTTGAATATGAAAGGAGAGAAGATTCCGGTGATGGAAAATAATCTCAAAAATTTAGAAGAAGATTCTTTAGATAAAGAATTGGATAAAATAAGAAAGAGGAGATTAAATGCCGACAAAACATTTCTTGTTAATACGATAATTCCTAGAAAAAGTGATGACTATACATTGATTTTTGGAGTAGTATGTGGTGCAATATTCTTTGGAGGGATATTCATAACCTCTTCAGGCTTAATAACTCCAGATTCAATCATGGTCGATAATAGAATATCAGGGACTTTCTTGGACTCAGAGGACTGTACTGATAGAAGATATGAAGTATACTTTGACATATTTGCAATTGATGAAAATATAAGAATTAAAAGTCACCATGTAAATGAAGAATTAACCTCAATTATGATAGTAAATTTTTCAAGTAAGGACGATATAAATAATACATTACAATATGTTTTCGGGGGCATAGGCGACCTAGAGAATACATTTGATTCTGAAGATATAAATGATGGTCATTATGAGATAATTGTCAATATTTATATCTATGATGAAGAAGTAAATCTATCACATTTATCGAAAGATATTTTATTAAAATACATTGAAAATGGTACTTATATTGATAATATTAGTAAAGATGTCGAACTACATATGGAAAGTAGAGTCACTAATGAAATTCCCATTCTTAAAATCATAAGTTTTGGAAATTGGGGGAATTCTGAACTTCAAAAAATTCCAGAAATAAGTGATGAGGAGCCTCGGGCATGTATGTCAATACAAGAATTGGGCATTTGGGGCTGGGCATTAATGGGATTAGAATGGGCTGGAGGAAGGGAGACGGCGATGTTGACTGGCGGTAGTGCAGGAGTCCCCCCTTGGTGGCTAGCTTCGGTATCACTTGGGATGTCAATATTCTTTTTATGCGTTCAATATCCGTTAATGCATAGGTTATACCATAGAGAAGTTGATGATTTATTATCAACAAAGCAAATGAAAAGGATGTTACAAAAGGTTTTACAAAAATCTTCTAATGAATTAAGAATTGACTTTGATTTAAATAATTTTAAAATACAAGATAGGTCACTTTCAGTAGATGCATTAGTGCATTACAAAACTACAAGCATGACAATAGCAAGTCCAATGGAAGTAAAGACTAGGATGATTACAGATATTTTAGAAGAGTTTGCAATATTTGGAGAAATGAGGCCGATTCAATTGAAATCACTGTGTACGGACACAAAAGATTCAAAAGTTTCCAATATAATAATTAATTCTCAACTAATATATGATGATTTTGGCCAAATACCTTTATCTGAAGATTACTCAGAATTCTTTGGATCGATAAGTAAATTCGGCAAGCTAGAGGAAGAATTTAGGGGCGTGATGAAAAAATGGTTTAGACAAAATCATCTTGTAGATTATGGATCGGCAATAATGTCTGATGAAGATTCCGTATTTGTCAGAGTAATCTATCAACCTGCGCAAAGATTTGCTTACTTTTCATTCAAATCCAACTATAATGAATTACAAAATAATCTTGAAAGTAACTTAAAAAATAAATTGAAAGATCACATGGGCAATAGGACATTAATAGTGAGTGCAAGAAATGAGAAATCAACACTAGCTGACTATGCGAATCCTGGAAGAGTTGAGCAAGGAACAGATGAATTAACGGGAGAAGCGATGGTTGCCAAGAGAGGAGGTATCCCTGGAGCATTGTTGCAAAATCCATTCATGGGAGACATTCTTTCTTCTGTTGAATATGTAGCACTAAAGAACCGTAAGAGAATTGATAAATATGGGTTTTGGGGGCTTATAGTATTCGTTTGGATACCATTCATGGCCAGTGGAGTTTTAGTTGGTGCAATGTTAGGATTGGTAGCAAGAATGAGATTTGAGCGAGTTTTGGCTGCTTGCCTTCTCGGAGGATCGGCGGCATCAATAACTTGGGCATATAGTGCAAAGGGGATAATAGAATTCATGGAAAAATATCATGCTGAAGCATTTATACCATTCCTGATATTCCTAGTTTTTGCATTTACAATAATTCACCTTAGAAATAATAAAAGACGAAGAAGAGAGGAATTATTTAGAGATTCAATGGCATTTTTCTCTGGTTCATATTCAACCATAGGCAAGCAATAATAATTATAAAAAATAGACTATATTAATAAAATAAATATTTTTGAGAATATTAGAAATCCCTAACAATGAGGAAAAAAAATGAGAATTGTGACATGGAATTTGAATGGCATAAGGGCTGCTCATCGTAAAGGGCTTGATGGTTTCATAGAGAAGATTGATAGTGATATTTGGCTATTTCAAGAAGTTAGAGCATTGCCTGAACAAATGCCTGATAATTGGAATCCTCCAGAAAAACATGAAATAATTTGGCATCCTGCTCAAAAAAAGGGATATTCAGGAGTTTCAACTTGGTCAAGAATAGGAATTTCAGATGAGGGACGTGGAATAAAAACTAATGTAGATCCTGATGATTCAGAAGGAAGAGTGCTGCACACAAAACATGGTAACTTACATTGTATCAATATATATCTTCCCAATGGTGGCGCCAATATTGAAAGGCAAAAATTCAAGGATAAATGGTTAGAAGATTTACTTATTTGGGCTAAAAAATTTGTAAATATTAAAGATCCAGTACTTATATGTGGTGATCTCAATATCGCACATACGGAAAATGATATTTGGAATCCCTCTGGAAATAAAAATACATCAGGATTTCTAATGCATGAGAGAGAATGGTTTACTAGATTTCTATCCTCTGGTTGGCATGATTTGTTAAGAATCAAATTTGATAAAATAAAAGGACCTTATTCTTGGTGGTCTAACCGTGGACAAGCAAGAGCATTAAACAGAGGTTGGCGAATTGATTACGTACTTGCTAATACGGCGGCCCTTGAAATTTTTGAAGATATAGAAATATTAAGAGAGGGTGGTTTGATAGTCTCTGATCATGCTCCACTAATTGTGGATTTAAGATTATAAAAATATTGAATAATAAAAATTAAATCTAAAAACGATACTTTTCAAGAAGGAACCCTTTCCACCGGTTATGATGAAGGGGCTCGAAGCACGTCTGGAACAAATTTTACCAGGTGGAAAGGGAGTTTGGATTCCAATGGACCACGGAATTTCCAATTATCCCGAAGTAGGACTAGAAAATATTAATTCTACAATAAAAAAATTAATTGATAGTGGTGTTGATGCAATAGTCCTTCACAAAGGCGTATTAAGTCATCAGAAAAAAATGACCGAATGGGATGGTTTCATTTGTCATGTATCTGCATCAACCGTGCATGGAGGCAGTAGATCTGGAGAAAAGGTAAGTATTGCAACCGCAGAAGAATGTTTGGACAGAGGTGCAATTGCTGTTTCTGGACAAATAAATATCGGAGACCCTTCTGAGCCAGATATGATATTAGAGATGGGAGATTTGACAACTGATGCTTGGGCTCTTGGAATGCCGGTACTGGGAATGATGTATCCGAGAGGAATTAATATGAAAATTAGTACTGATGATTCAACAAATGGCGTCGCACATGCTGCAAGATTAGCGTGGGAAATAGGTTGTAATGTTGTAAAAGTCCCTTGGACCGGTTCAATAGATTCATTTCGAAATGTGATAAACTCAGTACCAATACCAGTTTTAATTGCCGGAGGAATAAACGAGTCATCCTTTGGAGAATTATTAAAAATAGTAGAAAAATCAATACAAGCCGGTGGAAGTGGAGTTTGCATAGGTAGACAAGTATTTGGATCAGAAAACCCTGAATTATGCATTAAGGCACTTAAGGCGATAGTACATGAAGGAATTAGCGCTAAAGATGCAACTAAATTTTTAAAGTAGTGGAAAATATGGAGTTGTGGATTGATGATATAAACTCTAACTCTGGCGAGTTAGGCAATCATGCTGACCGTTTATGGAGAGGAGATGCCCCTGATGTTGCAGAAATTGATTTAAGTAATTATAAATCTCAAGAAGAAGCAATTTCAATGATAGGGATTGTACCGTGGATATTGATTAAATGTAAAAATTGGAAAATGATACCATTGGAGAATTTAATTTCAAAATCTTTAGGCTCAGGCACTAAGATAGTAGTTTCCATTAGTGATGAAATAGATGTATTAGGAGTGTCCTTCGCACTTCAACATGGAGTTGATGCATTATTACTGCCCCCAATAAAAGAAATTTGGGATAGGGCTTTAAAAGTTAATGAAAGTAAAAAAAATATAAAATTTTTAGAGAAAGAAGTCATTTCAAAATTATCATGTGCCAAGGTAACTTCAATCGAGTCCGGAGGATTTGGAGAAAGAGTTTGTATTGACTTGATAGAAAGATTAGCTGTTGGAGAAGGAATGTTAATTGGTTCTGTATCTGAAATTCTCTGCTTAGTACATGGAGAGACCATTCCTTCTGAATATGTCCCGTCTAGGCCATTTAGAGTAAATGCAGGTCCTGTTCATTCATATATTTTAATGGCAGATGGTAAGACAAAATATCTGAATGAATTAGAAGCGGGTAATCAAGTTGCGATAATAAATTCAAAGGGAGATGAAAGATCTGCATCGATAGGTAGGATCAAAATTGAAAGGCGGCCATTCCTTAAAATTGTATATAAATATGATGAAATTCTCGGTAATTTAATAACTCAACAAGCAGAAACTGTTAGGATTGTGACCAATTTAAATCATATCAAATCTGTGACTGAACTAGTAATTGGAGATGAATTATTGGTACGTATAGACTCAAGAATGAGGCATATTGGTAATCCGTTGATAGGAGATATAAGAGAAATATGAAGTCTTTGGGGGCCGGAGAATCTAATGGAGGAATATCCATATTACACGCACTAGGTACTGGCAAGGGCTGTTCAATAGGAGTAGAACTTTGTACTAAAGTAGAAATAATGGATGAAAAAATAATCAATACTGAAGATAAACATGGGCTTCTTGAATCCATAATATCTTGTTGGAAAGATGCCGGATTGCCTGTTCCCGATAAATTTGGTTGGAAGATATCTACTAATATTCCAATTGGCCAAGGATTAAAATCCAGTTCGGCACTAGCTTGCGCTGCATTAAAGGCTTTAAATTCCACATTTATGACAAATTTAGATGATTATCAAATAATAGATTTAGCAGTAGAAGCGCAGATTCGTTCTAATTGCACAATAAGTGGAAGTATTGACGATACATGGGCATCCATAAGTACTGGATGGAAATTAATAGACTCTTCAAAAAAAGCCTCAAATTCTATATCCCTCCAGGGCGATATAGAAGATGGTTTTTCCATCATAATTTGTACAAGAGGTGCAAGAAATGTGACAATAAAATCATTTTTATTTCAAGATTATCAATCATTATTTAAAAAATCATCATTGATGATTGAAAGAAGAGAAATATTCGAAGCTATGACGACCAATGGCGTGGCAGTTGCTGGAGTTACAAATGATCATGATGCAATTAGAATATGTAATTTAGCAATAATTAATGGTGCAGTATCGGCTGGGATTTCTGGCTCTGGACCTGCAATTGCAATAATTTGTTATAATGAAGATGTTGATAAAATTGAAAAAATATTAACGTCTGAAAAAAGAGAGATAATTAAAACAAAATTTTTAACAAAATTATAGAAATGGGTGGCATAATATGGGAATGACATTAGGTGAAAACTTACAAGTAACTCTATTTGGAGAAAGTCATGGTTTATGCGTTGGCGCATTAATAGAAGGAATGCCTGCAGGAATTCAAATTGACAAAGAATCTCTATTGAAAGATATCGCTAAGAGAAAACCTGGAAGAAGAGGATTATCAACAAGAAAAGAAATGGATAAGTGTGAAATTCTATCTGGAGTTCACAATGATTTAACTACGGGATGGCCCATATTATTATTAACAAAAAATTCAGATGTAAAATCATCGGATTATGCATTCTTACCTGATCAGCCCAGACCTGGTCATGCCGATATGGTTGAAAATGTTCGAACAAATGGTGCAAATGACCCTAGGGGAGGAGGATCACAATCTGCACGTCTAACTTTTGGATTAGTAGCTGCAGGTAGTCAAATTAGAAAAATAATTGATGAAAAAGGTTGGAAATGCACTGCCCATTTACATAAAGTAGGTAATATTACTTCTAAAGCACTTTTTGAACTAGATAGAGTTACGGCGTTAGATCCTAAAACTGATATGGGGAGACTGAATTGTAGAGATTCCGATGCTGCAACATTGATGTCAGACTATATCGAAGATGTTAGAATGGATAGAGATTCAATAGGATCAGTTGTAGAGTTATTGATAGAGGGATTACCAATTGGCCTGGGAGAACCTTGGTTTGATGGACTTGAACCTGCATTGGCCAGAGGATTAATGGCAATACCAGGCGCAAGAGCAGTAGAGTTTTCTCAGGGAGTTATGGCTTCGACGATGCGTGGTTCTGAACACAATGATTCATGGGTTTATGAAAATAATATGCCTAAATTAGAAGCAGCCATCAGAGGGGATGCTGATGGTGCACTTGGAGGACGTTCGACTGGAGCGGCCCTAAGTGTAAGAATACATTTCAAGCCACCCAGTAGCATTCCAAGAGAACAATTCACACTACATCTACCAAGTAAAGAAGTTCGATCCTTGACGGTCGGAGGTAGGCATGATCCAATTCTTGGACCCAGGGCTGCACCTGTTGTAGAATCTGTAGCCATGATAGTGATTGCTGATTTGGGAATTATTGGAAAATACATACAAACATAATCATGATTGTTTATCTCTAAATTGTTGGATTCTGAGAGGTAAATTTACAGCAAATGCACCACCTATAATTGTAAATATCACTATAGTTCCTAATGCTACCCCATATACACTAGTTAATTCCACGCTTTCCCTTAGCCTATCTGCCGAAACTGGATTAATTATTGAGACCATTGCAGGTATTATTCTATTGATAAATAGTGTCAATAATGCAACAAATCCCGCTATAGATGGCGCTATTAACAAAGATCTATGATACCTTGAGGTAATCTTTTGAATACCCATAACATATACTTCTCCTGTTCGAATTGAAGTATCTAACATTGAGAATCTAATAATTCCGCTAGAGAGTTCCATGTACATGACTAAAAATATTGCATAAAGAATTAAGAGCAATTTTTGTGCTATTTCTCCTTCGGGGAGGAAACTCAAGCCAAACTCTACTTTACTACCTGCGAATCTTATAGTTACAATAATTAACATTATGTAAGAAACTAACAATGCTTTTTGATCTCTTTGGAAAACACCATACATCCCTCCAATAAGTCCAATTCCTATTATGATAAAATGAAATAGCCCCCCGATAAAGCCAATTCCAATCATATTAGATAAGGCAAACCATGCAGTTCCAGTTACTGGAGTTATCATAAATGTTAAGAAGCACAATAAAACCAATGTTATAGATGAAGATAGTTGAAGTGAAGTAACCATTCTATCAGGTGGTAAAAATTTCATCTTACTGATTACTGGGCCTCCAAAAATAGATTCGACCCATCCGGGGATATGTACTTCAGGAATGGCATCGAGTGGAATTTCAGTATTCTGTTTAAGTTTACCAGCTGCTGCTTTCCTACTTGGTGCAGATGATCTCATAGTTTTGCTATCATATAGGTGCGCAGTAGCATTTAGTTTGGCTTGATCATCAACCATAATCTCACCTCAAAATCCTCTTGCCCCAGATAGTGCCGTATTCAGCATCATATCGGGCTCCCAATCCATGACAAATGCCCCTAATCCTCTTAATTCTGCCATTAATATGTCTCTTTCAGTTTTTAATACTTCATAACCGGTTCTATCTAATCTCCTAGCATCAAACTCAAATTCTAGACTACTTGGAGATAATATAGTTACATCAAAGTTTCTTGATCTTAAATCCCTAACTGCATCTACTATTGTAGGATCATCTTCAAGAGGAGTAAGAATTATTATTGGACTTCCACGATTAATATGCGGCATTATCCTGTTGGTTACTATCTTCATAGGAGTATTGCCTTTAGCCATTGCTCCGGCTAATTTTGTTAGTAAGACATATAATTGTTTTTTACCCGTATCGCGATCGACGGAAGTTATCTCATCACCATATATCACAAGCCCCACAGAATCCCTTCTTGATAAGAAATGTTGCGATAAACTAGCTGCCGCTCTTGTACTATAAACTAAAGAATTTCTACTTACCGGCCCAGTTTCACTTATTTTCCTACTATCAACTATTAAAATAATATCACTTACCGCATCTCTTTCGAACTCATTTACCATCATTTTACCATCTTGTCTAGCTGTTGCTTTCCAATTAACTTTCTTCATTGGATCTCCGGGAATATATTCTCTCAGATTATAGAAATTAGATCCTTCACCAGGATTTCTAATATTTACTGCCCCAGTAAAAATTTTAGGTACACGACTTTTAATCATAGCATCTTTGATATCTTCCATTTTTGGGAAAACTAGAAAATCCTCATACAAATGTATTTCTTTTTCATTGTGAAAAAGGCCGAATGCATCTTGAACTCTTACGCATACTGGCCCTATAGTATAAAATCCGCGTAATGGAGTTTCAATAGTATAGGATATTTCTGTCTCCCTTTGAGGACCTAATTCCATTAAAACATAATTTGCACCTTTCTTGATTCTCATAACCTCTGGGACTCTATCTCTAACTTCAAGAACTTTAGACGTATTAGACCTATTTTGAAGCCTAAGAGTTACATCTACTTCGCCATCTTCAAAAATCCTAGATGAAGAAACCTTTCGCATTGCAAGAATATTCTGTAATTCAATACCTTCATCATTTTGTAAATCATCTAATCGCCTACCTGATGAAGAAACATCAGCATGACTTGTCCTAAATGCAGCCCATGTCAAAAAAGAGAGTAAAACTACTGCAACAGTAACAAGTTGCTGATTTCTTAGAACTAGTCCTAATAGATATAGAGCGACAGCTAACGATGCAAACATCGCAGATTTTCGACTCCATGCCATATATCTCAAACTCCGTTTGAATATTAAACAGTTGGAACAGGTACTGTTCTCAAGATTTCTTTAATTATATCTTCAGTACTTGCACCTTTTATTTGATGTTCGGGTTTCAATATTAACCGATGAGCAAGAGCCAAATTAGCTATTGATTTTACGTCATCAGGAGTAACGAAGTCACGACCGCGCATTGCAGCTGCTGCACGACTAGTTTTCAATAGTGCTTGAGAACCACGTGGTGATGAGCCAACTAAAACTTGATTATGTTCACGAGTTTGAGTAACAATTTCTACCATATACATCCTAACAGCAGCATCTACATATACGTCTTCAATTGCATTTTGCATTGCCACTACTCTTGCGGGATCAGTAATAATATCAACTTCAACTGCATCTTTCTTTCTTTCAATACGGCGGCGCAATATCTCATCTTCATCAGACCTACTTGGGTATCCAACGCTCATCTTAAACATAAATCGATCAAGTTGAGCTTCTGGAAGTGGATAGGTACCTTCTTGCTCAACAGGATTCTGTGTCGCCATTGTAAGGAATGGTGAGGGTAATTTGTGAGTAACTGTACCAATTGTAACCTGCTTTTCTTGCATGGCTTCAAGTAGAGCAGCTTGAGTCTTAGGAGGGGCACGATTTATTTCATCAGAAAGTAAGAGATTACAGAATATAGGCCCTGGTTTAAATGTAAATTCTCCTTTCTTTGCATCGTATATATTCGTACCAGTAATATCTGCAGGAAGTAAATCTGGAGTAAATTGTACTCTCTTAAAATCACAACCAAGTGCATCGGCAAAGGTATTGGTCATCAGAGTCTTAGCCAGTCCTGGATAATCTTCAAACAGAAGATTTCCATTTGATAAAATATTTACTAGTACGTTATCTATAACATGAGGTTTTCCAATAATTACTTTTTGGACTTCTAGGCCTATTGCTTGTGCAATAGCACCAACTGCTGTTAATTTTTCATTCATTTTATTGCCGCCTCGGGCTAATTCTGCCTTCTTAGCATAAGCTGCATCGGCATTATTTGAGGGCGGTGCTGAGGGTGCATTTACAGGTGGGTTTGCATTCATATTTATTTCTCCATTGTTTTTTTTATTAATTATTTTTGCCCCATCGGCGGATTGCCTGCATCATCTGGCGCAACTCCTTAGGGGTGTATGTACGGCTTTGGCTATAAGCCAATTCCACAAGACGTGGGTCTCCAATCATTGATTGGACTTCTGCTGGAGGTTTTGTAGCCATTTCATCACGTGTGAGGTCATGATGGACCCTGATTTTTGTAAATAATGATTGTTGTACTCGAGTTCGATACGTTTTTGGATCTAGTTTACTCGGTCTTTCTGAAAAACGAGTTAAATCGAAGACGTGTCTCCAATTTTCTTTTTGAGGGACTATCATCATTGCAACTAGGAGCAGTAATCCCACATTAAGAACAACTAACCATTTTAGGAAGGTATTAGAAGTTAATAGTACTATAGTCCCCATTGCCTCGACAAACGGGGCTGAAATAACTCCAGTAATATGCCTACTTTCATCGAATACTATTTGGAAATTTGATTTGTCTCCCGCATAATCTCCATTTTTTATTTGTGCAGATAGATTAAGATTATCAAATTCCATCATATCATAAATAAGTGAATTGAAATAGATATCATTACCTAACCAGTCATTATTATTATTTATTTCTTGATTCCAACAATTTTCAACGATACAAGATTCCCTTAGGCCTGTCTTTCTTGCCTCATCTAAGGACCACAGGCGATTGGAAAAGGCCTCTTCATCGGAAACAAAAACAATGCTTCCAGTAACAGAAAGTTTACCAACACCTCCGGAAAATGCGCTACCGCCACTATTGGAACTAACTTGGTCTAATACCTGTATATCAGGATAATCGAAACGCATAATTAATTTTAAATCTCCGGGAGCAGGGTTAAGAGGATCTCCTGCATCCCCATTTTCTTGAATATCAATAAATGCAGATGTTGAAGCTGCACCTAGAGTCATAACATTACGATGGCCAGGATCAGTTACATCTTTGGAAGAAGGTTCGAATTTCATTCCGGTAGCCCCCCTTAACATAACGGGTAATCTACAATCCACTGTATTGTATATATCAATATTAAATTGGGAACATCCTTGTCTTAATGCACCTGGATCCATATTTTGAACATCTTGGCCAATGGTAGCAACTGTCCAGACGTTGCGCCATGTAACTATTTCACCACCAAATGAATCCCTTTTAACTTCGCCATTTTGATCATATTCGACCCAGTGTTGATTCTCATCCAATAAGTAATTATTAAAGAAAGTTAAGCCAAATTTATCTGCCAATCTATTTGCATTGGTGTTATCAGAAGCGACAATGACTTTTCCTCCTTTTTCAGTTACGAATTTATAAATTTCTTCTGCTTCTGTTTCATCAATAGGTTTTTCTGGAGCGATGATTAGTAGCATAGTCCTATGTGGATCTTTCCAATCGTTAACTAACATAGGAGTAGACATAGTATTAGCGATAAAATAATCTTCTTCACCAGATAAATCATCTCTCATATCTGTTAATTGTGCTAATTGGAGTATTTCGCCTTCTCCGTTTTCGTATGCAGAATATGCAGTACTTTTACCTGCTACAAAAAACATAGGTAAAATCAATAGAAGTACTATAGTAATCGAAAGTGAACTCAACACAATTGTAGAAAAATTTTCTTCTTGTGTTTTCTCACCTGCCACTTTAATCATCTCAAAAAATGTAGGCAGCACCTACAACATGTTTCGGACAATAGGAGTACAAATATATGTTATTGCGTAAAGTTCAAAAAAAAAAGTTAATATATCGATTCTTAGTTTATTTTTTACATCTATGGAGTACAGCGAATTAAAAGAATATTAAGAGGCAAATTAATTAATTTTTTCTACTAAATACAAGGGCAGTGAAAATACAAAAAATAATGGAAATAGGATTTAAAAATGGTAAGCTTGAACCAATTACTTGAGTAGTTGTAGTAGTAGAGTCGTCATTAGAATCTGGATCATTTTTAGTTAAAGGGGGATCTACAACAACTTGTACATCATCACTTACTAATGATTGGGACCCTATATTCATCCCGCCATTAGATGCAACTGTTATTTCTACTTTACAATTTCTTCTTGGATGACTTTCGGATGCGGATAATTCTAAATCAGATTGAATAGATTTACCAGGATTTAAATTTGCAGTCATTAATGAGTCGAGGCCATTGTTGGGACTTAATAAGGGGCAATTATCTGTTATTTCTATTTCCCCAACATTATCTACAATATTTCCCTTATTAGTTACTGTGACCCTTAAAGGCATGCTTGAACCAGCATTCATAGGTCCAACTGGATCTTCAATTTCTATATCCAATAAGTAAATTATTGGAATCATTAATTTTCCCTCTGCATCATTTGAAGAAGGAAATAATTGAGGAGTGTCCTGAATGGAGTCTAAATTGGCCGTAATAGTAAATACTTCCTCCTTCCTGGCTTCAAAATTAAGAATATTTATATTCGAAATTTGAAGAGTGAAGGATTCATTACTTTGCCCTTCAATTGTTCCTTCTGATGGTCCAGAATATTCGCCTGGAAATGCTTTTTCATACTCAAAAGAAACATCTATAGAGAATGGCCCCTCATTAGTTACAATAAACACAATTCTTGCTTTTCCATCATTAGATAATTCAAAAGGATTACCGGAATCATCTTCCGGATATTCAATATTCAATTCCCAAGGATAATCAACGTCTTGTGAATAGACTCCTGGCAATAAGGATATCAATATCAAACTAGTAATTATGAAAATATATGAATTTGTTGACTTATGCTCCATGCTAGACCTCCAATAGGCCCTCGCACGCCCTCTTTGTTAATACTCTCACCATTTTTCTTCTATAAGAAGTAGAATACCAAGTATTTTGAACTGGCTTTACTGCTTTTCTTATTTGTTCTGATAGTAAAGATATGCTTGCTTTTCCATTCCAGCCATCAATTAAATTTGAAGCCAATTCATCGTGATAACCAGGAATAGATTCCAGGCCTGTTGTAGCAACTCTTAATTCCTTGAGTTTATTATTTTCTTTCTTCCATAGAACTGCAACTCCTGCTTCAGGAAAATCCCATGATTCTCTTTGCCGTAATTTTTGATAATCACCTGACCAATTTGAAATATCTTTTGGGATAGTTATATGTGTCAATAATTCGCCAGGAATCAATTTGTTTCTAGTCATGCCATCTAATTCAAAAAAATCATTCAATGGCATTTCTCTCTTTCCTTCCGCTGAAATTAAGTGTACTTTTGCACCCATGCACATCAATACAGGAGCTAAATCCGCTTGGTAGGTAGCTACGCATAAAGTATTCTGATTTGGAATTACTCTACAATCTGCACCTGTTCCGCAATCGCATTTGTGGCACCAATCAATAGTTTCTCTCCAATCTTCAGTTTGATTATACCAATAACATCGGGTATCGAGGCATATATTGCCTCCAACTGTACCAGAACGGCGTATCAAAACACTTGCGATTGAATTAGCAGATTTTACAAGAACTGGATGAGTGACACCGGACTCAGCTAAATCTTGAATTCTGACCATGGCCCCAATATGAGTTGGAGATAGTTTAGTGAGAACATCAATTTTCGCCAATGATATTACATTATCTTTTGGATTCAAATGCCATTTGTAATTCGGAAGAAGATCGGTTCCTCCTGCAATCCAATCAAAGTCTCCGCCTTCAGATTGGATTGATTTGGCAATTTCTAATGCGTCTTCAAGACTATTTGGCGTGTGAAGTTTAAATGGAGGCATGCGCATTTTAATCACCCCTATGGCGCCTTTCGGCATGTAACCATGCTCTTCCTGCCAATCTGGGATTTTGGAGGTATTCTTCCGAAGGCAACACTGAAACTTTCCAACTATCATCTATTTCATCAGGAGGTATCGTTGGATCAAGTCCAAACAATGCACCATTATGATAAGGTTCTATTTTTGATTCATTCCTCCTTTTTATATCTCTAATTTTGTGCTCATTAGCTCTTTTCTCCAATTTAAGCTGTAATTCTGATAATTCTAGCCTCGGAGATGGCAGATCTAAAGGATCTGTGATTTTTAATTTTCTACATTTTTTCTCTATATTTTTATAAAGTCTATCGGGTGTAATTGGTAACTCATCACATCTGATTCCGATTGCATCATAAACTGCGTTACAAACTGCAGGAAGAATTGGCAATAAAGGCCCTTCTCCAGCTTCTTTTGCACCAAATGGCCCCTCTGGATCATTAGATTCTACGATTATCGGCACTACTTCAGGCATTTCATGTACACTTGGAATTTTATAATCTAAAAGATCAGTATTCATTAAATTTCCCGTTCTTCCATACCTCATTTCTTCAGATAATACTTGGCCCATACCCATGTGGCAAGAACCTATGATTTGGCCCTTTACAGCTAGTGGATTCAGTGCCTTACCGCAATCATGAGCCGCCCAGACTTTTTTCACTTTAGTTTGTCCTGTCTCAATATCTACTTTGACTTCCGCAACATATGCTGAGAAGGAGTAAGCAGGCGCTAACCCTGCACCTGCACCTTTGTGTGCCCTTCCCATAGGAGGAGTGCGATATGCTCCCGATGCGACTAATGCACCTATCTCTTCTTGAGATTTATGTAATGCTTCTAAGTATGAAACTCCAACCGCTGGATCATCTTTTCTAAATATTCTTCTGTCCCCAATTACTAATTTCTTCAATGGCGCTCCGGTAATCTTAGAAGTAGCATCTAGTAATTTATTTCTTATTTCCATTGCTGCAGAAATTGCTGCATTGGCATTCATGAACGTAACTCTTGATGAGTAAGAACCTAAATCAACAGGTGATGTATCTGTTTCTCTAGATTTTATCCTTATCATATCGAGGGGTAATCCTAAAACTTCAGCCACGGACTGGGCTACAACTGTATCTGATCCTTGGCCTATATCGGCTGCACCAGTGTGAACAGTAACTCCTCCATCCATATCTATTTTCAAATGGACAGTAGCGTGCGGAAATTTATTTGGATCCCAATGGATGGGTAAACCACTTCCGGAGATAAAGAAGCCGCACCCTATTCCAATTCCGTGCCCTAAAGGTAATTTTCTAAACTTATCTTTCCAACCTGATTCTGCCATTACTCTTTCCAAACATTCCCTCATGCCAATACTGGTCACTCTAAAACCAGTGATAGTGGCTGAATTGGGTGGAAGAAGATTTGCCAATCTAAAAGAGATAGGGTCAACATTTAATTTTTCTGATATATCATCAATTCCCACTTCTACTGCACATCTAGAATTTACTGCTCCATGACCGCGCATTGCTCCACTTGCTGGCTTATTTGTCCATACCCTTGCACCAGTATAATGGAATGCTCCGATCTCATAAGGTGCGGTATGTAATACTCCATTATAGTAAGTAGTAACATGACCAAAAGACGCAAAAGCACCACCATCGATTAATGCATCAGTTTGTATCCCGCACAATCTTCCTTCCTGATCTGCATGCAAATTCATTTCGATGTGCGAGGGATGTCTGCCCCTATTAATCCAATAAACCTCTTCACGATCAAAGGTAATTCTAACCGGGCGGCCCGATTTACGGGCTAAAATAGATGCACACATCTCATGAGGGAAAGGATCGGATTTACCTCCAAATCCTCCTCCTACAAATGTCCTATGAACATTTATTTGATGCATAGGAATTTCCAAAACATCGGCTAGAGCCCTATGGACATAATGAGGAACTTGCTGTGGAGTATACAATGTTAATCTGCCTGAAGGATCCCAGTCAGCAACTACTGCATGAGGTTCCGTTGCTGCATGGTTGACTCCGTTAAAGAACCAATTTTTTTTATGAGATGCTATAGAATTAGTTTCCATGGATTCTATATTTCCAAATTCTTGAAAAACACGTTTTTGTATATTTGCTTCACCTATATGATAAATTCCTCTATCGTGAATGGGTTCATTGGAATCATTTAGTCCATCTTTCATATCATGTATTGAGTCTAAAATTTCATATTCGACATCTATTAGACGTACGGCCTCTAATGCTGTTGACTCATCTTCAGCAGCAACGCATGCAACTAAATCTCCAATGTGCCTTACTCTATCGACTGCCATTGCATGCTCATCTTTTGTTACAGGCAGGACTCCGAATTTATTACTAGCATCTTGGCCAGTTGCAATTGAGATAACTCCAGGTAATTCAATAGCTTTTGTTACATCTATTGATAATATACGCGCATAATGGTGTGGAGAGCGAATAATTTTACCTATTAGTTCATTTGATAGTCTAATGTCGTCTCCATATTTTGCTTTACCCGTAACTTTCCATTTACTATCAATAAGGGAGGTAGATTTACCGACAACTCTACCAGTAATCAATTCATCATGTCTATGTCCCCCCCATGGTTGTTTCTTTTCACCACCTTGACTTTCAGGAATTAATTCTTCATTCCTTGGTTCACTAAATGAATTCTTACCGCCAGAACCAGGCCTAGAAAATGATAATTTTCCTGATTGTTGCCTGTAGCCAACAATCTCCTTTTTTTTATCCTTAGGCATCATTATTCCTCACTTGACAAAACCGGGATTCGGATTACTTAATGGCTCAGTACCATTTAAATTTTCATTTCCTGAAGTAAGTATCTTACTTGCAGAACGAACAGAATCAACGATTTGCTGATAACCTGTACATCTACATAAATTTCCTTCTATAGCATTTTTGATTTCATCATCATCAGGAGATGGATTGTTATTCAAAAGTGCAGAAATTACAACCAAAAATCCTGGAGTACAGAATCCACATTGGCTACCTCCGCATTCTGCAAAAGTTTCTTGAATAGGATGTAGGTGGTGGCCTTCTGAAAGTCCTTCAACTGTTGTTATGTCAGTTTCTTGAACCTCTTGTGCTAATGTCAGACAAGATAGTTTTGGGACGCCATCGATTAATACTGCGCAACAACCACAAGTACCCATGTCACAGCCCCTTTTTACTCCCAGCGTACCAACTTGATCACGAAGTACATCAAGAAGAATAGAATTACTATCAATTGAATGTACAAAAGATTTTCCATTAACGGTAGACTTCCAAGGAGTTTTATCCAAATTAGAAATCATTGGAAGGCGGTACTGAGACATGATTACTAAATCCCATCCTCTATAGTATTTTGAGCATTCGGTTTCAATTTGCTATTTTGTATGTCCAAATCTTCTATTGCCTTGCGTATTATTGATAATTCGGCTCTTTGAATATGCTCGCCAAGTGTGCTTCTAGCCATCCCTAATTCTTCAGATAATTCCTTCAGAGTAATTCTTGATTCTTTTTCGTAATAACCTCTATAAGCAGCGTAAGTGAGTGTTTCTTTTTGTCTATTTGTCAAAGAGTCTGTCCAATCATTAATATGATTTCCCTTTAATGATTGGACGCTTATCTTATCTGGTGGCATTACCGACCTTAGCAATGAAACAAAATTTCGAACTGATTCAGAAATTCCGGATATTCTCAAAATCATTCCACTATCTTTAGATATTCCATATGGCGTTTGAACATGAATATTGGACATTTTTATTCCCGACAATACTAATGGATGTGTACAAAGTAGGCTAACTAATATGCCATCTTCATCTTCCTCATATTGTTTAATTATTTTGAAATTGGGTAGTGTTTTGAAATCTTCTAAGCCTTTATTTTTTTGAAATTTTATCTCTGCCAATTGAGTTATGCCATCTATAGAAATTGATAGGTGTCCGAGAACTTCAATTTTTTCAACTATTTTTAGAAAGTTTGACAAATCATGTGATTTATGTAAAGAATCAAGATTCCAACGAATCGCAACCTTCCGCATAATAATCTCAAGTCGGGACGATTTATTGAAACCTACTGATGCTAGGTCCAGTAAGATTCCCGAATTTCTTGATTAGTTTCCATACAAAAAACTACATCCGAGGGTCTATTATTCATAGAATCGGTTCCATTAAGATGTCTTATTATTGGTAGGACATTGCTTTCATTGACTACGCCCCATCCAACTTGCGTACATGGTGCAACTGGAGAAATTGGTGTTGTGCCTGAAAGGGGGTCCCAAGTTGAGTAAGAAGGATACCATGCGGACATATTTAGTGCATCTCGGATATCATCATTTGTGATTTTAAAATTCGTCCCATTAATAATATATTTATCTCTGATCAAAGGATCAGCCCCTGAAGATGAGTCATTAAATTCATTTCGTAAGTTCATTATAATTTTTGATAACAAACCTGCAGTTCTCGGAGTGGCGAAAGAAGTTCCTGAAGTTTCATGATATCCATCAATATCATCATGATTGGGTAAAATTTGAGTCCAATCTGACGCCATATCTGGATATGAACCACTCATTGTTTCTTTCTGATCATCACCTTCTTCGGCATAGCCCGATATTCCAATACTCCATGGAGGCCCTGCAGTTGAATCTTGAACTGCCGGAGATGGAGAATTGTCTGCAGCACCAGTATGTATTTTTCCATTTTGAACGACAGCAACTTTAGTTGCGTCTTCGATACCAGGAACTGGGACGGATCCAATAGGCCCGAAACTAGTAGTTATTATGTCCACAAGAGGTTGATTTGCTGCTGCTAAGACAGCCTCATCACTAAATCCTTCTACAAAGAATATTACTGCATCCGGATTAGCATTCAATACTGCACCTGTCACAGCCGTCCCATGTCCATCAGCAGGATCATCCAAAATTGGAATATCTGTATCGTCATCAGGAGAAGTTCCGATAATTCTAGTCCCCTGAAACCACACAATATCTGTAGAAGTAATTAAGTCCCAACACGATTCTTTATCAGATTGATATCTTTCTTCCCATGTTCCATTAGATGCGATATCACAAATCATTGTCACCCCTAATCCGTTCAAAAGCCATTCTGGATAATCTTCCTCCATAACAAAATGATCATGATATACATTTATTCCAGTGTCTACAGGGGCAACTACACTGTAAGAGTCGAAGGTATTTACAACGTTTATTGGTTGATATTCTCCTTCTTTATCCTCAAGACAACCTGACATTGGAGCCAAAATAAAAATAATTGAGAGTGATATAGCAGCACTGCGCATTTCTTTCCGTCTGATACGGTACTTTTCATCCTTCGGAATCATTGTGAAGTTTTTCAAAAGATATTATTTCAGCACAAACTGCTATTGCTATTTCTTCCGGAGAATGTGCTCCGATAGAAATGCCGATTGGACATCGAGTTGCATCAATAAGAGATTTTTGAATATTTGATTCCAATGCGGCTTTCTTGAATGCCCTCCATTTAGATTTAGACCCTATCGCACCCAATCTAGCCCTAGAATCAATATTCAATAATGATAAAATGCCGATTAGCATATCTTGATCAAGGCTCCAATCATGGCCAAGTAATAGAATATCAGAAAATCTATTTAAAGAATTATTATCTTCATTTTTTAAGAATTCGTCTATTGAGCAATTATGGATTTCTTCTGCAAAGGGAAATCGGCCAGAGTTGGCATAATCTTCTCGGATATCAAAGACGCTGTGTGCCCAACCCAATGTATCTGAAGCCAATGCAATAGCTAAACCTACATGGCCACCCCCCACAATCAAAATATGTGGCATAGAATCTATTACTTCAATGGCCACCCTTACTTGCCCTCCGCAAAGGCTGTCCAATGGTATTACTTCTTTGCCTTTGCCATCTTTGTATAATAAAAAAGTATTAATCACCCCTCCTTTTGAAGACATAGGTTTTGGTTCTTTTAGGAGTTTGGTTAGAGCTTTTTCTATTTTTAACTCCAGACCAGCCCCCCCAACTGTACCATATTTTTCTCCATTTTTGATTAATGCTAATTTTGCACCAGGTTTACCAGGTACGCTTCCTTTTGAATCAATTATGGTTGCAATTGCAACACTATATCCTTGATTTAATTTATCCATAGTCCACGCAAGAACTGCTCGCGTCATGGCCCTCTCAAGTTAATCACGTATTTCTGATTAATCTATAATTTTTGTAAATAATAATAAAAATCTAAATTTAAAAAAAATAAATAATTTAAATTAATTAATATTTTTTAAGTACTTGAGTAATATTTTTACATCACTTTCTGTGTCTACATTCAAATGTAAGTATTCGTCATCTACTACAAATTTTTTAGGAATGACTATTTCTCGTAATGGAGTTTCTGATTTTGAATTTATTATCTTATTGATATCCTGCCTTGACAAAATTAAAGGATGCCCTCCTTTTCCATCTTTAGCAGGGCATGATGTATATTTTATATTGATTAATTTTGATAATGTTGCATCAGAAAATCCAGGCCTATCAATTGGCACAACAATTACCCTAGAGTCAGTAAGTAATTTTTCTTCAAGATAATTTAATCCTAATTTTAGTGATCCTGTCCGACCTAATTCAGGGTTTTTATTTATTATTACTTTTAATGATTGAAAAGATTTATTGATTTCATCCGATAATTCTGTATTAGTAATTATTATAATTTCTAAATGAAATTTACTTATTTTGTTAACTATATATTTAATTAAATAATCTCCATTAATATCTATTAAAGACTTAGGTCTTCCAAGCCTTTTACTATGGCCTGCAGCCAATATTATACAAAATGGAAGTTTAGTATTCGACATATGGGCTCCAAATACTTTGTTTAATAAACTACAAAGAATAAATATATGACATATCCAATAACCATTGTAAATCCTATTTCTTTACCAATTTCTTTGTTACTAAACAACATCGCACATACCAACCCTGAAGAAAATAATAGGATCCATATATCTCTTTCTGCAAAACTAGAATCGATAATTATTCCTCCGCCATAGATTGCAGCAATACCCAATATTCCCAAAATATTCATCACGTTTGATCCCAAAACATTTCCCAATGCAACGCCCCCTTGGCCCCTCAGAGCAGAAATAACCGTAACGGCAAACTCTGGTAATGAGGTTCCTAGAGCGATGATAGTTAAACCAATTACAGATTCATTTAAAGAATATTTTACCATGATGCCCTCTACTCCTTCCATTAATAAATTAGCACCAAACATAACCATTAATCCTCCAGAAAGTAGCGCAATTGATGCAGAATAGGAATTATTGGCCAACCATGAATCAGGATTCTCCTTAGGAATATCTAGATTTTTAGCATGATTATATGAATAAGCATAAAATGTAACCAATAATATAAGCATAAATAATCCAATAAACAATGATATTTCCCCATATAGTGTGGCCATTACCAAAATTAAAGTAGCCACTAAAACAGCCATTGCATCTCTCCTTATTCCTCTTCCAGGAGATTCTGAAGCACCTAGAATTGCTGCAGTACCAAGAACCAACATCACATTGGAAATATTTGATCCAATTATTCCGCCGACAGCAATATCTGGGGTTCCTTCATCTAATGCTTTCAAAACTACAGCAAGTTCTGGCAGAGAAGTTCCAATAGCTACAATGGTAAAACCGACTAAAAGCGGAGGAATATTTAATTTAGTAGCTAAAGTAACTGCCCCCTGTACAAAAACTTCGGCACCGGAAATTAATAATATGAAACCCGCAATAATGAGTAACTCATCCGCCATCTGTAAACTATCGGGAGCGCCCCCTACTCAAGACTATTTGCTAATTACTGAGTGCATAAACTCCTAATATGCCTAATTACTAAGTCATATGTGGGAATTGTATAATCTTCCAATGGAGGAGAAAATGGTACTGGAGTGTCTAAAGCCCCTATTACTACTGGAGGAGATTCTAAATTCCAGAATGTTTCTTCTAAGATTCTACTTGAAATCGTGTGAGCAAAACCGCCAGTCCACTGAGACTCTTGTAAGACTATTAATCTAGAAGTACGACATACCGATTGAACGCAAGTTTTAGAATCGAAAGGTAATAATGTTCTCAAATCTATTACTTCTACTTCTATTTTTTCTTTTGCTACGTGTTTAGCAGCTTTCAATGCTACGTGCACCATTGCACCCCACGTAACAATTGTAATATCATTTCCTCCTCGAATAACTCTAGCTTGACCAATAGAATTTTGTCCATTTGCGAGTCTTTTGTGAACAGATTCGGTATTAACTAACTGATTAATATTATCACCCCATCCAGTAGTTCCCCCTCGTAATCCATAAAGCCCTAGATGCTCTAAGAATACAACAGGATCGGGTAATGCATGCCCTTCAATTAGCATATCAAAGGCATCTTGAGGATTACTGGGGAATACAATAATCAGGCCTGGATCATTACTAAACCATGATTCAATCATATTTGCATGAAATGGACCACTTCTAGTTTTTCCACCTAGAGGTATTCTGACAGTCAAAGGAACGCTTGCACCCCACCTCCAACGTAATTGTGCAGCATTATTCACCAATGCATTCATTGCAAGTGCTGCAAATCCTCCAAATTGAATTTCTGCGATGGGCCTCAAACCTCCTAATGCAGCACCTGTTGCAGAGTTGATTATTATGGATTCTGAAAGGGGCATATCGAGTAATTTGTCAGAATGTCCTTTTGCTTTTAATGATAAATTCATGCCAAATGCACCTGCAATTTCCATATCTTCCCCCATAAAAATTATATTTTCTGAATATTTATCTGCTAAAGCGACCATAGAATTCTGAATTGCGCGGCTAAATGTCCAAGAATTTGAAGCATCGGAAAATTTGATAAAATATTCTCCTGGGCTTAACGGTGATTGAGTCTTTTGACTATTAGATTTTAATCTATCAATTTGTTGGGTATGAGTGGGAGCATCGGTAAAGGAGGTGATTCCCTTAGTAACGGTATACGCCTCTGGCCAAGGCATATGTTCCATTTCCTTCCGCGAATTTTTAACATATATTTCTTCCTTAGATTGTATATTTTCCAATTCTTTCTCGTTTACTCCTAAAGAAATCAATAAATTATGATGATTCGGTATTGGATCTTTTAATGACCAATAATTAAGAAGATCACGCCCAACATAGCCAGGAGGGTTACCTGAAATCGCCCCTAAATACAAATCATCATGATGATGTGCGTGGCCGCATCCTCTCATAGTTTCAACATGTATCAAAGTTGCACCCCCTCCATCTAATGAAAATTCCCTTGCAACTGCAGTAGATGAGAAAAATTGTGCAGGATCAGATCCATCAATTGTCCATGACGGAATTCCCATTGCGATTCCTTTGTCTCCATAGGTTTCCGAACCTGATTGACTTGCAGAAAACGTATCTAAGGCTATTTGATTATTTTGTATCATATAACATATTGGGAGGCCCCTCGCTCCGGCAAAATTCATTGCTTCCCAAAATTCTCCACTACTACTACAACCTTCTCCAACTGGTGCTAAATGAAACCTCTCTCGGTGTAATCTATTGGATGCCAATGCAACTCCAGTCAATGTAGCACTTGCAATAGGCAAGGGTGCAGTTGGAGGCAAAATTCCTTTTTCCCAGTTTCCGATATGTAAATCTCTACCTCCATAGCCGGAATGCCCTCCATCCATATAGGATCCAGATTTACCCATTTGTGCAGAAAATATTTCTAATGGAGTTTGCCCCATTGCTAGAGCTAAGCCGGTATCTCTAATCATAGGAGCTATGGCATCAGGAAAATCAATATTTTCTGAATTAGCATCATAATTATTCCTGAGTGCTGAAGCACAGGCTACAATACCTTCTTGCCAAGTTGAACGGAAACCTTTGCCTGTAAATTTGCCACCATCAGGTAGGGATATACCATTTGTAAAAAGGTCTTTCAAGTGATCATCTAGAATTCTAGTTCTTAGCATCCATTTTTGCCAAGTTAATCTTTGATTCATTGTTATCGAATTTTTATGAGCCAATCTTCTAAGGCATAATGATATATCGATTAAAAATCTAGAAGCCCTTCTTTTTAGAAATAAATTACCATCTCTTCGAGGTATAATTTCGCTTTCTCCAAGATTTAGAAAAGATGGATTGAATAATCGTTCTTCCAACGCATTATCTAGATTTTTAATAAAATTAATAGAAAAAGTATGAAATTCTTGACCATTAAATTCATCAATAGGATTAGATTTACTCCATAATTCAGAAATTAAATTTAGATGGCCATCATGCCTTTCTGCAACAAATCTCAATAATTCATTTATTACCTCACTTTTACTTAATTTACTCGTAAATAATAAGGATTTTTTGGGAATCCACGATTCACCCCAAATAGTTGGCATTACACTTTGCTTAGAATCCAGTGACTTGATGTCTAAATGGTCAATCTCCAAAAGTTTTTTATTTCTCTGAGTTATTTCATGAGTTAATTGTTCATTTGTAACTGTTATGGGCCTTTCCCATATATTTACACTGCGATTTCTCCCTTGACCAGTATTTGATCTATCAATTGTTACTCTCGCCCTCGTATGGCATTTTTCACACTGTCTGTCCAATTTTATAGTACTTTGATTACGAGTTTTCCAAATTTGATAATTATCACAAAATGGGCATTGCCAAATGCCATGCCGGGCCACCACCATATGCATCGCAATCGATGTTTATACAACAAATGTTCGGTTAACTGGTAATTATTATACCGCAAATTTTTTTAATTTATACATAATATTGGTAAATATTGCAATTTTAAAAAATTATACCACTATTAAAGAAAGTACTTGTAATTATAATACCACAATTAATATTTTTTGACATTTGAGTCTATAGTATCTGACCAACTTAAGATCCCACCTTTGAGATTAAACACCGCATTTTTCTCCCAACCAGAGTTAAAAAGAAGTCTTTGTACGGATGCGGACCTTACTCCTGACCTACAATATATTACTAAATCTACATTTTTTGGTATTTCTGAAAATCTATCTGATATGTTTGAATGCTCGATTCTCAAATTAGTTCCAGAAATACTTGCTATTAGTTCCTCATCCGCCCTCCTAACATCCAAAAGGAACGGACGCCAGCCATTTTCTTTTTTATTTTTAAACTCAAGTGGCGTAATTTCTAATGGATTATTTTCATTATTACTCATACAATATTCAGCCTCCAAAGACAACTCAGTAACCAATGGTCTAGAGGCATTGCCATTAAATTTTAGTATCCTTGAAGACATATTTAAAGCGTTAAAAACTAATAATTTACCAGATAAAATATCTCCAATTTCAAGAATTATCTTGATAGCTTCCGTAGATTGTATAGAGCCAATGATTCCGGGGAGAACACCAAGGACGCCAGCTTCTGCACAATTTGGGGCTAGATCAATAGGCGGCATTTCAGGAAATAAATCTCTATAATTTAATCCCTTTTCTAAATTAAAAACTGAAACTTGCCCTTCAAATTGATGTATGCTACCAAATATCCAAGGTTTACCTAATATTTCACAGGCATCATTAATTAGGTACCTAGTTGTAAAATTATCAGTACCATCAATTATTATATCAAATTGATTAATTAAATCTAATGCATTGGCCATATTAATTCTTGAATTATATGCCGTAATTGAAATCTCAGGATTTAGATCCAATAACTTTTCTTTTGCCGATAATACTTTAGAAATACCTAAACTGCTAGTTCCGTGAATTACTTGCCTTTGGAGATTTGTAATTTCAACAATATCATCATCTATTATTCCTATTTTTCCAATTCCTGCTGCTGCCAAATACAATAAAGAAGGGGAGCCTAAGCCACCTGCTCCAACTACTAAAATTGATGAGTTTTTTAATTTTTCTTGACCTTTTGCTCCGACTTGGGGAAGAGTTAGATGCCTAGCATACCTAACTTTTTCAGAATTGGACAATGGTTCACTCATGATTGGCGCAGATGGTGGCTAAATTTGTTCTCTTCGGTCAAAGGAATAAAAAAATAATCATAATATAAATATCCTCAGAGAGGCTACAAACCAACCAGTAATTCCCCATGTCTTAGCGATTTTACTTGCAAGTACTGGTTCTATATCTAATTTTAAAAATTGATTTAAAATTCTCTTTATGTAGTTTTGACCTAATGGATTATCGGCACGTGGAATCTTTCTAAATTTTCTTTCCATATCTGTTAAAATACAATAGCCGTCTCTGATAAACCAACAAATTTCTGTTAAGCCATAGAGAATAAATACTCCCCACCACATCCATTCATATGGCCCAATCCACATAAATGCACAAAAAATAGTAATAAATAGATGTAATAAATAGAATAAATCTGCTATTCTATTATTTATCCAACTTATTTCAGTCTCACTTGACAATTGTGCACCCCTAATGCTGATCTTCTAACCATTTTTCAGCATCCATGGCTGCTTGGCAGCCCATTCCTGCAGCAGTAATAGCTTGCCTATATCTTGTATCGACTACATCGCCTGCTGCAAAAACGCCGTGAATATTTGTCATCGTGTGCTCTTTGGTGAGTATGTATCCTGTTTCGTCAATCTCAATTTGCCCATCTAAGAATTTTGTTATTGGCTTATGTCCTATGGCAATAAATGCCCCAGAGCAATATATTTCTTCTATTTCTCCGTTCCTTGTATCTTCAAGAATTGCTCCTGATAGTCCTTTTTCATTAGAATTCCATGATTTTATAGATTTAAATGTCTTGATTTCAATTTTAGGATTATTAAATGCTCTTTCATACATCACTTTGGAGGCCTTAAAATTATCACTACGATGAATTATAGTCACTTTACTTGCAAATCTAGTCAAGAATGTGGCCTCCTCCATAGCTGAGTCTCCACCACCTATTACAAGTACTTCCTCATCCCTAAAAAACGCACCATCACAGGTTGCACAAGTACTGATTCCCCTTCCTTTTTGCTCTTCCTCTCCTTCTGCCCCTAACCAGATTGATTCAGCACCAGTGCAAATTATTATCGATTTAGACTGGAAAATTTCTCCTTCAACCCAAACCTTGAATGGCCATTCAGAAAAATTAACTTTTTCTACATTTTTATCTTCGACCTCTAAACCAAATTTTTCAGCCTGTTCACGGAGTTGCAGCATCATTTCCGGACCACCAATGCCTTCAGGATATCCAGGGAAATTTTCAATATCCGAAGTAAGCATGAGTTGCCCTCCGGACATATATCCGGCAAACATCAATGGATCAAGTAACGCCCTAGCGGTGTAAAGGCCTGCTGTATAACCTGCTGGGCCGGAACCTATTATAATCACATTACGTATATTGTCGGCCATGTAATATCCAAAGGGGATTGTCTTTTGAACATTGACTAAAAAAATTATTTTGACATCTCTACTATTGCATTTACTGCAGCCCTTGCATGAGGCTCTAATCTTGGAGAAATATGTTCCTTAAGGGCGCCTGGACCAATGATTCCTAGACCTATTGGTTTACCATATTTTAATTGGATATCAATTATAGATTTTATTACGGCTTGGCCCATCACTAAACCATGTTTAGTTTCTCCATTCTCTATTATTCCCAAAGTTATTGCAGCATTTAAATTACCAGAACTCAACATTCTATCTAGTGTAAGAGGAATTTCCATCGCCCCGGGAACCCATTTTATCTCAGATATCTCAATATCTTGAATATTGGATTCATCTTTAGCATAAGCCAACATTCTTTCGATTTGTTTTCTATGAAAGGAAGTACAAACGATACCTATTTTCATCATATCACCTTTTTTCAAAACGTGGCTGATTTTTTAGCATCTTAGATACCGTTGCCACCACTGCTTGAGTCATTGAATCAATTTCTATATTTACTTTACTACCTTTTATTTTTGATTTAATTGTAGTTCTTTCCAACGTTTCTGGAATTAGATGTATAGAAAAATAATCATCATGTACTTCGCCGATAGTTAAACTAATTCCATCTATTGCAATATATCCTTTTTCCATAATAAAAGGTTTTAATTTATTATTTATTGATATTTCTAAGTCTACTCCTTCGCCAATTTTTTCATAATTATTAATCCATGCAGTGCTCATTATATGACCTGATAATATATGCCCTCCTAATTCATCACCGATTTTCAATGCCCTTTCTAAATTTACTTTATCTCCTGCTTGTAAATTTCCTAATGTAGATCGTTCTAAGGTTTCTTTTATAGCATCAAATGTCACAATAGTGCCTATTTTTTTAACTACAGTCATACATACGCCATCGATTGATACGCTAGCTCCATTTTCTAAATTATTACTTCTTTTTCCCATATCTATAGAGATGCTGTTGATAGTTTCTTTTTTTTCAATTATGGATACGGTCCCAATTCCTTGTATAATGCCAGTAAACATACTAATCTTCCTCGTATGGTCCACCTTCATTACTTGGCCAAATACCTAAAATTTTCGCAATTATTTTTCTTGTTCCATCTAAGTCATCAGAAAGTCCTTCAACTCTTAAAACCTCAATTTTATCATATCCGTGTTTTATTAGGCCAGATTTTATAGAAGAAATTGAATGTTTCTGATCGTATCCCAATGCTATTTTATCTGGATTTATGGACTTCAATATCTCAAAAATTGGAATTTCTGGAGGATTCCCTATTATAGATATATCTACAGGTTTTAATCCTCCAACCATTCTTCGTCTTAAGTCATGATTAGTGATAGGTTCATGTTTACGTTTTCTAACTGTTTCATCATGTGCAACTACAACTATTAATTCATCTCCAAGTGATTTTGCTTGTTCTAAATAGTGTAGGTGTCCAGCATGCAGTAAATCAAAAACTCCTACAGCCATAACAGTTACCAATTGAATCAATCCTTTTAATCTTAATTTATCTTAAAGGCTTCTAAGATATCTTTTCCCATTAACATAGGTATATCATGATTTTTCGCATATTCCATTGCATCAGATACAGATAATGCTCCATCTCCATCCGGTTGCAACATTTCTGCACCAATAGTACATGCAGAAAGGCCTGCTAAACGTGCTATTGAAACTGCTAGTTCAGTATGGCCTTGTCTAGAGCTTAATCCACCGGGAGATTCACGGCAAAGAGGTATGTGCCCGGGTGTACGAAATTCATCACCAAGTAATTTCATAGCATCCTCATTGCTTGAATTTGAAGATAATAGCTCACTTGCCAGTTCTCCAAATCTACGAGTTGTCAATGCACGATCTTTATCAGTTATTCCAGTGAAGGTTTTTCTGTGATTCAATGAGAGTGTGAATGCAGATTTTGAGTCATATCTTAAATCATCAGTTATAAGTTCGCCCAATACGGGATTGGTTTCAACTAACTTGGGATTTGAATGAATATCTTGTAACCACGGTAATCCAAATAAATCACCAATTTCATTTCCTATTGCAAGAAAAAGTAGACCACCACAATCCTGCCTTAATCTTCTTATTATTTTTGGAGTTGCGCATGATGCAGGCCATAAAAGATCTGTTTCTTGCTCCCTAAATGAAGAGTCGAAAATCATTACGGGATTTCCCTTTGAGAATGCCTCAATCGCCGCGGCTATTACTGACTCCATGGCCCTCGGAGAGCGTCCACATACCAATTCTTTTCGGTCAGAAAGTATCAATTCAGAATGTCTCTTCGGCCCATCATGGTGAAAATAATTCAAGTTAAAGTTCCTCTAAAAATAGACTTGGCTGGAAGTTGGACCGATATACAACCATATGCATCTGATTATGGTGGTGAAGTAGTTAATTTTGCAATTAATGTCAATATCAATTGCGAAATAGAAGTTGAAAATGGAAATTTAAAAAGAGTAAAATATTCTACTGAAATGCCTATTGATTTAGAGCTAAAAACAACTGATGGAGTCGATTTTGAATTTTTAACAAAAATAACTGAAGGTATTAAATCTTTGGAGTATCTCAATAAATTTACTTACGAATTAGAGAATTTAATAAAAAATACTAGAAATATTCATGAGCCACGGATAAATTCCATAGGTGGATTTAATCATACTTTATTTCTAGGTAAAGAGATTGAACCTATGCCTTTTGAACCTATGAAATCGTCAAAAAATTGGTTAAAAAAACATTTTATTATCATTTATAGCGATATTGAAAATAATCCAAGTGAAATCCATAAAGATGTATGGAATAGATATGAAAATAATGATGAAGAAGTTCTCAAAGGCTTGCACTGCATAAGGGCAGCGGCTAGAGTAATGGCCAATGGCCTTCAAAAAGACCGTAGGGAATTGGTAGTCAATGCACTAAAGGAAATATCTGCAGGCATTGATTTGATAAGTCCTGAAATCCATAGACCATTTAGAGATGTGATGGATCCATTGGTCAATAATAAAAGTGTAATAGCATGGAAGGCGCTTGGTTTAGACGGAGGAAAAACATTAGGGATATTGTGTTCACCAAATGGAAAGGAAACTACCTTAGAGAGAATTGAGGAAATGGGATGGCAGAATATAGAATGGGATTACAACGAACATGGAATAAAAGTAGTTAAAAAATAATTCATATATCAAAAATATCTAACTTTGGAATACCAAGTATAAAACGTCTTAATATGTCCGTACTTATTATGATGCGCCGTAGAGGGTTTTTGGCTTCAGTGCTCATCATAGTTCTGATAGTCCCTCTGGCTTCATCCTCAATATTACCAACTAAAAAAACAGATGGCGGACTAGATGCTGACGGAGAATGGCAGAGTAGTATGGAATCTGGCATCCACAACGAGTGGTGGTTAGACTGGAGCAGAGATAAAAACAATAATATGTTAGATGATAGATTAGAATGGTTATTAGAACAAACCGCAGAAATTCAACAAAATTGGTGGAAAAGAGCACCTAATGGTAGTTCAAGAGTAATCGTAGATTATGATCATCACCCTAGTAATAAAGATATAGAGGCACTAGAGGATATTGGAGCAGAAGTAACATTTAGGCCAATTTATCTTGATAGTGTAATCATAACAATACCATTTGAACCTATTTTGGACATAAATGGAATTCGCTCATTACAAGGAGTTGTGATGATTGAAGATTTAGGATTGGCAGAACCAAATATGCATGAAGCAGTTCCTAATATGGGAGTAAATGGAGTTTGGGAAGATTTTGGATTAGACGGTACTGGTTCGACGATAGCAATTCTAGATACTGGAATTAGAGGAGATCATGAAGGTCTAAATGATATGGATGATGATCCGCTAACATGCGTAACTGAGCCTCCTGATCCTTTAAACCCAAATCCTCAACCAATATCGGATTGTGATCCGAAAATTATAGGATTTTTCGATGCAGTATTCACTGATGATGAACAAGATCCAGCATCATCATATGATTCTGGGACACACGGCAGTCATGTTGCTGGAATTGCAGCCGGAAGTGGAGGAGGGCAAGTTGACCCAATTAGTGGAATAAGATATATTGGAGCTGCCCCTGGTGCATTTCTAATAAATATATTAGCATGCTGCGATGGAGACATTGAAGATATTATTCAAGGTGCGGAATGGGCCATAGAAAATAAAGAAAAATACGGCATAGATATTTTGACATCTTCACTTGGTGAACAGCAAGTTGAGATTCATTTTGATAATGATGGCAGTTCAGCATGGAGTAGGCAGATGGATTATGTTGTTGAATCTGGAATAATTACCACATTATCTGCTGGAAATGAATTTGGAGGAGCCACTTTTGCTGGCTGTAACACAATCGACAGTCCTGGAGATGCAGAATTACCGGTAACTGTTGGAAGTTTGGATAAAGATCTTGGTTTGGCAATTTATAGCAGTAGAGGATATACCTCAGATTTACGAGTTAAGCCTGATGTAGCAGTAATAGGGTCAAATATAATGGCTCCGGATGCTGCAACGAGTGATGGATATATTAGTAAATCTGGAACAAGTATGGCAACTCCCTTGATGGCAGGAATTGCAGCTTTGATGGTACAAGCAAATCCAGATTTGACCCCTGAAGAATTTAAAGACATCATTCGTGCAGATTCTATTGAAAGGGAATTGACCCTGCTTAATGACCCAGGATTAAATGATTGTAGTATAATTGAGACTAGGCCAGATAATGAATTTGGATACGGGCAGGCAGATCCTGTAAAATTTGTAGAATCAGCGGGAAGTATCGATCGTTCGCTAAATATTTCAATGGATATAGAGACTTTGCAGGTAATAGGTAACCAGAGTTATGTTGGAGGATTTTCTTCTGGAGCAGCACCTGGACAAGGAGAAGTCCAAGTAAGAGTTGGCGGAGGTATTTGGAAAGGCGCGGCCGATCTTACTGGAGATTGGAGTGAATGGAGAGTAAAACTTGAGCCGCATGAACAATCTGGGAACTCTACAATATATGCAAGGTTAGTGATGAGTGAAGATAGTATTTCTCCAGTGGATGCGAAAAGAGTTATACTTATTGATGGAGTTTCCAAAAGTGGAATTGTAAATGGAGAATTGATATCAATGGGATCATTTATATTCTTCTTTCCATTTATTATAGTCCTAGGAATATTAGCATATGTGATGATTAATGAACGATGGATAGATAAAATGAAGTCCAATAAGGCATCAAGTAATGTTGAATTAGTATCAAATTATTCAAAAATAGATATGAAATCATTTAACATATTTATTTGGTTTGAAAAAATAAATAAAGAATGGAACAATGGGACTTCATTGATTGAGAATCAATTTAGAAGATACATTTCTTTGTGTGTTTTATATATTGCCCAAGGATTACCTGCAGGTTTTACATATGTAGCATTTGTAGCATATCTTACCGACAATGGGACCCCTCCTGCAGATATAGCGATATTATTTGCAACTGTTGCCCTTCCTTGGACATTCAAATTTATTTGGGGACCATTAATTGACTTGCTCGTGATTCCCGAGTATGGGATAAGGCGCCCTTGGATCTTATTTGCACAATCTGGAATGGTAATATCATTATCAACATTATTATTTATTCCAAATATTGTTGATTCCATAGCATTAGTAACGATATTATTATTCATACATAATCTATTTTCATCGCTACAAGATGTAAGCGTAGATGCTTTGGCTGTTGACGTATTAAGGCCGGACGAAGTTGCTAAAGCGAATGGATTTATGTTTGCATCTAAGAGAGGTGGAATGATTTTTGGAGGAGCAGTCCTAGGGTTATTAGTTGTACCTTACGGCATTAAATCTGCGATAATGCTACAAATACCAATATTAATGATTATGATGAGTTTGCCACTTTTCCTACGTGAGAAACCAGAGAATAAACTATTCCCATGGGAAAGTAGCAGAGAAGAAAATGAAATAACTTTACAAGAAGATGAAGTGATTAAAACTTCAGAATTGACATGGGAGGGAGATGATAATCCACGTTTCAAAGGTGCTAGATGGGCAGCAAATAACATATATCATAATAAAATTAGTATTACTGCTGCATTTTTGTGGATTGGAATTATTACGTGGGTATTTGGAAGTGCAATAAACATAATTCATTTGATCGCGCACCCTTATCCTGATGGATCACTTCATGGCCCATTAGTTACATTATCATATGTCGGAACATTTGGATCATACTGTATCTTAATATCAATAATAATGATGATAATCGAGGCATTGGGAACTAAATTACCAATAGTCACTAGTCCGTTAGCATTTTCATCACCAGAATCTAAAAAGAATATTGCTACAACAATCTACCATATCGTTCAAGGTTTTTCAACGAGATCTTCATTTCTTTTAATATTTTTATGCCTGCTTTCCGATCTTGCATTATTTGTTGATCCAATTGTAATTGATATTTTTATTAATGAGGCTGGATGGTCACAAGGAAAATACAATGCGATAGTTGGCGGAATTGTAGTATTATTCACAATGTTAGGCCAAGTAATAGGTGGAATCATAGGAGATCGGTATGGAGTAAGGGAAGTTGCCATGGTTGGATTTACCCTTCTTGCTTTGGCTAATGCTGGCCTGGCATTGTTGAATGGGTACTGGACAGATACGACCGTAATGACATTTTATCTATGTGTTAAAGCAGTAATATATGGAATAGCATGGATATGCGTAATATCTGTTTCAATGCGATTAACATTCAGTAAAGCTGGTGGCACTCAATTTACTGCATACATGTCAATGTTCAATCTTTCTGCAGTTTTTGCATACCTATTTTCCGGTAAAATGATTGCTGCATTTGATTATCTGACTATGTTATACATAGGTGCAGCATTAACTATGATATCTGTAATAATGCTAGTATTCATAGACCCCGATGAAACTGATAGAGTTTTGGAAGGTAAGTTAGAGCAAGAAGATAATGGCGATAATGGAGGAGACTTTGGAGAAGGGCTTTGGCCAACTGACGGAGAATCAATTGATGCAGATATTCTTGGAGGTAATGACAATGTCACAATTGCATGAATGGATTGAAAAAACTGAGACTGAATTCATATTATTTTCCCAGACAATTTGCCCATATTGTAATTTGGCAAAGAGATTATTAAAATCAAAAAAATTATCATTTACCGAAGTAAATCTTGATCATCACGAAGGATTGAGGAATTCAGTAGTAATGGAAACGGGACATAGGACCGTACCAGTAATATTTGATTTAAGGAATCCTAAGCCATTATTTATCGGAGGTTCGGACCATTTAATCAGGTATTTTAAGGATATAAAAAATAGTAAAAAATAGATATATCATCATAATTGGAACAAATATATGTTAATTATTGACTGACAATAGATTGGATGCTTGTTTTGAGTTTATCTAATTGCGATATATCTACCATGTGTCCTTTTTGATGCCTTAATTTTATTACTTTCCATCCACCTTTTTCAAATACTTTGATATGTTTTTCAGCCACTGAAATTGGTATTATTTTATCTCTTTCACCATGCATCCAAACTACTGGCCTTTGCCAAATATTTGACATTGCAGCTTCTAATCCCAAAGTATTAATTGACATAGTTCCAATTAGAACTAATCCCAAAATACGATCCTGTATATTACGTTCCATCATCATGGAAGCCATTGCACCTCCTTGTGAAAAACCACCTACGATCAAGGGGCCCTCAGGTAATTCTTCAATTAATTTAGTTAGTGAATCATATGCTTGAAGGACATAATTATCATAATTTATGTCATCTTCTTCTTTGATCCACCATGCATATCCTCCTAAATTTGGATGAGAAATTGTTGCCTGAGGGCAATATACTTCCCAATCATTTGGAACTAACTGATTTGCTAGTGGGATCATTTTTTCAGAAGTTCCTGACATGCCATGTAGCATAACAAGTGTCCCTGACATCTATTTTACCTCAAATAGACCAAGATTGAGTTATGCCACCCGCCACTATAAATCTAAAATAACTTTCACCGCTAAATGTCAGAGTTAGAGTATATTCCTCCGAAGGATACGGTATAGTCCCAAGTGTTCCCGATTCTGTTGAACCTGGTCCCCACACCCGTTCAAGTACCGATATCGATAGGTGGTCCCTAAGAGTCATCGATATCGATGAAGATCCACCTCCGCAATTTGCATCTAAGAAATATATCATCTCGTCCCATGCACCATCATTTGGATGATCACTGACCAAGAATGAGTCTTGTACTTCTGCGTCTGGACCATTACTTTCCCAAATATCGCTAAAAAGATCACCTCCTCTGACAAAATAAACATCTCCTGAATACCCAGTTCCGGAATCTACTTGCATCATCTTTAGATTTTCGACATTGTTCGAATCTGTCCAGATAAAGGTTGAGAAGAATTTAATATTAGAATCAAATGTATAAACTAATTTTGAACCATCATTGGATGATGCATGAATAACTGCTAAATTGGAATCTAAAGAAACTACAATTGCACTCCATTCAATAGTAAACAAAGAAAAATCCCAAGATTTTTCAACTTCTAAAGGAAAATTAAGTACAGGCTGTGCAACACCGTTTTCAAATGCACTTAGATGATCATGTGTCATCCTTCCAAGAAAGGGATTATGATTCAGAACAGCATGGCGGCGAGCTTCAGTTAAGCTAGAGATTGTCAGCATATATGCAGTATTATCTTCTTCTGTATCTGAAGCAACAACAAGTCTTGCAGTATCATCATTATAATCAGGAGTGGAAAATGTGTACAACCAATAATCTCCAATATTCCAAGTTGGTACTTCAATTTCATCTTTAGAATTGGATATTGCATCATTATTTTGCGTACAACCAGACAATGGCATAGCGAGTATTAATATCGTCAATCCGATTATAACTTGCTGGTTCATAGTAGTTCGCGGAGTCAATTATTCAAGAGGTTGGCGGTAAGAAGATTAGAAACCCAATAAGCCACCAGCAGTTAACTCTCCGGTACCAGCCAAAACAACTGCCACTATAGACATTAATTTAATTAGAATATTTAATGAAGGCCCGGAAGTATCTTTGAAAGGATCTCCAATTGTATCTCCTATGATTGCAGCATCGTGGGCTGAATCTCCTTTTTCAGCACCTTCGATATGCCCTTGTTCGATTGCTTTCTTTGCATTATCCCATGCTCCACCGGCATTTGCCATGAATAGAGCCATCAAAACACCCGTTACAAGAGAGCCAGCGAGAAGACCCCCCAGTGCGTCCCAACCTAGCAGTAATCCAACTAATACTGGAGCGATTACTGCAACTAATCCTGGGCCGACCATTTCCCTAAGTGCTGCTTGTGTTGAGATATCAATACATTTTTTAGAATCCGGTTTTACTCCCTCCTTACCTTCTAGAAGTCCTGGAATTTCTTTAAATTGCCTTCTGATTTCAATAACCATTTCTTGAGCGGCTTTCCCTACTGAAGTCATTGTCATTGCAGCAACCACGAATGGCAATGCACCTCCAATTAAGAGACCAACTACTACCATTGGATTTGTTGAGATATCTAAATCTAAACCTACTCCGCCATCTACTATAGAAGTATTAACTGCACTAGAATAGGCTGCAAATAATGCTAGTGCAGTTAATGCTGCTGAGCCAATAGCAAATCCTTTACCTACTGCTGCAGTTGTATTTCCAATTGAATCTAATTCATCAGTAATTGCACGAACCTCTGGGCCTAATTTACTCATTTCAGCAATACCTCCAGCGTTATCAGCAACAGGACCATAGGCATCTACAGTCATTGTTACTCCGACAGTAGCTAACATTCCCATAGCAGCCATTGCAATTCCATAAAGGCCCATTTCATCTCCGCCCATGAATTGATTTGCCCCCAATATACCAATGGAAATCAAGACTATAGGAAGAAATGTAGACATCATACCTATGGAGAGTCCTGCTATAGCATTAGTTGCAGGTCCTGTTTTTGACATTTCTCCAATATGAGTAATTGATCTAGTCTTGATGCGAAAAACTGGTTCAATACCTGTGTAGTATTCGGTAACTAATCCAATCATTATACCGACGATACTTCCAAGCACGACCGAATGCATAACTCCAAATTCAACATCAATTAAACCTTGATTAATAGCCAAATATCCTCCTAACCAGAATAAAACAGCAGCAATAAATGTAGTATTTCGTAAAGCAGCTGCTGCATCAGACCCGTTCTTCAAGAAGGTCATTGAGAATACGCCTATTATAGACGCTATGTAACCAATTAATCCAAGCATTATTGGCATCAACACATAGTCCACTGACATTTCATCTGAATTACTTGCAATAATCATTGCAGCAATTATTGAGCCAACAAAGGATTCGAAAATATCTGCACCCATTCCTGCAACATCTCCAACGTTATCTCCAACGTTATCCGCAATTACACCTGGATTTCGTGGATCATCTTCTGGAATACCGGCTTCTACTTTCCCGACTAAATCTGCCCCAACATCAGCAGCTTTCGTATATATCCCACCACCTACACGAGCAAAGAGTGCGATTGATGAAGCCCCCATTCCGAAACCTGCAGCTGCTGAAAGATTACTAGATGCATCATCAGCACCTAGCCAAAAAGCGATTAACGAAATTCCTAGTAATCCAAGTCCTCCAACTGAGAGGCCCATGACTGCCCCTCCGTTATATGATACAGATAACGCTCCTGCTTGGCCGCCATTCTTAGCAGCCATCGCAGTTCTTCCATTAGCCGAGGTTGCAGCTCTCATACCTGAAAAGCCTGCAACTACAGATGCAAACGCACCTGCAAAGAATGCAATTGAAGTCTCAAAATCATTTAAGAATAGTAAAAGGGCCCCTACAACTGCTACAAATATACTTAGAACTCTATATTCTGCATATAAAAAAGCCATAGCCCCATCTTGAATTTCTTGGGTGATATCGGATACTACTTCATTGTCTATTTCAACGCTGTTTACTTTTCTGTATAATCCAAATGCTATCGCTAAACCAATAAGACCTGTGACTGCTGCTATTAGGGGTATATTATCCATCATATTATCTACCTACGGTCATCCCGACCTAAGTCTTACTTATAATCGGAATCCTGATTATACGCCAGTTAGAGTTCATCTCTGCAATGATATTTTAAAACCAAGTTTGCAAATGATGATAATATTTCAGCCCCATCGTGTTCTCCTTTGAATGATTTAAATTCATCTTCGCTTATGTGGCCCCACTCGTATGCTCTTTTTATCCTATTTTTTGCTGCTTCGGGATGAAATTGGAGCCCCCATGAAGGTAATGGATTTCCTTGGCCATCATTTACTCTAACTGCAGTAATTTTATTATGCGTAGTTGTTGCTAGAATATCAAGACGAAATGGTACTGAAATTACATGATCTTGATGAGTGTAAAGTCCTGAAATATTATCTCTAGGCATTAAATGAGATGTTAATAACTTATCTTCTTTACCGATTTTGGTAAGTTCTAATTCCCAAATACCACTTGATAGTGAATCATGCCTTTCGACCTTGCCTCCGTATGAATGACAAAGTAATTGATGGCCGAAACATATTCCAAGTGTTGGAATTCCGTAGTTTGAAGATGTGTGCATAAGTAATGCTGATGGGGCCATCCATTCTTCCCATATGCTCACATTTCTTCTAGATCCAGAACAAATAACTACATCTATGTTCAAGCCTTCAAGCCAACATTTCATCTTAAGATAATCTGCTACCATTGGCATAATGATCCTGCGGAAAGGTACTTTTTTATTTTCTAATTCTACTTCCAATAGGCTCCAAAATGGAAATTCATCGTCCCAGTTCGGGACATCTTCTTTCGTTAATGTAATATCAGGATTTGAATTTAATTTCTTATTATGAATTGGAGATTGCATTTGAGGAGTGATCAATAGAACTTCAACATCTGAGGATTTCAAAAATGGTCTAACTACTTCTTGATTTCCTCCATGTCCAAATTCAGCACGTTCGGCTAATAGGTCAAGAATTAGTATTCGCGTAAGTACTCCCACAGATAACCGTAGAGGAAGTATTTGAAAGCCTCGCCCCTCTTGGATTGGTTCGGGGTAGTCATTAAATGGTAGACAAACAAATGATTTTGGAGTCCGTTGGACCTGTTCAGGCCATATTAGATGCACATGACGGAGTAGTGAACATTGTTGATACTACTGGCGGGATTATCATGATATCATTAGAAGGAGGATGTACGGGATGCAGTGCAACTCCAATGACTGCAATGCAAATATATTATTCATTAATGAAACTTGATGAGGTACAAGATGTTATTTTTGTAAATGGTGAATTACCAGCCTATATGCGTTCTTTTATTGACGATAAATTAAATGGTGAGAATAAGGAATAATTTTATTTATCTCTGCGTTTTTTCATTATTTCATGAGGATTAATTTCACCTTGGACATCTTTTCCTTTGATATTTAGTGAAGCAGTGAGTGCAACTATTATTGCCAGAATTGCTAAAGGTCTCGCAGCATTTCTTGATTCCCATAATTCACCTCCAAGATAATGCAATATGAATAACATAATTGCTGAAGTCCAGCATAATGACATTATGACTCTTTGAGTAATTATTTCACCATTTTGTGAACGTGCTAATGTTCCTATTGAAATCCATAAGAAAAGAGCGGCTCCACAAAGAGTTAGAGAAATATTCTCTAGCAGATCCAACATTTCCATAGCCAGTCGTAATGGACTTCACTTGTTTAGATTAGGGAGATTAGTACACAATTAAGGGACAGAATCAAGTTGAATGACTATTTGATATCAAAACATGGTGAACGTTTCCGCATGGTCACTTCCAAAAACAAAAAGAAGAGTTTCACCATACATTACTAAATCTCAATTAGCGACGGTACTTGAACAAGCCGCCATTTTATTGGAATTAGATGGAGCTAATAGATTTAGAGTGATAGCCTATCAAAATGCAAGTCGAGCACTTTCATCTTTAGAAGAAGATCTTCTAAAAGTAGTAATTGATAATAGAATAACAGACATTAAAGGAATTGGCAAAGGAATTGGGGGGTTGATTGAAGAAGCAGTTCTAGAGGGAACATGGGGGAGTTTGTATGACCTCTACGGAAGAGTCCCTCGTGGCTTAGTAGAAATGGTTGGAATTCCAGGATTAGGCCCTAAAAGGGCACGACAATTATATGAGAAATTAGGGATTGATTCTGTAGAATCATTAAAATTTGCATGTTCAAATGACAATATTTCTTCTTTATCAGGTTTTGGAAAAAAAAGTCAAGAAAAATATCTTGAAGGAATTGATTTACTTAGGCGATACCAAGGAAGGAGTAGAATGGATGTTGGATTGGCATATGGACACGCATTGGAAAGAAGAATATCAAATATCCCAAACGTAGTAAAGGTAGAATTAGCAGGAAGTGCAAGAAGAAAGAGAGAGACCATAGGCGATTTAGACATAGTACTTGGAGCAAAACCGGGTGACCAAGCAGAAATAATTAAAGAAATAATGAATTTTCCAGGAATAGCGGAAATTAAGGGACAGGGTAGTTCCAAAATTAGTCTTATTTTAGAAGCAGATATGCTTGTAGGAAAAATTAATGTTTCAGGAATAGATAGTGGATTAGCGGAAACTCTTGTTGAAAGAAGCTTGGACGCCACAATAGATGCTCAAATTAGAATTGTTGATCCGGAATCATTTCCATTCACACTAGCCTATTTTACTGGTTCAAAAGAGCACAATATAAGGATGAGACAAATTGCCATTAATAGAGGCTTGCGATTAAATGAATTTGGATTATTTTCAGAAGAGGAAGCTGGCAGTAAGATAGGTAAAGAAGCTGCGGAAAATACACTTATATGTTCTACAGAAGAGGATATTTATCATCATTTAGGGCTAAGATGGGTACCTCCAGAATTACGTGAAGACATGGGAGAAATTGAAGCATCTGCAAATAATGTTCTTCCAAATCTGATAAAGGTTGAGGACTTAAGAGGATCTTTTCACAATCATACAATTGCTTCAGATGGAAATGCTACTTTAGAAGAAATGAGTAATTATGCAATCAATATGGGATGGGAATATCTAGGAATTGCTGATCATTCAGAGTCATTAAATATAGGTGGAAAATCTATAGGAATTGCAGGTGAAGATATTTTAAATCAAAAATTAGAAATTCAAAATTTAAATAAAAAATGGAAAGAGCAAGATGTGGAATTTAGGATTTTTCATGGTTCGGAATGCGACATAATGCCTGATGGAAGATTGGATTATTCTGATGATATTAGATCTTCATTATCGCATATCGTCGGATCAGTTCATGCATTGGGGAGTTGGCGTAATAGGGACGAACATACAAATACTGAGGCATTGATAAATGCAATTGAAGATCCGACATTTACAATATTGGGGCACCCAACTGGAAGGATACTACAAGGAAGAGAGGGTTTTCCTGTCGATATGCATGCTATTTTGCGTAGAATGGGCGAAATAAATGCAGAAGGAATACTTAAAGCGGTTGAAATTAATGCTTCCCCCTATCGCCTCGATATGGATTGGAGATTATGTAAATACGCCAAAGAACTTGGAGTTCCGGTCTGCATTAATCCTGATGCCCATAATCCTGAAGGTTTGAATGACATATGGTTCGGTACTCAAATTGCTAGAAAAGGATGGTTGGAAAAAGAGGATATTCTGAATACTAAATCTGCCAGTGAAATTGAAAGGCTACTTGGTCAATAACGAACATTCACATATTATCGGGTCCATCGAGAATTATGGGAATTGCACGCGGAGTAGTTTTTGCTGGAGTTGCATTTCTCCCTAGTCTTGTTTTAGGCCTAATCCTATACATCTTATTAGGAGGTAATACAGGTAGTTCAGTCGGAGGAGCCGATTTCATGTATGGGCCATGTTATGGAGTGCCGTTTATTTGTATCCTTTCGGCATTTGTAATGGGAATATCTGCTGATGTGAGAGAATAGAATGCTTAGATCACAAAAGGCTAAAAAAATTGGCATCTTATTAGACCAAATGTATCCAGAGCAACCCATACCCTTAGATCATAAAGACATCTATACCTTACTGGTAGCTGTAATGCTTTCTGCTCAAACAACAGACAAAAAGGTAAATCAAGTCACTCCAAATCTTTTCAAAATTGCAGATAACCCAGAAAGTATGAGTAAGTTGGAAGTTGCCGAAATTAGGGAAATTATTCGTGAAGTTGGGCTAGCTCCAACTAAAGCGAAGAATTTGAAAAAAATGGCCTTACAAATATTAGAAAATAATGGAGAAATATATCCGGATTGGGATTTTCTAGAATCATTGGCAGGAGTTGGCCATAAAACAGCAGGAGTAGTAATGGCCCAAGGATTTGGCAAAACAGCTTTTCCAATTGATACGCACATACACAGATTGGCAACTAGATGGGGCCTAACAAATGGTAAAAATGTAAAAAAAACAGAGTATGATTTAAAGAAGGTTTTTCAAGAAGATACTTGGAATAGACGGCATTTGCAAATAATTTATTTTGGAAGAGAACATTGCCCCGCATTACGGCATGATTTGGCTCAATGTCCGATATGTTCATGGGCGGCTACAAAAAAAAGAATACACGAAGAGAGGAAATAAAATGGATAGATTTGAAGGTAGGATTTCAGCTTCATCATTTTCAACAGGAGAAAGAATTGTGATAGGAGACTGGAGTAAATCTCCTCTTGGAAAATTTGTAAATATCATGTGGGCCAGGCCTAATGGGAGGAGAATTTTAATCTCTCCTTCAGAAAAATGTGCTGAATATGTATCAAAAATATATTCATTTGAAGAAGTTATAATTCAGCCCATAGATATAAAAAGAAATAATAATAAAATTGAAATAAAGACTTTGGATTTAAAATTAATATTTGAATGGAAAAGTTTTTTTCCATTCCCAATAAATAGGCCAAGATGGTTCATATCTACAATAGAGAATTTTATAGGAAATCTTGTATTTGGTTCAAAAACCTATGGAAAAACAAGAGATGGGCGTAAAGAATGGTATATGATAAAAGGAATTTCCTTCGTTTCGAAGGCATATGGAGAGAATAAGGGAGAATCTTTTGGAACTATTGAATATCATAAAATTCCAACACTATTTGGATTCAGTGAACCTCCAAAAAGACCATCGTCGGTAAAGGTTGTTTCCTTAATAGAGAAAACTAGACTTGATGTGTAATGACTCATTCGGAGAACTATGGTAGAAACAGTAGAATTGGAAGTTGGAGATATTGCGCCCGAATTTGAATGCTTGATAACAGATGGAACATTAATCAATCTTAAAGATGTTTTAAACGATGGTAGAGGGGTGATTCTATATTTCTATCCCAGAGATAATACTCCTGGATGTACCATACAAGCATGTGATTTTAGAGATAGTTTTAGTAGATTTAATAATTCAGGATGGAAGGTAATTGGAGTTTCTACTGATACTCCAGAAAGCCATGAGAAGTTCATAAATAAGTATGATTTACCCTTTGATTTAATAGTTGATGATGATTCATCCTTACATAAAAAATATAGTACATGGAGGAAAAAAAACATGTATGGAAAGGAATATATGGGCTGTTTAAGATCGACATTCGTAATATCAAAAGATGGAAAAATCATGTTATCAATGTATGGAGTTAGTGCAAAGGGGCATGTAGATAATTTGATTTCACAATTAGGTGTTGAATAATTATGATGATAGATGAAAGAAGAGATATCGTTGAACGTTTTTTAGAAAGATGCATCGCATATTCAAATGCATCAATAGAACGTAAAGAACACAGGAATGATAATTTAGAAGATATAAATAAATGGAAGGCATATAGAGATTTTATGCGAATAACTGTAAAGGAGATACGAGCAAAGGAATTGGACACTTGGCTTGAAGATGGCCCGGTCTCTTATGAGCCTGGGACAGAAAAGTAAAGTTGCCTTCAAGTAATATTTGATAGGCCAAGAATGTGTTTGTGCGTGTCGACTCTCATATTCAATCCGGGAACCATCAGAAGAGTATCAGATTCATTTAATGCAAAAACATTTAATCCATTATTTTCCGCTAGTTGGCGTATTTCTCTACTACATTTTGCAGTTTGTGAAGGCATATGGATTAATTCTTTTAAATTAAATAAAAGTAAATTGCCATTGATTAATTCTTTATCCATGCCAATTAAATTTAATCTACGTAAATTATCCGGTTTGAGATATATTACTTTATGAGTCGGTTTGAGTATCATTTTGTTGGTCCATTCAGAAATACGATTTTCCGATAAATGAATAATCATATCTCCGGCTTGTGGATTAGGGAAATTTGATTGAATCGTTTCATCAGTTTCTAAATGATTTTTTAAGTTTGGATTGGGCAATCCTAACAGGCGGAAAAGGTTGACCATGATGGCCGTAATAACTACTCCTCAAAGAGTGCTTCGATGTCATCTTCGGATAAAATGGCATTTGGAGTGAGTATTTGTTTTTCCAATGTACTAGATTCAATTGCATGATTATTTTTTAATTCTGAAGTATCAGATGCCATATCTGCATAATTAATTGACTTATTGGAACCAATAGAATCGAATAATTGGTCTAAATTCGAATCCTTTAATTTATTATTTGTTGTTTTATCATCCTCCTTATTTCTATATCTAATTGATAAAAATACTCCTCCCGTAGAAATTAAAATTAAAAGCAAGATTGTAGAAGAATTTTCTTTTATTCTATTTTCGAAATTAAGCGGTGCTTTTGACACATCGACTACCATGGTTATTGAATTACTCTCAGATTCATCATAAACAGTCAATTTTACTACTTTTTTTCCTTCATCATCATAAAATACCTGTATCCACCTTCCAATCATGTCAATATCATTTGAAGGATTTCCATCGCCATCAGAATCTAATGAAGTATCTATATCCCAATGATAAATCATATTTTCTATATCAAATTCAGAATCAATAGTTCCGTTAGCAGATAAAGAAATAGCCTGTCCTTGTTGAGGGTTTAGGTTATTTGTTGATGCTACAGCCGTCGGCCTAGTGTTTCGAATATCAATATCTATATTGACAAAATCCCTGCTACCGTCATCATCCGTCACATGAAAAATTATAAACTCTGGGGCCGATACAGAATCTTCCCAAATATAGGATAAATAAGTAGAGGTGAAATCACAATCATCATCCTCGTTTCCGAGCAAGTCAGAATTAACCGATGGATCAATATCAAAGCATGAAGTCAGAGAATCTACATCATTAGGAGTATCAATAACTCCAATATCAAAAATCAATTCTTCTCCTTCTTGGACCGGTAGTCTTGGACTAATTGAAACAACATAAGGGGCGATATTTTCTATTTCTATGGGTATAATCAATGTTTTTGTTTCTCCTTCAAAGACAGTAGATTCATTATCATTATCAAAAATTTGTAAAGTTGCTAGTTGGAGTCCTGCAAATCCATAAGTATGATTTATCTCGCCCATAATGCCATAACTAGTTAGTTCCAACTCAGGATTATTTTCAGCATCTGGGGACCATATATATTGAAGAGAGTTCATGTCATTCTCTGAATCTGTAACCCACGCTTTTAAAGTTAGGATTTCTCCTTCTTTGGCTGCAAAAACTCCCCTATTATCAGGAGTTATCTTATTTGGTCCAGACCAAACTTCAATTTTCGGATCAAATGGTGCAATGTTAGTGGCCATGACTGAAGAAGAGGCGAATGTAATTGCCCCGTCATCATCAATTGCGGATACATTAATGCTAAATTCCCCCTCATTAAGAGGGGTGAGAGTACACTTAGTACTTATTTGCCCTTCCTTACAATTAGGATTATCCCATAATATATCAACTGGAGAATTCGGAGATTGGGTATCTAAATCAATTCTTTCAATAATTTCAAATGTAACTTCAGAAAATACTGTAACTGATGTTTTGTCTGAAATTAATGTTATTTGAGGAGGCCTATTTACAATTGAAATAGAAGACATAAATGTGTCTTGGTCGTTTTCTTCATCGGTAATTGTCAACAGTATCTGAAATTGTCCATCATCATCCCATTTAGCCTCATAAATACAATCTTCTTCAAAAAAGTTTTCGAAAATATTTATTGATATTTCAATATAAAAATCACAAAAGTATGATCCTCCATCCGAGTCATAAGAGGTTGTTCCATTCAAAGTTATTTCATCCAATGTTAATATTTCGGTCGGGTGTTCCAAAGCTGCAATTGGAATTGTACCTATAAAAAGAGTAAAAATTCCATAATTATTGGATTTATTTCCATCTTGGATGAGAGTTTCGTCAGGATCAACTAAAAATTCCAAATAAACTGAGCCATATGATTGTTGAAATGGGACTGTCCAATTTACTTCTATCCTAGATTCTTGGAGGCTTGACAAGGGAGGGACTATCGCAAATAGTGTATTTCCATCAGGAGAATCAATTTTAAGATTAGAGGAGGGAGAAGATATTAATCCCTTATTGGCTACGGGTACTGAAAATACCAGTATATCTCCATAAACGGCAGTAAAGCCAATGTTCGTATCCAGAGTCAGAGTGCTATTATTTCTAGTTCTTTGGACGGTTACTCCTTCTGCCCTTGTTACCAAATCAATTTCATGTATGTTTAAATTTGTACTAACTGATACCGCCCCCAATATTGGCGAAGATTGATTAGCCCAAACAATAATTCCATGACTTGCTAAATCATCCACTGAAGCGGTTGTATCAGTGCTATTTCCAGTATTAAATTCTAAGTAATAAGACCCATTTTGATCAGTAGTAAAACTTCTTACGTCATCTTCTATTTCATATCTAAATTCTAGTTCTAAATCCGATACAGGCGTACCTTGATTAGTCACATTTATCCATGCATATATATCAGTATCAATGGGAGATAATGGGTATTCTAAATCAATATTAATTTCTTTAAATCTTGTTACTGGTTGGTAGGCAACTAATTCATGTACTGCTTTAAATCCTAGACTTTGAGTAAAAGAAGATATAATATCTCCATTTATTGCAGGACAGTACCACCTATATCCTGATTCTTCGCCATCTCCATTGTAAGTTGTAATATTATATGATTGGCCACATCCAGCATAACTTACGCCTGAAAATCCTTGAGAGACAGTTTGCCATGAAGAAGTATTGTCGTCTTCGGAATTATCAGGAATATCTACATAATTACTAGAGCCGCTATAGGTAGTTTCTTGATGATAATCAGAATCCCACGATTCCCCTACATTCAATGGAAAATCCAAACCTTCGAGAGCAGGATAATAACTATTATTTAATATTAAATCCGCTACATCTATATTTACGCACCACCAAAATAAATCTGCACAAAAGTCGATTTCTATAGATGCTTCTTGTGAAACAGTTGCCATATCTGAAGCACGTATTATTTCAATTGTATTAATGTTAACTGAGATATCGCCATTTTGACCATCTAATTCTACATCGTTGGCTGCGTATTCTCCAATTGACTCAACTTTGTATGTTAATGATGATTGATTATCTATGATTGATAAGAATATTGAGGTTACAGTTTTATCCAGTGTCCCATTGAGATAATTTACAGTAGTAGATATCCCAGAAGAAGTTATGAAGTCCCCAACATCCAAATATCCAGAATACATCCAATTATCATTAATTTGCCATGTTTGAACATCGATTATTCCGGATTGAGAATTAGTTTCTACGCCATATACAAAGTTTTCATCTAATTGTTTTTGATCGAAAATATTAGATAAAAGAGGTGAAATCAGAATAAAACAAATAAGAAATGTAATTCGGCCAGACTTCTCCATAGACCTACGTTAAGGGCCCTACTGAATAAAACTTGGTTTTTAAGAATAAAGTAAATCTGCTAATTCATCTTGAATGAATTGTACAGCCTCTAATATCTCATCTTTATGCCTTGCACCAGTTATAACCATCTTTCCACTTCCAAATATTAAACAAACTACTTTTGGATAGTCAAGACGGTAAATCAATCCAGGAAACTGTTCCGGCTCATATTCTACCTTATCGAAGGGAAGATGAAATGTTAAATTGTTTAGATTTAATTTTCTTGGCAATCCTGCTAAGGGTTCTCCAGCTTTAACGCCTCTTACCCTTGGATCTTCGTCTTTTACTTCTTTGTCTGTAGCGGCCCTTAGCCCGCCGTCTTCTTCTACTAATTTACAATTTTGATCATCTCTTTCTGCTATTTGATCATAATCTTCTGGATAATATAAAGAATATGTGGCTACCATATTTTGAACCTCAATTTCAACATCCTTTAGATCCCATGTATCTATTCCTGCAGCTCTTAAGTCCTCAGTCATTCTTTTAATTCCAGTATGAATATTGTCTTCGTTCTTACCTCCTGTGCAAACTGCCCTGCCCGAACGGAACATGAGAATTGCTAACTTAGGATCCACTACTCTGTAAACTACTCCTGGGAATTGTTCTGGCTCATATTCACAATTCAATTGAATAGCAATATCTGGTAAGTCTAATTCTTCTGCGACTCTTGTTGATGCAACTACATTTACAACAGTCAAACGTTCTTCGTCACTAAGCATAAAGGTCCCAGTGTAATGTCACTTATAAAGGATATTTAAAAAAAATCATCACTAATTATCTAAATTAAAAAATAATTTACTTTACAATGCATACGCCCTTAGAACCTAATTTTGAAATTAAAGGTGAACCACCAGCTATTTCTATTTCTTCTGCGACTCTTTGCGGATTTCTTGACAGTGCGACCATACATCCTCCTCCTCCTGCACCCGTCATCTTTGCACCTAATGAATAAGGTCTAGCTGCATCCACTAATCTATCCAGAGAAGGAGTGCTGACTTCTAACTCCTGAAGTTTGGCATGGCAAGCATCCATCGCAATACCAACCGCTTCAAAATTACCAATAGAAAGTGCAGTTAGGCCTGTTGTAGTTATACTTGCTATTGCCTCCATCTCTTGAAATTTGTTAGGATTAGATATTAATAAATTTGAAACTCCTGATACCATTTTTCCAGTTGGAGAAGCATCACCCGTAAAGCCTAGAATTAAGTAGATATCATTCGATTTATTCTGAATATTAACTTTATTTATACTCCATTTACGTTCACCCTCAGGAGTTTTTAAAATTGAGTGAAAAATATTTATCGTACCATCTACTTCTTTGCCGGAAACAACAATACAACCCCCTAAAGCACTAGCGGCAGTATCAGTCGGGCTGGCCCTTCCTTCTTGCGAAATAGCTTCTGCAGAGTGACCCATTTTTGCCAATTTTATAACATCTAATTCTTCGTCATTTCTCAAGTATGTTTGTAATGCAGCACCAAATGCAACAGATAATGCGGCTGAAGATCCCAATCCAGCTGCAGAAAATAATTCACTTTTTATCTTAATACTTAGAGGATGGCTTTCATATTTGAATAAATCGTGTAATATATGTGAAATATGAGGATGTTGATCTGGAATAAATGGCGAACCTTCAATCAACCACTCATCGGATTGTTCCAACGATACATGTACTCCTTGATCTAACGCAACTGCTACTGCAGGGTGCCCATAAACAACGGCATGTTCTCCGAATAGAATACATTTTCCAGGAGCAAAGGCAACCGCCATACCCTTCCGAAGTGTGCATAGGAGATTATCATTAGGGAATTAATAGATAAATTAAATCATAGAGCGATTGTTTCAATAGGTTCGACTCTGCGCATGTATTACCACCAAACGAATATAGGAGATTAAATTGTGAAACATCCTCTTCTAATCTACTATGGACCAATTCCAGGTTGGTTAATCTTAACCATCATAGGGAGCGTTGCAGTAAGTTTTTTCCTATATCAGGTAATTAAAGCAACAAGGTTAGTATTATTGGGAGCTCCTGATGATAGGTTTGATTCCTGGGGCATAAGATTCAAAGAATTACTAGTTGGCTGGTTAGGGCAAAAAAAGGTATTGAGAGATAAAATTGCTGGTACAATGCATGTTCTGATGTTTTGGGGGTTCTTGATGCTAGCAACCGACATGTTTGATTTGGCATCTGCTAATTTTTTCTCTAATCACATAATTCCTCAATTACTTATTGGTCCTTGGAATGGAATAGTAGAATTGGGATATACATCAGCATTTATTGGTGCAGTGGCTGCATTAATACGAAGAGTTGTTTTTACACCTGAAAAGTTAAAGGGTAAATCTCAATTAGAGGGAAATTTTATTTTGACATTAATACTTACCATAACTTCAACTTCTTTCATCATTGAATCTAAAGAAGATCCCATAGCATGGGAGCCGATTGGACTATGGCTTGAAGGAATGAATATATCAAATACAATGGCAATAGCATCTTATTGGGCCCATATGATAGCAATTCTCACATTTTTAATTCTAATTCCACTTTCCAAACATATGCATCTAGTAATGGCATTTCCAAATGTATTTTTTCACGATATTGAGCCAATGGGAAAAATGAGGCCTCTAGCGATTGGCGAAAATGGCAAAGCAATTCTTCTCGAAGATTTAGATATTGAATCATTTGGCGTTAGCTCTTATGAACAGTATTCATGGAGGCAATTGATAGATGGATGGTCTTGTACTTCTTGTGCTAGGTGTCAAGACGTATGTCCCGCATATGCATCTGGTAAAAGCTTGAATCCAATGCAAGTAATACATGATGTAAGAGATTATGCAAATGAACATGCGCCTATTCTCCTCAAGGGCGAAAAACCTGAAGAAACTATGATGGAACGCATAGGAGAAGATGCAGTTTGGGCATGTACTACATGTAACGCATGTGTTGATGTGTGCCCATTATACATAGAGCACGTGCCTAAACTTACAGATTTACGTAGAAATGCAGTTATGGAAACTATGGAATATCCAGAGGTGCTTAACGTTGCGATGGGGAACCTAGAGTCTGCATCAAATCCATATGGATTTGGAAGTCATGAAAGGGCTGATTGGGCTGCTGATTTAGATGTAAAAATAGGTGAGCCGGCTGAATATATTTATTTTGTTGGTTGTGCAGCTAGTTTTGATGAACGCAATCAGAAAGTTGCAAGAGCGACAATATCATTGATGAAGGAGGCTGGACTTGATGTAGGAATACTCGGTATGCAAGAAGGTTGTTCAGGAGATCCAGCTAGAAGGGCTGGAAATGAATATTTATTTCAAATGTTAGCTGAAACTAATTTAGCAACTTTTCAAGAGTTAGGAGTAAATAAAATAGTTGCATCATGCCCACATTGCTTCCACACTTTAGGAAAAGAATATGGAGACTATGGAGGAGATGAATTAGAGGTATTCCACCACACCGAAATGATGGCAATGTTACAAGAAGAGAATAAACTGCCCCAATTAGATAAAATGGGTAAGAGCATAACCTATCATGATCCTTGTTATTTAGGAAGGATGGGGGACGTGATAGATGAGCCTAGAGCAGTACTCGGAGGTGTAGATGTTGAAGTTGAGAGGCATGGAAAGGATTCTTTCTGTTGTGGTGCAGGAGGTGCGCAAATGTGGATGGAAGAAGATGCTGATAAAAGAGTAAATAAAATTAGAGCCGAAGAAATTGCTGCTACAGGATGCGATACTGTGGCCATTGGGTGTCCATTTTGCTCAATAATGGTCAAGGATGGATTAGATTCTGTTGGTTCAAATATGGATGTAAAAGATGTTGCAGAATTACTTTGGGAACAAATAGTTGCAAAGGATGAAGAAATCCAATCATCAATTACTACTAATTCTTAAGCGAGACTATAATATACTTGTTACCACTAGGAACAATATGGATAAGGATTTCATATTTATAGGTTTGAAAGTACCAAGAATTGCTATGATTGGTGGTTTTTTATTAATTTCTTGGGGAATAATGGCCTATTTGCTACAAGAATCTGAATCAAGATCGATAACTGCTATGATACCCTCATTTTTAGGTTTGCCATTATTTGTATTTGGAATATTATCTGAAGTTGATGAAACTCGAAAACATCACTATATGCATGCATCAATGGTATTTTCTTTACTTATGATACTTGGAGGAATGAGAATAATATCTGCCGATAATCCTTCCACATTATTGGTCGCATCACATCTAATGCTAATTTTTGTTGGATCGGCATTCATATTTGTTGGAATAAAATCATTCAAGCATAATAGACTATTTAGAGAACAGGAGTAGGGTGCTATTGAATCCAATAATTGGAATTACGTCTTCGATAAATGTAATCAATTATGAAACTGAAAATCAGTCAGTAATAATGTCTCCGTTGAATTATTTAAGTGCAGTAAATAGTTCTGGAGGAGTGGGCATAATAATACCTGAAGGAGACAATATTGAAGAAATATTTGGTATATTAGATGGAATAATCATCGCAGGAGGAAGGGACATTAGTCCGGAATTATATGATCAAGGCATTCAAGATTATACATTAGATATCAAAAATAGTCAAGATGAATGGGAATTGACCCTTATTAATGAAGCAATAAAGAGAGATTTGCCAATATTGTGCATATGCAGAGGGCATCAATTACTATGTATTGCAAGAGGAGGGAGTTTGCATCAACATCTACCAGAAACCGAGGGATTTGAAAAACATGGAGAATCGAATGGCAAATGGTCTGAACATAGGGTAATATTAGAACCAAATTCACTGATAGCATCAATATTGGGTAATGAAGTAATGGTTAATTCTGGACATCATCAAGGTATTTCTGACCCTGGAGATCTAACCGTTGTAGGAAAATCTGAAGATGGATTGATAGAGGCATTTGAATTAGAAAGTCAGACATTTTTGATTTCAACTCAATGGCATCCTGAAATGATTTTACAAGATTCCATATTCCAATGTTTAATTGATTCAGCGAGAAGTTAAAAAACAACATATGAGAGGTCGTTAAAATGGATGCAATTATTGAACGGCCGATAATTGGAATTACATGCGGCATAAGGGAGTCAAGTTTTGCAAATTGGAAAATGGATGCAGCAATATTGCCCTCAACATATGTTTCATCAATAGAAGCAGCAGGAGGAGTCCCATTACTTATCCCTCCCTCAAAATTTTCAAAATCAATTCTTAATTTGATTAGTGGACTAGTTATAGCAGGCGGGCCGGATATTAATTCTGAAGAATATGGGCAAACTCCAGATTCAACGGCTAGTGAATACTATCCTATTCAAGATAAATCTGAGATTTCCCTCATTAATGGAGCATTATATCGTGATATGCCTTTATTGTGTATCTGTAGAGGAATGCAAATGTTATCAATAATCCATGGAGGACACCTATATCAACACCTTGACTCAACTCCCGGATATGAAAATCATGGTGCATATGATGGTAAATTTAGTAAACATAAAGTAATTTTTAAAACGGATTCTAAAATATCTTCAATAATGGGAGGAGAAATAATTGTTAATTCGACACACCATCAAGGTGTTGCAAATGCTGGAACATTGAGTGTAACTGGAAATGCTAAGCAAGATGGTTTAATAGAAGCAGTAGAGAGACCCGATAAGAAATTTTGTATTGGAGTTCAATGGCATCCTGAAAGAATGAGTGGCGTGCATAAGACCCTATATTCAGAACTAGTTAAATCAGCAAAAAAATATATTTAATTGCCTAGGAAGGAAAAATATATGACATTGAGAATACATGATACTCGGTCTAAAAAAAAGAGGTTTTTCACCCCCATTAAAGATGGAAAAATTGGCATATATGTGTGCGGAATAACTCCTTATTCACCTAGTCATTTGGGGCATGCAAGACAAGCTATTTCTTTCGATATCATCACAAGATGGTTAAGAAAATTAGGATATGATGTAAACTATATTACAAATTTTACTGATATTGACGATAAAATAATTAAAGTTGCAAATAAAGAAGGTAAAGATTTTTTGGAAATTGCGAATAGAAATATAAAAGATTATTTTCAAGTAATGGATTCCCTTAATGTAATACGTGCAGATGAGTATTCAAGAGTTACGGAAACTATCCCAGAAATAATTGATATGATATCTATTTTAATTGATAAAGGAAATGCATATATTGGAAATGATGGAGTTTATTTTGAAATAGATACTGCTCCAGAAAAATATGGCCAGTTAACTGGTCAAACATTGGAAATGGTTAGATCTGGTGCAGGAGGTAGAGTAGAGGGAACTGGTTCCGGAAAAAGAGATCATAGAGATTTTGCGTTATGGAAAAATGCTAAAGAAAATGAACCTTTTTGGGAAAGTCCTTGGGGAAATGGACGTCCAGGGTGGCACATTGAATGTTCAGCTATGTCATTGAAACATCTAGGTAAAGAATTTGATATCCATGGAGGAGGAAGAGATTTGATGTTCCCCCATCATGAAGCAGAGATATTCCAATCAGAATGTTGCATAGGCAAGGAAAATACTGTAAAATATTGGATTCATAATGGAATGATAAATGTCAATGGAGAAAAAATGAGTAAATCATTAGGAAATTTTACCACAATTTCAGAAACTTTTGATTCTGTTCAACCTTTGGCACTGAGATATTCCTTATTGAATGCCCCTTACAGGCAACCAATTGAGTTCAATCCATCAATGCTAGAAGAATCTGAGAAACATCAAGAGAGGCTTATGCTTGCTTATCTTGGAGGAACTAAATTGACAAATGCAAATGATTGGAGTGATTATGAATTTCTTAATTCAGCAAGTGAAAGTTTTTGTAATGGTATGAATGATGATTTTAATACCAGAGTAGCCATTGTCGAGCTTCAATCTGTTGTAAAGAAATTACAAGAGTTGTTATCAACTAATTCCGAATTGGATTATATTTCAGCAATCATGGGTTGGCTCAATGAGTATGCGGGCAATATTCTCGGCCTTATTCCAGATAAAGACATTGTAAATTCATTATTAACAAAATTAGATTCTAAGCGAAATGAAGTATCAACAAGAGTAGAGGATTTACTTGCTCAACGTCAAGAAGCAAGGGGGCAAAAAGACTGGGATATGGCCGACAAAATAAGAGATGAATTGAATTCTATGAAGGTAGTCATTGAAGACGGACCAGAGGGACCTACATGGAAGTTAGAAAACTAATTTAAGATGCGATATAATCTATAATTTCTGAGTAAATTGGCTCCATTCCTGGGTTATCTGCAATCCAAACATAGCCAATAGTACCATCTTCTTCGACTATAAATATTGATCGTTGACTTGCTGTGAATCCAGGGGCGCCAAAATTTTCAATTGCAACTCCAAAGGAATTGATAACTTTCCTTTCAACATCAGATAGTAAGGGAAATTGAATATCATTAGTTTCAGCAAAGAATTTATTTGCAAATACATTATCAGCTGATATTCCAAATATCATAGCATTAAAATCTGATAATTTGCTCATTGAATCAGAGAAAGTACACATCTCCTTAGTACAAACGCCGGTGAATGCTGCTGGAAAGAATGCCAGTAAAACTCTTTTTCCCTCGTATTCACTGAGTGTCACCATTGACCTATCGTATGCCATCAATGTGAAATCAGGTGCTTTATCTCCTACACTTACCATAGTTTACCGAAGTGGTCTTACATTTCAATCATATGCATAAGTCCCAAAAGTTGGTTACTAACAAATATAGTAAATGGAGTGACGAATGATGATTTAATGCATTACTGTCGAAATAAGGAGATATTCAGATATCTCTTGTAATTTGGGCCTAATTATTGTAAGAAATACTGTTTGCAGAAAAAAGAAATATTTTTTTATGAATACATAATAGTTTAGATTGCGATGAAGAGACAACAATTATATTCGAAGTTCATACGTTCGTATTTATAGAACTATTACATGATCTAAATAAAGGGTGAAAAAAATGACAGAAATATCCAAGAAAACCTCCCAATTATTGAAAATAAAGGGACCAATTAAAGAAGGAGGAGAACTATCTGTCCTCGAGATAAGAACTAATTCTATGGTTGAAATGGAAATACCTTGTTCTAAAATTGAAATTAACATAGAGAGGCGGATACAAAGAACAATTTTGCATGGTGGTGAGGGTGACGACTTAAGTGATCAGGGTGCTGAATCAGCAATTTATGATATTGAAGCATACATAGAAGTGGATGCATATACGACAATAATGGGATTATTTAGAGGCGGGCAACCAACTATTGAAGAGCCATTTGAAGGAGGACAGTTAAAAGTGGCATTCAAATCTATACAATATAGTGCAGTAAAGCGTTTATTAAAGTTAAGATTGATGGAAGATATAATTTAATCATGAACGGAAAGTAGATTTACGGCCATCAGATTTTGCCCTATCTCCGCCACGTCTATCTCCTCCACGATTACCACCTGAGTTTCT
>DARI01000003.1 GCA_002503285.1 Euryarchaeota archaeon UBA557
ACCTACGCAATTTGTATCTTCATCGACATCCGAGTATCCATCTCCGTCATCATCTTCATCAACCTGATCTTCAATTCCGTCACCGTCATCGTCCATATCAGCATTATTTCCCCAGCCATCTCCATCAACATCGAATTGTTGGTTAGCATCGAATGGGAAGTCATCAATTTCATCTTCAGTCCCATCATCGTCATCATCAAGGTCAGAATTGTCTCCAACTCCATCACCATCATTGTCGGACCATTCAGTTCCGTCATTTGGGAATACATCGTTTGCGTTACCATATCCATCACCATCTACGTCAGAATCAGAATTGTCACCAATTCCATCTCCATCCATATCAGTAGTTTCAGTAGCATCGTTATCATTAGAGTCAATGCCATCATCAACACCATCTCCATCACAATCTACGACGAGTGTACAATCAACATCAGCACCATCAGTGCCAATTCCAGCACCATCAGCTTCTTCTGAGTCTAGTACTCCATCACCATCATCATCATCATCCATAACATCACATTCTAAATCAGAATCCGTATCTAGTGGAACATCTGTAACATCCATATTGTCTGTACCGCACAAATCTTCTACAGTATCATCCCATGAATCGCCATCATCATCCATATCTAGAACAGTTCCAAATCCAGAACTTGAAGGCATACCCATGATTTGTTGTACAGCCTCTAAGTAACAAGGTGAAGTTGTACTACCATTACATCCATCTCCATATGAATCATACATCTGTAATGTATATTCACCAGCATCTGATATAGTTCCTAGGTCGTAAAATGTATATGAGCTAAATGTGGAATGAGTGAATACAGTTTGTGTACCGTCAGGGAAAGTTAGTTTAACTCCTACTTCTGAACCATATCCTTGTGTTTGTAATCTTAAAGCAGCTTCTTCACCTGCACCAAGTGTAAATGTACATTCAGCATCTTCCTCGGAATCTCCATCAGAATCATCGTCTGAAGATGCAACTGATAAGTAACAAAGTGAATCTCCATCGATTATTGTAAGTAAGTTAGGGAAAGAATCTGCTAATCCATCCATATCCATATCATCCCAGGCTTCTGGATCAACATCGAATGCATCATCAGCATCTCCAACACCATCTCCATCGCAGTCAGTCAATAATTGACAATCTAAAGTCGCGTTAGAATCTTCATCAACATCTAAAACTGTATCATCATCAGCATCAGTATCAGCATTATCTCCAACACCATCTCCATCTGTATCCATAGTCTCTGTTGAATCATCAGGGAATGCATCTGCATTGTTCCCTACGCCATCAGTATCATTATCTGCAGATTCAGAAGCGTCTTCAGGTGCGAAATCAGCGTTATCTCCAACTCCATCTCCATCTGTATCCATAGTTTCTGTTGAATCATCAGGGAATGCATCGCCGTTGTCTCCAACACCATCTCCATCAGAATCCACAGACTCATTTGGATCTGCATTATCGAAGTCAGAGTTGTCGCCAACTCCATCTTCATCCGAATCTTCAGTTTCTGTAGCATCATCAGGGAAAACGTCTGCATTGTCTCCAACGCCATCTCCATCAGTATCATATTGTTCTGAATCATCTAAAGGTGCGAAATCATCGGTATCATTGACCATATCATCATCATCATCAGAATCTAATTCATCACAAATTCCATCGCCATCAGTATCCAAAGGCATATCAGTATCATCAAGATCATCTGATGCATCACCGCAATCAGTAGATTCATCAGAATCTGAATAACCATCACCATCATCATCAAGATCTTCATTGTTTCCAATTCCGTCTTCATCTGTATCTAGGGACTCTTCCCCATCTTCTGGGAAAGCATCGTCATCATTGTCAACACCATCTCCATCTATATCTGAATCATCATAATCTGGCACATCATCGCCATCCATATCATAATCCATATCATATGCTTCTACCATAACGTCAGCTATTGTAGAACTTGCAAAGATAGTGTCTGTACCATCTATGGCATGTGAAATAGTAGCCATAGTATCTGATGCATCATCATCTTCGGAAACTTCAACATCGAAGTAATCACACTCATCCCAGTTTAATTTTGAAAACTTTAGATAAGCAGGATAAATCTCAACTGCTGAGTTATCAGATGTTGGAGTTATTACTACAACTCCATCTGGTACTTCATCAAGGCATATTTCATACCATCCCATACCACCTTCATCAAGATATACATCACCACTAGTAGACACTACTGTGTACATTACTGATTCTGTCTCTCTTAGTTGTTCATCGTTAGCTCCTGCGAGCATAGGCGTCAATGCTGCAGTTACCATTACAGCAACTAGCAGCAGTGTTCTTGCTTTTTCCAGTATTCTCGTATTCATTATTTCAGTCCTCCTCTACTTCTTCTACAGATGATTCCTCATCTGCATCTTCTTCATCTTCTTCATCGAAATCAAAATCTTCGAATTCGTCTGTATAGTCATCATCACCAACGGTATCATCACCTTTTGATCCAGTTGCTACTCTAGTTAGTCCTACACCAAGAGCTACTATGCCAACCAATACACCAATGAAAGGTGCAGGATCTGCAGATATATCATCTAAGATAGTGGGTTGTACGCCGTTATCTCCAAATCCATCGTTATTGGCATCATACCATTCTCTATTGTCTGTTGGGAAGTTATCTTCCCATGACTGTACGTTGTTTGGATCTATTGGATTAGGGTAACCATCACCATCTGTGTCAGGATCCACTGCATCGCAGATTCCATCGCCTTCAGCGAAGTCATCATCAGTGCCATGTTCTCCATCAAGACCAGGGTTCCAATCGCTATCCATAGGCATTTGTGAAGAAACCATAGGATCTCCTTGGCCGCCATTCTGTGCACAAATCATTTCAGTAATATCTAACCATCCATCACCATCATCATCCATATCAGAATTATCACCAATTCCATCTCCATCAGTATCTACTGTTTCACTAGGATCCATTGGGAATGCATCATTATCATCTAAGACGAAATCGTTATCATCGTCTACATCTAAAATATCACATGCTTGTCCACCAATATCTGCATAATCTCCATCGTTATCTGCGGGTACGCTAAATGCATCCATAGGATCTGTTCCACAGTTAGGCTCTTCAGTATCTAACCAACCATCATTGTCATCATCAGTATCTATAGTATCACCAAGCCCGTCATTATCATAATCTAAGGATTCTGTATCATCCAATGGGAATGAATCAGTTTCATCTGGTATTCCATCACCGTCATCATCCGTATCAACCACGTCACATATTCCGTCCATATCGTAGTCTGAAGGTACTGAAGTTACATCAAGTGGATCTGTACCGCAATCAGCTTCTTCAGCATCTGTCCAATCATCATTATCATCATTTAAATCAGCATTGTTACCAAATTCATCACCATCAGTGTTAATCCACTCAGTTGCATCATTAGGGAATGTATCAACTGCGTCAGGACAATTTGAAGGCGTAGTAATGTTTTCTCCAAAGTTCCAAATTATTTGTATGGAGCTTGCAGCAAGCCAATCAGCGTCTTCGCAGGAATCCCACCATCCGTCGTTATCATCATCCATGTCAGCATTGTCTCCGAATCCATCAGAATCGCTATCACTCCATTCTAGAGAATCATATTGAGCCCAATCTAATTCATCAGATACTCCATCGTTATCATCATCGTCGTCCAGTGCGTCACATAATCCATCTATTACTTCATCAGTAGTAGTATTGTATGTAGTATCTGAGTCACTGTCCATAGGCAGACTTGTTCCCATTAATGGATCTGATCCACACGCTATTTCGTATGTATCATTATAAATATCGCCATCATCATCTAAATCAGCATTATTTCCTATTCTGTCATTATCTGTATCTAGATATTCAGTTTCATCTAATGGGAATGCATCGTTTGCATCTAATGTTCCATCATTATCGCTATCATAGTCTAAGATAGTGCCATCAGCATCTAATCCTGTTTGGGATGTAGAAGTCATATCGCATAATCCATCACCATCATAATCTGAAGGTGTTTGATTAACATCCATGTGAGGGAAGGAAGCTTCTCCTAAGCATACTCTCTCAGCATAGTTATCCCATCCATCACCATCGATATCATTATCATCAATATCTGATATTCCATCACCATCTTGATCTGCTGATGAATTTTCATCTAATGGCATCTCATCAACGTCATTAGGAACTCCATCGCCATCAGCATCATCGTCTAGTGAATCACACAATCCATCACCATCATAATCGCTAGGTGTGCTGTTACTGTCATTAGGATCTGTTCCACAATCATTTTCTAATTGGTCCCACCATCCGTCACCATCAGAATCTAATGTATAGAAAGTGATTGTAAAAGAATAATTTGTTCCAGTCGTATCGTAACTTCCCCAATTTCTCATATTAACCATCATAGTAGAATCATATTGAGAAGCTTGGCTAGTTGTGTTGTATTCTTGGTAACCATTTGTGTAGTAACTTCCAGCAATTTGTAATCCAGCACTGTCAAACACATCTAAGATACACCATACATCAGGAGTATCATATCCGCAATCTAAGAATATATTTACTCCAGAATTTGAAGGTACATCAAACGAGTATCTATCCGTAGAATCTACAGATGCCATTGACCATCCCTCAAAGGATAATGTATTGTTATTAGCTAATTCATCAGATTGTGAAGAATTTAAGTGATCATTGACATGAACAGCAGTAAATTCACCAGGACCGGCATCTCTGCCGGAATTTCCATCGTTCTGATCTCCACCTTCTAATTCAGATAGGTCATGGAATTGTATATCCATGCTGTAACTTACATTAGCACTGTATGTATAAAACATCATACTAATCCATCCTGTATTTCCATTTATATCATCTTGACCTACAGGCCATAATCCCGAGTTAGACTCGCAATCTGAAAGATCTGTGGTGTAACCACACATTGGTCCAGCATAGTACATAGGATTAGTAGGACCACAATCCAGATGTTGTGCCTGACACATTACCATGTAAGCATAGCCATAAGCACCTTCTGTAAGTATAGATAAATTTAGTGTAACATACTTTCCAGTAGGCACCGGTATATGGTAGAGATCGTACATATCCCATGCAGTATCAACCCACCCCATACATTCTCCACCAGTATGGTTGGAAGGATCTGCAGGATTTAGTCCAGCTTGTGTACTTTCGTTAGCCCAAGAGTTAGCTTGTAATCCACCAGTGTAATAAGGTGCGTCTACATCCATTCCTAATCCACAATCGTCTTGTTGTGTTCCTGGATCAAGTCCTGGAGTATACATACTTAATGATAGTTCATAAGGTCCGCTTCCTCTATCAGTCATAACACGAATATAGATATCTTGATCATTGTAATCGTATGTACCAAAAGCTACTTCTGGGTTATCATTGTAAGATGAAGATGCAGTATATAGATATCCTGATGCTGATGCATACATTACTGATAAATCAATATCATTTTGTACAGGGAATGATACAGATACTTCCATAGCATAATTTGAAGGTAGATAAACCTTGTAATAATCATACATATCATATTTATCATGACCATATCCAGTGAATGTTTGGTTCATTGGAATCATCTCCATAGCATCTGCTCCGTATGTATCATCACCAGCATCCATGAAATCATCAAATAATCCATCATTCTGGTAAAGACTTTCATCAGGTTCTTCTGTAGCATTGTAGATATCATATACAATTGTATAATTCATCTCATAATCTTCAGGCAGGTCTGAAACCATTACCATAAGCCAAACAGTTGAATCAATTGCAAGATCTAAATTCCATGAATATGATTCATTAGTTGCAACTCCTTGCATGTCCCAAGCACCTGTGCTTGAAGAAACGGATGCCGCATATCCTCTGTCCATATATTGATAGAAACTTAGTTGTCCATCTATAGATTCATTTTCGTATCCCCAATCTAGAGATGCCCAAAGACCATGGTAAGCAGGTACAGATATTTCAAACCAATCTTGGTCATCAAATCCTGCACATACCATTCCGGAGAATTCCATAACACCAATATCATCAACATTTAATGGATCATCTGATGATGAATCACCAGCATCATTTCCTGAATATGCATCATCTTGAGTCCAACATGGCGGTGGTGAACCAGGTTCAAGACCTAATTCAATCAAATATCCTGCATGAGCATCATTTCCAGAGTAATATTCTACGACTACATAAAACATAGAACCACCTCTAGTTTGTCCGTTATCAACGAATTCAGGATTATCATACCATGAATAATCAAACATACCTGTTAAATCAGATTCAGAGTATAGGTATATATCTAAGTCAGCATCATTATTCCAGCTAACTGATATATTTGAGTAAAAATTTTCTGGAACAGAAACAGCGTAAACGTCTGTAGTATCAGTTTGATTTACGTGACCTGAAGCAGCATCTTCTAATGTCATCATATCTCCAGTTAAGAATCCAGAGAAATTTCCTATTGAAGTTCCGACATCTAGGCCATATCCACCATCACCATAGCTGTCCATTTTCTCTACAAGATATTCACCAGCATCACTATAGTTAGCAATTATTCCAGTAAATCCAGTAGCCCAATATCCAAATGAATCAACAGACCCATCTGGCAATGTTATGTCAAGTGATGATTCACTAGAACACCATGAATCACAAGATGTGATTGCTACGAGTGCTTCAGCAGAACCATCTAATGTAAAGGAATCAGATTGATAACTCCATGAAAAAGGCTCATCTGGCATTGACAATAAAGGATTCATCATTGGAGTTTCAACATCTCCTGCTGCTCCACCATCAGCAGGGAATACCGTAACATTCAATGTGTAGTCAGGATTATTAGAAATAGTAGATGAACAATAATAACATGCTACCTGTAAAGCTACTAATCCCCCTAATAAGTCTACATCACTTCCACATCCAATTGTTCCACCAGTACTACTAGCATCACAACCTGGATCTGCAGAAGTAGATAATGAAATTGAGTTACCGCCAGCAGCAGCATTGTAAGCATACATGTATCCTGAGGACCAGTAAAGCATTCCATCAACTTCCCCAATAGCACCCATAAACATATATTGGGAAGAACCATTCCATGAAATTTCCATTGTAACTCCATATCCAGGTTCCATATCTAATTGAAATACATCTCTACCTTCTTCGGTATTGTATGCATATCCTGAAACATTTATTTCCCCAGTATAGGAATTGGTTTCAGGCCCATCGCCCCAATCAAAATCTTCTGTAAGATTTATTTGGTCTGCAGGACTAACTCCTGCGTCATATCCACGGCATGCATCTGCGCCTTGGCACGGACTTGGCGGAGCATATGCAGAATCACGAGAATTCTGTAACTCGGCTGGGTCTATCTGTGCACTCAGCAATGGCAAAAATGCCGCGGCAATCATTAGTAGGGCTAGGCTTATTGAACGGGTGGTTTGTTTGTTCATGGGCGTCACTGTCTTTCATGAGGTCTTGTTTTTGGTATAAACTTACTCATAGATGCTCACTCTTTCTTAGTTTCCGGTATGTTACCAGAATCAATTATTATGGGCCGAAATACGGTAACTAATTCCGGTATTAGGAAATATCTTAATGTTTTGACGTATTAAAGCAGTAATTTCAATATAACTAAAAAGTAATAAATTTAGGTAATTAAAAAACATATAGTGCAAAAAACTCACCTTATCATTTTTATCAAATTAATAATTTAAATTAAACCCTTTGTTTTATTCCTCAGGTACCCATTTTTCTTCAGAAGGATCCCATAACCAACCTGGATATTCATCAAATTTTTCTAATTTATTTGTTTCATCGTTTATCATCATCAAATCAACGTCCCCATCATTATCATTATCCTCCGATAATAATTTTTCAGGTTGAATTTCTGTAACGTCATCAATTTCAATTTTTTCAACATCTTCATATTCCAATAATGGTTCTTCAGAATCTTGTTTTTTAGTAAAGACTATCATGGATATTATCACAATAATCATTAATGAAATTGGAATTAAGACATTGGAATTAAGTTTGGCTTTGTCAAATATCGATAAAGGATATTTGTTATCTCCTAATCCATCTTTATTCAAATCCTGCCATTCACCAGCATTTAATGGAAATAAATCATCAATATCGAGATACAAGTCATTATCATCATCAGGATCTATGATGTCGCAGGTCCAATCTCCATCATAATCATCAGGTACTGAAATTTTATCATATAAATCAGAATTACAAATTATTTCTGCAGAGTTTGGCCAATTATCTCCATCTGCATCAGTATCTGAATTATCACCAATGCCATCTCCATCGATATCATTACTTTCTTTTGGATTCAATGGGAAGGTATCTTCTTCATCCATGACCATGTCATTATCATCATCTAAATCCAGAATATCGCAAATATGATCTAAATCAAAATCGGCTGGGAATGAATTGAAATCTTCAGGATCAGACCCACAATTAGGCTCTACTAAGTCTTCCCAAGAGTCGCCATCATCATCAATATCAGCACGATCTCCAATTCCATCGCCATCTAAATCTGACCATTCCATGGGATCTAACGGAAATGGATCAAAATCATCCAATATTCCATCTCCATCGTCATCCGAATCTTGAATATCGCATATATGATCATCATCAAAATCCAATGGCTGCGAAGTTGTATCAAATTGCCCTGACAAGCATACTGATTCATCCAAATCACTCCATCCATCACCATCATCATCCAAGTCCGAATTATCTCCAACGGAGTCACCGTCGAAATCAAACCATTCATATTGATCTAATGGGAATACATCAAAAGAATCAGAATATCCGTCATTATCATCATCAGTATCTGCATTGTCGCCAATACCATCTCCATCTGTATCAATAGATTCCGTAGAATCTAATGGTGAAGAATCAATATCATTTGGAGTACCGTCTCCATCAATATCCTCATCTAACTCATCGCAGATTCCATCAGCATCAGTATCAAGAGGGATTGATGAAGATATTAGAGAATCCGATAAACAAATATCTTCCAATTCATCATTAAATCCATCATTATCATCATCTTCATCAGCATTGTTGCCAACATAATCATAGTCTGTATCTAACCATTCGTTAGAATCCAAGGAAAAGGCATCGTTTATATCTAAATAGCCATCATCATCATCATCCTCGTCAACTATATCGCAAATTAGATCTGAATCCGTATCCAATGGTAAATCAGAATAATCCAATTGGTCAGAATTACACTCTGACTCATCCAAATCACTCCACCCATCACCATCATCATCCAAGTCCGAGTTATCTCCAATAGAATCGCCATCAATATCTGAACTTTCATTGGGATCCGTAGGGAAACTATCATTAGAATCATCAATTCCATCATTATCGTCATCTTCATCTAATATGTCACATTGACCATCTGCATCTGTATCTAGCGGTGTGCTTGAAAAATCATTAGGATCCGATCCACAATTAATTTCAATTTCATCATAATATCCATCTCCATCTAAATCCAAGGAGAATATCGATAGAGTGAGATTATATTCACCTGAACCATAGTATGCCCATATTTCCACGGTAACTATTGAATTACCTACATAAATTCCTGTACCATTCGTAGAAACAGATTCCGGAGATTGCCCAGTTAAAGAATAATCAATTTGATTATTATTATTTTCATAGATACCAAGTGCAAAAGCATTATTTGTAGGATATCCCAATGTTGCAGATATAGCATAATCTGTCGGGACAAAAACCGTGTAAAAATCATATTCATCGCCAGAATCATCCAAATAGCCTGGCCAAAAGGTGGTCCCGTTAGGAGCATTAATATTTGTAGAATTCGTGAAATCTCCTCCTGCATCTCCTCCACTATACGCATCATTTTGATTAAAGGCTAAAATTGACGATTGATTTATCAGAGTGAGATTAATTGAATAGTTACCTTCCCCATTTCCAGCTTGCACTACAAGGAAAATAGTAGTATTACTCACATTTGTTGCCCCACTTTCTACAAATTCTGGATTAGCATAAAAACTAGACGAAATTAAATTTTCATATTGATCGAATAAACCGAAGTCAAAATCAATTCCGCTTCCATTCCATGAGAGAGTAGCCTCTAATCCAAATTGTTCAGGTATGGAAATCGAATAAATATCATTTACATCGCCGGAATCTGATATCCATCCAAGATAAGAACTATTGCCATTTATATTGTAGGCACTAGAAAAATCTCCACTGACGTCCCCACCCGAATTGGCGTCATTTTGATTGTATACTTGAGAATTAGAGATATTGTCGAAATATATCATCAAAGTATAGTTATCACCTCCTGTGAAGGCCCTAACTAATAATGTAACAGTAGTGCCTCCAATATCTGCGCTTCCGCTGGATATATTTTCTGGATTATAATCGTATGAATAATCTAAATATGTTCCATTACTGTCAAATAAATGTAAATCCAAGTCAACATTAGTATTGTTCCACATAAGTTCTGCACTTATCGAATGGTAATTTGGAATTGAAATGCTATACCAATCATATTCATCACTAGAATTGTCTGAACAACCATAGTAAGTTCCATTTATTGAATTTAAACTTAACCCTGAAGATTGTGTATCTGATGCATCTCCTCCAGTATTTGCGTCATTTTGATTAGTATTGCAAGGATTATTGTTATTATTAATAATCCATATTTGCATAGTATATTGCCCGGAACCTGAATACAATTTCGCTCTAACATATACTGTAGTACCTCCAATTGCTGTCCCATTTGAAGTTACAGAATCAAGTGCACCTGTACTAACGCTAGTATCAATCCAGGATTGGTTCTGATCATACAAATATAAATCAAAATCTGATCCCATGGGGCTTGTAAGGTCAACCGATATCCCCATATTATTTGGGATGCTAATTGAATAATAATCATCAGTATCATTGGCACTTAAGTTACCATAATAAATTGCATCAACAGCATTTAGATTGCTAGCGGTAGATGCAGAGTTCCCCGCATCTGCGCCAGTGCCTGCATCATTTGCAAGTACTAAGCCAGAAACGCTCGAAAATATCAGTAATATTGTAATTATAGATACTTGAGGTCTAATTTTCATATTCATGCCTAAAGGCCCCAAGAATTTCAAGTTTGGTAATTTATTTATTAATATTGATAAAATCCTTTACCTGATTTTCTACCCAGTTCTCCTTTCTCCACCATACTTACCAACAAATTTGCAGGTTTATATTTCTCATCATTAAATCCTAAGTATAAGACGTTCAAAATATGCAGCAGAGTATCTAGACCTATTAAGTCGGATAGGGCAAGTGGCCCTATTGGATGATTCATCCCTAACTTCATTATTCCATCTATTGCTTCAGGATCGGCAACTCCTTCCTCCAGAGTTAAAATTGCCTCATTTAGCATAGGACAAAGTATCCTATTACTTACAAAACCTGGAGAATCATTACAAGATAGAGCAACTTTACCCATTTTAGTAGCAATTTTTACGACAATTTCATTTACATTTTTAGTAGTCTTGGTGCCATTTATTATTTCTACTAACTTCATTATTGGTACTGGATTCATAAAGTGCATACCTATTACTGAATCAGGCCTATTAGTAGAGTTGGCTATTTCATCAATACTGATACTAGAAGTATTAGAAGCAAAAATAGTATTTTTTTTACATATTTTATCTAAATTAGAAAATATTGATTGTTTAAGGGCGAGTATTTCGGGCACTGCTTCAATAACTAAATCTGCATTGGATACAGAAGACATTTCGGTATTACAACTAATTAATGAGAATGCTGAATCGGCTTCTTTTCTAGATAATCTTTCTTTTTTGACTAATTTATCTAATGAATTTTTGATATTGAGAATACCTTTTTCTAAATATTCCTGTTTAATATCCACTATCACAACATTAAATCCTGCACAAGCTGCAACTTGAGCAATTCCATTTCCCATTTGTCCCGCACCTATGACTCCAATTAGTTCAACAGACATAAACAGTCCGAAACGTATTATGGGAATTAGTCTTCCCATCAAAGATTAATAATAAGGGAAAACTAATCCCTTCTCTTGGATGTCACAATATTTAATGCGGTTGCCATGAATATAATTATAGAAATTACAATAATCCAATTTAACATAGGGCCTTTATTCTTTATATCATCTTTTACCCATTCTCCCCAATCTTGCTTTGTTACATCTATGGAATATATAGCCTCATTATTAGCATCATCAATAGTTTTACCATTTATTAGATATATCCCTGAATCTTCAGGTATAGAGATATTTAGTGAAAACTTTTCAGATATAGGGCAAATAAATTGAGAATTATCTAAGATAGTATTTATTTCAACTAAAAGTCCTGCTTCACACGTTCCTTCGATTTGTTTTAATGAATTAAGTGGCGAATTGCGATAGTCCCTTTCTGAAAATGAAAAAATTGGTGATTTAGAGTCCCTCTCCAGTGATATAAAATACTCATCAATCTCATCAAGAGACATAATTTCTATAATGAAATCATTCATACCTTCCAATAGATCTAATTTTAGAATTACATAATCATCCCCCGGAGGTATAATATTAACGATATCTGTATCCGTTCGGTACCATCGGATCTCTTGAGAACCTTCTCTTAGCAACTCAACTTCTAAACTGTCTGTAGAAACTAATCCTTCATTAATATCTGCCGATATTAGTGAATCATAAAGAGACGGGTCAAGAATCATTAATTTACATTCAATAAATGAGTTGATATTTTCATAATAAATAGTTAAATCTATGGCTTTGAAACAAAATAAATGGTTTCCAGTCCTATTTAACTCTAAATTAAAATAACCATTTTGGCCTTTAGCAAAATAAATTTCTTTGCCATTTAATGACAATGTTACGTTAACTTCTTCAGATGCCCCCCATGAAAGATTTTGAATGTGGCCATTCAAAAATGCATTTTGAGAAGGAAATAATGACCAATCCACAATTGGTAAAATTGTATCAAATGATACTAGCCAATTTTCAATTTTAGAATTATTGGCCCAATCAATAATTTCAATTGAGAAATCATATTCACCATTTATAAGTTCAGAAATATCCATAAAAATTATAGCATCCAAATCTGAACCATAATTCATTATCCCTTCGATAGGATACCCAGATGATTCATTGAAAATTTCTGGAATAACTTCAGTGTAGATGCATTCCTCGAAATACCCTATAGAATTGATGCTTTGTAACCTTACGCACAGTTTTTTATAATCCACAGGAATATTTATCCATAATTCGCCATTAGTTATATTCAAGGGAGCAGGGACGTCATTTATCTGATATTCAAAATTATCTTGATCGAGGATTTTTAGAATATTAACATCATTTACTTCGGGATCATATATAATTTGAAAGTTCCTAGAATTTATGTTTCCACTCATATCTGATGAATTAAATGAAAAAATATTTGAATTTGGGACATAATAAAATGGCAAATAACCATCTTCGGAAGGATATTGTCCAATTTGGACGACTGTTAAGTCAAGCGTAATCTGAGCACTACCATTCCCATCCAAAGATATTAGTTCATTATTCATAAAAAATGTTGCATTAGGTTCAGTAATAATTTCTATAGTAATATTTTGTTCATTAGTAATCGTGGGCAATCCAATTACAAATAGTTCTGGAGCTGTATAATCAACATATATTGAAATGTATGTTTCATCATAATTTCCATATTTATCGTGGACTGATGCCTTGTAATCATGCCATTGTTCAATATCAGGTACTGAAGAATTTATTGTGACTTCTCTAAATGTAATATTATTCAATGAAGTATAATTTTCATAATTCCATGATTCAGTAATGTTGTAAATATGGCCATTAGTAGTAATTCCAAATGCTGAGTTTGCAAATAGTTGCCCAGTTCCGTTGCTTAATGCCTGACATTCAATATCGTCAAGAAGAAATCCAACACCGATATCTATTACGTGCATTTGAATGTCAATTAATTCATTTGTATAGGTCATATTGGTTGGGCTAACGAATGTTATTTCGGGATCAGAATTTACTAATTCATAATTATAAGGTAAACGAAAATTTATATTTCCTTCGATTAAAATATCTACAAACCCTAACCAACTACCTTCCATCTCGGGTATGTCAAAGTCAAGATTTACTTCCAAAACACTAGAGGGAACTGCGCCTCCAAGTTCATTGGCCCCATCAGGCCATAATTGATTTATGGATTCAACGGAAAGAAGGGATTGATTCAATACCCTTAATTGATCTCCACCTACTATTTCAGCATCTAACCAAAACTGCACTGAATTTCCAGGTACTGACCATCCTAAAACTGCAATTGAATAATTGCCATCCTCGGGATTAGATACTGTGATTGATTCCGCGGAAGACCCACTCCAGGAACGTGCAATTTCTTCATCTGAAGTATAATTTCCATCATCATTAGAATCTCTGAATAAATACAAATCTAAATCTGCATCATCATAAGCATCCATATTAATTGAAATTTCGGAAGTATTTTCTAAACTTAGATTATGCCACCAAGAAGCATCCATTTTATTGGACCCATCATCAAAAGCAGTTTCATTATCAAAATTTATAACATTATTCCAACCATATGCATCCACTGTTTCAACAGGTAAAGGAATTGTTGATAGAAGATACAAAGAATCGTTACCACTGCCTTCGGACCAATCTAAAACAGTTCTTTCGAGTCCGGAGTCTTCTGCCACTATATATCCAACTGATATGTTAAGAGGATTATCATTAGTCTCTACTCCGTGTAATGCCGTATGGAGTACCATTTGATGTACTCCTTCTGAAACCGGTACTGCAAATACTTCCTGAGAGCTATCTGTATATGTGCCCCAATTATGTTGCCCGCTGCCTGCGTGATTATTTGTCGATCGTGATTCTATAAAAAAAGTAGAATCTCCATATGCATCTGTATCTTCCTGAGAATATCCATGTGCAGTCTCAGATAACCAAAGTACATCGATATCCGTATATGGATTATCATCCCAATTGACATCTAATATTGCCATTCCACCAGTATCTAGTTCCGCAGGCCAGTCAATAGTTAGGAACCTCCAATCCCCACTCTCTGCACGCCAATTCCACCTTGTGGCACCACTTATCCAAGATTCCGTATACAAAGTTTGATTCGAAGTATTACCATCCAGTGGTTTGGGCAATAATGAAAATGGACCTTCCCAAGGAATATTTGTAACTATTGGTAATTTCCAATTATTCTTAAAAATAGTAAAATTTCCTTCGGAATCAGGTAATAATGAGTTAATATCTAAGCCTTGTTGATACAAACCAGGATTTGTACCTTCTGGTATTGATATATTCATCATAATCAAATTAGATTGCCCCCCGGGAATCATATTCTCGCCAATTATTGTAATCCAATCATCAGTCACCAGTCCGAAAGTAGTCCAATCAACTTCAATTCTTACTGGATCTTCATCTGAAAATTCATCTACTTGCCTCCAAACTCCTAAAATTAAACCATCACTTGCATCTTCAAAAGGCAGTCCAACTCGAACTTCAGCTTGTGGCCCATTGGAACGCCAATTAGTTACTTCCTCCATCTCATTTGACTCGGTCCATTCCCCAGCATCAACCATCCCATCATTATCAGTATCATTATGAAAAATACCATCGGAATCATAATCAGTCCATCGATAAATTTGTAAAAATACTCTTTCGTGAGTTATTCTTTGGTTATTAGGATCAAATGCAGGATACTCAATCGTTGCACGAGCACGAAGTTGAGTAGTTTCTGGATCAATTTGAATTGAATCATTACCACTTATGTGCAAAGGTATCAGTAAATCCGGCTCATTACTTTGATAACCATTCCAAGTATCATTAGTTCCATTATCACTGCCATTGCCAAAACTATTCCAAACCAGAATATTATGCTCCAAAGGAGCAAATTTTGTAGGATTGAAATCCAACAATATATCTGATTCTCCTGAATTAGTAAACTCTATTTCAACTTCTTGAGATTCACCTGGCTTGATAAAATTAATATTTGCATCCCTGTGTAAGCCTTGAAATGCCCCGGTATTCCATTGAGCAGGACTGGCCCACCATGTACCATTATGGCCATCTAACGTCGAAATCGCTCTTGAAGCATTAAACCAACCTCCACCCTGAATAAATGGTTCATAACCTCGATCATCAGAAGTAGACAATACAAAATCTCTAAATTCTTGAGACTTTGGATATTCATCATTATTTGAAACCCAAGCCTCTGCGACTAATGCCATCAATCCTGCCACTATTGGAGTTGCTAAGCTAGTTCCGCCCCAAGTTGTCCAAGCAGAATTAGAAGAATCATAGGAATTAAGAGGCATATCTCCTGTTGCTGACCAACCAACAGCGACAATATCAGGATCCATTCTTCCAACCACATTAGGGCCACGATTTGACCATGGTGCACTCTGCCCCCATGAATCACTAGATTTGCTACTAAATGCACCTACTGAGAATATACCGTGCGCTGCTCCAGGGACTTTTGTAGTACCAAAGCCATGGCCTCCATTTCCAATTGCTACTGCATAAGAAGTATTTTCATTGTAAATTCTAGTTAACCAATCTAGGTACAAAGAATATCCATCGGAACCTGAATCATCTACAGATGAATATCCAAAAGAAAAGGATCCAATATTCGGCTGATCCGGCGTAGTAGGATCGCCATCATATCCTTCTGCAATAAACCTCCAGCCATCTAGAGCATGCCCTCCAGAATAATGATTGCCTATTGAGGAGATTGTAGCATTTGGCGCCATTCCTTTTATTGATCCATTGGCAACAATTCCTTGGGCCGCTACGGCACTAGCACACAACGTCCCATGATTTCCAGATTCTAGCATAAATAAAGTCAAATTACCGGAACCTGGTATTCGATTAGAGTATCCATGCCTAGATGCATAGGTTTCAGTATATGGGGCACCATTAATGCCGTCAGCTACCCAATAGACTAGTCCTGCAGATATATCCCATAAACCATCACCATCAACATCTCTTCCTGAAGTTTCTTCACCCGGCCTCATAGGCGTTTCATTACCAAACCAATTATTCAAATCTATGTCAGGATAAACGGTCTCATATAGACCTGAAATACGATCATCAACAACCAATATTGGAACATCTCCCCCGGCCTTATTTCTTAGTGTTGGATCTGGATGTTCTCCGAGATGATAAATTCCAGATAACGAAGAATTAATTCCAGTAATATTATATCCAGAATTATCTAAAATTCCATTACTATCATTATCAAAATCCATAATTGAGGTATTTGCATACCAAGTATTAGTTTGAGGATATGCTGCGCCATCGACGAGCCAATAATACATACTGTTGTGATCTAACATCAAAGGCCAGCCGGCATATTCTGAATCAACATAATCAACTCTAGCTTGGGTGCCATTTAAATCTGGATGACCAAAATCAACGCCTGTATCAGCAACTGCTACGACCATATTCTCACCTGTATAACCCATTTCCCATGCATCATTAGCACCATGAATTTCGCTAGAACGTACTGTTTCTGGATCAAATTGCGGAGGAATTTCAGATGTTTGAATATCATATGATTCAGGTGGACGTTCGGCATCAATTAAAGCAATTAAACCATTTATGGATTGTAATTTATGAATTAAATTAGATTTTACCCAAAAGGTCCTATGATTTATTTCACCATCATTCGGCTCATCATAAGAAAATATCTCACCCTCACTAAGTGGCTTTTGCCTTTCAATGGCGCCATATTTATGTTGCCAATCATTTAAAATCTTCAATGACCAAGTTATAGCAGTTACTCTAACCTCTTGTGAACCCAAAGATATTTTATCAGAAATCGAAGTATCGATCCATGGATCTGTATCAGGAATAATTTCTGAAGTACCATTAATGGAGTTAAAAATGGTAAATTCTCTAACATTTATTGAATCATCATTATTGGGGATTGATGATAGCGGGCAAAATAAGATCAATGAAACCATAAACAATGATTTCATGCTCTGCATATTATTGTGGAATAATGCTTCAGCCTTTACGCTACCGCAATTTCGACCCGTCATATACAAATTCAAGTAGTGCTACGGATGGACGCGAAGTCCCGTAGTGTAGTGGTCCATCATCTCAGGTTTTGGTCCTGGGGACCCTGGTTCGAATCCGGGCGGGACTACGCAAAAATTACCCATCTATATTGCTCGAATTTTTTGCTAAATCTCGAGTGATATTTTTGTGATGGCCTTCTAATGTACCGCCGCCAATTTCCAGAAGTTTGGAATCCCTCCATAATCTTTCGACCACATATTCGCCGACATACCCATACCCGCCCATAACTTGAATTGCCCTATCAGCTATATTTTTTGCTGCAGTAGTGGCAAATAATTTGACTCCATCTGAATCCAATCTATTACCTGCCATAGATAAATTTGTATTTGCCGCAGTATCATATATGTATGCCCTCATAGCACGATATTCAGCATATGATTCACCAATATGCCTTTGAATTTGGCCAAAATCCCTAATTTGATTGCCAAACGCCTCTCTTTCACTTGCATATTTATTCATTGCTGACAAACTCCTTCGTGCTATCCCTAACGACATTGCTGCTAATGCTATACGTTCAATTTCTAAATTCCTCATCATATGAATCATTGATTCTCCTGGATTACCCACGACATTTTCATTTGGTACAATACAATTGTCGAAAACTAATTCTGCAGTATTACTAGCCCTCATGCCAGCCTTATCATATATTTTTTGACCTACACTATAGCCTTCCATGCCTCTTTCGACTAAGAAAGTAGTAAGTTCTGCACGACCTTTGGAGTCCGTACCAGTACGTGCATAAAGCCAAACAATATCTGCAGGAGTTCCTGAATCATCTATTGCCCCATTCGTAATCCACATCTTATTTCCATTTATTTTCCATGAGCCGTTATCTTGCTGAATCGCACTTGTTTGCATTCCAAGGACGTCCGTGCCATAGCCCGGTTCACTCATTGCCATACAGCCTATCCAATCTCCACTGCATACCTTTGGAAGAATACGTGATTTTTGTTCATCACTCCCATTTTGAGCCAGATTATTAACCATTAATTGTGCATGTGCAAGGTATGCAAGGCAGAATCCTGGATCAGAATAAGACAATTCCTCATTGACAATAGCAACTGCGGTGGAATCCATGCCTGCGCCTCCATACTCTTCTGGGACCGAAATACCTAGAAGTCCATAATCACCTAATTTCTTAAATAAGTCGACGTTAAATATTTCTTTCTTATCATATTCAAGTGCTTGTGGCTCAACTTCTTTGATTGTAAAATCACGTACCATCTCCCTCAGCATAGAATGTTCTTGAGTTGGGTTGGCAATATCATTAAGGTTCCATTCGCCGTTCATTAATATGGCCATGGAGGGTTGTCCTATGAGATATTCGGATACATATGCTCAATTATTCCAAAATGCGGAATCTTCCCACGGTAAACCAACTGCAATACCAAGTAATTCCAATACTATAAAGTTCCATATCAAATAGACTACAATAGACAAACTGAATACCATTAGAGTCGTATTAATTATCCTATTTTTATTTTTCTTAGCATCATTGAGTGTACAAATCCCCTTATTTCTAAAAAATAGAATCACGCCTACAATCAATAAAACGAATGATATTGAGTAAAGTAAATATCTAAATGATGAGTAATATAATTCATTTGAAAGTGAATCTGCTGCGACTATTGCGGATGATCCTGCAAATAATACCCATATAATTGAAGGTAAACAGCATAAACTGGAAATTACTGCAGATATCCCTACCAAAGGGGCTAATTCTACAATGTCATCTCTCGCCATGCTTTGGCTAGGTAGGTTGATTGATATTAAGTAATGTTTTTTTTATGGAGTTACTCTCCTTGAATCTCTAGGGAAGGGGATGGTCTCACGGATGTGATCTGCACCTGCAAGCCACGCACAAATCCTATCAACGCCCAAACCAAAACCTCCATGGGGCACCCCTCCATAACGACGGGTATCGATATAAAATTCATATGGTTCACGCGGAGTACCTTCTTCATCTATTCTTTCCAGTATTTCTTCCTCTGACCATGTTCTTTCTCCACCTCCTATTATCTCCCCATATCCTTCAGGAGCCAATAAATCATGACATAATACATACTTTTGATCTGATGGATCAGGCCTATGATAAAATGGTTTTGCGATTCGTGGATAATGTGTAAGAAAATGAGGTAAATCAAAATCAGCTGTCAATATTTTCTCTTTAGAATAATCTAAATCTTGACCCCATTCAATTTCGACATTTTTACTTTGAAGTATTTCCACTGCTTCATCATACCTCATCCTAGGATATGGATTATCTGCATATCTCTCAACTAGAGATAGGTCCCTACCTAGTTCATTCAACTCAGACTCTCTTTCTTCCAGTAATTTAGATGCTGCAGTCCGCACTACTCCTTCTCCATATTTCATGACTTCATCATTTGAAGCCCACGCTATTTCCATCTCAGCGTGCCAAAATTCAGTTAAATGCCTACGAGTTCGACTTTTTTCAGCCCTAAATGAAGGCGCGATAGTGTAGAGTCTTTCCAATGCTGGCATTGCGGCTTCAGCATAAAGTTGCCATGATTGAGTCAAATATGCTTTTTTGCCGAAGTAAGGCACTTCAAAGAGTGTGCTACCTCCCTCAACAGCGCCTGCAACAAAATTAGGAGCTTGATATTCTATAAAATCTTGATTACGAAAGTAAGAATGAATCGCTCCGAATATTGTAGAACGGACTTTTAACATGTTGGTCATCCTACTAGTCCGGAGGTAAAGATGGCGATTATCTAGTAAAAACTCAGATTCTCCTCCTTCCGCCTCTAGCATTGCGGACTCCGTTATAGGAAACGGATTATCGGGATTAACTGGGCCAATTACTTTGGCATTAGTTACTTGCAATTCATATCCATGTTCTCTTTCTGTAGACTTTATTGTTCCTTTGAGAATTATGCTTGATTCTATTAATGCCCCTTTAATTAAATCAAAGGATTCATCGCCAACTACGGATTTTTTGATTACACATTGAATCAATCCAGTTGAATCTCTCAATACAATAAACCATATTTTATTTGAGCCACGTGTGCGATGTACCCAACCTTTCAATTCTATTTCTTGGTCATCATATTTACCTTGGTGTACCTCACCAATCCAAAAATCTTTGGCCATTTATTTCACTCTCTAATCATTCGCACCTATGCGTTGGTTATGAATCCTTGATTTAACAACCATATGTATTGGCGGGTCTGACGGGGTTCGAACCCGCGGCCTTCCGGTTAAGAGCCGGACGCTCTACCTGACTAAGCTACAGACCCGACTCTGCGAATTGGTAAACTAATTTAATCACAACGGAAGAATTAGTTAACTTAATCTACCATTTTGATTTATTAACGTATTTATTCCAGATGGCGATGAGATAATTATTATATCACAAATTCCAACAAAAAGGCCGACATCTACTACGCCATCAATTGAATTAATTATATTTTCTAAATCTGATGGTATAGTGATATTTGGGCCAAAATTACAATCTAAAATATACCCCTCGTTATCTGTGATATAGGGGGAAATCTCGCCCCCTCTTAGGTAGACATTACCTCTGCATAATTTTGAAATTTCGGATTGAACGTATTCCCAATCATCGACATATACTTCAACAGGCAATGGAAATTTCCCCAAAATATTTACTTTTTTAGTATCATCTGCTACGACAATCATTGCATTGGAAGCATTTGCAACAATTTTTTCACGAGTGAGTGCCCCTCCTCCCCCCTTAATTAAATTATAATTAATATCAAACTCATCGGCACCATCAATAGTTAAATCTAATTTATCGACATCTTCAATTTTTATCAAAGGAATATTCAGAGATTGTGCCAGTATCCTAGTAGATTCACTAGTCGGCACTCCAACGATTTTTAGATTTTCATCAGATATCCGCCTACCAAGTTCCATTATGGTATATTTTACAGTTGAACCAGTCCCCAAACCCACTTTCATGCCATTTGAAACATATTCACATGCAGCTATTCCAGCTTCTTTTTTTAGATGTTCTAGGCCTCTCATGTGTATCGGAAGAGAAACTACTGAATTAAAATTTCTAATTTCCCCATAATAATAGAACATTAAATTACCATAAGTTTGTTAAATTTTGAATAACTGACCGAGAAGTTAAACAATTGAGTAGTTAACCGACGCATAGAGGGAGTAGGAGGGTCGCTGACAGTGTACGACACTGAGGAAAGTCCCCTCTCCTCGATGCATGTGGTCCGGCGCAAGCCGGAGGCCCGGGAGGGTCAGCTCTGCAACAGAAACGAACCGAGCCAGGCGCACTATGATCCCGAAGGGGTGAGATTTCCTGAACTCGGCTGGAACGAGCATCTCCGCAGGAGCAAGTCCAAGCAGGCCCGTAACGCATCAACAGGGCCGGGTAGGATGCAAAGTTGAATGCGACTAACCGAAAGGCGAACAGAAAGGGGCTTACTCCCTACTCCCTCGACCAATTATTGGTGCCATTATTCAGAAATAATGGCATCAATAGTCGATTCAGTTGATAATGTGCCACTACTTTCATAATCTAGCCATGTTCCATTTCCAGAAATTCTAGATTGAAATTCATTATATGCAACAATCATTGTTGGCAACAATATTGAGCTAGTAATTAAAGCCAAAACTAAAAGTAACATCATCAATATAAAGAAATTTTGAAGGCCGGGGATTGCTACGAAAAGACCTGCAGATAGTCCTGCACATGTTGTAACAGTAGTTTCGAATATAGTATGGCCAGTTCTAGATATAGATTTTACAATACCCGCAGGTGTTTCACCTTCGTCTTTTATCCTATCCACTATGTGTATCGAATCATCAACTCCAATGCCAAAAACTATTGTCCCAATCATAGCCGTAAATACATTAACATTAACAGAACCTAATCTCATCAGTATTGGCTGCCATAGCACAACAGCACCTACTGCGGCCATTGTAAAAATCGCTAACCTTGGCGATCTAAATAATAAAGCCATTATAAAAAGTAATATTAACATCGTAACTATTGTTGAATCAGATTGCGCGTCATGTATTCCTTTATTGATATCTAAAGAAACAGGGAGACCTCCTGTAAGCAAAGAATTGGAAACTCCATCGACACCCAAAGTATTGCAATCTAAAACCGTAAAGCAATTACTTCCTGACAGGTAGGTATCTATTGCATTTCGTAAGCTTGATGCTTCTGCAAGATTTATGTAAGGTTGGTTGACATAGACCAATGTTTTTGTTTCACCGATTCCTAAATCGGCATTCATTAACATTGATCTTATCTCTGGAGATAATGTATCAAATGCTATATTTATTATATCTTCTCTGTTTGAAATTGAGTAACCCCAACAATCGGGCCTTAATAGATTATTAGATTCATCCCAACATTCATCATGGAGAAGTTCCCATAAGCTTTGATCATACAAAACTAGTCCTTCGAATTCTAAATCTACATGAACTGCTTTTAGAATATTAACTAAACTGATAGTAGTAGTATTTCTGACATTATCTAAATTATTTATTTGAGCATTTTCTATAGCATCAAGAATAAATAAATTTCTAATTGGAGCACTTGCAGATGGATTTACATATTTCGTGGCATCAACAATAAACATATTTGTTTGCCCACCTTTGAATTCTATACTATATTCTCTTAGAGTCTCATAAGACTCTAATCCTGGAGGAACTTCTTCAGAAGAGCCGGTAATCTCTTTTCCTAATTCATCTGCAAACATATTTACTCCATATAATGTAGCAGAAAGAGAAACTATTAGTATCAATAATGTGGCTTTTAGAGGAATTTCTCCAATTTTATCCCATAACCCCGGCAATAATGAAAAAATAGTAGTTATGCCTAGAGAAGCCCCCAAAAGCATAGCCTTATCGGCATCCATATTATTTAAGTTAGAGATTGAAGATAAGAATCTAGTTAAAAATATGAATAGAGAGATAGAAATTATAATTGATAAAATCCAAATTTGATTTTTTGTCATAATGATTTCAAATTGACCTTTTCGGTATCTTAGTAAATGGATTAAAGCAGGAACCATTAACATAGATAGAACGAATGTTGTGGCAATTCCTATCAATAATGTTGTTCCAACAGTTCTCATTGGCTCAATAGGAACTATTTCAGTCCAAGTAAGGACGCTAAATCCAATAATTGTTGTTAATGCAGAGATAAAAATTGCATGCCCAGTAGTCATTGCAGATCTGACAGTAGCGGTCAAACTAATGTAAGAACTCCATGGATCTACTTCATTAGTTTGAATTCCATCCCTTTGAGCAGCCCACATCATCTCATGTTGCTCATCGATTATTTCGGTCCTATTTTCTTCTATTCTATTAGTCAGATGTAATGAGTAGTCAACGCCGAGTCCAACTAGGATAGGACCTGCAGAAATTATCATTGGCGTCAACATTATATCTGCTATCACTGTAGTACCAAAGGTTACTGCTAAACTCATAAATATTGGTAATCCACATATTATTATCACCTTGGGATCTCTGTGTAATATGAACATAGTAAGACCAACAAATAGGAGACTTAGGGGTAACATAGTATCCACTAATTCGTCATATATGGCATCTGAAACATCATGTAAGACTGGCGTTAGGCCGGTAACTGTTATAGCATTCCTACAGAATTTATCTGAATCTGCAGTAAATCCTTCATAAGGAAGTTCACCTGTTAAATCTCTACAAATTATATTTTCCCTTTCTTTATCCATTGTAGAAGTAGGATTTTCATATATGCGACATCGTAATAAATCATAATTTTCATTCAAATTACAATCATTTCTAAGTAATTTATCGACATATAATAAGAATGCTTTATGGTCCCTAATATCATTATTATTGTCTTTTGGGTCAATACGATCATCTATTTCTGTATCACTCATATCAAAAATAATTCCCATAATAATAACTCCGGTATCCCATACTCCATCGCCATTGGTATCGCAAACCAAACTACTCCTGCAACCTTTTCGATTCAATAATTCACCTGAATTTTCAACATAACGATCTATTCGTTCTTGCGCATCGTCGCCTTGAGGGATGGAATATCCCTCAAATTGGTTTAGTGAAGACACGGTGCAATCATCTTGATTTCCTGTAGGTAAGCCGTATTTTTCAGCGGCACAGCTGAATCTATAGTTAGAAGAGTTTGCTTCCTTTATCATTTGAGATGGCGATAAAATCCAAATGACTCCATCATTTTCTCCCCTATCAGACTTATCGTAATCCAATCCTCTTTGATATCCAGACAGTTGTATATTATTATCATCACCTTCTATAGCAGAAATTTGTGAAAGTATATTTTGATCAGTTATATTCTCAGTGCCTTTTTCGCTCCCAGAGGCTGCATTATTAGTCTGTACATATAGCATTACTACATCAGTCGCCCATTGTTCCCTTACATTTTCTAATAATTCAGTTGAATCGGCACCATCAGGAAGATATATTTCCACATCTCCATTAATTTGGTGCTCAAAATCGAGTGCGTCCCTACCTATCAAAATTGTAATTAGAAGTAGAAAGGCAACAATACTGCCTGGGCTCCGGAGAATAGCGGAATATGTCAATTCAGTAATTCTCCGTGCTATCGAATTAATAGAATCGGATGTATCGTCAACTAATTGGCCAAACGTTTCATAAATTTCACCCATAAAACTCGATGTGATTTTGCCTTTTATGTTTGAATAACTATTTCTAATAGGTTGAAGGCTATTAAAAAAATTTTCCCAAAAGATAGATTCATCATCCAACTCATCACTGCCGATAGAGTCTGACACGATTACTAGGGCATACAACAGACAAATGAATAGTTCGCATATCTGATAGAAATATTTATGTTTTTAAAATATTTTTAATATTAATTTTATCATAACTCAAAGCGTTTTAAGGAATAATTGAAAACATGTAGTACTTCCAGAGTATTGATAATATGGCTAGAAGACGAAAAATTGCAGTCTCAAATACTCCAAAAAATGATGGAGATGCTAGAACAACATCATTCCTGGTAACATCTGGAGTTATTTCGGTAGTTGCTGTGATATTTATTAGTATGTCATCGGGATATAGCATAGGACCCGAGGAAGGCCAAATAATACCAAATTTAGGAGGTGAAGTATATGAATCTGGAACATGGTCGGATTTCGACCTTCATTCAATGTTTGACCGTAACTGGGAAGAAGGAGAGGAAGGTAAGTGGATATATATTCAAATTTTAGATACTGATTGCCCATATTGTTACACAGAAGGCGACGACATGACAGAAAGACACACACTCTATGGCTCAAAGGCCACATTTCTTTCCGTTGTAGTTGAATTGGGAATATCTGGGCATGATGGTTCCGAAGCAGAAATGATCGCATTCAAGGACAAAACAAATTATGGTACCAATGTTGATGATGGAAATGGATGTAATTCAGGAAAAAATAATTGTCAAGATAGGCCTGGAGAAGTTCATGATTGGGGATATGTTAATGATTTAGATTTGACCGTACAAAATATCTGGGACATTAGCGGTACACCTTTTAACATAATCTTGAAACCTAATGGAGAAGTTGCGTGGAATCAAGCAGCCCATGGAAACAATGACGGACAATCTATCGATGATGGCCTATCCATTTATTTGGGGGCCTAATGATATGCTAGGTGAATACGGACCTTTAATGATATTTGGAGCCATAATATTGATTGGTTTAGCCATAGCAACACCATTTGGTAAGAATTTAAATTTGAAAATTTCTGAAACTAAAAGAATTCTACTTGGACTAGTAATTGTTGAAACAGGAGCATTGCTAACAAGTATGTGGACAGAAATTATCCACAGGCAAATTCAAGCCACAGGAGGTACGAATTATTGTGCAGCAGAAGGAATTGTTCAATGTGGAAGCGTTATTGGCGATCCTAAATATTCTGAATTTTTAGGATTTTCTTGGGGGATGATCGGGATGATTTCCTTTTCAATATTGCTTTATCTAGGAATTTCATTATTTTTTGGACCAAGAGATAAATTATCAAAAATGTGGCTAGATGCATCTTTCTATATGTCCTTACCAGGTGTAGTAGGAGTTGCATGGTTAGTAATAGTAGAGTTGTTCCTTGTAGAAGGCGCCCCTCACATTTGCCCATATTGTACAGTAGTACACATTGGCATGATTTCAGTCATCGGAATCTTATATTTCTTAAAGAAACAACATGATGATGATTTATGGGATATTAGTGCAAATTGAGGTAAATGACATGGATTTAGTAACTGGAGGTGCCGGATTCATCGGCTCTCATCTTGTAGACGCATTAGTATTGAGCGGAAAGAAAGTAAGAATTGTAGATAATTTTAGTAGCGGCAGGTTAGAATTTTTATCTCATCATGATAAAAACGATAATGTAGAAATTATCAATTGTGATTTATTAGATTTGGAGCAACTTAAAGAGGCCATGAAGGGAATATCTCATGTGCACCATCTAGCTGCTAATCCGGATATTAGGTTAGGGACAGAAATAACGGATACTGATCTCAAACAGGGAACATTAGCAACATATAATGTCCTTGAATCAATGAGGATTAATGATGTTAAAAATATCTCATTTGCTTCCTCTTCGGCAATATATGGAGAAGCAGATGAAATGCCGACCACAGAAAAATATGGCCCGAATTTACCAATTTCATTATATGGTGCATCAAAATTAGCAAGCGAGGCTTTAATATCTGCTTGGATAGGAACTTTTGGAGGAATAGGATATATTCACAGATTTGCCAATATTGTCGGTCCAAGGGGGACACATGGAGTAATATTCGACTTCATTCACAAATTGAAAAATAATCCAAATAGACTCGAAGTACTAGGAGATGGGTTTCAAGAAAAATCATACATGTCAGTACGAGATTGCGTAGATTCAATGTTACATTTAATCGAAAATGCTAATGAATCTGTTAATTTGTATAATTTGGGAACTGGAGATACATGTTCAGTTAGAAGAATAGCAGAAATTGTAGTAGAGGAGAGTGGATTGGAAAATGTAAGTGTAGAATACACAGGAGGGAAAAGAGGATGGGCCGGAGATGTTCCAAAAACCTTCCTAAATGTTGATAAATTATTGTCTACAGATTTTAAACCAACACGAATGTCAGAAGAAACCATCAGAGATACCGTAATGCAACTTATTTACGAGATCGGACTGAAATAGGAATAATTGATAATAACAATATAATTATGATTGGCAATGATAAATTTAATTTTGATACTTGACTATTGCTGCCCAAATATATTGATGTGGCGCCTAAGGTATTGGACTCCATGATATTTGAATCCACATATTCATGTATTACTACTATTTTTAAATCTTCTAAGGATTTATTCGAAGGGATATAGTATTTTGACATTATAGCACCATCTACGGCAGAAGTATTTGACCATGATTCATTAGGGTATGACCAAATTTGAGAATTATTAAGATTTATTTCATTATAAGCAAATAATACATCATGATGGATTTCAATTCCATTAATCGCATTATTCTGAGGAATTCTAACATCATAATCTAAAATCATTATTGTTAGTTTGGTATCAAATTCTTTTTCCCAATTAGATAATATTGTAGATATTAACAATTCATCTGAAATCAAAGATATTTCCAAATTTATATCTGTATCGCCACTTCTTAGTGTCTCTGAGGACAGTAAACTCCTATGCAAAGTAGTTGTGTCTGGAGCCCCCCCTGAAAGTATATTGCCATCAAACCAAAACGTAGGGAAAATCCTAGATTCATTATATCTTTGTAATCTATAGTCGGTTATTGGAGTACCCAATGGATCATCGAACGTGTCATGAATTGCAATTCTTATGACGCGGTCACCATTGGCGGAAGTATAGTCTGGCATCCATGAATCCACAGATGCACAAATTTCACACCATGTAGCCGTATATTGTTCCATCAATACAGAATAACCTCCATCTACTTGCCACGAGTTATTATCTTCTATTTCAGCATCTAAAGGAATAGCAAGTAGAATAATTATCATTAAGATGAATGTGAAATGATTCCGGAATGCAGACATATTAGTCGCTAAGGTGCTTTCATTCATAACCCAATGGCCCAGCGCCATCAGATATGAGCAAGCGTTGGTTCCAAGAAAATCGACGTGACCCTTGGCGCAGAGAGGCTAGGTCTAAGGGCTACAGGGCTCGTTCTGCGTACAAATTAAAACAGATACAAGATAAATTCAGAATAATGAGGAAAGGCGATGCAGTCTTGGATGTTGGATGTCACCCTGGAGGTTGGACACAAGTAGTAGTCGAAGAAGTTGGATTTGATGGATTAGTAGTTGGAGTAGATTTGTTAGCTACTTCTCCTGTAGAAGGAGCAAGTATAATCATAGGAGATATAGGAAATACTTCCACTATTGACCAAATTTCAGAAATCTTAGATGGCCGAACATTAAACGCTGTTGTGAGTGATATTTCTCCAAAATTAACTGGGAGATACGATACTGACCAAGCAATTTCTTTAGAGTTATCAACACTAGTAATGGATACAGCAATGATCATCTTAGCACCAGGTGGGAATTTCGTGACGAAGATATTTCAAGGTACAGGCATTGAAGGATTAATGGAAGCAGCGAAACAAAGATTTTCCAATGTTCAAAGATATGCCCCCACAGCAAGTAGAAAAGCATCATCAGAAACGTATCTTGTTTGTCAAAATAAATTGCCGTGGTCTAAAAATAAAACTAATGGAGTAACCGCATTCCAACAGGTACAACAACATTTAGAAAAAATTAATGTCCTTGTAAAAAATTCTGAAGAAGATAATATTGAAACGAAGATAGGATTTAAGAAGATGAGTAAAAAGAAAGAGTAAATATTAATTCCCATTATTAGTTCTTACTTCTGATGCCAATAATCCTGGAAGTACCAGTAACGCCAGTATTAAAGAAAATGCTACCGATATTGAGCTGACTATTCCGAAGTCTTGTATTACAGGTATTGGTGAAAGAAGGAGCACTAAGAATCCGCAAATTGTAGTCCCAGCAGACATCAATAATGATGCGCCAGTAGTAGCGTACATATCCCTCATTGCTGACCAAACATCCATTCCATCTCTCCTATTTTCCTCAAATCTCCTCCATACATGTATGGAATAATCTATTCCCAAGCCGATAGTTAGGGCGGTAATCATTACAGTCAAAACATTCCAATTTATTCCTAAAATGGCCATTGCACCAATAACCCATGAACCTGCTAAACCAACTGGAAGTATTACCACTAATGATTGACCTATTCTCCTGGTCAGAATGACCAGTACTGCTAAAGAAACAGCGAGACTAATTCCTGTCGAACTCACAATTGAAGAAATTAGACTAGAAAGGACATTCGATAAAACTATTAAATCCCCATCAACATATGCTCTACCTTCAATATCTTCTTCGATTAAAGTTAGTTCAATATCAAATTCTCTTGCGATATCATCGACTTGATTGCTAGATTGGGCTTCTACATCAATTCTTAAAATTAAGAAATTTATACTATTTACTAAATCATTTGAATTAGATGAATCAATTGAAACATATGATTCAGTTCTTTCTGCCCATGAAAATCCACGTAATTGATCACCAATGCTATCGTTGGAAAGTAATTCTTTAACTGCCGAGGAAAGGTCCCCCTGTTGAAAATTCTCAGTCACAAAAATATCATTTCCGAATAATTCCATATTGTGACGGGCTCCGAAGTTTTCATCTTGGATTACCATATCTTTTAAGATAAGATATAAACTATCATAGGAAGGCCATTCGTTACTGGAGCCGCTGACTTCCGTCGATACTACTGCTGGAATTCTCAGAAGAGATTGATCAAATCCACGTAAAGCAGAAATAATTTTTTCTTCATCTTCAAAGAATTCAGAGTTTACATTTGGCTCAATCAAAATATATACTGATTTTAAAGCATCTACTTCGTAAGAGTCATAGATATTATTCCTTACTTCCATTATTTCCATATCATCTTCGGAAAGGAAATCAGTTAATTCAAAACTAGTATCTAGGCCCCTCTGGGCTACAATTACCGAACCAGCAGTAATTAAAACAACAAGAAGAAGTACTCTAGTAGTATTATTTTTTTGAAAATTAGTTGCTTTGTCTGCAACTTTATCTAAATTTATTCCTCTCCTTGGCATAGTGCCAGCAGTTTTTTCAACAACGACGTGTAATGCACCAACCGTTACTGTACTTGCTACAAATGCTGAAATTACACCTAAAGCAAGAGTGAATCCAAAGGCTTGTAACGGGGGCAATGGAGATAATGAGTTAGCAGAGAATGCGAATACTGTAGTTACAACTGCTAAACTTAAAGCAACTCGAATTTTCATGAATGATTGTATCCATGCCTTAGCAGCGGTATCAGTATTTGATCTTGCTTTTTCATAACCAGTTTGTAAATGTATACAATAATCTATTCCTAAGCCCAATACTACAGGCGCCACTGCTACTTCTAGAATTGTAAAACCTATTCCTAGCATAGATATTATGCCATATGTCCAGACAAGTGAAGCAGACAGGCCTAACAATGGTGCTGCAACCATCATGAATGATCTAAAGGTAATTGCTAACAATAATACCACGATTAAAATTGCTAGAACTAATAAATAAACTAAATCATCCAATGTCGCTTGATTAATATCATTACTAACTAATGAGTCTGAAATAACACCATATTGCAAAGGTAAATTATAATCTAAAGGGTCATTATCAGACAATAAATCACGTATACCGTCCGCAAAAATAAGATTGTCTTCTTCTTTTAGATCACCGGACATTTCTATTATCCAAAGTGTACTTGATGCATGTGGCATAGGATTTCCTATTTGTTCTTCAAGCCAGTCACATACTGGTTCAAAATTAAAGTCCTCGTTGAGCATCACAGATGACGCAAATGATGCTGATGCAATAGTTTTTTCATCGTCAACAAGCGATGATGAGCAACTTTCACTATTCACAAAAACTGAATTAAGTAAATCTCCCCATTCGGCAAAATCGTAAAGATTACCAGAATAATTGCTTTCAAGAATTGCACGGTTCATAATATCGGCAGCGTTGAGTTGAGATTTTATGAAATTACCATTAGATTTTGAATAATTGTCAATCATTTGATAATCATCAAAGAGTTGTTTTAATGCTCCAATTTCCAAGACACTCGAGTTTTGTTGAGTTGTTTTTACATCAATATATATTAATTCACCGGATTTTCCAATTTCGTCATATATTCGAGACATTGCATCTTCATCATTGGTCTCAGGGGCAAAGGAAGATAGGTCTGTAGAAAATGTAGGAAGCGGAGACAAAAAAGTTGCTAGAATAAGTGTAGCAAAAAGGCTTAAAACAACTATTGGAAAAGCCATTCTTTCAAAAAGTTCAGAAAACCTTTCAGAAGGCTGGTCAGCAACGGCCATGTCCCGCGCTATGGATGCTGATGTATAACTTAGGGTGAATTTGAATCGGAGATTGAACGTATTATTAGGAAAGGTCTCAAAAGGGATGGGTAGGTCGAAAGGTCGTCTTATGTCAATCAAAGTACTAAAAAATGAAGGTCGTGAATTAAGAATCCGCATTAGTGGAGAAAGTCATACAACATTACAGGTGTTTAGATCTAGATTGAATGCAAGTAAAGATGTAGAATACGCTAACTATTTTCAAAATCATCCCGATCTAGATGATCCAGAGATTTTCATAAGGGCCATGAAGGGTAAAAAGGGCGAAAAAGTTTTTAGAGATTTATGTAAGAATTTATCTAAAGAAATTTCAGGAATTAAACTCTGAGAGGCGGTGTGAAATTGGCTAACAGCTCTCTAGAGGAGCACTTGGGACTTTCAGAATGGGTTTCGCCAACAGATGGAATTGGAGGAATCTTAAAATCTAGGGTTGAAGATTTTAGAGTTGAAGAGATATCTAAAGTACCTGCATTAGATTCAAAGGGACGTTTTACAATTACAAGAATAACGATGACTAATTGGGAAACAAACAGATTCTTAAAAAGATTATCAAGTGCGTGCGGAATAAGTCGAAATAGAGTTTTTACATCAGGAATGAAAGATAAAAGAGCCGTTACGACACAAATAGTCGTCATTGATGCACCCATGCATAAAGTTGAGAAAGTAAAAATTCCAGATAGTATAATTGAAATTTTAGGTAGAACGCATCAGAAAGTAGGCATGAGTGATCATGATGGAAATAGATTTACGATAACTGTTCGTGGATGTTGTGATTCAAACGGGAATCCTCTAGACGGAAAAGAAGCTATGAAGCGAGTAAATCAAATTAGATCTGACCTATCTCATAAATTAGGTGCTGACGCATTTCCAAATTGGATAGGTCCGCAGAGATTTGGGTCAACTAGGCCAGTGACACCTGAAGTTGGCAGAGCAGTCGTAAATGGAGATTACAAAATGGCAGTCGATCAATATTTAGGAATGGAGGGTAAAAATGCACAAGAAGAAGTTCGTAATTTCCGAAAAATGTGGAGAGAAAGTAGCAATGTCGAAGAGTGTTTGAACATAATTCCCGAACGTCTAGGATATGAAAGAAATATTTTAGAGAGGCTATTGAAGAAACCTGAAGATTATAGATCCGCATTTATGGCATTACCGAATTCATTACAACTACTAACAATTCACTCTGTTCAGTCATTAACCTTTAATTATTCTTTAAGAGGTAGATTAAAGCATAAATTGCCAATAATATTTCCAGTAATTGGAGATATAGTAGCGCCAGTTCACCCGAACGGCCGAATAGATGCGAGTAAGATGGCATATGTTTCAGAAAGTAATCTTGAAAGATGTAAAAGGAATTGTATTTCTGGAAGATTGGCGGTTACTGGCCCTTTGCCAGGATTAGAGTCTGCATTAGCCAAAGATATACCTGGAGAAATTGAGAGCCAAGCCCTAAAAGATACTGATCTTCATGAAGTAGATTGGAGAATTGAAAAAATTCCGAGACTGACTTCTTCCGGAACTAGAAGGCCATTATCTGTCTTCTTCAGAGAGTTCAGTGTTAGTGAAGCCACAGAAGTTAATGACCTGACATCTGGAAGATGGGTGGATGGAACATTAGATGGTGATAGATGGCACCCAGAAGGTGCCTGCCTTAGAATAAAATTTGCACTACCGCCTGGGACTTATGCGACAGTTTTGATGAGAGAATTTATGCGATCACCTTTAGATCATTATTAAATTAATTTTTTATAAAAATTAAAGACGACCCATTTCAAGGGTTTCGACCTGCCCCACCAGAGTGTCTAATGAGCGAATTTTTTCTTCAAAACCATCTACGATTCCTTCGCCCTCGCCGAGCACTGCTTGTACTTCTATATACATCATTCCGAATGCTAATGGCTTTATTTCTACTGCCTGTACTTCAGGTAAATCTTCAATCAATCCAGCTATTGCAGCATAATCTGGTGCAGCTTCTTCTGGTTGATCCATAGTTACTTTGTATTTTACGACAACATGACCCATATTATTGCACTCCATTTAATTTTAAGGACCTTGGAAGCTACATTCAGGACAGATATATGCTATTCCTTGAACTCTACATTGTTCGCTTCTACCAATAAAATGATTACATTCAGGGCATTTAAAGGAAGTACTTCGATTGCTAACTAGTGGCACTCCTGAAGAAGTACAAACGGTAATCTTTCTTGACATTAACAATCCTCTATGTGCCCGCCGAGAGATGACCCCTTTTTAGCGTTGATTGAAAAATAAAAAATCTCTTATGAGATAAATTTGAGATAATATTAGTTATTTATATGATTTAACTTATCAAAAACTACAAAGTCTAGAGTAATGCGGTTATGTACATGGAATCTAATGATTTACCACGAAAAGAATCAAAGACAGATTTAAGTAACTATGTGACGAATGAAGGAGGGATATGGAGTCTAAGAGGTACTGAGAAAGTTAGAGGTTGGAATAATATCGAATATGCTGCTGGCTTATCTGGAAAAAATACATCTGCAACTAAACTTTCAATGAACAGGGCATATATTCCGCCTAGTGGAGTAGCGAATGCCCACATTCATGTTGATTTTGATGTTATGATATACTTATTAGAAGGTAGTGTGAGGCACGAATATGGCGCAGGATGTAAAAAATCAGTTGTGCATAGTGCAGGAGACATGTTCTTCATAGAACCTGGATTACCTCATGAAGTCTTTAATTGCTCAGAAACAGAATGGGTGCACGCCATCGTAGCGAGATCTGATGCTTCTGAATGGCAAAATATAATTCCATATGACCGTAACGTCTGAGTGATATATATGTATATATTTATTTGAATTAACTATTGTCAATTATATCAATTATTTTATTCATATCTAATCCCTGCTCGCGGGCCAATAAGCAAACTGCCATCCAAAGGCTGATTGGCCCGAGTGCCATTTTTTTACGTTCTGATCTTCGGATAACTTCCCTTTTGCTCAATTCTGATTTTTTAGAGACAAAATTTAATAATTTAACCATTTTTTCATCATTATAATTAACATCTTTTTTACCTAGATGGGTAGATTCCGAAATTATAATTTTCTCATTTTCTAAAGGTTTAATTCCAGAAGATTTATTAAATTCTGAAATATTCAAAATATCATTTAAATTTGGTTTCCAGCTCAATGGAGGTTGAGCCAAAATTAGACTTGGATTAAAAGAAAAATGATTGTTTGAATTGATTATCCATTTTTTATCTAAAAGGTGTGAGAATAATAACATAGAGTCGTCAGGATTAAACCATTGAAAATCTAAAGACCAACTGCGTATTATCTCATCTTTATTTAGAAATGGAAATCCATCTGAAAATGTAGAAAATAATAATTTAGAAATCTCATTTGGTAGTTCTTCCATAGTTATACGTCAATAATAAACTTATAAAAAGTTATTATTTTTAATAAATCATAAAGTCGTTTGGTTGAATAATGAGGGAGCCTTCGGCGGGTCGAAATAAAATGTCTAGAGAGTATATCGCTCGTGATCCTCGTACCGGTAAGGCCATACAAAAGTTCAACCAAACTTATCAAGATGAAGATATCCGTGCACTATTGCCTCAATCTGGGCCATGGCAAAGAATACCATTACAGGACATACTGTTACTTGCCAGTGGAAAGGTAAAAAAAATTGAATTGCCGATTAATGATGGTAGAGGGGGTTTTGCAGGAAGAATTGATGGAATCAAAGCATTAAATAGAGTTTTAGGGTCAGATGTAGATAAGGCACATTCAATACTTCTTGATGCACTAGATGATGATTATCCCGATGTAAGGATCGCTGCTTTGAAGTCAATGCCCTCGTTTTCATTACGTAAAAGTACCTCAATTTTTCAGTTTCTTTCTGATCGGTTGATGGATGAAAATGATGCAGTTAGAGAAGAATCCAGAATATGTTTAAAATTGTTGTCACCGATATTTCCATCCGGATGTGAGGATATACTAAGAAGGGAATTAAGGAGTCAAATAATGACGAATCGTGGGGATGCATTTGAAGCATTAAGATTAACGGCGAAAAGATGGCCTGAAGCTGGGTGTCTGCATTTAGACGAATTAATTAGAGAGGAGGACACTGATTTGAGAAGGAGAGGCTCTAAAATTCTTAAAACAATCGCCGCAAATGGTGGTGCAACTGGATGGGATCTTATCAGTTGGTCATTGCAAGATGAGGATATTCAAGTCAGAAGAAATGCATCACAGACGTTTCCGAAACTAGTTGTTTCTGAGCCACGCATTGCCACCATACTTGTAGAATCAGCAATTGAAGAAGATGATAATGTAATACGTAAAGCAGTCATTAAGACCCTAAAAAGATTAGATATGCAAAATCCAAGAGTTACTAGGATGATAATTGATGGGGCTCGTTCCAGAGATGTTGAATTCAGAAAAGCATGCATAGGGCAGTTGTCCATAATATTAAGTGGAGATAGACTTAGAGAAGTAGCAGAAGAATTGTTAAGGCATGAAACCGATCTTGAATTGAGAAAGAAATTGACATCATTATCTGTGGACATTACTATGGAAGGTACGGAATCACAGAAAAATCAATTCTTAGCAGCATTGGATTACGTCGATGATGAAGAAGATAAATCAATAGAAATCTTAAAGCCCATTAAAAAAATTAAGGGTGAGGATGATAAACGAGAGTTGGGTCGGCGAGATAGAGAGGACTAAAGATGACTGATGACTTTGATGAAAAGGAATCCCAGTTTAATGCACTATGGGATAGTGAAAATAGGTCAAAAAGGTTGAAATTTAGGCAATATATGAAGAATCATGTATTGCAAAAATTCCATAAAAGAAACCAAGAACAATTCGCAACTGCCGACAAGGGACATTATAATCACAGTTTTTCTAGTGATGATCAATTTTTAACCAGAGAAAATTGTAGAAAATATTGGATGGGGCAACTTCAGAAGGAAATTCGAGATGCTGAAACCTTCTGAGGGCGATTAAATGAGTTCTTCAATAGGTTTTTCTTCTTGGAACTTAGATAAAGATATTTATGCCGCCATTGAGAAAAGAGGTTGGACAGAACCTACTTCAATTCAACTAGAAGCAATTCCAATTGCTCGTAAAGGATTAGATATAGTCGGACAGGCTCGAACAGGATCCGGTAAAACTGCAGCATTTGGCATCCCACTTTTAGAGAAATGTTCCAATAGTAATTCAATACAAGCATTAGTTCTCTGCCCAACTCGAGAATTAGCAGTTCAAGTTGCGGAAGAGATGAATGCCTTACAGGGAAATAAAGGCCTAAACATACAAACCGTCTACGGAGGGGTTGATCTTGATAAGCAGGCCAAAAAGTTAGCAGAAGGTGCACAAATAATAGTCGGCACCCCTGGAAGAGTTATTGATATGACCAAAAGAGGTCATTTAAATTTAGAACAGGTACAAATGTTCTGCTTAGATGAAGCCGATAGGATGTTAGACATGGGATTTTTTCCAGATGTCTTGTGGGTATTTGAAAAAATGATTAACAGAAAACAGACTTTATTGTTTAGTGCAACATTTCCTCAGGAAATACTTGATGCTGCTGAAGAGTTCATGGGTGAAGCGGTTCATGTAATGAGTGATGATTTGGAAGTAGAAGTTCCTGAAATAGAACAATTTGCAATTCAAATAGGTAGAATTAACAAAATGTGGGCATTAGGAAGGATAATATCAAATCTTGAAGAAGAAGAACAGATGCTGGTTTTTGCCAACACAAAGAGAATGGTTGACATCATCGTTGAAAGATTAGAAAGATCAAGAATAAAATCCGTTGGACTTCACGGAGACATTGCTCAGAACAAAAGAGAGAAGATTTTGGATTCGTTTCGAGAGGGAGAATTTAGAATAGTTATAGCCACTGATGTTGCTGCACGTGGATTAGATGTAGATGGAATAACGCATGTTGTGAATTATGATTTACCAGATGATTCGGAATCTTATGTACATAGGATAGGACGAACTGGACGAATGGGGAGAAAGGGTGAATCATGGAGTTTTGTCACTAGGGAAGATACGCCTTTATTGAATAAAATAGCATCAACTTGGAATATGAAAATTCCTTTCGTAGAAGTTCCAAATTTATCCAAAAATACAGATAGAGATCCAATAAAAATGAGAGAAGATTGGAATGAAGTGACTGATGCTTTTGGCATGATTAAAGTTAGACTAGAAATCGGAAAAAAAATAGTAACAAAAAATTCATTATTTGAATGGGTACTAAAACAAACCAAGGTCCCTGAACTAGCGATTGGCGAAATTACAATTAATGAAGATAATAGTGTGATGGAAATTCATGTAGAAAAGATATCATATGTGATCGGAGTCTTAAAGTCGAAAAAATTTGAAGACAATGCGGTCAATCCAAAAGTTTGTTAAAAATAACTATTTAATTTAATAATAACTCTAAGTTTATATTATATTAGCACAGGCATCCAAATTGTAAATATAATTGGAACGGTCAAGGTATCTCATGCCGGGGGCGAATCGTGAGAATTTACGAGATTTTAGCAGTCGAAAAATATAATTTTTAAGGAAGTATTAATTTTGGAAAGAACAGATGCAGCCATAAAAATCGAAGAAATTTATAAAAATAATTTATCTAAAGAAGAATTTGAAAAGAAAAAAGCTAATATATCTAAGCTCTTGGATAAATATGATGGTAAATTTGATAAATTAATCAATGCAATGAATAGAAAATATGCGAGTAATGCCTCAGTTCGTAAATCAGAAAAAGAAGAAGTTAGTGAAGAAGTAAAGCCTGAAAACCTCGCTAGCAAAGTTAGCGATGGAACTCATTCAGGATTTGCCGAAACAAATAAACAAGCGAGAAAGGCAGCAATTGCCAAAGATAAGGCGAAGAAAAAGGCCGCTATTGCCAAAGCTAAAGAAATGAAAAAGGCCGCTATTGCCAAAGCTAAAGCGAATAAAAAATTAGCGATTTCTGAGGCTAAGGCAATAAAAGATAAGCATGAAGAGGAATTAAAAATAGCCAAAAGTGAATCTGAAACAAAACAAAAGGCTGCAAAGGCTAAATTAGGAAAACAAGTAAAGGATGCAAAATTGAAAAAACAGGCAGAAGATAAAGTAAAAAATAAAGTTGCTTCTGAGACCGCAAAAGTTCAACAACAATCTAATAAATCATCAGCAATGGTAGAAACTATAGAAAAGAAAATAAAAAATGAGAAGGCCAAAAATATAAAAATTCCTAACGATATTGAGAAATTAAAAGCAAAAATAGTCAACTCAAAAGAGGAAATGAAGGAAAATACTAGACTTAAATTAAAGTTAGACAAAGAAATGTTAGAAATTACTAAGAAAAATAAGGTACTAGGTAAGAAACTTGAAACTGCAAAAAAGACTGGTTTTGAGTCACTTAAGGCCTTAGATAAACTTACAAAGGAAGTAGTACAATTAAAAGAAAAAATTCGTGATGATAAAAAAGCTCGAAAAGAAATGGAATTAGACCTTGGGAAAGAATCACAGAGAATTGAAGATGCTAAAATAAAAACTATAGAAACACAGAAGTTAAGAGAAGTAGCAATTAGCGAAAGTAAAGTTGCAGAAAAACTGAAAAAGGACAGGGAAGTAAAGTATCAGGCCGAAGTTAAACCACGAGTTGAGGCTGAAAGAAAATTAAAAGAAGAAGAGAGCATTAGTCACAAATTAACTGTAGATTTGAAAAAGACTGAGCTAGAAATTAAAAATCTAGAAAATAAAATAAAAACTAATGTTGAACAGAGAGCAGTAGTTGAAACAAAACTTAAACGTGAACAAAATAAGACTGAGGATTTACATAAAGAGAATGATGAAGGAAGAATCAAAATAGATGAATTATTTGAACAATCTGGTAGAGATAAAGAAATATTAGAAGAGATTAATTCAAAACTAGAAGAAGGTAAACTGAAGCACGAAGAGGCAGAAAAGATAGCAATAAGTGTCCTTCAAAGACGAGAAGAATTGGAGAAGAAGCTCAAATCATACAAAGATGCCACTGCTAAAATGACAATCGCGGCCGATAAGGAAGAGAAATTAGCCAAAGAGGCTGAAGAAAAAGCAGAAGAAGATAGGAATAAAACTAAAAAATTGAAAAAAGATCTTTCTGAATTAAAAGAAAAACACACAGCCGCCAAGAAGCGCGTAGGAATTGCTAAGAAGACTAAACAAGATATTGAAAAATTAGTTCTTGAAGAAGCTAAAATTAGAAGAGATTTGGAACAGAAAACCAGTAAGGAACGTAAGTCCATAGAAGAAGCAATGAAACAACTTGAAGAACAAAATAATCAAAAATTAGAAGCACAGCGAAGATCTGAGGAAGAAATTCGTAAAAGGAAGTCAACCGAGAGAGTATTAAAAGAAGAAACTGAAAGATGGATTGCTTCAATGGCTGAAGTAGGAGTTGAAACTTTGGCTAGGGAAGAAGCAGAAAGAAAGTTACTAGTTGAGCAAAAGGCATATTCAGAAATGACCACTAAGGCCAGTGATATGAAACAATCTAGACTTGCTGAAGAGCAAAAGACTAGAGAAGCCATAGCTTCACACAAAAAGGCTCAAGAAGAAGAAGAGAAGTTAGTTGGCGAGCGTGACAATTTTGAGAAACAAATTGAAGAAGATGAGAAAAAGAGAAAGAGAGCCATAAGGATCGCAGAAAGAGAATCTGCTAACGCCCTGAATGCCGAGGAAAGAATACTTGCTGAAAAGCGAGCAATGGACAAGGCCAGGACGGATGTAAAGAAAAAGATAGAAGCGAGAGAGAGAAAGGAAAAAGAATCAAGGGCTAAGGAAGAGTTCGAAGAGAGTGAAAAGAAGAGAGTTCGAAGAGAGTTAGAGGCTGAAATAAGTGAAGAACTAGAACGTCTAAAGGGAGAAGAAAATAAAATGACTCCGAAGGAGTATTTATTAGCTAGAGTAGATGTTAAAGGTCATTTGATAGATTTTAGAATAATTGGCCGAGATAAGGGTAATAAGGATGATTTACAAGCGATAAAGGGCCTCGATGCTGGACTTGAGGAACGGCTGAATCTTATTGGAATTTCAACATATGAACAAATTTCTAAACTTACTGACGAGCTTGCAGATGAACTTAATGAAGCAATAGAGCACTTTCCAGGCAGAATTAGAAGACAAGGTTGGGTACAACAAGCAAAAGTAATACTTGAAGATGATTTACTTAGTGATTTGTAAAATATCCCTAAATAGTATTAATTTTAATTACCAAGATATACTCCCTTAATCGTGAGTGTTACATCATCAATCCTAGAGTTATTGATTATTATTGCAATAGCATTGGTAATTCCAGGCCCAAACGCCATTACTTCCTTTACACACAGTGGTTTGTTTGGTAAACGGAGTAATATACCATTAATTACCGGGATGGCGATTGGACTATTGTTAATGGAGTTAATCATAGGGTTAAGTGTTGAACCGTTAAGGGATAGCGATAATGGAATAATATTTCTCCACTGGATTGGAATGATATTTTTAGGTTTAATGTCTATTGCGATGTTTAATATCAATTTAAAATCAATAATATCATCGAATTCCAGAGGTAAGCTTGGGATAAAAACTGGCATTTTAATGCAGTTTGTTAATGGTAAGGAATGGGCATTCATAATTTTGATTATGAGTCAATTTATAGAACCTTTAGGAGGAGGGATAATCGGCATAATTACAATCATAATTGTTACATTGATAGTTTGTATTCCTGCAATGATTGCTTGGACATTTGTAGGAAATAGTCTTTCGGAATTATTTTTAGAACCAATAACTGGAAAAATAATAGTTAGAATATGTGGCACATTACTTGCATTTCTCTGGGTTATATTTTTGATCAGAGGGCCACAGTTTTGAATTATTTTAATTGAGATAATTATTTATTAGCAAAATTAATAATTTTTGATTCTGCAATTTGAAGATGTTCACTTACAGTTGCCTGTTTAATATTCATTTTTAATGCAATATCTCGCTGAGTACATCCTCTGGGCCTAGCATAATAACCCATCTTAATTGCATTATCCATAACTAAACGTTGCTTTTCATTCAACATATCTGTGAATTCTGGGCTGTTTAAAGTTTCAGACCCTATCTTTATACTTACGTTCCCATCAACCAATTTTGATAAATCATTACGAATTCTAAGCAATGCTTCCTTAGTGCCGCGTATTGTCAAAGTCATCCCATTGGCATCCAAGTGGGATGGATTTACCCACCATGCGTCCATATCATTTAGAAATAAACTTGGAACAGGTCCAGACAATAATGCTTTAACTAATGCAGATTTATTAGTTTTAGATTTGATATCCAATATTGTCATCTTGCGATGATCTTTTTCAAGTACATTCACATCATCAAATTTTAATTTAAAATAACCTATTAAACCCTCATGAGATTTTTCAAGCATAGTAATAAATTCCACATTAGTAAAAGATGAAAGCCAATTTGATCCAGGTAAATTTGAGCCTGAATGAATTGATAATGAAATTTGCATATATCTTAAATTTAAATCTTCATTACTCCTTGAACTATTAACTGACATCACTTACACCCTCCTAGAATTTTACATAGTTTCATCTTCATCATAGTACCGAGGTAATTCTTTTTTAAAAACAATTTGAAATATAGTAATTATTAAAATATATAGTTATCTCATTTTATATATTAGCCGTTTATGATAGGTCATTCATTAATAGCACTTATCTCCTCGGGAGAACATATTATGATAACCCATAAAGAGGTTAAAGCATTCCTACTTGTATCTTTAATGATATTTAGCACTCAAATTGCAATTTTAGAGAGATTTGATTATTCTTCGAATGAATTAAAAGGTCTTGAACAACGATTTGATTCTAACAATGGCGATGTTACAATTATTTCTGTAGGAAATTCTCAATCTTGTGCAATTGGAACTGATAGTAAAATGAAATGTTGGGGCGATGGAAGTCAAGGGAAAACGGGTCATGAAAATATTGAAGATTATGGCGATGAGAGCTTAGAAATGGGTAGATACCTATATTTTACTGATGTTGGAGAAGATTTAACTTTCATAGATGTAGCATTAGGAAATACATTCTCTTGTGCATTAGTTGATGATAGTTCAATCAAATGTTGGGGTGAAAACGATAAACTTGGAAATAGTGTTGGATTAATTGGTTCTGGATCAAGAGGAGATGGATATCTCGAGATGGGGGTGAATGTTAACACAGTCAATATTGGTTCTTGGAATGCTAATTTGATAGAAGCTGGTGGCAGACATGCTTGTGCAATCGTAAATGATAGTTCAGATGATTCTGTAGTTTGCTGGGGAGAAAATTCTGAAGGCCAAATAGGCGTCGGCAATACCAATACTATTGGTGACGATTCAGGAGACCTAGTAGGAGGGGAATTACCTCATGTAGATTTGCCAAGCAGAGGTGGCATATCTGATCTAGCATTAGGTGATGATCATACATGTGTCTTATGGAGTGATGGAGAGATGGCTTGCTGGGGCGATAATTCTGGCGGGCAATTAGGCATCGGCAATACAGAAACCATAGGTGATGAATCAAATGAAATGGGTTCTAGCTTAATATTAGTAGATTTGCCAACAGATAGAACCGCTACTTCGATTACTGCGGGTAATGATTTCACATGTGCAATTTTAGATGATGCAAGTATTGCTTGCTGGGGATATGGCAGTGATGGAAGATTGGGTACAGGGACCATTACTAACGAAGGAGATGAATCCGATGAAATTGGAGATGATTTGAACATAGTAAATCTTGGTACAGGATTAGGAGTATCATCTGCGGATGCTGGAGATTCTCATATTTGTGCTATTTTGACAAATAATGATTTAAAATGTTGGGGTAAAAATGACTTTGGTCAATTGGGTTACGGAAATGGATTATCAATAGGCGATGATGATAATGAAATGGGCGATAATCTAAATTCAATTTCACTTGGTACAGGAATTACTCCTACTTTAGTACAAGCTGGAGATTCATTCACTTGTAGTATAATGAACAATGAGAGAGTTAAATGTTGGGGATCTGGAGAAGATGGGAGAACAGGTCTCGGAAAAACAGGAGCTACTGGCGATGAGGGATCTGAAATGGGAAATAATTTAGATTATGTAGAACTGTTTATGCCATTGGAAGTTTTCAACCTTGAATGTGACATTGAAGGAGAAGGCATAGATTCTGAAATAATAGCGCTTGATAGTACTTCGAATAATGTTGGAAATAAAGTCTCAACTACCCTCAGTACGGAAGGGTGTGCCAGTATATCATATGTAGATGATGAAGTAAATGCAGGTAAATTTGCAATTTATAATGATAATAAATGGACTATTGAAGAAATATTTTTATCAGATGTAACACTTGTGAGTACAAGCATAGCCTTAGATTCAAGTAATATCCCTCACACTTTCTTTATGGATGATTCTAGCCCGTTATATTATACAAAATCGAATGGTGAATGGATTCTTACTGAACTCTCGGCATCTTGGTTGGGATCGGCGATGTCCGTAGAAATAGATGCCTTAGGCAATATATATCTATTCTCATTGACATCAACTGAATTGAAGATAGTAGTATGTTTGGAATCCTCAGATTGTTTAGATTCTTCAAGTTGGTCAGAGGTTGGCGCAATTTCAATCTCTTCAGGAGGATTTGGGCTAGATACCGATATATCTTTTGACAATAAAATTTGGATTGGTTATATTGATGAAACCAGCGGATCTCCAGATGCTGAGTTGGCAACCTGTTCTAGTTCTTGTAATGTCATAGGCAATTGGCAACAAGTAGTAATAAGTAATCTTGGAGATGTTTCATCAACTAACTCTTCAATTTCTTTAGATATAGGTTCAGACAATTCGATCCATGTAGCGCATAATAATCTGGCAAATGGCCTACAATATTCAAATTGTGATTCAAATTGTATTACGCCATCATCCTGGAATACTGAAGATATTCCAGATGTCTATAGCACAGGTGTACATGATATCGCAGCAGGACCGGATTTATCCATAGTAATTTTAGTAGGAACGCCTGATGGAGAAATTACACTTCATAAAAAAGATAATTTATGGAATTATAATCAAGTTAGAGGAACTGGAGATGCTGGATGGATGGGCCTTGAAATTACAAGTCTCGGGCAAATGTGGGGATTCTCATTTTATCCTGAAAATCCTAATTCATTTTACCTGTTAAGACAAAATGGAATGACAACAGCAGGATTAGATTTAGATATAGATGGAGATGGTTGGTTAAGAATTGATGAAGATTCATGCGGTACAGACTTTAGAGATTCATCTAGCACGCCAACAGATACAGATGGTGATTTCATTTGTGAATTAATAGATGGATTAGTGAATGAATATCCATTTATTGGAGAATCAGATAGTTTGGCTGTTGGTGAAAAATTCGCTTGTGCACTATTGTCTGATGCAACTGTTGCCTGTTGGGGAGATAATTCAGAAGGCCAACTTGGACATTCTTCTGCGGGAGCTAAAAGTGAATATGCAGTACTAGTAGATTTACCTGCAGGATTCTCTGCAACCACTATAGATGCAGGTTCTGCACATGCATGTTCTGTTGGAGAAGACTATTCTTTAGTTTGTTGGGGACGTAATTTGCAAGGACAATTGGGTAAAGGTACATTTTCTGCATTTGATTCACCAAATTATGTAACACTGCCACCGGGAACGGGCGTTAGTGAATTTGCAAGTGGGACGAATCATAATTGCATAAAAAGTACAAATGGAGACATATATTGCTGGGGAGAAAGTGATGATGAGAGACTTGGCCCAATAATTAATCCCTCATTATCATTTTCAGTAACAGATAACTTTTCAAGTAATAATCTTGGTTGGACTTCAGATCATGCTTATTTTACCCTCAACAATGCCGGATATCTCTACAGGCAACTAGTAAATTATTGGTCAACATTTTCGATAGAAACAGAAGATAGAAGTTTCAGTTTCAAGCCAGGCAGCAATATACAGTTCAAAGTTGATGCCCGATACTTTGGAGATAATGGTAATTCAGAAAAAATCAGAGTATATGCTGGAAATACATTAATATCGGAAATTGATTATACAACAGAAAGTGAATATAATAACTGGAGATATTCTTCATTTTATGGATATAAGACTGTTAATGTAGATATTCCTGATTCTTATGTTGATGATGGTCAAGGTTCATTAAAATTTGAAATATATTGTTATTATTGCGAGGTAAAAATAGATGATTTAAATGTTAGTAGTATTGGTTTAGGAGGTATTGAAGATCAGAATATTCCTACAATTCTAAGCATTTCTGGTGATTCAATATCCGAATTAGCATTAGGAGATAGGCATTCTTGTGTTTCCTCATCAACGAACTCAGGTAATGAGAAAACACAATGCTGGGGCTATAATGGGGGCTCCATGGAGAATGTTTTAGGAAAATATAATTATAATGAATTAAATAGTGCAAGACCGATAAGTGTTGATCTATCTGGTCCGAATAGTTTAGTTTCTTCAAATTGGTCTTCTAATTATGTAATTAGCATTAACGCAGGGAGTGATTTTACATGTGCCATAATGGATAATAGAGAATCTCTGTGTTGGGGTAAATCTGCTCAGACGGAATCAGTAAATCCAAGTGTAAACACAGTTATTTCTTCTGGAGATATTGGAAGACACCCTTCCATTGTTTTAGACGATAATAATTTATGGAATATTGCATATTATGACTCCACAAATGGAGATATTGGAATCGCAAAATACAATGGTTTGTCATGGGACATAGAATCAGTTTATTCAGGTAGTAATAATGTAGGAGAAGGTTTAGATATTTCTTTGGATAAAGATGGAAATAAACACATAGTTGCTTATGATCAAACAGATAGTGCAATATCACACATAACTAAGTTAAGAAACTCTTCTGAGTCGATAGTTAATGACGATGGGCAGTCATATAATCCTGCTACTGTAGTAGATACAGATGGGAATATACATGTTGCATACTATGAACATACTGGAAAAACCTTACAATATACATACTTTAATGGTACATCTTGGTCCTCTCCGACTCTAATTGATGATGTCACCAATGGCCTGAGCGGTTATGGGGACATTGATCTTGTGATTGATTCAACAGGTGATTTACATTTAAGTTATTTTAATTGGCAAACTAACCCGTCTAATGACCCATTAGAACTAACCTATGCAACTTATGATGGTTCTGCTTGGGTGACTAGTGCACTTCAAGATTGGACATGTTCAGGATCGTGTGATTCGGCCGGTTTTATGACATCTATGGCACTAGATGGAAATGATTATCCGCACATGTCATATTATGATCAGAATAATGATACATTAAGATATACCTATTATGATGGTTCTAGTTGGACTGATGAGACGGTAACGACTGATGATAACAATAATAATGGATATCATAATTCAATAGATTTGGACAGTAATGATTATCCGAGAATTGCATATTTTAATGCGACATATGGGGATTTAGATTTAGCAACTTGGAATGGATCTGCTTGGACTTTTGAAAAAGTTGACAGCACTAACAGTGTTGGAAATTATCCTTCAATAGCAATTGGAAGCGATGATTTGACAAGAATTGCCTACAGATATCAATCATATGCAGATATTAAGTATGCAACTAGCACTGGAACTGATTGGGATTTTCAAACATTTGTAGGTGATTTCAATTATGAACTAACATTGAGACTTGATAATTTAGATAATCCCCGTATTTCTACTATCAATTATAGTGGGACGGACAATGTAGTTTTATTCTATAATAATAGTAATGAGTGGAAACAATACAATGTTGAAGATACTTCGGGCATGAATAGCAATCAACCTCATATGTTTGTTGATTCAAATGGAACTGCCTATATTACATATGTAGATACTAGTAGTGATTTTGTCAGATATTCAATAGTTTATACCAATACTGTTTATGTAAAAAATAATTTAGTATCTGTAGACTATGGAACTCCATACTCTGATATATCTTTACACTTTGATGATTCAGGTAGAATTAATGCTCAATATATTAACGCTGAGGACTCACAATTAAACCATTTAGTTGTAAATGATAAGGGAGACATTCATTCATCCCCAATTGATGACTATGGTGCTACATATAATTCGATAGCAGTAGATAGTAATGGGCATATGCACGTAGCCTATTACAATGGTACCAACACATCATTGATGTATGCAAAATATAATGGAGTATCTTGGTCCATAGAAGAAGTAGATAATGAGGGCAATACTGGGTTATGGCCTTCTATAGAAATTGATAACCAAGATATACCACATATTTCTTACATTAGCGATCAGAATACACTAAAATATGCTAAATTAAATGCCTCTTCATGGGAGGTACAATTAGTAGATTCCGGACATAGTTTTGATCAAACATCGATAGCAATAAATTCAACAAATCATCCTCACATATCCTATAGATCTGTAGCATATAATGATAGCATAAGCTCATATGAATACTTGTTAAGATACTCTCATCATAATGGCACTGATTGGATAACAGAGGACATTAGGACTAGTACAAGATTATCGAACTTCAATAGTTATACTGCTACAGGAAGTTCAAATTCAATTGCGATAAATAGTACTAACTCGATATTTATAACATATGAAGAAGATTACTACGATGATCTATATATTGCCATTAAAAATAACGGGAGTTGGACGACTACAAAAGTAGCAGATTATGTTTATCAATCATATGGTTCAGACATAGCAATAGATACTTCTGATGGCCTTCATGTGGCATTTACAGATGTCAATGGCTATGATTTACACTATGCATATTGTCAAAACTCATGTGAAGTTGAGAGTTCATGGATAATCACAACGGATGTCGATGCATCGAGCAGTTACCAAGGATATTATCCAAAAATAGCAACAGATTCCAATAATAATCCCCATGTAGCATATCATGATGATGTTGGATACGATTTAGAATATGCATACTGTTACAGTTCTTGTGATATTGCAAGTTCTTGGATAAAACAAACATTAGATTCAGTGGGAGGAGATAGACCATCAATAGACATAGATGGTGATGATAATATATATATTTCATATTACAATACAACTGGAACTAGTATAGATTACATAAAAATTTATTCAGGTGTAGATGAAATAATCAATATAGCAAACGTTGGTAGTCACCATTATCAACTTGGTTCAGCTCTGTCTGATTTGACACTTCACCTATCATATTATAATGGAAATGAAAGTTCTGGTAAATTACAATACTCGTTCAAAAATACTTCAACAGGTAGTTGGGAAAATTATGTAGTTGATGAAACTTCAAGTAAAACAGGATTATATTCTGATATAGATATAGATTCTAACGGTTATCCACATATATCATATTTTGATGCCACTGGCAATAAAATAAAATATGCATATTTTAACGGAGAATCATGGATAATATCAGAGATATCTGACGTCGGTAGCACAAGTGGTTACACATCCATCACATTAGATAGTTTAGACCGGGCAATAATTGCTTATTACGACTCTACGGCAGGAGATTTGATTATGGCTAAATGGAATGGAGAGGCATGGAGCATTGCTTCACAAGATGATGGATCAATTGCACGAGGTACAGATATTGTAACTGATGATACTGGGATGTCATTTATTGCATATTTCGATGAAACCGATGATGATCTAAAATTTGTTACTGCTAGTTATGAAACTCCCATCTTAACAGGTAATTCTAATTACCATATATCTGGAACATCATTAGATAATGGTCGAAATCCAATAGAATCCATAGATATTGGAGAAACACATGGTTGCGCAATAGTTCAGAGTATTTTGGGATGCGCAGGAGAGGCCATTACTGGTCAACTAGGTAACGGAGTTACTACAATTACTACATTGGATTATGTATTTGTTAACTCGGTCCCTGGATGGACTCCAATAGAAGTTTCTGTATCGAGTAGTTCAGATGTCAATGGAGGAACGTCATGTGCCATTTATTCAAATAATGTCACTGATATCAGAAGTATTATGTGTTGGGGTTATGGAGGAGATGGCCAAATTGGAGATGGATCAAGTGATTCAACCGATGCACCAAGTAGTTCCAATATAGTTAGTATAGATGGAGATTCGGCATTGGGCGTTGTTGATTCTAGCAATTACTACTCCACTGGTCCAAATGATGTTAAGAAAATTTCATTATCAGATTTCAGTAGTTTTGGTTGTGCAATGTCATATGTAGGGCATGTTAAATGCTGGGGATACAATGGTAATGGTAACCTTGGGATTGGAAATACTACGCAAATTGGAGACGGCCCAAGTGAGATGGGTGCGGATTTGAAATTTGTACAACTAGGATCTAATAGAACTGCAAAGGACATTGTTGTTGGTAACAGACATGCTTGTGCAATATTAGATAATGATGAAATTAAATGCTGGGGACACAATGGATATGGTCAACTTGGAATTGAAAATAATACGCAAATTGGAGATTCCTATGGGGAAATCTGGGGAGATAACATACTGGCAGTTAGTCTAGGAGACAATCATACGGCATTATCCATATCTGCAGGACAGTATCATACATGTGCAATATTGAATAACGGTGATGTCAAATGCTGGGGATACAATGGATATGGCCAACTTGGGATTGGAAGTACCACTAACATTGGAGATGGAATAAATGAAATGGGGGATAATTTACAAAGAGTAGATTTGGGATACGGTAGAACTGCACTACAAATTGTTAGTTCCGATTATTCCAACTGCGCATTGCTAGATAGTGGATTAGTAAAGTGCTGGGGACGTGGTAACTATGGCCAACTTGGGATTGGAAGTACCGCTACCATTGGAGATGGAATAAATGAGATGGGCAATAATCTCGAAATTTCAAGACTGGGGACCAACGTAACTGCCGTTTACCTTGAAGGAGGATTTGGAAATTATTGTGCCGTTACAAATAATAAAGATGTAAAATGCTGGGGAAACAATGCCTATGGCCAACTTGGGATTGGAAATGGTACGCAAATTGGAGATTCAGTAAATGAGATGGATGATAGTTTATCGAAAATAGACCTTGGGTCTGGGAGGACAGCAATTTCAATTACGGGAAGTCCACATACATGCGCTATATTAGATAATGAAGATTTCAAATGCTGGGGACGTGGTAGTTATGGCCAACTTGGGATTGGAAGTACCACTAACATTGGAGATGGAATAAATGAAATGGGAGATAATTTAATTACTCCTGAATTATCAACTAGATATATTAAACAAATAGAAACTGGATATTTTAGTACTTGTGCAATATTATTTGATGATACAATAAGATGTTGGGGCTACAATGGTAATGGTAACCTTGGGATTGGAAATACTACTAATATTGGAGATGGTCCAAGTGAGATGGGTAGTAATATGGCTATTACTAATCTATATTTGATACCAGAAGATACTGATGGAGATGGATGGATTGATATTTGGGATAATGATGATGATAATGATGGTTATTTAGACTTAAATGATCATTTACCATTTGATTATCGTGATTGGAGAGACTATGACAATGATGGTTATGGAGAGAATGTAGATACTGACGATGATGATTCGAGTATTAGAACATCAGAGCAAGATACCATTTTAACTTGGTCGGATAGTGAAGAAATAGCATGTGGGTATTTACCATGGTCTAGTCTATCTACACCATCAGATTATGATGGAGACGGAATATGTGATTTCTTGGATGATGATATAGATGGTAATGGATGGAATAATACTTACCAAAAACAGTGTTATGGTGAAGTTTCAGATTCTTGGCAGAATACTGAGATTTGGGGAAATACAGGTCTAATAAGTAATCAAGATAATGTGGTATACGGTGGATATGACTTCATAATTTCCGATTATGGAATAAAAGCATTTGCGACTTATTATAATAGTTATTTGTCAAACGGATTGATAAGATATGATGGAACTATGATATCTAGTTTAGCATCGCATTCTTCAAGTTCATATTATGATAATTTTGAGGTTGAAGAACAAAACGGCTTAATTTATGTCGCTAATGAATATGGAATCTACTATGATGATGATGTAAATGGTACTAACTCATTCACTGCAGCATCTGCCCAATATTCTTCTTCTTATGGTGGAGATATTGCGATCAGTAATGATGGAGATATTGTTGTCAAATACAGTAGGGCTCAAAATAAAATAACCGGGAGCTATCTAAGTGGAGAAAATTTTGAATTTAGCTTACCGACTAACTTGGGTTCGGGAGGCCAAATAGCATTTGGGCCAAATGACAGGCTTCACCTGCTTGAAGTTGATTTGACCGCAAGGGAATCTGATTTACCAGTAGGATTTTATCATTGGTATGCAGATTTAAGCAATTCTATGGCCGGTGATTCATCAGTAGAATGGAGTGATGCAGAGTTAGTTCTTGAAAGAAATCAAAGTATTTCATCATATAGTGCGACAACATATTCCGACGCCGATAGTTATCATGCAGATTTACATATAACAAATACTGGCAGCATATATGCTGCAATGTATAATGAAACTGACCTTTGGAGTTCCGTAAATAGCGGATCAGGCTGGAGTTCTCAAAAAATTAGTGAAGAAACAACAAACAATGAAGGGGTCAAAATCAGTTCTGACTCAACAGGGACTCCACATATCGCTTGGATAAATCATACATCTGATATTGTAGTTCTATCAACATTGACGCCTTCGGGCTGGGTAGACTCAGAAGTTTGGCAAAGCAATGGATGGGAAACTGGATATAGAAACCCAAAATTAACGTTGAGGTTTGATAATAGTGATGAAATATTTTTGATGTCTGCTAATACAAATTCTTCAACTAGTGCTTTGATACACCACAAAGTACCATTAATTAACCCAAGTTATGATTATGATCCTATAGATTATGACATTAATGGGATCTGCGATAACTTAGAGTATGCAGTTGTTGATTACGGCGATGTTTCTTTAACTTTTACAAATAACATAGAAGGAAGTCAAACTCCGACATTCACTGGATTGGAAGTAGTGGAAATTTGGATTGAGGGCCTACCTGAAGGCCTGATTTTCAATAGTACTACTGGAATAATTTCAGGTACGCCGATTAATACAGATTTAACTGGGACAGAAATTACAATCTATTCTAATAGCTCAACATCATCATATATTTTTAATCTAACAATATTCGTAGTTTCTAAGTCACCAACTATAGCAGGTATATCGATTATGGCATATCCATCAGGCGGATATGGAGGAGGATATACTCAACATGAATATGATTCCCAAGGAAATCTATATTATTATGGAAAATATAATTATAATTCTCAATGGGCTACCGATGGTATATCGGTTAGTTCAGGACTCAATGCTAATGATGTATATGTTGCAAAAAGATATAGTAACGGGACATGGGCTTGGGTTACGACTATTGATAGTTCTTCTACCGTCTCTTCAGGTGAGTTAGCTTTGGACGATAATGGAAATTCATATATTCTCGGACATAGTGATGGTTCGATAGATTTGCCTGGTAGTGAATGGGATTTACCCTCACGTAGATCAGCATTTGTAATATCTATAGATAATTTAGGAGAAATTAGATGGTCAAAAGCCATGCATAATACAGCAAATAGTTCTGCTGTAATATGGGATTTGGATACTATAGCAGATAGCACAGCTGCGGCAGCCAACATCCATATCAATAATATTACAGAAGAAATTACATTTTCTGGACAGTTTTATTCGACATTGCAATCAGAAAGCGGCAGGAATATCACATTGGGCAACATAACTATGGAAATATCAGAGTCCCTTTATAATTATAAAAGACCATTTGTAGTTAGGATGAATTCAGCAGGAGAATTTATGTGGATCCAAACGCCAGAGTTAACTACATCTTACTCACCAATTTTACAGAGTATGACTGTTCAAGAAAGTGGTATAGTTAATTTATTTTGGAAACAATATGGTACTATTAATTTAGGAAACGATACCTTTGGAGAAATTGGAAAATATAGTTTTATCATAGGCAATATTGATTCATATGGCAACTGGTTCAGCAGCAATATCATTTCAGAAGATTCAGGATCTAAATTTTCATCAACAGCCTTTAATGCAAAAATGAATATATTGGAGGACGGAGATTTAATAATTTCAATATGGAGTTTGTCAGATATATCTCAATTAACAATTTCTGAGGAATATCATTGGTTTAATGATACATGCCTAGATAGTTTACTTCTATTAAGACTTGATAGCATGGATGGAGAATTAAAGAATAGTAAAGAAATATGTTTAGTCAACTATGGGGCACAATCTTCAAATTATCATAGTAAGGTAGAGATAGACTCTCAAGATAAAATATGGTTATTTATTGGCAATAACCAATATAACCTTGGAAATCACCATAGAATAATGAGGCTTGATAGTAATTTTAATACTGATTTTGAGGAGTATATGGTATATGGCGCCAATCCTGCAAATTCGTTTTTCACATTGTGGTCTGATGTAACATTTGATAGTTATGATAACCCATTGATTTCATTCTACTGCTCAATATCCAATTTGTATTGGGACGGAACCTTAGTCCCTTACACTAGTCAATATAAAACTATATTCATGGTAGATAGAATATCACACACAATAAATGGTGCCAGCCCCGTCTATGGCGAGTCAATAATGTATGGAATTTCGGGACTCAGTGCAATGGGAGGCATTGATCAAATTGATAGCTATCAAATATCTCCCAGTTTACCAGAGGGATTAAATTTTGATGAATCTACTGGAATAATATCGGGAATTGCCCTCACAAATTCATCTTTAACAAATTATACCATATGGGTAAATGATACACAAATGGGCAATCAACAGTTCAATGTTTCATTTGATGTAAGAAATGGCAAGCCAACAGTCACATACAACCAAACTGAATTTATTTTTGAGAGAGGTTTGGAAATAGTATCCATCATACCAACTGAAATAAATGGTTCTATTGTTTCATGGAATGTAGTCCCTGCCCTACCTGATGGTTTAAACTTAGGAGAGTTAAATGGAACTATTTGGGGCACCCCTATTGTAAATCTTACTTCGACAATATTCAATTTACAAGTAAGCAGTGATGGAGCTACAAGAGATATATATTTTAATTTCACAATTAATGAACCACTAGCGATAATAGCATATGGGAATGGAACATACATAGTGGGAAGAGATTCATCTGTTAGCATATATCCAACGCTTGGAGGAGGAGAGGTTGCCACATTTGCAATTACTCCTACTACTTTACCAATGGGCCTTACATTCAACTCCGAAACTGGAAGTATTACAGGTACACCCCTATTAGTTGTTGGAGAAGTAAACTACACTGTTTGGGCCAATAATACAGGAGGGGCGGTAAATACCACTTTCACATTAACTGTAACAGGCAGCGGAATTAGTTTATCATTTCCAACCTCATCCATACAGTTAGTAAATGGAACTGAAATGCAACCAATTGCAGGACAGACAGCAGGATCCGCTCCTAATTCTTGGGAGATATCTCCAGAATTACCAATTGGGTTAGAGTTTGGAAATTCAAATGGAACTATTTGGGGCACCCCAGGTGAATTTATGAATGCCACAACTTACACAATATGGGCAAATACAACTGGTGGAGAAACATCAAACGCTCAATTAATAATATCCGTATTAATTGATACTGATGGAGATGGAAATGCCGATATTACTGATTTAGATGATGATAATGATGGATGGAGCGACATTAGTGAAAATAATTGTGGAAATGATCCCTTAGATAATAATAATTATCCAAGTGATGCTGATGGCGATGGCATTTGTGATAATTTAGATACTAATAATGATTCAATAATAGTCATCTTATATCCATTAAGTGAATTAAATGTGACAGTCAATGAAAGTATGGCTCCCTTAATTCCAATTACTTCAGGAGGAGACATTACTAGTTGGGAAATATATCCAAGTTTACCTTCAGCAATTGAATTAGATAATTCCACAGGAATTATTTCTGGAATGGCAACAACCATCTTTAATCAATCCTTACATACTATATGGGCAAATAATTCCATATATTCTGGTTATTTTAATATTACAATAATTTCATCATTACTAGATACGGATAATGATGGCATTCCCGATGAGACTGATTTAGACGATGATAATGATGGATGGAGTGATATTGATGAAGATGCATGTCTAACAGATACATTAGATGAAGAAGATATGCCAATAGACACTGATGGAGATGGAATTTGTGATGGTGCAGATCCAAATGATGACTCCGAAATATTCTTTAGTTATCCATTCAATGAATTAGATATTACCGTAAATAGTTCAATCTCATTAAATCCCTATACTACAGGCGGAAGTGTTTTGACTTGGGAAATATATCCTCAATTACCTCTGAATATGGAATTTAATTCAGATAATGGATTAATTTTTGGTACACCCGTATCAGAATTTTCACCTACTAATTTCACAATATGGGCTAATAACTCCCAACATTCAGCATTATTTAGTTTAGAACTCTCTGCTTCACTATTAGATAGTGATAATGATGGATATCCAGATGAAACTGATCCAGATGATGATGGTGATGGATGGAGCGATATTGATGAATTGAATTGTTCAAGTAATCCATTGCTATTCACAAGTGTACCGTTAGACGGAGATTCAGACAATATATGTGATAATTTAGACGATGTTGATGATGGAGAAATATATTTGACTTATTCTAGTGTTTCTCAGAACTTATTTGTAAATGAGCCTATGGACGTCTTAGTAGCTACAGTTTATGGTGCAGACGTACGAGAATGGGAAATTAGTCCGGAACTACCTTTGGGCCTTAATTTAGATTCAGGATTAGCATATAGGTCACTGTCTACAGTAGGGACTGGAGCAATTTCTGGCTCCCCAATGTTTGAATTCCCATTAACAATATTCACTGTGTGGGCCAATAACTCACAAAACAGTGATTCTATCTTAATTACATTAAAATCATCAATTCCCGACTTAGATGACAGTTATTTCGATTTGTTATACCTTGAAGATGATGTTGATCTGATTATAGAATTTGATGAAATATATCTTGAACCGGAAATATTTGGAGGAAATGTCACAAATTGGACTATAGCACCTCTGATGCCCGATGGACTAATATTTAATTTTACAAATGGAATAATATCTGGAGCGCCATTAATTGCATTCAATGATACCATATTTTCAATCTCTGCAAGTAATTCTGTCCATATAGATATATTTAATCTAACAGTATCTGCAGAATATTTAGATAGTGATTTAGATGGAATTCCTGACATAATAGATGAAGACGATGACAACGATGGATGGAATGATACTATTGAGATTGAATGTGGCACTGAACCATTGGAATTGTACATGTCTCCGGATGATTTAGATGGAGATGGAATATGTAATATCTTAGATTCTACTGATGATTCTCCGATTCTTTTCTTTTATCCTAATGACAAAATAGTTGCAATAGTAGGAGAAGAAATTCAACCCATTATTCCAAGAATTGCACCTTCGGGCGGAGATATAATAGAATATAGTATAATACCGAATTTACCTGATGGTTTAATTTTAGATCCCTTTACAGGAATTATCTCTGGTACGTCTTTAGTACAGTATAATCATTTAATCTTGGAATATTCCCATACAGTAATAGGAATTAATGGCCAATATAACTTTTCATATACTTTAGATTTCGATATAAATCCAGAAATAATTGAGGATCTGGACTCAGATGGAGATGGTTGGAACGACCAGAATGAGTTGGATTGTAATACGTCCATTATTGATTCTGAATCATACCCAAATGATATTGATAAAGATGGTAAGTGTGACTTTTTAGATGATGATGATGATGGAGATGGGAGAGCTGATGACATAGATGCATTTGCTAATGATTCATACGCATGGGATGACACAGATGGAGATGGAATTCCGGATGAAGTTACCTGCAACTATGCAACAAATTCAAGTTTTTGCATATCATTAAATTTAATATCTGATGATGATGATGATGGTGATGGTTGGAATGATACTGAAGAAATAAATTGTGCAACAAATCCAAAGGATAATTCTAGCACTCCATTAGATGATGATAACAATGGTATTTGTGATTATTTGGAGTTAGAAGAAATAACTTCAAATAAAATATATTGGGTAATTTGTTTTCCATTAGTTTTACTATTATTATTATTGTTGTGGCTATTGAATCCATGGGGCGTAAATGATGATGAAATTAGAGGTCCGGAGCCACCATATACCAGTTCATCTCATAAGTTCGCATCTGGAACTGGCGAATATGAAAATCCATTCATATTGAAACAATTGAATGGAATAAGGCCCGGAGGAAGTGCAGAAAGT
>DARI01000020.1:0-1588 GCA_002503285.1 Euryarchaeota archaeon UBA557
AGGCTATGCAAGGGTTAATAGTGACGCCTATGGCTTGCAAGATATGGATGAATCCTTAATTACTCCGGAATTTGATGGTTCTAATATGTCAATTATTACATTAGAGTTTGACCATAATTTACCAATTTATAGCTCTGAAATTGCTGATGTAGATGTTTGGAATGGATCATCTTGGGTAAATGTTGCATCATATACAACCGAACAAGGTGACAATACTACACCTTCACCAGCTAGTGTTTCTTTGGACCTTTCCCCATATAAAAACTCAAGAATGAAAGTTAGGTTTCGCTACTATGATGCGAATTATGAATATTGGTGGATTATTGATAATATTTCTATTACAGGAACACCAAGTGCTAATTATTCGTGGAACAATGCTTCAAGTTTAACAAATTCGAGCATCAGCAACCCTGTTGCTAGTCCTGAGTCTAATACAACCTATACTTTAACCGTTGAAGCAAATGGATGTGAAGCTACTGATCAGCTTACCATTTCAATCCAAGCTAAACCAACCATTACCTCTTCTCCATTTACTGGGGCAAATACGTGTGGAGAACTTACTTATAATATATCAACGGACGCAAATGATTCAGAGGGAACATGGAACAATACGGGTGTTGGAGGTTTTGACGCTGCGAATGAATCTTCTACAACATATACATCTAATACGTTCAACGAAGATGTGACACTTACATGGAATCAAGAAGTAGGTGCTTGTATTGGCTCTACAGCAGAGATTGTAGTGCAATTTAATCAACCAATAGAATCTTATGAGGATTTAGATAATAATTCATGGATTTGGGGTGGACTATCTAACTCGGAGTGGGGGACAGCGGAAAACTGGTACAAATGGGACGGGTTTAAATGGCTTAGGCAAACATCGTCATCTCCAGATATCTCATCTAACTTATACATTTTATCTCATTTAAATCCTGATGTATGCGTAAGTACGGATAATTTTACTCAGGCCAACAATATTGTAATTAATGATTTAACGGTGAGTATGGATGGAATATTGAATATTTCAAATAATTTGACATTAAAAGGAGATCTTACGAATTCAGGGAACATTTCAGGTGGTGATTTGATATTTGATGGTGATTTAGATCAGATAATTGAAGGAGCATCTTCAATCATTGAAAATATAACAATAGATAAGTCTTTTGGGGAAATAATACTGAATACACCACTAACGATTCAGGGATATTTAAAAATGATTAACGGAAATATAAACAATGGCACAAACTTATTAACTATAGGAACAAGTAGTTTGAATGACGGAAGCATTCAGCATACTTCGGGAATGATCAATGGGGCATTGAGAAGATATTTTCCTAGTGCGGCAAGTTCGAAATTTTTCCCCGTAGGAAATGGAAATGTGATTAGAGATTTTACAGTTGATTTTCAAGAGTCACCTGGCTTGAACCAATATTTAACAGCTTCTTATGTGACCGGTATCCCTCAAGATGAGGGAACTACGTTATATAATGGTTTACCTCTTTTAACATCTGACAATCAACTCATACAGAACTACAGTGAAGAGGGTTATTGGGAAATAAATCCTACCGCTAATAATTACGATTCACCG
>DARI01000020.1:1686-3818 GCA_002503285.1 Euryarchaeota archaeon UBA557
TCTGAAAACGAATATGCAAATGTTAGAATAATTAAAAGTGCGGGCTCAAATGACCCAAACCTTCACCACAATAGTTGGACTTCCTTAAGTCATATTAATGCTATTGGCTCTAATGATAGCTTTTATTTGAAAGGTTCTACATCAGGATTTAGCTTTTTTAATGGTGGTAAAAGTAATGGTGAGGGATTGCCTGTTGAATTGATCTCTTTTAATGGCAATTGCAATGGGTCAAATATTCATATAAATTGGAATACGGCTTCAGAATATAATAGCTCTCACTTCATTTTAGAACATTCGAGAGATGGCGTTTATTGGTCAGAGATCGATATTCAAGAATCTGCGGGTATAAGTACCGAAATAAGGGAATATGATTTTATTCATTTGGGAGTTGTCTCTTCAACAAATTATTATCGTCTATTACAAGTAGATATTGATGGAACAATTAAGAACTACAATTCGATTGCTGTATCATGCGATGATGCAAGTTCTGGTCAGTTTGCAGTATACCCTAATCCGAGTTCAGGTTCATTTCAAATCATCATCAAAAACTTCACTGCAGTTGGTGAGGCCAATCTGATGCTAGTAAGTGCAACGGGTGCTAAAATATGGGATAAGTCTATTGAAATTGGAAATGGTATTAACACCTTCCTCGTATCTGATGAGCTAGAAGCTGGGGTGTATTACCTGATTTTGATCGATAAGAATTTCAGGAAGCAAGTGGTGAAGCAGGTCATAAAATAGCTCCATTTTTTTTTCTTTAAAGCAGTTGACGATTTCAATTCAATTCAATTCATCTCATTTTTCTTAACTTTATAAAAAAAAGATTATGCTTGCTCCGTTCAACCTTCAGAAGTGGATTGATGAAAATAGAGATGTTCTAAAACCACCAATCAGTAATAAGAATTTATACATTGAGGCAGGGGACTTTATCGTAATGGTTGTGGGTGGACCAAATGCACGTAAGGATTATCATTACAACGAAAGTGAGGAGCTTTTTTATCAGATAGAGGGTGATATCACGGTAAAGGTTCAAGAAGATGGAGTATCCAGGGATATTATCATAAAAGAAGGAGAAATATTTCTTTTACCTGCAAACATTCCCCATTCACCTATACGAGGAGCAAACACCGTTGGTTTGGTAATTGAAAAAGTGAGGAGTGGTACCGAGTTAATTGATGGGTTAATGTGGTACTGCGACGACTGTAATCATTTGTTACATGAATATAAGTTCCCTTTGCAAAACATTGAGAGAGATTTCTTATCTCGATTCAAAGCGTTTTATAGTTCTATGGATAAAAGAACATGTGAAAAATGCAGTAAAGTAATGGAAGTCGATTCTAGATTCGTAGATTAATTGGAATAAAACTTCCAATCATAATCTGAATTATTAAAATCTGTTTGTCTTAGCTTAAGCTCATTATTCTTTAGCATAATTATTTCATAACTCTCACCAAGTAGCATTCCGTCTTCTAAAAGTGAAATTGACGCTTGAGATTCTGTGAATTCCCAGGTGCCATGTGACGTAGTAGATTGAAGTTGTCCAAGATTAGGTGTTATGACAGACTTTGAATATGTTCCATCTTTTTCAATCGACAAATTCATTTCGTATGTGGCATCATAAAGATCCGTTCCGTCTTTGGTATAGCTTTCCAATACCCAATCGTTTGTTATTCTGGCTTTTCTCGTAAGTAATGAGAAATTAGGGCCTTCACTGTATTTGTTACAAGAAGAAAGAGCAAAGGTTGCTAATAACGATAAAAGGGCAAGATATTTCATACGTAAGTTTTATCAAATGTACTATAAAATTTGTTTTCTGACAAGCGCTCGTATGATGCTAAATAGGTCAAAATCGATTTATTTTTATTATAATTTAATGTTCTTGGAGGGATGTCTTTTTCTGATTGAAAAACTAGAATTTTCTGTCGAGGTTTCTTGTATAATGTTTAATTTTGGAAAAAAAACATGAGATACATAGCCATATTTGCCCTTCTTATTTTTTCTTGCTCCAATGATGCTTCAAATTTAGCATCATCAGAAAGTAAGACCGCTAAAAATTCAACAGTTGAATCTAAAGAACCCGACATGAAATTCTCGGCTAATGTTGAAGGGATGGTTTGTAAAATGGGATGTGT
>DARI01000008.1 GCA_002503285.1 Euryarchaeota archaeon UBA557
GAGATAAAAGTGGAAAATAATACAATAGATTTATTTTCATTAAATGTTGGTATTTCGGAGAATATTGGGCCATCTCCCTTGTGATCCAATGTTCCTCTTAGGTACATTGCAAGCGTGAACCCTACAGATATAGAAGCAATCCAAAATGTCATGAATGCTATTCCGATTGCAGATCTTTCAGAGTTGACGTCCAATCCTGCATCCGTAAAAATATTAGACGCGAAAGACACTGCAAGATGGAATCCCACTACAATTGATAACAAAATATTTGATGCTTCGAATCGTTTTAGTTGAGATAACGCTACTGAAGATAAACCAACGAATATAAATGTTAGAATGAAGATATTATTGAAATTACTTGGTGAGATAATGTTTAATAAAAACGCCACCAATATTATTCCAAAGGAAATAGAAATTGATCTATATTTAGAAAAATTTTCCATTGGTAAGAATGGACTAATCCTACCCACAGCAGCGGCCAAAGCAGCGGCAAGTGGCAAGATGAATATCTTCGCTAATCCATCATTACCTATTCCGCCATTGACAGCAAAACTTATTCCAAAATAAAGCACCATTAATGTAGTTACTATTACGGGAATCGAAGTAATATCTTTTGAAGAAAAATTACCTTCTGTTACCTGTTGTTTATCATTCATATTTAATCACCAATCGTTACAGCATCAAGCCTTAACATCGCGGCGAATTGAAGGATTGTTTTAACGGTTCGTGGAGCAATATAAATTAATGATTGTATTGACATGAAAAAAAATCATCTCCGAAATGCTCTAGATGCTATGTCAGAGCGGAAATATGAGCCACTTAATGTTATATTATTTATGATTTGATATGAAGCCTCCACGGCATCCCTAAGAGTTGGCGCGACACCTGTTGCAGAGAGGACTCTGCCTCCGGAAGAAATATACAATCCTTGTTCATTTTTTGCAGTTCCTGAATAGTGTATGAAAGCATTAATTTCCCCCTCATCAATAACTACCTCATAGCCATAAATTAAATCTCCAGTGGTTGGAGAATCTGGATAATTTTTTGATGCTAAAACAACAGTAGCAGAACTTAATTTATGAAATTTGATTTCATAATCTGATAATTTTCCAGATGATACAGAATAAAATAATTCTCCCAAATCTGAAGATATTAGAGGAATAGTAACTTGAGTTTCCGGATCTCCAAATCTAACATTAAATTCAACAACATTTGGAGCACCATCGTCATCTATCATTAAACCGACATAAAGGCAGCCTCTGTAGGGATTGTCTTCATTTCTTAAGAAGTGATGCATGGGCTTAATTATCTCTTCTTCAACTCGTTGTAGGACCGAAGGAGTGATTATTGGAGCAGGAGCATATGCACCCATTCCCCCAGTATTTGGCCCTTCATCATTATCCAATAGTCGTTTGTGATCTTGACTGGCTGGTAGACAAACATAATCTGATTCATCCATCATAACAAGAATAGAAGCTTCTTCACCCATGAGGAAGTTTTCAACCAATACATAACCATCAGATATTATTGCATCATTTATAGAAGATATAGCAATAATCTTATCAGAAGTAACTTTGACGCCTTTTCCTCCAGCAAGGACATCTCTTTTTATGACCCACGGAGGATTAAAATATTCTAAAATTTCATGATTATTAGATACTTCAGATATTAATACATACTCGGCTGTTGGAATATTAAGTGATTTCATTAATTCTTTTGCATATTTTTTAGAACCTTCTAAATTAGCCCATTTAGAAATTGGACCGAAACAATTAATATTAATTTTTTTTAACTCATCAGCAATGCCATTAACAAGTGGCATCTCGGGACCAATTATTACTAAATCTACATTTAATTTAGAAGCTAAGTTAGTAATATTTTCAGACTTTGATATGTCAATATCATGATTTACTGCGATTTCATAGGTTCCAACATTACCAGGGGCAACATGAATATTGTCTATTGACTTACTGTTATTTAGGCCAATGGCGATAGCGTGTTCCCTACCTCCATTGCCTATAATCAGAACATCTAGAAGTACCATTAGGACGTGCGAAGATAATTAGCAATAAGAATATACTTAATCAATATGGGACGTCCTTGAGTCCTAATTTAAATCCAAGAATATTTGTTACCCTATGAATAATTGGCGTTAAAACTAACAGGATTAAAATAGGAAAGATAAAGAAATTCTGTGTAAAAACCTGATTTGGAAATAACGCAAAACTGGATATAAATATACAAATTGCAAATGGCATAGTATCCAATATTGGTGCTTTAGAACTTACAATGCCTTCTCTTTTGAGTCCCTTTCTTCTTTTGAAAAATGATCCTAATGAATCTCCAAAAAGACAAAAAAAGCCAAGAGTACATCCCAAGATAAAAGCAGTCAAATAATCATTGTAAAGCCAAAACCAATCGCTAGAATCCGTCATATCAAGTGGATCTACAAAGAGATTATTTGAGTCAATAGAATTATCATTCCAAATAATATGTGATAAAGTCATCAGTATTCCACTGAAAAATGCACCTCCGAACAATCCATTCCATGATTTTCCATCACCCAAAATCCTATTTCCATCTGACCACGACCGCCCTCCATCTATAGTCAGCGTCTTAGTTTTGGTTAATTCTGGAATCCATTTTCCAAATAACATAGCACCAGTGTTGGCTAGATATGCCGGACCATATAATAATAATATAGTTACAATATCTAAAGCGAACTCAAGTACGAGCATATATTGTTCGTAGTATGATTTATTGAAAGAGTTGTCCCAATATTAATCATATAATCGAATAGTTAATTGGGCATCCACACTTGGGAATATTATGTCAATTAAGAAATTTGTAACATTCATAATGATAATGATGTATCTAAATATATCAGTTTCAGGAATAGTGATGGGTCAACAAGGAGGAGATATATTGATAGAATCGAATGTTACTTGGACTGAAAACAATAATTTAGAAAGTAATATAAAAATAATTAACGGAGGTAAGTTGACTATCAGTAATTCAGAGTTGATAATTTCAACAGGTTTGACCATAAATATAGAATCAGGAGGTAAGTTAATTATTGACAATTCTACCATAATATCTGATAATATACCTTCTAACTTAGTTGGATATGGCTATTGTGATCAGTACAACAGATCAACAATAATTATTAATGAAGATCTATATAATGAAGAATTTGAAATTACGATTGTAGCGGTAGAAGGGACTACATTCAATGGTGCAAGTGCCTATATAAACGATGAAATCTTAGAAATGAGTGGCGAAGAATTTTCATATTCATTTAGTGACCAGAATGGTAAAATTGAGATAGGGATGCATGGATATGGGTGTACTAATCCAATAACTGTAAGTAATATCCAGATACTTGATGAAGGAGTAACAAAAAATTATGATGCAATAGAACTTGACCATAGGAATATGAGGCCTTTTGGTATTCAAAATTATGAAATTAATATAGAAGGATCATTGAATTCGTATAATTCCTCAATAATAGGCGGTTTAATTAAATCATCTGGAGATATCAAATTATTTGATTCCTATTTAGATAGATCAGGTCCAATATTACTATTAAGTGATAATTCATCAATAACGATAAGCGGGAATTCCAATTTTACAAATAGCTTCGATGATCATGACATAAGGGCAACGCCGGAAAGTACAATAAATTGGGAGGAGGGCGTATTTGGGTCCGGAGGATTAACCGACAAGTGGGAAAGAAGAATTAAAGGGCAGTACCTAGAATTTGATGCCGTTTATGTTGAATATCAAATTTTAGGGCTCTATGGAGTTAACAAATATACTAATTTTAGTAATTCAGAAGGTATATCTTACATTGATGGAGGGAGAGAAAGAATTATCGAAATTGCATGGTCACAGGATAATATTTGGAAGGAAAATGATATATGGGCGGAAAATGCAATAATAAATGTAATCAAATACAGAACGGCATGGAATCCAGAAAACTCTCAGATAGAAAATTATGGAACTTATGGAATTACACTAGATAAGACAGAGAGTATTAAAATATTTCAAAATACCCCAAAAATTGAATGGGTGAATTTGGAATCTGAAAATAACATAAAAAATGCATCCGACTCAATTAATATGATTGCTAAAATAAAAAACATAGGCGATGCAGCTGCCCATATAGCGATTACGTGTTACTTGAATAGTACGGGTGAAGCAGCACAAACTGATAGTTATCCCAATACTTTGATAAATCCAAATGAAAGTGGTGAAATATTATTCAATTGGCGAAGTATTAAGTCAGGAAATGAGCAATTAAACTGTAAAATATTAACGCCTACCCAATTAGTGAATGAAGATTCTTTTGGAGGAGGTAGTATGACCAGCTCCATCATTAATTGGGAATCAATAGCCGATGAGGATGGACTATCTTATATTATGCCAACCATAATAGCATTAATTTTTGGCATATTCTTCTCCGGATATATTATTGTAAATAATATAAAAAATAATAATTTAGAATATGATAAAGATTAGATAATAATAATATTTTATATTAATCCTTGTGCTGTCATGGCCTCTGCAACTTTAAGGAAACCTGCGATATTAGCTCCAGCAACGTAATCTCCAGGAAGCCCATATTTTTTTGCAGTATCAAAGGCATTCTTATGTATATCGACCATTATTTTTTGTAGTCTATCATCAACTTCTTCTCTTGACCAAGATAATCTTAAACTATTTTGTGACATTTCTAAACCTGAAGTAGCAACTCCTCCTGCATTTGATGCTTTTCCAGGTGCAAATAGAATTCCATGCTGTTGAAATATTTCTATAGCTTCAGGAGTACATGGCATATTTGCACCTTCAGCGACTGCAATGACATTATTTGCAGCAAGCATTTTTGCTTCTTCACCGTTTATTTCATTTTGCGTAGCACAGGGGAGCGCAATGTCTACGTTTACTCCCCATAATCCATTTGATGATGGTTCTGGTTCAGATTTTGTAAAAATTGACCCAGTAAATTTATTTGCATACTCACTAATTCTACCTCTATGGATATTTTTTAAATCCATAATCCAATCTAGTTTTTCTCTGTCTATTCCAGCAGAATCATAAATCCAGCCTGAAGAATCTGACATAGTTACTACTTTACCACCCAAATCTATAACTTTTTCAGCAGCGAACTGAGCAACATTCCCGCTACCGCTAATGCTGCATTCAGTACCTTCAAAGGATTTATTTTTTGTTGCTAGCATTTCTTTAGCAAAGTAAACCAATCCATATCCAGTGGCTTCCGGACGTATTAAAGATCCTCCATATGAAGGGCCTTTTCCAGTCAATATTCCTGTGAATTCATTTGCTAACTTCTTATACATGCCAAATAAATATCCTATTTCTCTACCGCCAACTCCTATGTCGCCAGCAGGAACATCTAGATTAGCACCTATGTGCCTAAATAATTCCATCATAAATGACTGACAAAAACGCATAACTTCTTGATCAGATTTTCCTTTTGGATTAAAGTCTGATCCACCTTTTCCTCCACCCATTGGTAGTCCAGTTAGGCTATTTTTGAAAACCTGTTCAAATGCTAAAAATTTTAGAATTGATTGATTTACAGAATGATGAAATCTCAAACCGCCCTTATATGGGCCGATTGCACCGTTCATTTGTATTCTAAAGCCCCTATTAATTTGTAACGCGCCGTTATCATCATACCATGGAACCTTGAATTGAATTATTCTTTCGGCTTCAACAATTGATCTAACTACCGGAAGATATTCTGGATGCTGTTTGATGACAGGAGACAAACTTTCTAGAACTTCTTCTACTGCTTGATGGAACTCAGGTTGATTAGGGTCTCTTTTTATCACGTCTTCATAAATAGATTTCATTATTTTATCCATTAGTTTCACCTATATCAGATTTTTTTTGTAGTCTGATGGAGCGCGCGAAGCGCCTATTACTTTTGAATAATTTCCCTATAAAATATCCAATAATATCTAATTAGTAGTATTAAAGAACTAATCAAGAAGATAGGATTTAATTAGTTTTGATACTATCTCCCTATGGCTTGGGACAGTCATCACATATACTGCCGATTGGCTTACTTGACGACTCCTTAATGCCTCGGCGATTGGAGTATGCTCCCTTAGCCACCTAATTTTTCCATCATCTCCAATAATTTTAATATCAACTTGGGCCATCCTTGGTTCCGATAGAAGTAATTTTACGCTCGGCATATCTATTAAAACATAACCAGGAAGTAACCCGGCACGAGATGCAATTTCATCTTCAAAAGACCTTCTAACAGATGAATTTTGAGACATTTCAATCAATCTAGTAACTTGATAGTCCAATAACTCTTGACGACGGAGACTAACGCACACTTTCATTAATTGGCGATATTTGAAACGTTTTACTATATCTCTTGAATAATCATTTGCACTATTTAAAGCACCCCAAACTTCTGAATCTACATATCTTTGCATATCAAGAGAATCTGGGAGTGAGTCTAGGCTTCTCTCTACTGCGCTTGAAAGCATGACTTCAGTTACTCTGGTCACTCTATGAAAATATACAGAACTATACATAAGTCCTCGTGCTACTAACATGCCTTCCAACGAAGAAATACCCCCCTCATTAATTGCAATATCTCCCCCTTTACTATCCATGCTAGATATGAGTCTATTGTGATCTATGATGCCATGTTTCACTCCAGTAAAGTGTGAATCCCTTAGCAAATAATCTATTTGATCGCAATCTACAGGCCCGTGAACTAAATGTGATAAAGTATTGTCAATACCTACAAAGTCTTCTTTTCCTTCAGTCCATGACAATAAAGACCTTTCAGTTCCGCCAGCATCAGGACCACGTATAAAATTAGCAATTTCATTTGGAACTAAGTCATATGACTCCAAAATCTCTGGAATCATTATTCTATCGTCATTAGGTATTTCATCGGATCTTAAAACATCATATTCTCCTATAATGATGCCTTCAGTTACTGACATATGATCCAAACCACCTTGTTCATGAAGAATGTGTTCCAATGTGTGAGAATATGGGCCATGCCCCACATCATGTAACATTCCCGCAACTTGTACTGTCAATTTTTCATGTTCATCTAAATTTAATGAGTTTGCCATCATCCCGGCTACGTGAGATACTCCAAGAGAATGTTCAAAACGTGTATGATGTGCTCCGGGGAAAACTAGATGCGCAAGTCCTAATTGCTTAATATGGCTAAGCTTATTCATCTCAGGAGTTTTGAGTAATTCTTCCCTTACACCAGAGATATTAAATTGTCCATGAATTGTGTCATTTATGATTTTCACATATACTCCTCCATTATATCGGAAACAATACTCTCCTTTGAATTAAACTATTAAAAATAAATATTAAAGGATTTAAAAATATATAATTGTAATTCATTTGCATTTCAATTGCATTATATTTATATGCTTAATGCTATCTCGAGGATACAATGAAGAGTCCGAGATTAGCCGGTAACAGTCCCATGGTATCACTTAGAATACCTGAGGACTATCTTTTGGAATTGGATCAAAGGATTGGCTTAGATGGGTCAAGGAATAGATCTGACGTAATAAGGGAGGCGGTTAGAAAATTTATTTCATCTCCACTTTCAACAATAAATGAAAGAATAGAAGTTAATTTAGGGCCAGATCTTACTATTAGGATGAAGAATTATTGTGATTTACATGCAGCATCTCCTGAAAATGTATTGAAACAGGGAGCAAAGGAATATATTCGTAAAGACACTTTAGATGGAGTGACAATAGACAATATAATCTCAGCACGAATGGAGCAAGTTCGTGCCCATTATAATAATGATTCAAATGCTCAATAAATAGGTGAGAGAAATGAGCAAAGATGGGATGCACAAAAAAAATGCGGGGGAGCGAAGGGGACGCTCCCTCGCCAAACATCACACAAATGAAATTAAGCCAATGATTGGACTAAGAGGAATAGTCAAAAGAGCAAAATTATCTAATGCTGTTGGTTATGACGCAAAGGAAGCCCCGCGAAATACTCGTGGAATTGTTTCAGATAACAAATATGGAATAAGTTTTGGAAATAAGTACAGATAAAATATTCATTTATCCATCATTATAATTGATAACTGATAGTAGTTTTTTAAAAATTTTTATACTTTCAATAAAGAACAATCTTATTGGCCGTTCTATTGCCAGCATCAAAAAAGATGGGTGACGAGGAAATGTCAACTAACATGAAATTTTTTGCTCATGATACTCTTAGACCATCACAAAAAGAAATGTTAGAAGATGGCATAAATACATTAAGAGAAAATGGATTTTTGCTTGCCGCGGCCCCAACTGGAATAGGTAAAACAGCTGCATCATTGGCTGCTGCATTAAAAATTTCATACGATTCGGTTAATGAAAAAAAAATACTTTTTTTAACAGGTCGACAATCTCAACACAAAATTGTAGTTGATACTATAAAGTCTTTAAATGAACGTAAAGTTTCGAATATACCTGACATAAAATTAGTAGATATTATTGGTAGAGAGGGAATGTGTAAAAATATTCAACCTCTAACGGGTGAGTGTTCTTGTGAGGTAAATATAGAAGAAGGATCTAGAAAATCTAGAAGGATAAGGTTAGCAAATAGGATTTTAGAAAGTCCAATGCACGTAGAGGAAATTATACAATTGGCAGAAAAGGTTGAATCTTGCCCTTGGGCAGCTGCAAGATTTGCAGCCAAAGGGGCTAGAGTCATAGTCTGTGATTATAATCATGTATTTATCGAAAACGTAATGGAATTATCTCTACCGGCAATGGGAATAGAATTAGAAAATACCATATTAATTGTTGATGAAGCGCATAATTTACCAGATAGAATAAGGAATGGTCTAGAGAGAATCGTCGAACATAGGACATTTGAAGACGCATATAGCGAATTAGAAGAATTCTTAGGTAATAAAGAGAATAAGTTAAAGAAAATAGAAGTAGATAATCCATATGGAAATAAGGAAATTGAAGATATAAGGAGTACTACAAATCAATTGAATAAACTAAGAAAGGAGATGAAAAAATGGTTTAACTCTAAAGAAGGTTTATTAATAAATGAAAAGGATATGAAAATTGAAACGAATGATTTTTTGGGAGAAATTAATTCTATTTTAATGGAATCTTTGGAATTTAAAAATAATAACAATTTTGCCGTACTTAGAAAAATGATAAATCAATTATCAATAGTTAAAGTTGAAAATGATGATTCGATAGATTCAGAAGGAGATGAGACCACAGCATGTTCAAGACTTGGGGAAATGTTAGAGACTTGTTTAGAATACATAAATAGTTCAGCATTGGCCCTTGTCATAGATAAAATAGGCGAACGAGATAAAATAATTGTTCGAAGTTTTTTACTAGATCCGGGAGTAGTAAGTGGACCCTTATTTGAAAAATCGAGTGGGTCGATAATTATGTCAGGTACACTTTATCCTCCAGGAATGTATTCAGATATCTTACGGATTCCTGATGATAGGGAAGTTATTGCTAAAGAATATAAATCAGATTTTTTATCAAATAGGAGGCCGATTTTAATTGCAAGGGATGTCACTACAAAATTTACAGACAGAGGGATGAATAATTCTCACAACATAAGGATGCACATTAAATCAGTATTAAACAATACAAATGGGAATATAGCATTATTTTTCCCTAGTTATATGATGTTGGATAATATCGTTAATCATGAGGGATCTTCTTGGATCCCATGGTCCATAACTCACCATATTATTGAGAGAAGGATGATGTCCAAAGGAGAGGTTGGAAAAAAGGTAAATAAATTACATGAAAGTAGAAAGAAAGGAGAAAGATGTATACTTATAGGAGTATTAGGAGGAAAATTCTCAGAAGGAGTAGATTATCCTGAAAATATATTGGATGCAGTTATTTGTGTTGGCATTCCCCTTGCTCCTCCAAGTGCAAGACAAAATGCATTAAAGTCGTATTATGAAAAAAGGTTTGGAAATGTGTTGGCATGGCGATATTCTAGCTCTCAGCCAGCAGTTAATAGCCTGATGCAGGCGATCGGCAGGCCGATTCGAAAGGGAGAAGATAGGGCACTTGTAGTATTACTAGAAAACAGGTTACTTAACAGGAATTATAAAATATGTATGCCTAATTCATTACAAATAAGGCAAACTAGCAATTATATAAGAACTGAAAAGTTTACAAAATCTTTTTTTGAACATTTTCCAGAACCTGCAATTAAGAAATAATGAACAATGAGTTAATGCACCTTGAACCTGTGGGCTGAGTTGATAACATGGATTGGGAAAGACTGGAAATATCAATTTTAGAATCAGAACAAGATAGATATGGCACGGATAGTAATGAAGAATTTGGATTAGATATAAACGCAGAAAAAATGCATGATTCGTTTCTAAATAGATTAACTCATTTAAATGATGTTAAATCTAGCCATAACAATATGATATCAAAATTAGCAGGTTCAATGGAAGATGAGAAGGTATCACTAAAGGAAATACGCAATTTAAGTTTTTTTAAGGATATTTCAAAACCAATAGAAATTAAATCTAATTTTTTAATTCCATTAGAATCGAATTCTCCAAAGGACATAATAGTTGAAATTAACAAAAAACGTACACATCTAAGAATTATTGTACCGAATACATTCGGAGGTAATGTTGAGGAATTCTTGATTAATGATGGTATAGAAATTAGTAAAGGAATTTGGTCCAAAGGTACGTTAGAATTGAGCAATTAGGAATCATTTATTTAATGTCTAATATTATTTCATTTTCCCTACTTGGTATTTCCTCAAGAGAGTTGATTTCATTTACTACGGAGGTCAGTGCGAGTGTTGCATTACTTCGATGATTTTCTCCTAAAATATGGCTTGAATATCTGGCTTCTTCGAAAATACGATCTAATGCAATTAGAGATTCTTCGCGTATTTCAGGTAAAGCAGTTCTAATAGCTAATTCAAATTCCCTAACAGTTTCAAATCCTCTCCTTAAAAATCCTCTTTGCATTAGTACTTCGCAAAGGTTTTGATAACAGATAAAAATTGAAGAACGTACTTCATCGCCTGCTGCTAAGAGTTCTGATGCATAACTAAAAATGTTTGCAATTTCAGATAATTCAGATTTTTTACGCCGTCCATATACTATGAAGGAAGTTATGAGTAGAGATAAAATCAACATAGATCCTATTATTAAAATAAACGGGCTCAAAATATTCTCAGAATCTGATTCTTCATAAATAATTTCAATGTCCCCTTGTAATGCTAAGTTAGATAGGCTGATTGGATCAATAAATATTGAATTAGAACTAATTTGTACATTTAAATCTCCCCAAATTAATTTATCTGATAAGGGTGGCAAGGGCGAAAGGGCCTTGAATTCAAAGTTAAATCTCCCATTTTCATCAGTTAGTTTTGTAGATGAAAAATGAGTTGTTGAACCATTCAATAATAAAGCAGACATAGAGACATCAGGTAACATTTCACCCGTATCATTAGCCGTTAGATTAACGGAACCTTGCAAAATTCTCTGACCATTAACTAGGTTGAGGTCGGAGAAATCAAAGTCTATTTGGACAAGTACCAAGACATCAATTTGTATAGACGCACCATTTAGATATCTATTTCCATCAGATTCAATAATTAAATCAAGAGTGTTTATCCCAGGTAACATAAACTGTTGTGCGGTAGAAATAATTTGAAAATTTAGCGTTCCAGAGTTGACCCAAGGATCGGATTTAAGTGGTAAATTACTATTGCCCAAAAATAGATTTATTGATAAATTCTCGAATATACTGAATTGTCCACCTATTTCCCTAGCAAAGCCCTGAATTTTAATAGGCTGGGTACTTGAACTTCGTACTATAGTATGAGTAATTGGTAATATTTCTATTTGAATATCAGAATTAACAAAAGTTGTAATATTAGTATTTGTTGATAAATATAATAACTCACCAACAAATGAAAACTTGAATTCATGCATTCCTCGAGAAATTTGATATCCCAGAGTATGATTATAATTGAATGTCCCATCATCATTTGATATAATGGTGGAAATCTCAATACCATCCAGAAGTACTAATATATTTCTTTCCTGAAGTCCCATTTGGAATTGAGTATCATCTTCATAAAGTCTGCCTGTGAAGTTCCAGTTGTCCCCCCTAGTTGCATATTGAGAACCTAATGATAAAGAAATTTTAGTATGATATGCTACGGTAAGGTTGGTCTCAAAAATTCCTTGACGATGATAACCTTGTTCTGGACTTAATACTATGAATGTATGATTTCCAATCTCTAAAGTTTCAGGAATAATATAGTCATAATACCAATATCCTTCATTATTAGATGTGGTAATACCAATTAATACATCATCTACAAATAATTCTAATGTGTGATTAGAGAGAAAGCCATCCTGAAGGTTATCTTTAACCAACCCAGTAATTTCTAGAATGTCCCCTACTGCGATAGGTTGTAGTTCATTAACAATTGGATATACTGGGCCATGAACAATAAATACAGTTGATGAATTTGATGGGAGTATGAACTCTTCACCCATGAATTCTACGGAAATTATGCGTGGCCCTAATTTCATATTTGGAGAAATGGGGACATATATACTAAAAAATCCTGTCTCATTTACAAACAATTCTGTCAGCAATTGTTCGTCAATATATGCATTGAGTGACCTATCAGGAATTGGCCTATTAACTAGATCAGTAAATTGCCCCTCAATCAAGACGAGATCATTGCGATCGACATCCGTAATTGACGTTGTAATAATGACCTTTGATACCTGAGATATATTAAAATCAATTGTATCAGATGATGGTAAATAATATTCGGGATTCAAGGAGTCTCCCTGGCCCATTGGATTGACCCAAGTAAAGCCTCCTAGAAATTTCATTGTAGCCTTATGTAAACCGTAATTAATATCTTCCGGAATATCATATACAATACTCCATGATCTTGTAGTTCCATTTGATTGAGTTGTATAAAGAGGCCCTACGTCAATATCATTTATGAAAAGATGTATGATTCCTCCAGAAGGAGATTCATCAGTAAATAGGCTATCCGAATGTTCGTCGGTAAGAATTCCTGAAAATGTAATTTTCTCACCGGCTATAAATTCACCTTCCACCCTCAATACATTCAAGTTAGTTGGTGCCAAAATAATTATTCTCGTCCATGCTTCATCTCCAAGCAGTCCAATAGTACTATTTATTCCATTAAATGAGACAGTTATTTTCAAAGGACCAACTTTTGTAAATTGATCTATATTTAAAATAGTAGTTGAAAAACCCTCTAAATCAGTATTAGATGTACTTACCAGTAGTCCTTCAATACTTACATCATAAGGAACAGATGGAACTGGGTTACCCGCATTATCAATTATTGATATATTAATAGAAACTGATTCTCCCCTAATTGTCCTGCTATCTGAATCCAAATCTGAAGGATCTAAAATTGTGAGTAATGAGTATCCTCTGCTACTAAAAATAGAGACATTTTCACTAGATTCATAATAGTTAACATCTGGAGTGTAAATTACTTTTATTTCATTAACTCCACGGGAAAATGTCAAATCTAATCTGATAATTCCACTCCAGTTACCATCATCTGAAAATGATAATGAAGAAACAGTAAAAGTATCTAATTCATCATTTATTGAAAATGTTAATGCAGGAGATAATAATGCTCCCTGCCTATTTGTTACCGAGCTTCCATTACTAGAAATTAATGAACCAGTAACGTTAAAGAATTCACCAGGCAATGGATTTGCAGTTATTGGATATATTTGAATAGAGGTTGATGATCTGATAGAAATTGTATTAATTATTTCAAATATAGAGTTTAAAGTACTTGAACCATTAAAAAATAGAGTTACATTAACAAGACCTAACGGATGATTATTTGGTATTAGGAAATCAAAATTTACATTCCCTTGATTATCAGTGATATTATTATCCAACCAAGTTTCATGAAATTTAGCGGCTACTTCGAGGCCGTTTAAATTAATATTATTATCACTAAATTCCACAAGTCTTCCACCTATTGTTACAGATGTTCCCCTATCTATAACTGTATTTATTAAAGGAGTAGTTTCTATAAAATTAGGAATTCCCCGAACTAATATACTAGTATCTCCAGTCCCAGATAAATAGAATGGGCTGGAATCGTTTACTACACTAATAATTAGAGTTCTGACTCCACTAGTTACGCCGTTACCCAATACATCCGTAGGAACCGAGACGGTAAAACTACCATTATTACTAGTGGTGAAATCAGTAATTAAAATTTCATTCGGATCATCTAAAAAGAAAATTTCTATTTCAACTGGGCCCTGTACAGTCCTGTTTGCATCAACAGAATCCATCACTCTGCCGGAAACTGTGAAATATTGTAGAGCAGTGACTTCAGCAGGTATTGAATCTATTTCAATTATACTTCCTACTCGGACAGTTAAGTTGGCATAATCTTCACCTTCGAGCCATCTTCCTGCATTAATATCAGTCAAATTATCGTCTATGTCATCAGGTGCTAAAATTCGTATTTGATAATAACCTGGTACTGTATTAACAGGAATTATTGGATCAAATAGTGCATTACCATCGGAATTTGAAATAGTAGAATCAAGTAGTTGTTGAGCGTTGCCTCCCCAGTCAAAATATAATTCTACAGTAATATCACTTAGTCGTGATGAATCAGCTAAATCACTGATTGATGCATTTAAATTTAGAGTATTCCCCGCGGTGACAATGGCTACTGAAGAATTTAATTCGACAATGAATTCAGTTTGTATCCCTGCATTTACCAAGACAGGGGACGTGTCTTGGTAAAATATACCTCCAGCTGGAGGATTTAGATTAAAATCTAATTCTAAGTATAATTCATAAGCTCCTGAACCAACATCACCAGGCATTATGAAAGATAGATTATATTCACCTGTTTGTGTATCTATCCAATCGCTAGATAAGACGTAAATAGTTGGAGGAGAAGGGAAACCATCTGGAGTAGGGGGTAAATCTGTTGGAACATGTAGTGACAAAGTTATGGAAGAGTTATTTCCAATAATTGGATTATTTGACATTATATCATTAGTAAAACCGGTAACCCAATTCTGAGAAGATGGGTTGCCCCCTTGTGACCATTCAAATCCTAAATTCGTAGTAACATTACCCCTTCCCTTTATCCTTATTTCATCAATAGAATTATTTGGATTTAACCATTTTGAACCATTATAAAACAATGACCAATTATAATCATCCGGAATAGTGGCAAGATCTGGAGTCCAGCCTACTAGTAACTTAGGATTAGTTGGGTCAGTAATATTCCAGACTTCGTCGCCATTAAATTCTAATCTATAATTACCTTCAAAGTTTGCAAGTGAAGTGCCCGTATGATCTGTCAATATTACATCTACTTCTGCAGCTATACCTCTCATTTTTGAAGCCAGAGAATAATTGAAAAATATATCACTTCTAATTCCATAAATATCGGTAAATATTTCCTGATCATTAGAAGTTAAGAGATCAGCATCAAATCTGATTCTAACTTCGACTGGCCCGGCAGGTATTGGAACTTCTGAGGCATTAAATAGCCAATTAATTGAAAAATTACCGGGCCCATCAATCCAAGAAGAATTGTTTAGTTGCCATGATTTAATACCGATAAACGGGCCATTGAAATCGGATTTACGCATATCTAAATAAAGAGTTCCATTAAGTGCATCTTGACTTAGGCCCCTACTTAATACTGAGCCATTTAAAAATATATTTGAGTTAATATCAATAATTGAGTTATTAGAATTTATACTTTCTAAAACTACAGTCATATTCGGAGATGGAGTTACTTCAAACATGAATGAATATATATTAGGCATTGCATGATATGTTGGATTAGAGTCATTATTCATATCATCTTGATGCCATCCAGAAAACTCTAATGAAGCATTAATTAGTCCCAAAGGTTCTTGATCTTGTAATGGAATTATAAATTCAAAATATCCCCCAGGTCCTACGTCACTAATTAATTCCACATTACCATCTAATGAAGTAGAATAAATTAATTCTAATTGTAAATTATCAACTGTAGTTGGATCTATTTTAGGATCGTTTTTCCAAGACATCTGACCAGATATGGTCGTATTGACTCCAACACCTATCATTGGTTGTTCAACAGGGAATGGATCAAGAATAGATAAATTAACATCATCTGTTATGTTAATAGTCCAAGAAAATGAAATTCCTTGGTTTCCAACATAATTTTTCTTTGAAGTTTGAATAACTAAAGAAGCGTAGCCAGGACTTAGAATTTCAGCTGGCAATCCAGATAAATTAAAAAATCCGTTTGAATCAGATGTTGTAGTTGCGACAAGATATTCAAGAATTGCGGCAGATCCGGGTATATCAGATATATCCAGCGGTGAAACCAAGTATAATGAGAGTGTTATATCAGATACGGAAGTAGAGTTGCTAACAAATTGCAATGTCCCTTCAACAGAAATATTTTGGCCAAAATTCAAATCCCGTTTAAGGGAATCTGGCGACCATGATTCATCTAGTACCTCAACTAAGGACATTGGTGGGCATGCTTCAAAGGGTATCCAACCCAAATCTAAGTTTCCTTGATTTTGATTAGTTTGTAGATGTACTTCTGCCCACCATGTAAAATCCCCTCCATAAACGTCATATGATTTACCAGTCCATTCTCCTCCTGAGAATCCCGTAACTTTTCTAGTTGGCATTCCTGCATGACGTAACATAACTGTAAACAGAGAGGTAAATTCATCGCAACTTCCTTCAAATGAAGAAGTTAAAATCCAATTTGAAATATCGCTATCCATACCGGTATTATTGGGCCTAGAAGATCCATCGTGATTACGTAAAAATGTTATAGTTTCATTGCCATTAATTATAAAATCTTGAATAGCAATAATTTTATCCCACGCTGAAACAGCTCCAGAGGTATTTATTATTTGCTGAGTTATATTATTTACCTCAAGGCCATAGTCATTCAAGTATGATTCTGGTAAGGATGTGGCATAACTACTTCCAGAAAAAATTGTCGAATTATCCCTTATTTGGGTGCCCAATATTATTTCTGGGGCCGAAACATATAAATTTTCAATATTAGAATTATCAATAATGATGTCACGAGTATAATTTGAAAAGTTTAATCCTGCAGAAGCATCGGACCAACTGACAAATTCATATGAATTATATGGAGATATTAATTCAATTCCGGGGGACATAATTCCATCTTGATAAACTAATTCCCAGTCAAGAGCAGAAGAAGAGTTCCAAAATGAAGGATCGGCTACGCCTTGACTTATGTTCGAAGAGGGTGTAATAAGAGTATTTCCGACAAGGCTTGAATTTACCCCCCAAGAAACTCCTGTATAACTATCATATGTGTGCCACCTCCAGTAATGTTTCATACCTGTGTCAAGGCCTGATGAGAGATTAAATGCTGAAAAGAATAATGAATTATATGAGATGTCATCTGAGGAATTGAAAGGATCCGTAGGTGCATCTACACAATCATTAGTCCAAAAAGATTCAGGGCACTCTTGGCCATCAGGAACGCCTCCCCCATCCGTATCGGGATCTAGCCAATTTGTCCCTATATCTTGTTCAATAGTATCAGGAATTCCGTCACCATCGGTATCTGTTGGATTTATATCATCATTGGGATTATTTTGAGGATTAGTACCGTCGAGATATTCTTGACCATCAGTAACTCCTCCATTGTCGGAATCGGATTGGTTCCAAAGTGTAATATAACTATCTTGAGTCAAGTTTCCTTGAGTAATCCCAAACGACAAACTGCAGCCAGTATTATTTTCAAAATAATTATTTAATCCATCCATATCTGAGTCCAATATATTGTCGCAAGGCTCCAAGGGATCTGTAAAATTTTGAATTTCAGATAAATCATTTACCCCATCCCCATCCGAATCTGACATATTTATATTTGAAATGTAACCCCAAGTTCCAACTAGTTCTTCCCAATCTGCCAATCCATCTGAATCTAAATCAGAGTAATCGTCATCGCAATGAGGATCATTAATTGCTCCAACAGTAGCATTCCAACACCATGATCCATTAGTAATAATTATACTTGAAGTTCCTAATGGCACATCTAAATCAATACCTCTGAGAGTATTACCAAAAATACTGACGAATCTAAATCCCGTTAGGTCGCCTGAAGTATTATTATAATATGCCATTGGATAATCTATTTGCCTCCAGTCAATCGGATTTGGATTAATCCCCTCAGTAGAATTAAGAGTTAGTTCTTTAGTAGATATGTCATAATTTAATATTGAAAATTCTAAATTTACATATGACATGCATGGATCCGTAGCCCTCATGAAATCAAGTTCTTCTCCATCGGTAGCGCCTCCTCCATCGCTATCAGCTAAATTCCATAATGTACAAGTTAGGTTTTCTTCCCAATTTTGCAATCCATCGCCATCGAAATCACCATCATCTTCTATCCGAGTAGGATCTGTTTCTCCGACGTCTATCAGCCCATTTCCATTTAGATCTTCTTCGCCATCTTCGAGGTAATCCCCATCAGTATTATTGTCAAGTGGATTAGACCCTTGTTCTGGATCTCCATACTGGCCATTTACTTCAATACCATCATTTATTCCATCTCCATCCGTATCTGGTGATGTTGGGTCTGTAAGTAGTGTCAAAGCTTCATATGAATCATTTAATCCATCTAGATCAGTATCATTATTTTGAGGATCAGTTTGCGTTATTCCATCAACCTCTGCAGTCAGAAATTGACACCCCCCCGGGCCCAGTTCCAGCATCGGATTACAAGGAGATGTTGTAAAAGTCATATTATCGGGACCTGGTCTAAAATATTGAGTTGGGGGGAATGTAGATCCATTCCTAGTATTCCAAGCAGGGTTTACATATTCATACAAATTAATTAAACCATCATTATCTGGATCTCCAAAAGTACCATCCATATTTGAGTTTGAGGTTGGATCTAGGTTGTGTGCAACTTCCCACCCATCGGGCATTCCATCTCCATCCGTATCCCAGCCATTTCTATCTTCATCTATTAGTCCATCTCCGTCATCGTCATCAGATGAACAATCAGCATCTCCATCCTTATCATTATCAAAAGAGTCGACTAATCCATCCTTATCATTATCAAAAGAGTCGGTGCAAATATTCCCCATTGGGTCTTCATCAAACCCATCACTGCCAGACCCTTGTAGAAGTTGCATTGCGCTTTCTTCATCCCAATTACTAACAGGAACGGTGCCATTCCACCATACGCCATTATCCAATACATTTGGAGTACCTGAAAAATCCCAATTTGAAGGAATAGAATATAAATACTCATTTAAATTAGTCAAGGAATCTAAATCTGGATCTCCTGTAGAACCATTATTTCCTACTGAAGATAATGGATCAAGACCATATTGCCATTCCCAGCCATCAGGTAAACCATCATTATCAGTATCAAAATCTTGTGGCTGAGTATTGATAAAAAATTCGATACCATAACTCAACCCATCGCCGTCTTGATCAGTAGTTGCCATAGCTTCCCATATGCCATATTCCATGGCTAGAAAACTTGAAAAAACCATTATAATACTAAAAAACACTGCCGATTTCTTTTTTCTATTAATTATATTTGCATCAGAATTTAATAAAATCCCATTCATGATGCTATCCTCATTTCTAGGGGGTTATATAATGGTCTTAAGAAGAATGGAGCGTCGTTCGGACAGTTGGTGATTTTTTACACAAGTTCGATGTCTTCTTCCTCATATCTATCTATCGAGTTATCAATCTCCTCCAAAATTGGTTCTGGAATTTCGGGCATTTGATCTACTTCATTATTATTATTTTCCGTAGCAGATATCACTTCCAAGTATGCCATTTGGGCAGCCCATTTTCTTTTATTCATACGGCTTTGAATACCTGCAAATAATAGTAAAACTCCGACTAGACCTAAAATCATAGTTGATAATCTCGGATGAGTCAATTCATTTAGTATTATTTCAGTTACTGAAGAAATTTCAATAACTGCATCTAGAGTAAATTTAGCTGTATAATCATCGGAAAAACTTTGCTGAGTATCAAGAGGCGATGCAGAAATTATGATTGGTATCTTATCACCATTATTGGAATTACTAGGGACAGTTATATCAATTGTAAAAGTCTCTTCTTCGAAAGCCTCTAGTTCTATTAGTGGAGATCCGGATTTGCCTTCTATTGAGATAATCCAACCAGTGGCTTCGATTTCAGAATTTAATAATACAGTCATTGGAGTATTTGCCTTATTTCTGACCTTCATCTGAATTGAATATGATTCTCCAGGAATAAAACGAGATACAGGAGATACTTGGACTATCTCAAGATTTGGATCTGAAGCTTCAACCTCAAATGTCATAGGCAAATCAAAGTAACGAGGATTTTTATCTTCAGTATCCTCTATTATTCTGAGATAAACAGTATGATTGCCCACTTCTACCTGATTTGTCAATGTTACCGTTACAAATACTTCAGTATAATCATTGGGTCCAAGAGTAACTCTTGGGACAGAGTTGCCATCTTTATCTTTAATTGTAAATTGCCACTGACCATAAAGTGGGTTTAAATCCAAATTTTTATTTAATGATGCTGGATTTTGAATTCTCCAAAGAGTAGATGGTTGATCATTTTCCATAGTATTAAGAATTCTGGCCCTTAAATCCACAGTTGGTTTATCCATATCTGGTGCGCATAAAGAAACTTCGATGTGCCCCAAAGGAGTTCCGTCGCAATCTTGTGAGATTTCAGCCCTTATACCAAATGTTCTCTGAATAGTGAAAATTATAGTAGATCTCAATGAGGCATTGCCTTCACTGATTATTTCTAATTCTATCTGTCCGATATCTGAGTCCTCCCTATCGTCAGAGGGCTTTACACTAAATTTTAGGATTTGAGTAGAGTGCCTTTCTAATAATGATACGTGAAAGGTTCCATCTCCTTCATCCTCTAGTATTCGTTCTCCTGTATCATTATCGAATACTTGAAAAATAGCTTTTGAACGTTTTAGAATATCTATTCTAAATGAGTCTGCATCAAAACCAGTATTAAAAATCTCCAACAAGAATGGATTAAATTCACCATATTCTACATATCTTGGTATATCTTGGTTAATTGCATCGCCTCTGGTTGAATTTGCTATTGCAACATCATGTTCTTCAGACCAAAGAGAAATTTCGGGAGGTTGGTAAACATCGATTTTTTCCAAATCCAATTCAAGAGTATCTTGATGGACAACTGTTAGAACTCCTTCTACTGTAGCTTCTGCAATTGCTCTTATTTTTATCTTGCCCGGCGTAGTGCTTAGATCATCGGGTGCAGTAATTGATAGAATTGGATTTAATACATCGCCCCCTTGACTTAATGTATAACCACCAGGGGAGTCGAATTCTACAAGCCATGAGCTTCCTAAATTTGTAATAACTTCCAGTTCAACCTGCATAGATTTAGTTGAGTCTCCTCTGTGGACTAACTGGAGAGGAATGGGCGTAGTCTCACCTGGTGCTATAAATTCAATATAATTATCAAATCGATGATTTACTGCTACCCCCCATTGTAGCATTTTTATTGTTTCATGCTCAATAACAATAGTATTACCTTGAATGTCTGAGACTTCTAGTTCGATTGAGTAATCGCCCGATGTAAGGCCGCTCGGATACGTCCAAATATATTTTCCAAATATTCCTGCACTAGTATCTTCAATATCTGCATCGGGCAACAATTGGATTTTTTCACGAATTTTGTAAACGCCATTTGGGTCCCTCACCAAAAGTTCAACAGCGGCAATGTCATATCTTCCAAAGGCACTTTTTACGTCAAATGTAAATTGCATTGCCCTCTCAGAAACTATATCATTTGGGTACCATTCTAATTCCGGCCCTTCAACTAATTCAGAACCTTCTCTTTGTACAAGAACTAAACTATCAGCCATTGCATTGGCGTTAACTTCCATACTTGAAAATCTATTGCCATCGCCATCAATTTCATTCCATGCAATTTCAGCTTCACAAGAGGAGAATAAACCTCCGCCATCGCAATTATCCATTGATGCTTCTATGATAATTTCTAATCTTCCATCTTTAGAAACAGAAAATTGTTCCCTAGATCCAACACTTACTTCAAACACCTCATAATCGAAATCTTCACAACTGCTACCTATTCCAGAATTGCAGGCATCAAACTTCAATGTAACAGAACCTATTGTGGAGCCTGATGCTTTCATAGTGACTGTCCAATCTACAGTAGAGCCGCTAGGTCCTGAAGCCCTTAAGAATAAATTTAATGGAATGTAATAATTATTGCTACCTTGTAGACTACGTGTTGTGAAGTCCAAGGTGGACCTAAGTTTAGCCGTAGAGAATTGAACGGCGTTATCTAATGCATCAGCAGTTGCTTGCCCTCCATCTTCTGGAATTTTAGTCGTAATTAATCCATCACCATCGGAGGATCCATTATTATCGTTTTCTGCAAAATATAACCTATACAAATTAGTATCCTGAGAGTTTTCATATTTTTTGTTTTCTTGGTAATTAAGTTCTAAATTGGAGGTTGAGGCGATATAAATCGGTGCTAAAATTAATAATGCGAGAAAAACAGCGATTAGAGTACTTTTGTTACGTCCAACAGATGTGTAATAGTTCTCCATACCCATCCGATATAATCAAATTGTTAAAACGTTCGGGACAATAGTACTAGATATGCATCAAATATTGCATTAAATTATCAGTTCGATTCAAAGCAGGAAGCCTCGGCGCTAGGCTTGCTGGGATACCCGAGCGGTCAAAGGGGCCGGACTTAAGCTCCGGTGGCAAGGCCTTCGTGGGTTCAAATCCCACTCCCAGCACCATTTTATGTATTATTACTTATTTCTGGACATAGAATATCCTATTTTTCCAGATTTTAATATATCTATTTTTGATATTACTAACGTAGCACCTTGGACTTGATTAGGAGACAATACTTCATCCATAATGCATTTGCCCAAAGTTTCAAGAAGAGAAAATCTATTATTATCAATTATTGAATCTAATACTTCTATAAGATATTCATAATTAAGAACATTATTAATATCGTCATCAAATGCATTATTTAGCATAGATATCTTAACATAAAGGTCAAAACTTAGTCTCTGAGGAACACCTTTTTCATAATCATGTATTCCAATATCAATATTTCTTATTACATCTTCCATGAAAATTATATCATATGATTTATCATCACTAATATTAGGTGTAAACATATTATTCTTTATCATAATTAATCCTCCGTTTCAAATAAAACATCTCGCTTCCTTGACAAGAATCTTTCTCCGCAATCTACGTAGATAATTTGACCAGTTATTGCCCTTGCACTTATTAAAAATGATACTGCTTGGGCTATATCACTTGGGCTTGGTCCAAAACCTAAAGGAGATTCATTTTGAGCTTTATTAAAGCCAATTGTAGATTGGTCCTCACTAGGCATCGTATGCCCGGGAGCTACTGCATTGATCCTTATATTGGGGGCTAGGCCACGAGCAAGAGCATCAGTTAATCCCAATAATGCATATCTAGATGCAGTATATGATATGTGGTCCGCAGATGGGTTAGCAATCTTCTGATCGAGGATATTTACGACCGACGCTCTTTTGTCATTTTGAGTTGCTTTTGATAGTTCTTTAATTAGTAAAGCAGGCGCTTTAGCATTAATATTCATGTGCGAATCCCATAAATTCGAGGTTAAATTAGATATATCATCATAAATAAACATAGATGCATTATTAACTAAGCCAGAAATTCTACCAAGACTAGATTCAACATCATTGATTAAATTTGATGCAGAGTCTGAATTCGAAAGATCGGCGTGAAAAATTTCAGAATTCCCTCCTTCGCAATTTATCTTATTTGATAATTCTAGTGCTGCTTGATGTGAATTATTGTAATGAATAGCGATTGAATATCCTTCGGATGCAAGCATTAAGGAAATGGCCCTACCAATTCTTTTTGATGCCCCTGTAATTAATACTGTACCTCTTCCCATAGTTTACCGAGGATCAGTTGCTTTTTACTACTTTTAGTTTAATTCGTAGAATAGATATGATAATGGTTAACTTTCAACGTCTACTCGGCACAACAATGGTGCCGCGACTACCAACAATTGAGTCGAGATCATCAGAAGATACATTAGCGTTAGATAAACACAAGCTTACTGCGTTGGAAAGAAGGAAAATGAATAGAAAAAGACTTCCTGAATGGTTCAAGACCTCATTACCGGTAGGCAAGGCTCAAGAAAGATTTAATGAGGCTAGGAATAATGTTCGTGAACATGGTTTGCATACAGTTTGTGAGGAAGCTAGATGTCCTAATATTCATGACTGTTGGGGCAGAGGTACAGCTACATTTATGGTGGCTGGAGAAGTTTGTACCAGGGGATGTAAGTTTTGTGCAGTTGGCACAGTAAAAAATCCTGAAAAATTAAATAAAGACGAACCACAAGAATTAGCAGATGCCATTAGAAGAATGGATTTAGATTATGCAGTTATCACTGTTGTCAATAGGGATGATTTAGAAGATGGAGGTGCAAATCATTACAGAGACTGCATAATTTCAGTAAAAAATACTACTCCAAATGTGGGATTAGAACTTTTATGTTCTGATTTGGATGGTAATTTAAATGCATTAAATATGTTATTAGACAAATTGCCAATCAAAGTTTTTGCACATAATGTAGAATGCGTACGACGCCTAGATTCTAAAGTTAGAGATTCTCGAGCATCTTTCTCACAATCCCTAAAAATACTTTCTGAGGCGAGAAAATTACGACCCGATATTAAAATCAAAACGAGCATAATGGTAGGTTTAGGCGAGAATGATGATGAAGTTATTGAAGCAATGAAAGAATTAAGAAATATTGGAGTAGACATGATTACTCTTGGGCAGTATCTTCAGCCTAGTATCAAACACATACCTGTATCTCGATTTCCTAACCCTAGTCAATTTGCAAAATATGATTATGAAGCTAGAAAGATGGGATTTTCTGCTGTTGCAAGTGGCCCATTAGTAAGATCTTCCTACAGGGCAGGTTTACAATGGGAAGAATCGGAAGGAAGAGGGCGTGTATCAACTTTGGATAAAAATGGATCAGCAATAAGTAATTTTCTTTATGAGGGCCAATTTGGAAATTAGTTTTCCAAAGAATATATTATAACTAAGAGGCTGGGGTTAGTATATGTCAAGCGAGGAGGAAGGAAATATCACCATTCATGTTCCTGATGCTCCATTTAGGCCTGGAGATAATCCAGTTTTTGATAAATGGAAATGGTCTCCTGATGATCTGAAAAAACCTCCAATTGACTGTGAATCAGAAGAAACATCTGCCCATTCCAGAGGACTAGTCAGAGTAATAGATGATGAAGGAATGGCATATGGAGATTGGGATCCAAATCTGGAATATAAAGAAATATTACAAGGATTAAAACATATGGTGAGATTACGTATATTTGACGATAGAATGATGAAAATGCAGAGAACTGGAAAATTATCTTTTTACATGCAATCATTAGGAGAGGAATGTATAGCAATAGCACAAACTATGGCGTTAGAGGAACAAGACTGGATATTTCCAACTTACAGGCAGCCAGGTGCTCAATTTGTTAGAGGTAGAAGTATGGTTAGCATGATATGCCATTGTATTGGTAATGTTGAAGATAATGTAAAGGGAAGGCAGATGCCAGTTCATTATACTTACAAAAAAGGTAGGTTCATTTCAATTTCTAGCCCAGTAGGTACTCAATTTAGTCAAGCAGTTGGAGTAGCACTTGCATCAAAATATAAACAATTGAATGAAGTTACTATTACCTGGATTGGCGATGGTGCTTCTGCAGAAGGTGATTATCACTATGGACTTAATTTTGCTAGTGTCTATAAAGCACCAGTTATATTAAATGTAGTAAATAATCATTGGGCGATTTCTACTCACTATAATATGGCGAGCGGATCGACAAATTTTGCCAGCAGAGGGCTTGCATATGAGATACCATGTTTCAGAGTAGATGGAAATGACTTTTTGGCATTATATTCAGTTACTAAGTGGGCCAGAGAACGAGCCAAAATCGGATTAGGTGCCACACACATTGAAATTTTGACATATAGGACCGGAGCGCATAGTAGCAGTGATGACCCATCTAGATATCGCCCCTCAAATGAACATGAATTTTGGCCCGGTGGAGATCCAATAGAAAGATTAAAAATACACCTAATAAAGAATTATGATTGGACAGATGAGAAGCATTTACAATTAGAGAATGAAATAGATGCGGAAGTAATTTTAGCATATAAAGAAGCCGTTAAACATGGAGATTTGGCTAATGGCCCATATCCATCATCAGATACAATCTTTACAGAAGTTTATGAAAATGTACCGTGGCACTTGCAAGAACAATGGGATGAAATGAATAAATGGAAGGTGGATTAGTTGGTTGAAATGAACATGGTACAATCAGTTAATAGTGCACTTAGCAATATGCTAGAAAAAGATGAAGATGTGATCCTATTTGGTGAAGATATAGGATATTTTGGTGGCGTATTTAGAACAAGTGATGGATTACAAAGTAAATTTGGGAAGCATAGAGTTTTTGATTCACCATTATCAGAGGGAGGTATAGCTGCAACAGCATTTGGAATGGGAATAAATGGATTAAGGCCAGTAGTAGAAATTCAGTTTGCAGATTATATATTCCCTGCATATGACCAAATAGTTAATGAAATAGCAAAAGTTAGACATAGGTCGGGTGGAGAATTTTGGTGCCCAGTCACATTTCGCACACCGGCAGGTGGAGGGATTCGAGGAGGGCATCACCACTCTCAGTCACCAGAATCACAGTTTACTCACACACCAGGATTGAAAGTAGTCTATTGCTCCACACCATACAACTCAAAGGGATTATTAATAAGCGCCATTGAATCCAATGACCCAGTAATATTTTTTGAACCCAAACGATGCTATCGGGGGCCATTTTATGGTGATCCTCATAATGTACCTACTTGGAAAGGACACTCGGAAGCCGAAGTTCCTGATTCACATTATAATATTCCACTGGGCCAAGCTAGAATTGCAAAAGAAGGAACAGATTGTACCGTAATAGCATGGGGGACGATGGTGCATGTAGCAGAAAAGGCAATAAAAGATTCAGGAATTAATTGTGAATTAATAGATTTACAGACCCTTATTCCATGGGATAAGGAAACTATAGTAAATTCTGTAAAGAAAACTGGTAGATGCGTCATAGTTCATGAAGCCCCTAAAACCAGTGGTTTTGGATCTGAATTATCTGCATCAATACAAGAAAGATGTTTTTACAATTTGGAAAGTCCCATAGAAAGAGTAGCAGGGTGGGATACCCCTTTTCCTCATACTACAGAGTGGGATTATATGCCTAGTCCAGCACGAATAATTGACGCGATTAAAAAAACACAGGAGGAATGATATGTCGAAATATGAATTTAAACTTCCCGATATAGGAGAAGGAGTAGTTGAAGGAGAAATAGTTGAGTGGCATGTATCAATTGGAGATGCAGTAAAGGAAGATGATCCAGTTGTAGATATCATGACAGATAAAGCAACTGTTACTATACCTTCACCAATAGATGGAACAGTAATATCATTGAGTGGAGATATTGGAGATATGGTGCCAGTTGGGACCACGTTGATAAGTTTTGATTCAGAAAATTCTGATGAATTGGGGGCAGATTCCAGCGTAACAGAACCTACGAATAAATCAGAATCAGAAATTTTACCAAAACCTGAAGTTATAGCGGAACCTGAAGTTATAGCGGAACCTGAAGTTTTAGCGGACCCAGAAGTTTTACTTCGTTCTGCGACTATATCGCCAGCAAGAGTAAATTCAGTAGAATCTGAAATTCCGAATAATATAAGAAATAATGAGAGAATTTTGGCAAGTCCGGCAGTAAGGCGAAGGGCAAGAGAGGCGGGAATAAATTTAGTAAATATTATTGGATCAGGCCCTGCTGGAAGAATTAGGCATGCAGATTTAGATGTAAATATTGCTACTAAAGGAGTAACTACTGGCTCCATTAATAATAATCATAATGCTAAAAGAGAAGCAATAACTGAAGTCAAAGTTGTAGGATTAAGACGGAAGATTGCGGAACAAATGGTAATTAGTAAAAGAACGATACCTCATTTTTCATATTTTGAAGAAATAGATGTAACTCAATTAGAAGAATTAAGAAATAATTTAAATCTCTCCAGAGATGATGCTCAGCCTAAATTAACATACTTACCATTCATAATGATGGCTTTATCTAAAATAATGCCAGATCATCCAGAATGTAATGCATTATTTGATGATAATGTAAATATTGTAAGAAGACATAGTGGAATAAATTTAGGAATTGCAACTCAAACAGACAGAGGATTATATGTACCAGTTGTGAAAAATGTTGAAACCATGGATATTTGGACAACAGCATCGGAAATGCAAAGAGTATCTGGAGCTGCCCGAAAAGGAACTGCTAGTTTAGACGAGTTAGGAGGATCAACCTTCACCATCACTAGTTTAGGAAGAGATGGAGGTTTAGGTGCTACTCCAATAATTAATCATCCAGAAGTAGCAATATTAGGAGTCCATAAAGCAAGAGAAATGCCAGTAGTTAAGAATGGACAGATAATTATCAGAAGAATAATGAATGTTTCTAGTTCATTTGATCACAGAGTTGTAGATGGAGCAGATGGCGCAGCAATGATTCAACATTTGAAGAGAATGTTAGAAAATCCTGCTTTAATATTCATATGAGGGATAATATGACGGAAATTCGTAAATGTAAAGTCCTAATAATTGGAGCAGGCCCTGGAGGATACGTTGCAGGAATTAGAGCAGGTCAGTTAGGCTTAGATACCGTAATAGTTGAGGGGAATAAGGCAGGAGGTGTATGCTTAAATGTTGGTTGCATACCAAGTAAGGCAATAATTCATGCTGCAGAACGATTTGAGTCACTTCAAAAACATAGTGTAAAAGAAGGCCACATGGGATTAACAGTAGAAGGAACTGCAAAATTAAATATGGCTGAATTAACAAATTGGAAAGATGGCATAGTAAATAAATTAACTAATGGAGTCGATGCGCTGTTAAAGAATGCAGGAGTAGAGGTAATCAAAGGATGGGCGAGATTTACTGAAGCAAAGAGATGCATAGTCAATACTGATGATGGGGAAATTACCATAGAAGCAGAAAATGTCATCATTGCAACAGGATCAAGTCACATAGATCTACCATTTATGCCATGTGATGAAGAATTCATACTTTCTTCAAGTGGTGCACTAAGTTTGAATAAACTACCGAAGAGTGTTGCGATTGTTGGAGGTGGATATATAGGATTAGAATTAGGTTGTGCATTAACGAAATTGGGTTCGGAAGTAACAATAGTAGAAGGAACGGACAATATACTGTCAATTATGGACAAAGAAATTAGGCGTCCATTGGAAATATGGCTAAAAAAGAATAAAGTTACAATTCACACTAATTCGTTAGCAAGGGGTGCAGAAATAAAAGGAAAGGGAGCATCAAGAAAAGTAAATCTTATTTTTGATAAAAATGATGAGAATCATACATTAAAAGTAGATAAAATATTGGTCACAGTAGGCAGAAGGCCTAACTCAAAAGGTTGGGGAATAGAAAATATGGGAATTAGGATGGATGCATCTGGAAATTTCATTAGGATTGATAGGCAATGCCGAACATCCGCTCCCGGAATTTATGCAATTGGAGATGTTGCAGGAGAACCAATGTTAGCCCATAAAGCAAGTGCCCAAGGAGAAATGGTGGCAGAAATTATTGCTGGAAAAAATAGAGAATTCGATAAAATTGCCATTCCAGCAATAGTTTTTACAGAACCTGAAATTGTTTCTGTAGGACTGGATCCCGAACAAGCCAAAAATAGAGGCGAACATGTAATAATTGGTAAATTCCCTTTAGCCGCTAATGGAAGAGCATTGACTCTAGAGGCCGAAAAAACTGGAGGATTTGTACGAGTAGTAGCCAGAAAAGATGATCACGTGATACTTGGAATTCAAGCTGTAGGGAGTCATGTAGCAGAATTAAGTGGAGAATTTATTTTAGCTTTAGAGATGGGTGCATTATTGGAAGATATTGCAGATACAGTCCATGCACACCCGACAATGACGGAATCGTTTCATGAAAGTGTTATGAAAACGCTTGGTCATGCAATTCATTCAGCATAGGTTAGGGATTTTTGTTGGATGAAGTTCAAGTCCTCAGGGCTGGAATAATTGAACATAACATAGTTTCCGATTTTATGAAAGTAATGCAAAAAAAGAGGATAAATGATGAAATAATTGATACAATAATTATTGTCGAACATCCTGAAATTGTTACAATTGGGGCTAAATCAAGACGAGAGGATGTACAAATAAGTAGTGATTACAAGAAAGTAGATGTCGATAGGGGCGGCGGAATTACATGGCATGGACCGGGGCAATTAGTAGTATATCCAATAATTAAATGGGGAACTAAGGAGCAAAGTATCAGAGAAATAATAGGAAAATTTGAACAATTAGTAATTACTTCATTATCAGATTGCGGTTTGAATGCATACCGTAATCCAGAGATGATGGGTGTTTGGATAGATGGTAAAAAGATTTGTTCGATTGGCTTGGCTTTTCTACACTGGGTCAGTAGACATGGATTGGCCATAAATTACGCAACTCCTGGAAATAGAATAGAGGAGCTTGAGTGTTGTGGCTTGGAAAAGGGTACAACTACATCATTAGATAAATTAGGCCACACTCATGACAAGGAGGGCTGTAAAATAGACCGTTTAAGATTAGAAAATGCCATAATTTCTAATATTGAAAAAGCTTTAGAAAGGAAAGTAAAAGAAATATTGCCTTGGAATATTAATTAAAAAAAAATAAATATTAACTTCAAAAATATTACTTATACTGGAACTCTATGGAGTCAATATTTAATTATTAATTTACAAATATGATAATTAAATTTGATATAATTCCCAATTATGATGACTATTTGTTTCAATGAATACAAGCAATAGTTCAAAATGTATACTATGTACGCCATAATCATGGCCAAAGCAGTTGTTGCAATAACAGGAGCATCTGGGGCTCAATATGCTGTCCGTTTAGTTAGGGCATTATTAGATGCTAATTGGGAAATAGATTTGATAGTTACAAATGCTGGTGCGATAAATCTAAAACTCGAATGTTCCATTACTCCTGAAGAACTAGCAAATATTGAAGGGGTAACATTACATGATAATAAAAATTTAGCTGCGAGGCCAGCTTCCGGATCTGCTAAATTCGATGCATACATAATATGCCCAACAAGTGGTACTACAATCGGCAAAATTGCAGCTGGGATTTCAGATAACTTAGCTACAAGGAGTGCACTAGTAGCATTAAAAGAAGGTAGAAAATTGATTTTAGTTCCACGAGAGACTCCTTTTGCAACTGTCCATTTAGAAGCAATGGCAAAGATGTCCTCATGGGGCGTTATAATTCTACCAGCGAGCCCGGGATTTTACCATAATCCTACTTCAATAGAAGAATTGATAGATTTTGTGGTGGCTAGAATATTAGATCAACTAGACATAGAACATAAGTTAGGTAAAAGATGGGATGGAACTGAAATCAATAGATAAACTATTTATTAATAAATTTAACTTCCCCGTTATTGAAATTTAAATGTAGGAATTATTATGAAAAATTGGCATGATATGTCCGTTAAGGAACTAAAATTAGAATTAAAAAATAATAATATGCCTTGTACGGGAAATAAAACTCAGCTCATAAAAAGACTAGAGGGCGAAACATTCATTGATGCAGAAATTATAGAGGAAAAAATAAATAAATATCACATAATAAATATGATTACCGACAAATATGATTACATAAAGTCAATTCATTTCTCAACGTTATCGATAATAATAATTGTAATAATCGGGATGTCGGGAGGAGCACTATTAAATTCAGATAGAATACTAGATATCATAGGCGGAGAAGAAGATTATATTTTGATAGACTTTGATATAAACCAATCTAGAGAGTATGCACAAACTCTTGTTAACCTCGGACATCCAGATTGGGAGGGAAGGCTATCAGGAACTATTGAAGAAAAAAATACTGCTGAATCGATAAAATATAATTTCTCAGAAATGAATATACCTTCAACGATTGAAGAGTTTAAAGTCCCCATGTTTGAACTAGGAAATCAATTTGAATTGTCATTATGTACTCCAGGAGATTTAGGAGGAATTTTAGCAGGCCCTACCCCATGTTCAATTGCAGATGCAAATAGGAATATAGTAGAATTTACACATACTGAAGATTACGTAATTCAAGGATACAGTGGTTCAATGGATATCAGATATGCAAGTGAAACTAATGTTATCGATTTAGGCGTAGGAAGTGCGGATAAAAATTGGGGCACAGCATCACAGGGAATAGGATTAGTATGGCTTAGAGATTCAATAAATAATGAGTCTGCAACTGAGAACAACACAGTATTGTTTTTAAGAGCTCAAGAGAATCAATTATCAGGTTTAATTTTAATTAATGATAAAACAAATTGTGGAGAATTGATAGAAAATGATTGTGTGCCGTATTTTAAATCGTTAAATGTAGATTCTTTTAATAATCTTCCAGAAAGCATTGGTTTCTTAATGGCATCAAAAAGTGTTGGAGAGTATATTGTAAATGAAGTAGTTAATGGGAATTCAAGGATACAGATGATTGTCGATGTTCAAAATCAGGGGACTGGGACAATATATGTCCCTTGTGGGATAATAGAAGGTAAAACGGATAAATTAATTATTTTTGGGGCGCATCACGACACAGTATATAATGGCCAAGGAGCAATTGATAATACGGCAGGAGTCGCCACTCTTCAAGAAATTTCTAGACAATTTAGTGAAATATTAGTTGAAATCGGCGAGCCTGAATATACCTTATGGTTCTGTACCTGGGGGGGCGAAGAAGAAGGATTGTTAGGGTCTAGCGAATGGGTAAAAAAACATCAGAATAGATTAGAAAAAGATCTGAGACTGTATATCAATTTAGATATGAATCACATAGACTTAGAAAGAAATACTGGAGTAACTTTATTTGGAAATAACAATAATGACATATCTCATATTAATAAAATAGTTAAGACCTTTAGGGATGAGTATAGTAACATATACGATAAATACGAAATTAATGTAATGCTTTTAGATTCTGAAGAAATGCCCAAGAATTCCGATCATGCCCCGTTTGTTTATGAAATTAGTGAAGATAAATTTGGGAATTCTTTGGTTTGTTATGGCTCTGGCTCATCAGAGTATCACACATATTTAGATACGATGGATAGATTTAACGAAGAAAGTTTAGCATTATCGGGAATTATTTATGGTAGCTTTGTAAGATATTTATCATATAAATAACACTACATTTCTTCGGGGCATTCTATTCCCAATAATTCCATCCCTAAATTTAAAGTCCTAGCAGTTAAATCACATAGTGCCAACCTACTATGCATGATTTCTATGTTTTCGGACTTCAAAACCTGGCAATTTTCATAAAATGAAGCAAATGAGGATGCTAATGAATATAAATAATTACATAATTTATGAGGAGAATAATTAGCCATAGTTTCTTCCAAATGGCTAGAAAATGCAATTAGCCTCCTGGAAAGAAGTTCTTCTTCTTTCTCAAGAATATTAAATTTAGAATTACGGGAAACATTTCTAGATATATTTGATTTAGAAAATATGCTACAAATTCTAGCATGTGCATATTGTAAATAAGGTGATGTATTGCCCTCGAAGGATAACATTTTGTCCCAATTGAAAATATAATCTTTGGATCTTTCAGTAGATAAATCAGCATATTTGACTGCACCTATACCTATCATTTTGGCTACCTTATTACGTTCATTAGATTTTAATGAAGGATTTTTATCTTTTATTGTGGCCTCTGCTCTTGAAATTGATTCCAATAATAGATCTACTAATTTGATAGTATTGCCTTCCCTACTTTTGAATATTTTTCCATCTGGTCCTAGTACTGAACCAAAATTTACATGTACTAAATTATGATTTTCGTTAATCAAGCCTGCCATTTCAGCAATATCGAAAACCATTTCAAAATGTTGTTTTTGAGGAGTCCCAACAACGTAAAGAAAATCATTAATTCTTAAATTTTCAGCCCTATCTATGATACAAGCCAGATCAGTGGCTGAATAGTTATATCCTCCGTCACCTTTTCGAATAATCATGGGCATTTCTTTACCTTCTCTGTTAATCCATTTTTTCCTAGGAAAAACGACTTCTGCGCCATCACTTTCAACCAGAATATTGGCATCTTTAAGTCGTTCAATTACAACTGGTAATAAATCATGATAAGAGGATTCTCCTTTGATATCCTCATCGACCAGTAAAACATTCAGCATTGAATATACTTCATTAAAATAACGCATTGACTCGGAAACCAAAATTTTCCATAATCTTAATGTTCCAGAATCACCACTTTGCAATAGTACAACTCTATTTCTGGATCTTTGTGCAAAGTCATTTGAGGAATTAAACTTAGATCTGGCTTGTTTGTAAAATCCATCTAAATCACCAACATTGAGTTCATTTGCTGCTTCACCTTCACCCATATCCAAAAGGTGCTCTATTAACATGCCAAATGGGGTACCCCAATCACCAATATGATTCTCCCTAATGACAGTATGGCCTTTAAATAATAATATCCTAACTATGGAATCACCTATAACAGTGGAACGAAGATGACCTACATGCATTTCTTTAGCAACATTAGGTGCAGAATAGTCAACTGCTATTTTACGATTATCTTCTTCAGGAATTCCCAATCTTGAGTCGGATGATATTTCATAGAGTTTTGACCCCATCCAATCATTTGTAGCTTGAACGTTTATGAAACCATTCATACATGATATTATAGCAATTTCCGATAAATCTTTAGAAAGTAAATCAATTATATCTGACGATATTTGAAGAGGTGATTTTTTGAGAATTTTAGATAAAGAGTGACAGGGCAGTGCAACATCTGCATGGCCTTCTTTTGTAGCTGGTGCGAGAAGGTTGGCCCAAATATCTTCTTCTACACCTAGTTTAGAAAAAACTTCATCAAAAAATGGATAGATTTCTTTTATCAATATTTGCAAAAAAATTCCTCATGACCATGAATATCTCAAGAGGGCTGCTATACCTCCAAATGCTGCATTGAGAGTTGCCCCCTCTTCAGTATCTAAAGATACTAACCTTACTTTAGAAGAAGTACGTGCCGCTAAAAGTGAAAGCTCATCTATTAAATCGATAGTTTTATCAGGATTGTTGATGACATCATCGGAGGATTTACATTTAGGACATTTAGGAATCTCAGATCGATTATTTTGAGTCGATTCCCAGATTTCTTTACACTTTTTACATGACCATTCCACTCTACGTTTTGATAATGCTTCAGACAGAAGTAATGTTTCAACTGCGCCTTGTTCTAATGCTGAACGAATCATTACTTCTCCATACGTTGCTTTTGGATTAGTTTGCATTACTTCCCTAAGAAAATTATCAACTAATTTTCTTTCGACATCCAATTCAATCTGATCCATTAGCCCTCCTGCCCTTTGTATGAGTTCCCTCAGGCCACTTTCATTGGAATATCCAACATCAAAATAAGGCTCTCTGATGAGTTTTGTAATCTCATGATGGAAGTAATCATTTCTAATTACAAAATCTTTTGTAGCACCTGGGCCCCCAATTATTATTCCTTTCAAATTATCAATCATAGGTAACCAATAAGCACATGCCCTTTCAGCAGATTTTTTGAAGAATTTATGCGCTGCTTCTTCAATCAATCTTTCGAATCTTTGAGCAGATTGCCCTCCCCTTCCATGTTTTGAAGGGACCAAAGAAGTCACATGTTCTTGGCAATGTAATCTTTTTCCAGATGCTAATCCATATGCGGCCTCTGAACGATCTATTACAAACAAACCATATGCCGTCCTGTCAATTAACATTTCTTCAAGTTGACTAACTTCAAAGGACGAGTCGCACCTATATCTGGAAGAAGTGAAGGGTTCATGAGGATCATCAATTACTGTAGAAATTAATCGAGTTTTATTATTTCCCACAATTACGTGTCCAACAAATATTGCAATTCCGCTTATACCAGGTGTCTTGTATCTGTTAAGAGTAGACAAAGCTGATTCTATTGCATCGGTAACATGTTTTTTTGTAGATTTAGATTTAATATTGGCTGCTTGACCTGCCTCTTGGGATAACTGATGCCTTACATCACTTATCATCTTATCAGGAGGTATGATGACCGTCACTAATTCAGTCCCCATACCCTTCATCTGTGAAAGTTCTTCAAGGGTTTTTTTAAGTTTTAATCTGCGCTGTTGTGTTTCTAAATCTTCAGCCATAGACGCCCCTCTGTGAATTGTCGCAGGGGACTGCATTTCAACCCTTCAGCCTATTGAGAGCATAGAACTTGAAAGGGAGTATCTTCTTCCCTCGCCTAATGGGGACCATCGTGGCTGCATTGGGAGGAAGTTTATTGCGCCCAGAAATTGTAATGCGCGAAATTTGGCTTACTGAATTAGTTGACATCATAGGTAAAATAGTCAATAATGGGACAAAAATAGGCCTCGTAGTTGGCGGAGGTAGTCCGGCCAGAGAAAGCATCGATTTGGTAAAGCCATTAATCAGCAATGTTGGTGCATTAGATAAAATTGGAATAGCAGCCACTCGTTTAAATGCAACTATAATTAAAGAAGTTCTTATTGAAGCGGGGATTTCTACTTGTAGTACAGTTCCGGATTCTATCGAGGTGGCAGTTAGTTTGATGATGGATTTTGATGTAGTAGTAATGGGAGGCACACAACCTGGACATACAACAGATAATGTAGCCATAAAATTAGCAGTTGCAACTAATTCATCAAAATGTATCATTGCAACGAATGTATCGAAAGTATATGATAAAGATCCGAGAAAGAATTCGGATGCTCGTTCCTTTGATTCTTTATCATTATTCGATTTACAAAATATAGTTGGACCGCCTGAACATTTTCGAGCAGGAGATTCACAAGTTGTTGATCCAATTGGAGTTGAGTGTGCAATAGTCAATAAGATGGAATTAAATATTTTAGATGGTAGAAAAATAAATAATTTAAAAAACTCTATGGAAGGAAGTAATTTTGAAGGCACAATAGTAAGTTGGTGATTTTTTGAGTCGTAAAGATACTATTTTAAGAGCAGCACAAAGAACTGCTAAGGAAGCTAGAAATAATGCATCGAGAAAAATGAAAATGAAAGATGAAGTAAGTATATCGCCACATAGACATTGCTCAATTTGTTGGAAACCCGTTCCATTGGAAAGGGATCCTCCGGTATGTAATGCCGATAAGTGCTCTAATTCGTGGATAAAGAAGGATAAAGCACGAAAGAGGTTGACAATAATGATGTATCTATTTCCAGCAATTGCAATATTTTTCTTAATCTTAAATATGCAACAAACTAACTAATGCGAGGATATAATATGATGAAAATATTATCCATATTTCCAGGATTTGTTGGGGCAATATGCATATTAATATTATTGGGAAGTATAATTGGATTTTCCCATCAAGAAAAAATATATGATATACCCATTGTTCCATGTAGTGATGATGCGGACATAGGTTGCAGAATTGGGATGACAAGTTCGGACATTAATGTTCCAAATGCGTTCAAATTATTACAAATTGAAGTTGATGTAAATTGGGGGGAACCTGATAGAAGTTGGTTTGGAGTCATAAATAAATATCCAGAGGCCTGTGAACCAGATAGTAATGGATTAACTAACTGTACTGAAGGAGATTTTGAAGGATTAATAATAGCAGGAGGATCAGATTCTGAAGGTAATTTGAAATTTGATATGCACCCTAACAAATATAGATTCATAACTGGAGGCAAGGATGGTGCAACAATTAGTAATCAAGATGTAACCTTAGATATCAAAGTTTCATTAAATTCAATAATAGAGATTTTACTGGCTGTAGTTGGATTATTTTTATTCATTGGCGCCACCGAAATGGCATTTCCTATAAAAAAATGGTTTGAAAAATTTAGGAATACTTAATTTTTGTAAATACAGCATCTTTGAATAACTAATTCACAGTGGGCGCGACATGCTCGAACATAATTGTCCGAACTGTGGAAGTAAAAAAGAGATAAGTGGCCTAGATAGATCCGTAGGTGGCTATCAAATATTTTGTACCACTTGTGGCCATAATTGGAGAATTTTATAAATATTTATCTTCATCATAACGGCGAAGAATTTCTTGTGTTGAACCTAATGGCTTAATCGAGTCGTCTTGCCTGTGCCAATGTTCTGGTAATTCTAATGGATTAGGAATTATATCTGCGCCTATTTCTTTTATCATTTGCGACTTTAGTTCTTCAATTCCTATGCCTGATTCGGCACTTATGCAATATTCAAAGTTATCAGGAATTTCATCAAAAAGATCTATTTTTGTGTGTATTATCAATAATGGCTTTCCAGATATTGCTCTTTTTACTTCTTTCAATAAATTTAATTGTTCCTCCAGAGGAGTTGTTGCACTTTCGGTTGCATCAATTAGGAATAATAATAAATTACCCACATTTTCTAAAGCCGCTATTGCTTGCATCTCAATATTATTCCTCTCATACATTGGCCTATCCAGTAAACCAGGAGTATCCACTATCTGGTAAGCCCGTCTACGATGATAAAAATGGCCTAAATGTAATTGCTTAGTAGTAAATGGATATGATGCAACTTCAGGTTCACCCGATGAAAGGGCATTAATCATAGCAGATTTTCCAACATTTGGGGAGCCAGCAACTACAATACATGGTTCAAGAGAATCTATTGCTGGTAATTTTCTTAAAACATTTCTTGCATCTCCTAACCACACTATCGGAGAAGCAATTTGGTCAATAATGGAAGAAAAGCGACCATAGGCATGTCTCCTTGCTTTATGAAATCCATCAATGTCCCTCAGATGTAATATATTCCGTTGTGAATCTAAGGAAATTTTGATGACTTTTTCTGATGCCCATTGCAAGGCTGCTAAATTCTTCTTATAGTCATCTGAACCTACTGCCGCATCCACTAATGCTTGATCAAAATCAGATAATGCATTCAGACTTGGCCATTTAGAAACGTAAGCAAGAAGTGTTGAAGATATCACATCAGATGCAGATTGAATCATCCTATTCATTTGTTTTCGTACACGATGATATTTATCAGGATCTTCCACCATATCGGCTTGTTTACTCGCCCTAGAGAACGCTTTATCAATAATTTCTTGAGGATATAATACAGTAGGTATAGATCGCCATTCAACTGATGCCATATGACTCCCTCAAGTGAGTGGTCACACGCATAACACTTGAAATCATTAGTCAATTTATGTGCTTAAGACGAATATATACCCGTCTTCTTTTTTTACAAACACACTGTCGAGGCAGATATGGTAGGCGAAGAGCAGTCAAGTAATCTTAACAAGTTACCCGATTGGGCTAGACAAATATATGAAAAACATGGATCTCCAAATTTAAAAAATACTGTTGATGTTTTTCATGGTCCTTTGATAGATAGAAGGTATGGACTAAGGAAAGATGATTTAGTAGAAATTATAATAGATAATAGAGTTTTAAAAAATGGAGAATCAAATAGAATTGGTGGGATGTTAATTGGCACATCTAGAAATTCAGTAGACATATTGGATAATAATGGTGATTTTAGAGCCATATCAAGAGACGTAATTATTGAGATTAAACTAGTTATCCACATGAGAAGGACATATTTAGAAGATGAAGAGTTGTTAAAATTTGAAAAGGAAGATATAAAAAGAAGGACGAACGTTCAAGAAATGGCAGAAAAACAGGCTGAAGGACGTATAGATAGTCACATTTGGGATTGATTAAGATGGAATTAAAAAATAAAAGATGCATACCTTGTGAGGGAGGGGTACCTGCCTTAGTAGAGAAAGAATGTGATGAATTATTAAGCGCTTTAGACATAAAATGGGAAGTAATATTGGTTCATCATTTAGAGAGAAATTGGAAGTTTGATAACTTCCAAAATGCACTTGATCATGTCGTAAAACTTGGTGCAATTTGTGAAGAAGAGAATCATCACGCGGACTTCGAAATAGGATGGGGGAGAGTAAAGGCGATTATCTACACTCATAAAATAGATGGTTTGACTGAATCTGATTTTATCCTAGCTGCGAAATTTGATACTTTGAATTAGGAAGAAAGATTATGACAAAAGTTCAAAATAATTTACTAACAAGAAGATCAATATATAGATTCTCAAACAAAGATATTGAACATAATTATCTAGAAATAGGATTTGAAGCGGCAAGGCACGCACCTTGTCATAAACAGACACATCCATGGAAATTCTATATAATGGGAAAAGAGACAAGAAATAAAATTATTCCCATTGTTAAATTAATGGCGATAGAAAAGGCTTTAGGCAGTAAAGAAGATGTTGAATTCGGAATTAATAAAGCAATTTCAAAAATCAAAGACGTCCCGACATTAATTGCGGTAACTACCTCAATAAATACCAATGATGTATTTAGAGACGAGGAAGATTATGCAGCAACTGTATGTGCATTGCATAATTTTGTATTATCTATGTGGGAACAAGGTATAGGATCACAATGGAGCACAGGATCCATAACTAGACATGAAATAAGTTATCAAGCTCTTAAAATCTCAAGTGAAAAAGAGCGTATCATCGGATTCATAAGGGTGGGCTATCCTGAAGTCGTTCCAGAGCGTAAGAAAAAATCGATATCTGAGATCAGATTTTATTTACCTTGATGAGTATAAGGAAGTATTACGATGAAAAAAATAATTTATCCCAAAGTTGGTGGCCCCGAATCAATTAAAATTGTTGAGATAAAACATAATAAAATTGGCGAAAATCAAGTTAGAATAAGGGTGCATAGAGCTGGCATAAATTTTGCCGATCTAATGATGAGGCAGGGATTGTATGGATCGGCTCCAGAATTTCCATTTACTCCTGGATATGAGGTTTCAGGAGTTATAAGTGAGTTAGGCCCCAAAGTTAAAAATCTTCAAATTGATCAACGAGTAATTGGATTAACTGGTTTTGGAGGATATTCAGAAGAAGTAATAATTGATTCCATGAGAGTCATATCAATACCTGATAATGTTAGCTTTGATCAAGCTGCTGCAATTCCCGTAACATATTCTACGGCATACCATATGCTTATTTATTTAGGTAATTTACAACAGGGAGATTCAGTATTGATTCATCATGCGGCTGGGGGAGTAGGAACTGCAGCGGCGCAAATATGTCAAACTTATGGCGCAGGAATGATAATAGGAACAGCATCTGAATCCAAAAAGGAATTTGTAGAATCATTAGGAATGTATTTTATCGATAAAGATAAAGAAGATTTTGTCAACATTTGTAAAGAATTAACTGATGGCCATGGAGTTCATCAAGCATTAGATCCAGTTGCTGGAAAACATTTATTAAAATCATATAAATCGTTAAGAAACGGTGGTAAATTACATATTTTTGGTGCATCATCGGCTGTTCCACGTAAGACTAGATCAATTTTTGCTGCGCTTAAAATGATAAAGACCACTCCAAAATTTAATCCACTTGACATGATGAATTCGAATAAATCCATATTTGGAGTACATATGGGCAGAATAAAAGATGAAGAGATATTCAGAAAGCATCTATTGGTGCTAAGTGAACTAATGAGTAAAAGTTCAATTAATCCAATTATTGATTCAGTTTGGAGATTTGAAAAAGTTTCTGAAGCTCATATTCATATGCATAACAGAAAGAATTGCGGGAAGATATTATTAGATTTTTCTCCAATATGAAAGTTAAAGCCTTACTGGACGAGTAGCACCGCATGCTTGGCATTTGAGCAAGGTGGTTCTGGCTTCTTTTATGAAACTAGTATCAGGTGCACGACATTGGCTACATATCACATAAGATTTAACATAAGAAACGATTTTCTCTTTTATTCTTTTAGGGGGGACTCTTCCCTTGAACATAACTCGTACTTTTTCTCGTGTCCCAGAAGTTCCAAGTTCGTTCAATAAATATTGATAAACATGATTTGAATCCCTATCCATAGAATCAACAATATCTGAAAAATTTCTCAAAATTGTTTGACTCCCTTCTATAAGAACATCTGGTTCAGGCATAGTCCATCTTGATCTTTCGCTAATATCCTTAGGAATTCTATCTCTTGCCCTATCAAGAAGAGATTCGTAGTCAGTCATTGGATGCCCCAGTGGCATCTCCTTTTTCACGTCACCGGAAAGACATCATCGCCAAGTGTGAAAAGTGCTGGGTCTTTCCAATATATATGAGTGAGCCGATAGAAGTTAGAGTTTCTGCAGTAGATCCAAAAGCAAAAATTCCAACAAAAGGTAGTATTTATGCCGCAGGTTGGGACTTATACGCAATAGAAGATACTGTTGTTCCATTTCGAAAAAGTGTAAAAGTTAGAACAGGAATACATGTTGCTATTCCCAATGGTTTCGAGGGTCAAGTCAGGGCACGTTCATCTTTGGGAAAAAAGGGCCTAATACTCCCACATAGTATAGGTACAATTGATTCTGACTATAGGGGAGAATTATTTGTTCTTATGACTTGGATTGGTCAACACGATTCATACACCATAACTGAAGGAGAAAGAATTGCACAATTACTTATTTCTCCGATACCAGAAGTATATTTTACCGAGGTCGGTATTGATGATTTGGGCGTAACGGAAAGAGGGCATGGTGGCTTCGGCAGTACTGGTAAATTTTAAAAAATATGATTTTTATGCAATAATTACAACATATTATCGGTGGATTCATAGCACTCAAGCACTCGGCAAGCATGATGCAAATGAGTATTGATGAACTTAGAGCCCAAGTAGAGAGTTATCGTTCAGATGGATTAAGTACTCAACAAATTGCAGATGAGATGTCACTTTCACAAACTACAGTGATGTGGCTATCGTCAAAAGAAAGCGTAGAAGAACCACCAAAAGATATTCGAATTGGCTGGAGATCAATAGCAGTTAAAGGCTCAAGAATTGAAGCAGTTTCGTCCATATTTTGCGACATAATAGAAGAAGAGTGCGGAGATGATATAGATGTAATTCTAGGAATAAGTCTTAACGGTATTGTTTTTGCACAGTCGATAGCAAGCATGATGGATTTAGAGATATCCATAAGTAGAAGTATACATGACAATGGAGATGGACATATTTCAGATGTTTATGCCGATGTTAGAGGAAAAAAGGTCGTAATTGTTGATGATGTCGTATCTTCTGGAACCACCATGAAGAAAACTATAAATAATCTTAAATCTCTTGGTGCAGATGTTAAATTATGCCTAGTTTTAGCCAATAAATCAACTGCTGATGAATTAGAAGGAGTTTCCCTGAGGGGCTTGATTAGAGTAGTTTCTGTTTGAGGCTTTGATATGCATTGGGCCCATCACACTGCTCAGAAACTGAGTGAAAATAATACATCACAAGTTTGTGCGTCTGGAATTACTCCGTCTGGAGATTTTCATATCGGACACATAAGAGAAATATTAACAGCGGAAATGATTCATCGTGCATGCCTCGATATAGGACTTGAATCAAAATATATTTTTATCGTAGATTCAATGGATCCTCTGAGAAGGGTATATGATTTCTTATCTCCAAGCTATGAAAAATATATCGGTACACCATTGGCCTATATTCCTGCCCCAGATAAAAATGGAGAACCGAGTAAAAATGGAAAAAGTTATTCAGAATACTTCCTTAATCCATTTTTAGAATCATTAAAAAAAATAGGAGTATTTCCTGAAGTCATAATGAATCACCAAGTATATGCAGATGGGAGATTTGCAGAAAAGATAGATGCTGCAATAATAAAAAAAGAACACATAAGAGAGATAATTGAAAATATTTCAGGCAGAGAACTCCCAAATGATTGGTTTCCCTATAGCCCAATTGGCTCAGATGGCAGTATGGACGGAGTAAAGGTTACTGGATATGAAAAACCATATGTTTACTGGACAGATAGATTAGGAATTGAGGGGAAATCAAATATCACGAAGGCGGAAGGAAAATTACCTTGGAGGATTGATTGGGCTGCTCGTTGGGGTATACATGCAATAACTTCTGAACCTGCTGGTAAAGATCACGGTTCGTCTGGAGGAAGTTATGACACCGGGATACCGATCTGTAGATTATTAGGTAGTGAGCCACCAAAAAAGATGGTGTATGAATGGATTCAATTGAAGGGCATGGGGCCAATGTCAAGCTCAAAAGGAGTAACAATAGGCCCAGTTGAAGCATTAAATTTAGTTCCTCCACAAATATTAAGATATGTTATTGCTAGAAGTAAAGTAAATCGACATATTGATTTTGATACTGGCGCCACATTATTTGAAACAGCAGATGAATATGAAAGATTATTGTCTGAAACGACTACAGATGAAATTGATGGAATGACTAGAAGGCAAAAAATAGCAAAGGAAACCAATATTGGTGCCTTGAATCTTAGTCAACTAAATAGAGGAGAAAATCCTCAAGAATCATTTGGAGGAGTATCTTTTAGGCATCTATCGTTGCTTGCTCAGATAAAAAGTAAAGATGAGGATGTTTGGAAATCATTGAACAATAGCGGACATATTGACAATAATCCAAATAAAATATTGATTGAAAGATTAGAACGTATGAGAAATTGGATAGATGGCCCTCATTTTCCTGAAAATTCTAAGATAGTGATTCATAAAACTATAACAGAAGAAGCTGTTGAAAATATAAATTCAAATCAAATAGAATTCATAGTATTATTTAGGAAAAAAATAACTGATTGCGCGTGGAATGAAAAGGAAATAGGTAATCTGATAAGGAGTATTTCTAAAAAATCTGGAATTAGTGCCAAGGAATGTTATGCATCACTCTATTGGTTAATGTTGGGAAAGCATAACGGGCCAAGAATTGCATCAATAATATCTGAAGTCGGAATAGACCATATGATATCATTAATAGATTCATCATTTTAAATTCTTTTTAGTATTTATAATCAAGAATTATATCACAATCTTTCCTAATGGTGATATATCTAACAATCTTGGTTCAGGAATTCCATTCTGGGCTTCAAGAATGGCTTCAACTTCCATTTTAGCACCTGCCATAGTAGTGACAAATGGAATATTGAGTTCTACTGCTAACCTCCTCATCATATTACCATCTAAAACAGCACCACCAGTAGAACTAGGAGTATTTATTATGAGATGAATTTTACCTTGCCTCATTAAATCTAGTGCATCTGGAGATTTTCTTTCTGATATCCTATAGCATGTAGTAACATCTAATTTTCCAGAATCTCTTAGAATATTTGATGTTCCACTTGTTGCGAATAAATTAAATCCTATTTTCTGTAATTCTTTTGCTTGATTTATGACTTCAAATTTATCCTTATCTTTGACAGTGATATAAACTCCTCCATGTATTGGGACAGGTAACTCCGTAGCCAATCTAGCCTTTAGATATGCAGCGGATGCTCTGACATGTGAACCCATTACCTCTCCTGTTGATTTCATTTCTGGCCCTGGTGCAGGATCTAATCCTCTTAATTTTATGAATGGAAAAACAGGGGCTTTGACACATACTATATCTTTTTGAGGTAAAGGAATTGGTAAATCTTTGATTTTATCTCCTAATGCTATTCTTGCAGCAATTCTGGCTAAAGGTATCCCTGTTGATTTGGCGACGAATGGGAATGTTCGAGAACCTCTTGGATTAACCTCTAAAACATATAGAATCTCTTCACATATAGCAAATTGAATATTATAACAGCCTATAATTCCTAATTTTAAACCAATTATTCTTGTCCATTCCTCCACTTGGGAAATTATTTTTGTAGATATATTTTGAGGTGGAATAAAGCAAGTAGAGTCACCGGAATGTATTCCCGCTTCTTCCAAATGTTCCATTATTGCTCCGATTAAAACCTCGTTACCGTCGCAAACTGCATCGACATCTAATTCAACTGCATCTCCTAAATAATCATCAATTAATAATGGACGATCTCTAGCTATATACGCTTCTTTCATATATGTCTCCAATTGTTCATCAGATGACAAGATTTCCATGCCCCTTCCACCTAAAACATATGATGGCCTAATTAAAACCGGATATCCAATATTTGAAACACAATTATATACTTCTTTTGGGGATGTTGCCGTCATACCATTTGGCATCCTTAAATCATTTCTTGATGCAAATTTTTCGAAAAGATCTCTATCACTAGCTTCATCAATGGCTGAGGGAGGAGTTCCTTGAATGATAGTATTAAGTCCAAATTTTCTTAAATGATTTAAATTTTCTGATAATGGTAATGCTAAATTTATAGCAGTTTGCCCACCAAATTGTAATAATATCCCATCGGCAGATTCCCTTAATAATATTTCAGAGACTGATTCTAATGATAATGGATCAAAATACAATCTATCGCTAGTATCAAAATCGGTAGATACTGTCTCAGGATTATTATTTATTATTATCGCCTCATGCCCTAAATCTTGAATCGCTCCTGCTGCATGTACGCATGCGTAATCAAATTCTATTCCTTGCCCTATTCTGATTGGCCCTGATCCAACTACAACAATTCTCTTTTTACCACTATTTTTATCAATTGGCGTCTGATCTATGCCAATTTTTGTATTACCTCCTTCATAAGTAGAATAATAATATGGTGTAACTGCTGCAAATTCTGCTGCACATGAGTCTACCATCCTATATTTAGGATGCAACCCTAACTCATGCCTTCGGGATGTTACGGCAAATTCACCATCTCCAACAGGAATTTTAGATATTCCTCCATCGGGGAAACCTGAAAGTGCATCTGCAATATGTATATCAGAAAATCCTTGACCTTTCCAATTTCTTAATTCTGATTCTGGGATTAAAGATGGCTTTAGGCCCATCTCTCCTGAAGCTCTAATTTGTAGTTCCGTAGATGCCATGCTTTCGAATCTATGTAGAAACCAACGAGTTATGCCTCCGGTTAAATCTCTCACATCCTCAACATTATAGCCTCGACGAAATGCTTCAAAAATTGCAGTTATCCTTCTGTCAGTTGGGACTCTTAGCCAATCTTCTAATATAGCCGTAGACAATGGTTGGTTTTCACTATCTGCGTCACCATCCGACGATTCATTATTAGTTAGTGGTCTAGGATAAGGTCTACCATATTCTAAACTAGACCATGCTTTTAGGCACGCTTCTTCAAAAGTACGCCCTATTGCCATAACTTCACCAGTAGATTTCATAGATGTTCCAATAGTTCTATCTGCAGTTCTAAATTTATCAAATGGCCATCTTGGAATTTTAACTACGCAATAGTCCAATGTTGGCTCAAAAGCGGCAGTAGTACCTTCTCCAGTTATTGGATTTGGCAATTCATCCAAAGTATATCCAACAGCAATTAATGCTGCCATTCGAGCAATTGGATATCCAGTGGCTTTTGATGCTAATGCAGAAGATCGCGAGACTCGTGGATTAACTTCTATGACGCGGAAATCTCCACTAGATTGGTCAAATGCAAATTGAACATTACAACCACCTTTGATATTTAATCGTCTGATTAATTTAAGGGCCGCATCTCTAAGCATTTGATGATCCTGATCGGAAAGTGTTTGCTGTGGAGCGACTACAATAGATTCACCAGTGTGGACGCCCATTGGATCAAGATTTTCCATGGTGCACACAATAATTGCATTATCAGAATCGTCCCTCATAACTTCGTATTCATGCTCTTGCCATCCAAGAATACTTTCTTCAACTAGAACCTGTCCAATTGCGGAATGAAGAATTCCTTGACTTGCAATTTCTACTAATTGCCCTGTATTGAATGCAGTTCCTCCACCCAAGCCACCCAGTGTAAATGCAGGCCTTATCAATAGTGGGAATCCTCCTAGTTTATTTGATGCGGACAAAACTTCTTCTATAGTGGAACATGCTATGCCTTTGCAAACAGGCAAACCTATTTCTTCACATGTCTTCTTAAATAAATCTCTGTCTTCTGCTTCATCAATAGAAACTAAATCACAACCGATCAATTCAACGCCTAGTTGATCTAAAGATCCATCATGTGCCAATGCTGATGCTAGATTTAATGCTGTTTGCCCACCCATTCCTGCTAGTAATGCATCAGGTTTTTCAATCTCTAAAATTCTTTTGACTACTTCGGGCAATAAAGGTTCAATATAAATTTTATCTGCCATTTCAGGATCATTTTGAATTGTTGCTGGATTAGAATTTATTATTACAATTTCATATCCATCATCTCTCAAAGCGCGACATGCTTGAGAACCGGAGAAGTCAAATTCTGCAGCTTGCCCTATCCGAATGGGGCCACTACCAAGGATGGCAATTTTCTTGATATCGTTTCTTCTAGGCATTAAACCTCACTTCCGTCAATAATTATGTTCGAATTTAGAAATAATTGAACCATGTCTGAAAACCTATTGAATAATGGAGATGCATCATGAGGCCCTGGGCAAGCTTCAGGATGAAATTGGACCGTAAATACTGGTTTACCAATCAAATCTAACCCCTCTACTGTTTGATCATTAGCATTAATATGACGGACCTTAAAATCTGCTCCGAGAGTGTTATTTGATGCCTCAGAATGCACCCCTGATGGATGAGGACCTATCATACCTTTATTGGGATCTTCAACTGCATATCCATGATTCTGACTAGTGATATGTACTTTCCCTGTTTCTAAATCTATAACTGGTTGATTAACTCCTCTATGCCCGTATCGTAATTTATATGTCCTTAATCCGGCAGCAAGGCCCATTAATTGATGCCCAAGACATATTCCCATAACTGGAATATCAGCCTTAACTGCAGATGACAAGGTATTACGTGCTATTTTAGCATCTCCAAAATGTGCAGGATCTCCTGGGCCATTTGATGCAAATATGGCATCTGGATTCCATTCCTCAATTATTTTATTAAATTTGGTTGAAGCTGGGCACAAGACGACTTCAAATCTTCCACATAATTCTCGAAGAATATTATATTTTATTCCACAATCGATAACTACCAATCTAGGCAGTTTATCTCCATCAATATTTTTAACACCTGGATTTAAAATTATGGATTCCTGACAAGTTACAGATGCGACCAAGTCCTCTGTATCGGGATGTACCATTTTATTTATCCTATCTTTTACTTCATTTTCTTTATCAATTGGGCCGAATGCACACAATAGTGTCCCAAATTCTCTAACCTTTTTTGTTAATGAGCGTGTATCTATGCCTTCAATTCCTGGAACTTGGTGAGCAAAAAGAAAATCATGTATGCTCCCAATACTATTCCTATGATCTGGAATTTTCATAGCTTGCCGACATATAATACCCCTTGGGTGAACCCTAGAGGATTCTGATATGCCAGGAATTATGCCATAATTTCCTAATAACGGCCAGGTAAATGTCAAAATTTGGCCTGCAAATGATGGATCAGTCATACTTTCTTGATATCCGGACATTGCAGTATTGAAAACTAGTTCACCCTCAGTAATGCTTTCAAAGCCAAATAAAATTCCTTCATACCTCGACCCATCGGCCAAAATAAGAACGCCTTTTGAACCTGAAGGTTGTTGCCGTGAATCATGATCGGACAATAAATCAGTAGCTTCAGGAAAGATAGGAGGGGATTTTACATCTATTCCAGAAGCACCGGGGCAGAAGCCTCGCGTAATTTCCGTGTCTGACATCAGTATTGCTGCCAAACTACGACTATTAATCATTGAGAATAATATGAATAAAAAGCAGCATTAGATATGATTATTCTTCTTCTAATGTCAATATATTTTTCCCTCTTTTGGTTGGCACTACTTTAATTTCCCCTCCAGAAAATTTATTATTTAATGAGTCGATATCAACATAATTATTAAGAAAAATTGCTAATGCTGCTACTTCGGAATGTGGTTGATTTCCTATTGAAACATTATAATCTGCTAATCCATAAACTTCTCCTGGAACTTTGGTACCTCCAACAACTATCAATATTGACTCATCAAAAGGAAGTTTTTTCAATATTTCTTCCATCTTTTCTCCGTACATTGTCAAATGAACTATTAATGTATTTTTATCTTTTGCAGTTTTACGAAGTAAGCGTAGTGGCTTAGATTCGTAACGGCAAATAAATTCCCCTCCAAAGCGGTTTGAGACTGAGTTCCAAGTTAGAAGAGGAGAGGGGTCTTCATCTCCTGATAGTATTATTTCATCCGCACCAAATGCTCTAGCCGTAAGCCCTAGATGAGAAGTTATTCGCTTATCTCTCTCTCGTCTGTGCCCCAGTCTAAGTACTGATATTGAAGTATTCATATTTTCCGATCTTCCCATTAGTATGAATTTTCTTCTTCATTAGGGCCCGTATTATCCTCATAATTATTTTTAGACAAAACATCGATACCCATGTTTACCATACTTGAACTGACCCATTGAAGTAATAGTGCATCAAAGAAAAACTTAGAGGAAAGGAAAATCATAGTTGCAAGGCCAAAGAGACGTCCAGAAGCAAAAATTGCAGATTCGGCACCCAATACTTCAAAATTTAATATCAGAGGTTCAAGGATATAAAAAATTCCAAGTACAATCAATAATCCACCCAAATTAGAAATTGTTGCATTCCCCTTTTCCCTTCCCAATATCATGACTAAAGTAGCCATGAATATTATTATTGCAACTACAATGCTTAAAGTTTCAAATTCAAATTGACCAATCATGGAAACAGGGATATTAGAATCATTAACTTGATCGCCACCTTTTTTTATAGAAATCCACCAGAATAATAGACTAGTCATCAAAAGTGCCCCGGAAGCCAGTCCTCTTTGGTTAATCATTTCCTTTACATGATGAGAATCTTTTGGCTTTAACCTCTGAATTATTGAATCCATAATAAATAATGTCTCGTTATCAGGAGAATTACTACGGTCACCTCCAATTTGATTCTGCAAGACTTCATCGTCGATGTCCTCTCCGAATGCCATATACGTCTTGTCTCTCCGTCACATCATAAAGGATACGCAGAATGGGGGTACAATATGGCTGAGTGGCGACCTATTACGAAAAGCCGAAAAAATGGATTTCCAAGAATAATGGGCATCATAAATGTGACTCCTGATTCGTTTTTTAAAAATTCTCGACTTAATAATATTGATTTAATTGTAGAAAGGGCAATACACATGGTCGATAATGGTGCAGATTGGATAGATATAGGTGGAGAATCTACTAGGCCAGGGGCAGGATTTGTATCTCCTGAAAAAGAATTACTTAGAATTTCTAAAGCAATTGAATATGTTCGGGATGCATTACCTGATATTGGGATTTCAATAGATACTCGGAAGTCAGTAGTTGCAAAAGAGGCGATTATAAATGGTGCCGACATGATAAATGATGTTTCTGGATTATCAGATTCAGAAATGAAGAGTATCGTCTTGGAGAATAAGTGCCCCATCTGTATTATGCATATGAAGGGTTTACCAAGAGATATGCAAAATAATCCAAGTTATAAAAATGTAATTAAAGATGTAAATTATTTCCTTGAAAGTAAAAATAGAGAGTTAACGGAATTTGGAATCGATTCAAAATACATAATTAATGATCCAGGAATAGGTTTTGGTAAATTACTTGAGCATAATCTTCAACTTCTATCAGCAGGAAGAGAAATATTACCAAATAATGATATTTCATTAATGTGGGGAGTCAGTAGAAAGAAATTATTTGCAGATCTTTTAGGAAGAGATGAAAATATAGACAGACTCGCAGGCACATTAGGAGTTGCAGCAATGGCACCATCAAAAGAAGTAGATATAATCAGAGTTCACGATGTTGCAGAGCATAATGACCTATATCTCGCAATGGGAGCAATTAAGTGATATTATGGCCGAAAATTTACCTAGTGATGTTCATGAAATTGATCATAATCTAAGAATAATTGGAACTGCACACATTAGTAAGAAGTCGATTGCGACTGTAGAATTACAAATTAAAGAGTGGGTTCCCGACATAGTTGCTGTAGAATTGTGCAAATCAAGATTGAAATCACTTAAAGAGCCTGATTCATTAGAATCGGAGACTTTGCTTAAAATCATTAATGATGGTAAGGCCCCAATGGTATTGTTGCAATCTGCTTTGTCGGCAGAGCAGAGAAGAATGGGGTTAACTACTGGTGAAAAGCCAGGAGCAGAATTATTGGCAGCCGTTAAGGCATCAGAAGATAACGATATTCCAATTGAGTTGATTGATAGAGATGTAATAATAACTTTAAGAAGAGCATGGGCAAAAATGAAATTTGTTGAAAAATGTAAAGTAATGTATGCAATGCTTTGGTCAGAAGATGATGATGATTTAGAAATAGATGACCTACTGGAAGATTCCGACATGCTAAGCAATATGCTCGAAGAGGCACGCAATATAGCCCCAGGAGCTGGAATTGCTTTGATTGATGAGAGAGACATATATTTATCGGAACGTATTCGGCAAATAAGGAGCAAAGGGAAAATTCTGGCTGTCGTTGGTGCAGGACATGTTGAAGGAATTAAAAAGAATTTGACAAACTCCGATAATAATTCAAGTTCAATTTTAAATGAATTAAATGAAATTCCGAATAAATCGAAATTACCTAAATTAATTATGATGATTGTTCCTTTAATTATTTTTTCTGCAATAGGTTGGTTGGCCTATAAAGGAGAATTTACCGCAGTATTAGAAGTTGCTAAAACTTGGATTCTATTGAATATGATCTTTGCAGGTTTAGGAATAATCTTAGCAAGGGGGCACCCAATTTCAGTGATTGTGGGGGCAATTGCTTCACCAATAACTTCCTTAAATCCGACAATAGCTGCAGGATGGTTTGCAGGATATACGCAGTTCAAGATGGCACCACCTACGGGTAGAGACGCTAAAGAGTTTTTAATAATGGATAAAGTTTCAGTATTTTGGAAAAATAACGTTGGAAAGGTGCTTTTGGTTACTGTTTTCGGCAATATTGGTTCCTCAATTGGTGCATGGCTTGGTGCTGCAGGGATAGTGAGCCTAGTTCTTGGAATATGATGGGATTTATTATGCAAGAAGTTAAGGGGATAAATGTGGCATTCACCATAGCGTTAATTGCTTATCTAGTTAATTCTCTCTTATTCCCTCATATTCTGACTAAATTTAGTATAGGTACCAGTACTATTGCTTTAATTTTTGGATCAATTTCCGCATTTTTTATTTCTGACATTGCAAATGGAGGTAAATGGATGATTAGCAAGATAATGCCGGTAACAATAATATTCTTAGGATTTGGACTAAATCTAACATCATTCTTTGATCCAAAAATAGGATTAATTGGGTTATTTGCGATTATTTCTACTGCAATTAGTAGTTTTGGAATATGCTATATAATTGGAAAATATATGAATATAGATTTGGCCACATGCATAGCACTAGGAACCGGAGGTGCAATTTGTGGAAATAGTGCCGTAATTGCGGTCTCACCAGGACTTAAATTAAAGGAAGATAATGTAGGAGTGATATTGGCAATTATCAATATATTGGGATTAATAACATTCTTGATAATACCAGTATTATCCTCTTTCCTTGGATTAACAGAACAACAAGCAGGAATTTGGGCAGGATCTACTATTCATGCAGTCCCGCAAGCAATTGCTGCGGGTGAGGCAATTGGAGGTGAGGCCATTACAATTACAACTGCCATTAAGCTTTCTAGGGTTAGCTTATTGATCATATTAGTACCAATTTGCTTTATAATTGGAAATAAAATAAGTGAGGGTGAACAAAGTCCTGCGAAAATTGGAAGTATACCCTACTTCATACCTGGATTCATCATTTCCTCACTTTTATCAACCTTTTTTCTTCCATTTGGAATTTCTGAATTTCTATCCACTATTGGAAAATATTTGTTACTACCCCTTCTCGCATCAGTTGGTTTCTTCATTACAAGGGAAAGTATGAGAAAGGCAGGTGGACCACTCTTGTTCATAGGGATTATTGCTACATCAATAATGTTGTTTTCAAGTTATATCGTAATAATATTGTTATCATAATAAAAAGTAGGTTTTTACATGGAAATTGTATCAATTATAGCAGTTATCTTAATTCTCTTGACTGCATTTATGTTTTCTCCCTTAGGATTAGGAGGGGGAATTTTCTATTTACCAATATTCTTATATTTATTAGAATGGGAAATCCATTTAGCTATATTGGGATCAATATCATTGGTCTTAACAGTATCAATAGGTAGTAGGATGGCACATGCAAAAGGAGGATATGCAGACAAAGATGTTGCAAAAATTGGAATACCTTTTGCATTAATAGGAGTAATCTGTGGTACGGTCATTAGCTCTAAATTGATAAATTATTTTGGAGATTTAGTAATTAAATTGGCAGCTTCACTTTTATTAATATGGGTGATCATTAGTACTTTAAATAATATATTTAAAGATGAAAATGTTGAAAATGATATTTTGAATTCAGAATCAATAAAAATAAATTCCTCAAAGAAATATAAATTATTATGTTTTTTTGGAGGGACTACGTCTGGTGCTTTAGGCATAGGAGGAGGTATGCTGTTTGTTACTTTTCATAGAGCATTATTCAATTGGAAACCACACAGAGCTGCAGGAACTTCATACATAATAGAAACATGGATTGTTCCTGTTGGGATAATATCTCATTTAATAATAGATCAGAGTGGCTCAGAGTTATTAGATGAAACAGGTTTATGGATATTATTCATCGGATTCATTGTATTTCTATCTTCGTGGCTTGGAGCCAAGACAGCAATAAAAATCATTCCACAGGATTTCTTAATTTATCCATTCTTAGTTGCAATTATACTAAGTCTAATAAGGTACAGTATAGATATATTTAGTTATTATTAGATATGGATTCTATTAAAACTGCGATTCCCTGACCGCCTCCTATGCATGCAGTTGCTACTCCATATCTTCCTTCGCATCTCTTTAATTCATGAGCAAGTGTCAGAATTAAGCGAGTTCCTGTTGCTGCAAGTGGGTGGCCAAGTCCTACAGCTCCGCCATTTACGTTAACTTTTGAGATATCTAAATTTAATTCTTTAACACACGCGACAAGTTGCCCAGAGAAGGCTTCATTAATCTCCCATCTATCTATATCATCTACTTTTAAGCCTGCTTTCTTTAATGCCAATCTACTACTGGGGACGGGCCCATAAGCCATAATAGCGGGCTCAAGGCCAACTATCCCCCAAGAAATTATTTTAGCAAGAGGAGAATCGCCATCTTTTGCAGCCCTACTTGCAGATTTTAGAACTACAGCAGCTGCACCATCAACAACGCCGGATGCATTTCCAGCAGTAACTAAAGAGTTAGGTCCAAAATGTGCTCTGAGTTTTGAGAGAGATTCTAGTGAAGTCCCTCTTACAAAATGATCTTCGTCAGAGGATGTTACTAATCCATTTGGAGTATCTACATTAATGATTTCTTCTTTAAAAATATCTTTATCAATACTTAATTCTGTACGTTGGTGACTAAGAACTGCGAATGAGTCTGCTTCTTGTCGTGTAATATTCATCCGTGAGCATAACTCATCACTAGTTTGGGCCATAAAATAGCCTGGAATATTGTCCTTTAAATTCGTGAAGAGGTAATCTTCCATATCCTTTGGTAGTTCGGTACCTTCTTTTGGAGGACGGCCTAATTTGTAGGTGTCCCTCATTCCCCTAAGGACATGTGGGGCTTGACTAAGATTTTCCATGCCCCCTGAAATAACTACTTCTGCTTCTCCTAGCATAATCAATTGGGCACCATAAATAATTGATTGGGCGCCACTTCCACATAGGCGATTTAGTGTCAACATTGGAACTTCTTGAGGTATTCCTGCTTTGAGACCAGAATGCCTAGCACCAAAAATGGCTTGATCTGAAGTTTGAAGTGCGTGACCCATGACAACATGATTTACTGATTGTGGATCCGTTTTTGTAATATCTAAAGCACCTTTTATTGCTATGGAGCCTAGGTCCTCTGCGGAAATTTCTGACAGTCTTCCTCCGGTGATTCCATCTCCTCTCTTGCCACCTAACCACTCACAAAATGGAGTTCTGGCCCCTCCAACAATAATTACATCTTCCATATCCATGACACCCCATAGAGGTGGCATTCATGAGCCTAACTATCTAAGGATATCAAGAATCATCAGAAGGTTGATTCAGTGATCCTAAATAATCCGGTAAATCTACGCCTGCCATCTTTGCAACATCGTGTATCGGAGGTAAACTCTGTACTAAACTACTGACAAAGTTACTCGTTGCAGATGTACCATCACCCGATGCATTTCCTCCATCCCAGACAGTTATTTTATCAATTTTCAAGTTGCGTATTGCTTCCACTTGGGCTGAAACCATAGATTCAATTTTCTCAACCATGAGTAGGGTTGCGGCGGCCTTGGGATCACCAGATGCACTGGAAACAAGCTTAGCATAACCTGAAGCTTTGGCCTCCAATACTTGTTGAACACCTTCGGCTTCAGCTTTATACTTAGCCAAAAGTCCGTCTGCTTCACCTTGTGCTACGAGACGGATACGTTGTGCTTCGGCATTTGCTGCAATTTCAATTTGTTGCTTTTGGATTTCCTCACGTACGATTTCTTGGGCCTTTAGTGTTTCTTCTGCCTCATCATATTTAGCACGTTGAATGGATGCTTCAGCGTTGGCCTTAGCAACTTCTGCATCTTGCTTAGCCGACGCTTGTGCTATTTCCAATTGGGCATTTGATCTGGCAATTGATTCCTTTGCAGTATTTTCTCCAGTGATAGCAAATGCTTCTTGCTCTTCTACGAAAGTACGTCTATCTGCCTCTGCTTGCTTTTGCCCCTTTACTGCTTGTGCATTGTTATCTGCAACTTGGATTTCTTTTTCTCTTCTAGCAAGGGATGATCCAATGGCACCATCCCTTTCAGCATTTGAAACATCTACTAATGCATTATTAACAGCAGTTGCGGCAGCTTTCTTCCCTATGCTGTCTATATACATTGAGTCATCAGTAATATCAACCAGATTTACATTTATGAGATATAAACCTATTTTTAGGAGTTCAGTATCTACATTTTTCTGAATTTCAAAAAGGAAAGCTTCCCTATCTTGATTTATTTGTTCGATAGTAAGTGATGCAACTGTTAAACGTAATTGGCCCAAAATTATGTCTGCGGCCATAGATTCAATATCTGCAATATTGAGTCCCAATAGGCGGTTGGCAGCATTGGACATAACAGGCGGTTCGGTACTTATGGCAACAGTAAAAGTACTTGGAATACTTATCCTGATATTTTGTTTAGATAATGCATTTTCAAGTGGTATGGAAATTGTAATTGGAGTCAATGGAAGAAAGGCATAATCTTGAATCAGTGGCCATACTAAAGTAGCACCACCGTGAATTGTTTTTGAAGCCCTACCTTTTTCAGTTCTACCATATACTACCATAATTTTATCCGGAGGGCACCTCTTGTATCTTTGAGCAAAGAACATTATTGTCCCAGCAAAAACTAACATTATTGCAAATAACATTATCGTTATTATTGCACCTGGGTTACTATCGCTAGCATTTTCCTGCATTGTCTCATATACCGTCATATCAACTTCTCCGGCATGTATGACATAGCAGTCAGTGATGAATGCTTCGCCGGCCTGACATCACAAATAATAATAATCTATAAAAAATTACTATATTTTTTCAACTAATAATGTCCCAGCAACGACGTCTTTTACTTGAATTAAATCGCCAGTATCAATTGCAGTTTTATTTAAGCATCGGGCAGGGTATGTGCGCATTGTTCCATCAACATCTACTTGGACTTGTCCAACTTCACCTTCAGTAATTCCTAGATAAACAATGCCTCTGGCACCTATAGACTGAGAGATATAAACAGTACCGTCGGCTTGTAAGCCTATAAAAAATTCAAACAATTTTCCAGTCCCATACATCGAAATAAATCCACAAATCCCTCCGACAAACACTGCAATTGAGTTCCCCCCATCTGATTTAAGAACAACAAGCCCACCTAGGCCGAAAAACATCATAAAAACCATTATTCCTTGGAAAGTCAATGCTTTAAATGAAGCATCTGCACCAATAGCATCGATATCAGTACCAAGTATGCCATCGAATACGTCGGCAGTTATGCCTCCAATCATCATTAGTGCAAACCAAAATAAGAATAGAGACCCACCAATCACTGCAGATCCAGCAAATATTACTTCTAAGCCAGTAGGTGCTGAAAGTCCAAATAACTTGAATATTAGTTCATCTAATAGTGCCATTAACCATCGCTAGGAGTCATGACACTTGAGATATTCGGCGAAATTATCAAAATAATATAAAAAAAGCATCATTTTAACAATTCTGCTATAAATCTATCCAAATTAAGAACTGGTCCTAACATAAGTCCAGTGAAACCAAACGAAAGTATAAGAGAATTACTGGAATTAAAAAAATTTAGAAAAATTGTATATGACAATAATAAAAGTAATGAAAGTAAAATTGGAATTGTAATTCTTCTAAGGAATAATTGATATCCGCCTAATAAATCATATGCGGGATTATTTACTACTTTATCTACAATAGATTCTTTTGGACTGCCTTCCAAGTAAGAAGCACAACCTTTAATTCGAAGCTAGCCAATATATTGCCGCAAATACTGTAAGTATTGCTGGAAAAATGATTCCCATTCCTTTTGCTACTACGGAGTCTCCATCAGTAATTACGAGGTTGCCTTCATCTGATCTTACGACTTCACTTTTCTCATATTTAGTATAAGCATCGGAGAAGTCTTGACTGTGTTTAGCCATGAACAACAAGACATAAAGGCCTACCATAACAGAACTTCCGCCTGAAACATTGAGAAAGATTTCCAATATCTGAAGTATTCCATCGCCATAATTTAAATTAGCAACTATTAATTGGGCAAAACCAAGTATAAACCAAATCATAGAGTCTGTTCTAGCCATGTTGTAGGGTGAAGACATGTGCCTAATGAATATGTGCCCGTCATGATTACACTAAAGTAAATTCTTTGGTTTGATTTGCCATATAATCCATGTTCCCTTTCCAGTTGCAATTAATTTACCCTCTGAATCAGATATTTGTCCTTCACAGTGTGCTAGCGTCTTTCCTCTTCTTATTACAAAACCATTAGCAAATAATTCCTCTCCCTCATAACCTGGTTCAATATATGAAATATCAAGTTGTGCTGTTGCGCACCATTCATCTTTATTTATTGTAGATACCAATGCACCACCAAGTGCGGTATCTAGCATAGTTGCATGGAGTCCTCCGTGGGCAACACCTCCTGTATTAAGGTGAATATCCAATATCTTTGCATAAACAGAACATTTTCCCTCTTGAAAATTAATTAATTTAATCCCCATTGATTCCGCTAGAACAGAAATTTTTGGAATACTTTTATCATTAACACTCAAACTAATTTCCCCTAATTGCCTATTTCTAATTCACCTGTTTGAACCTTCCATAACCTTGAGTATAGTCCATTATTCATTAACAGGGAATCGTGAGTTCCAGATTCAGATACTTGGCCCCCTTCTATTACTGCAATTATATCTGCATTTCTAACAGTAGATAGTCTATGGGCGATAATCAAAGTTGTCTTATTTTCAGATATTTTCTCAATGGACCTTTGTAATGCCGCCTCTGTTTCATTGTCCACATTGCTAGTGGCCTCATCTAGAATTAAAATTGGAGCATTCTTTAATACTGCTCTAGCAATAGCAAGTCGTTGCCTTTGCCCTCCAGAAAGTTTATGTCCATCTTCACCAATATTGGTGTCCCACTTATTTGGTAATTCTTCTATAAAGGCTAATGCCTCGCCAATTTTGGCTGCATTGATAATTTCATCTTGGCTAGCATCTGGGTTGCCATACAAAATATTTTCACGGACGGAACCTGGAAATAAAGTAGTATTTTGACTAACTAAGCCAATAGATTTACGTAAAGAATTTAGAGTTAAATTACGAACATCAAATCCATCTATAGATATTTTTCCATTTGATGAATCATGAAAACGCAATAATAATCTAATCAATGTTGTTTTACCAGAACCGGTAGCACCTACAAGGCCTACTGTTGAGCCTGAAGGAATAGATAAGTTAAGATTCTTCAATACCTCTTCTCTATTAGAATATGCAAAGTTAATATTTTTAAAATTAATATCCCCTTGAATAGATTCTAATGAGTGATTTCCCTCAACAATCCCTACTTTAGTATCAAGTAAATCAAGTACACGTGTTGTTGAAGCCATAGCCCTTTGGTAAAGATCAAAAGTTTGACCCAATCTAGTTAATGGCCATAATAGACGTTGAGTGATGAATACAATTACCGAATAAGCTCCAAGGCTTAATTCCCCCTCCAGCGCAAGCCAACCACCGACCAGCATATTTGCAGTAAATGCAAATAGGATAGCCATTCTAATTAAAGGAACAAAGGATGCCGAAAGCTTGATTGCATCTCTATTAGCATCTCTATATGATGCAGATGCCATTTCAACTCGTTTAATTTCCCTGTTCTCTGCAGTAAATGATTTTATAGTTGTAATACCTTGTAAATTATTATTTAATGTTGAATTCAAATCACTCACTTCTTTTCGAACATTGGAGTACCTTACTCCTATTTTTCTTTGAAAGAGGAAAGATCCTCCGACGATTACGGGTACAGGCAAAATAGCCCATATTGCAACTTCTGGGGCTAAAAATAGCATTATTCCTCCAACTACAAAAACCGTAGTGGCAACTTGAAAAAGATCATTAGCACCTTGATCCAAAAATCTTTCTAACTGGTTAACATCATCATTCATTACTGACATCAATCCTCCAGTTGTCTGTTCTGAGAACCATTGCATCTCCAAATCTTGAATATGTGAATATGCATCCATCCTTAGATCATGTTGTGCAGTTTGAGCAAGATTTCGCCAAAGGACATCATATAGATATTGAAAAATAGATTCCAAAATCCATATGATGGCAGTAGCAGCAGTTAGTAGCAGAAATTGATCTTTTGGGTCTGGGTACCAAGTTGCCAAATAAGACTCTTCCTTTAGTGCAACAACATCGATTGCCATCCCAATCAATAAAGGAGGAGCAAGGTCCCATATTTTATTTAAAATTGAGCAAATAGAGGCGAGTATTACGGTTGACCTATGCCGCCTGAGGTGAGATAGAAGGCGAATCAATGGGTGCCTAGACTCTGCCATAGATGTCGCTAATTACAATGTTTTTTAATATAATCATATATTAATACCTTAAAGAGATAAAAATGGAACATCGGGCCACATTAGTATAATTGATTTAAGATAATATTTAATTGTTAATGAACTCATGTTTGCCATTCGACGAATTCCTCCACAGGCAGAGAATATTCATCTGAATTTGGCCAATTTAACAATCCAGCAAGAAAAATTATAGCTGATTGATTTGCAAATTTTGTAGAAATTTCAATATCCAGTAAACCTTCACAACCATACGCCTCACATCCTATTGGTGCAAATGCATAATGTCCAGAATTATTCAATATTGCATAATAGATTAAACTGTTACCAAGTGAAAAAGCAGTATTATTTACTTCAGTTATTGTAGTAGTATCATCCAAATTACCTGATAAAATCATAGTAGGTACTCCAACTTTTGAAATTCCTTGATCGAGTATCGAACCATTCCAAGGAGATAATAATAAAGCCCCCCATATTCTATCATCTTTGAACTGACTTATTCCATTATTAGAATAATTATTTTCCAAATTATCTTTGATTTTACAAATTACTAATTCTTCTTGGTTACATCTATCTTCAAGATCCGAAGTTAATATCTCAGCACCAGACAATAACATTGAATTGTACCCTCCCGTTGATTGACCTATCATTGCATATCCTTCATTTGGAGATATACAATTTTCAAACGGACCGGAAATACCATTTTGCCTTATTAACCAGTCAAATGAATCTTTAATATCCGAAGGCATTGAAAGAATGGCTTGGTGGAAATAATCTATGTTTATGTCCCATATAGTCATATGTGGATGATCAGGGGCAACGGAAATAAATCCATGACTTGCCAAATGGGACATTAAGAAAGATGATCCCCATCTAATACTTGGAAATCCATGACTATACATTGCAACTGGCCTTAATTCTGAACAATCAGGTAAAGCATCTTCCAATCCAGAGTCGCCGAAAGTAGAATCATAGACTACATTATCTCCTGTGATATCATTTGTTGGATACCAAACCTGTATAGTGATTTCGTGACCTCTTGGAGACATGTAAGACAGTTCCATTGAGCCGACATTGAATGGCCCTTCTGAGTTTAGAGACGTGAACGGAGTAAGGGCGAACTGATCGGTAATATCTAGGATACCATCATTATCATCGTCGTCGTCAAGGTTATCTCCTATATTGTCGCCATCATTATCTGACCATTCTAAACCATAATTAGGAAAAGCATCAATATTATCCCCATAACCATCGCCATCAGAATCATGTGATTCACTCCTGTCATTTGGAAATACATCTTCATTATCGCCATATCCATCATTATCTGAATCTTTAGATTCATCTGAATTAAAAGGGAATATATCTAATTCATCTAAAACACCATCTGAATCATCATCTTGATCGCATGCATCGCCTTGGCCATCGCCATCAAAATCTTCCTGGCTTGGATTAGATTCCTGTATACAATTATCAATATCATCAAATAATCCATCTCCATCGGTATCATTTGAAGTCAGGCATCCAGATATTAAAGCAGTCAATATCATAATAAACAAAAAGATATGCATTGTATTTGAACAAGATAATTTCAACATCTAATCTCTCCTCATGGAATGCGATAAATAAAGTTGTACTATCATTTAAAACACCATATCAGTCCAAGTTTCTGCCCACAAATCATAGATTGCTATACTTAAATTACCAGTAGAATTAGTTCTTACGGTGTATATGTCTCCATTTGATACTAGGTTTTCTCCAAGATAGTCGACCCAATTAAATTCCCACCAAGAACCATCATCTATAGTAAAATTTGCAGCCTTTAAGTCTAATCTCATTGAAATTATTGAAGTTGCGTTACTTCCATTTACAGTTAAACCATGTATTTCTAGTTCATCTGGATTGATGTCAATAGAGAGTGTATCTGAAATTATTCCGGACCAATAAGTAAGATTATCGTCATTCACAATAGGGTCTGGATTGAGAATAAATGGTGCGGGCGCCCTAATAAAACCATTATTTATAGATATAGAAACATTTTCAGTAGATACTTTAAGGATAAAATTATCAGTATCTGAGTATGTTTCAATTGCGACTATAACTGGGGGGATGCCACGAGTTTCTACATATATGGAGTGAGTTTGATTAATTGCAGTTGCAACTAATTGGTTTGATGTGAGATCAACGGATATAGTCCAGTCCAAGTTAGATATATCATTAGTATTAAATGCAAATGGAGGCCAAAATCCATCCGGATTCTCTGCAGCAGATTTTGCTAATTTAATAAAAGGATTGGAATAACCTGTTATTTGATCTCTGCCTTCATACCATTCATTGCCGACTCTGTAATTATTAGTCTCATTACCTTCAATGTACTCATTATCTATTATAATTGATTCACCCAATACTAATCTAGATGAAATAGAACTCAAACCTGATTCTTCGTCTTTAGCCACATTCCAATATATTTCACCTCTTTGACTTTGTTGTTCGGATACCAAATATGCCTCTACACGGAGTTGCGGATATAACTGTGAATAAGAAATAATATCGAATGCATTTTCTTGAGATAATAGATTTGAAAATGATTCTACTGAGAAGTCAAAGCAGTTTTCATCCTCGCATATATCAGAAATAGGCACAGTTAAACAGCCTGAAGTAAACGATAAAATAGTTATTATCGTCATGGAATATGCTGCCCTCATACATTATCCTAAAGAGACGTTATTGATGAGTGTATTCAATAAATTAGTTTTCAAACGATTATATTTTGTGCGTTGTGGCTATATGTGATTGCTGATTGGAGAGGGTTAAGGAGTGTATTGGGATGCCATTTAACATCTTAGTAGTCTATAAAAAAAACTTTGAAGACATTCATGATAAAGCCCTTGAAGACATTAGGGCAGTATTGGATAATTTAGTTTCGAAAAGAGACATAAGAGTAGACTATACAGTAAGGGAAACCGTTCGTAGATCTGATTTCATAGGTAGAAACTTGGCGATAATATTAGGAGGTGATGGGACATTGACATCAATAGTCCATTCCATTGATTCTGAAACTCCAGTAATGGGAGTTAATAGCCACCCTAGGGAAATCAGTAGTGACGGTTCTTATGGATTTTATATGGGGAGTGAGCCTAAGTTCTTTGCAGATGACATACTTAAAGCAATAGAGGGAAAAGGAATTATTAACTCACTTCCAAGGCTTCAAGCTAAAATTGAGACACCTAGTGGCAAGATTCTAGTTTCTGATCCTGCACTAAATGATTTATTAGTAGCGAATACGCATCAATATCAACCATCAAAATATAGAATAGAAAGATTTGCAGATGCAACCAATGACAGCATCGATACAGTCCAAAGATCTTCTGGCTGTTTATTTTCTACATTCTTAGGCCAAGGTGCTTGGTTCAGGCATGTTGCAAATATTGAAGGTGCGAGATTTCCAATTGATGAAGTTGGAGAGCGTTATCTATTTGTCTCAAGAGATCTTCCAAGGAGTGAGCGTTTGGAAGATGGATCTTATTGGTCATGGACAGACAAGAAAACTGTATTGACAAGTGACATGCATAGAGGATATGTAGTCAGTGATGGATGGGAAGAAACTCATTTTGCAAGAGGTTCCATAATTACAGTAAGTATGGATGGACCTAAATTAAAATTACTAACTTTTAGGAGCACCATGCACGATAGAGTCGCACATTGGATAGAATCATGAATATCTCAAAGTATTTGTTCGAGGAATAATTTTGTCCTATCATGTTGAGGATTATCAAAGAAAACATCTGGCGTATTTTCTTCAATTAGTAGACCTTCGTCGAATAATATGACACGGTCTGCAACTTCTTTGGCGAATCCCATCTCATGAGTAACTACAATCATCGTAATATCCCTTTTTGCCAAGTCTATCATGACATCTAGGACTTCTTTTATCATTTCAGGATCAAGGGCAGATGTTGGCTCATCGAATAGCATAATCTTGGGATCCATTGCTAATGCTCTCGCAATAGCAACACGCTGTTGTTGACCTCCAGATAATCCGCTAGGATATTTGTAGGCTTGTTCAGGTATTCCGACTCTCTCCAAAAGTGTTAGGGCTTTCTTTTCTGCATCTTGTTTTGACATGCCTTTTACTTTCATGGGCGCTAGTGTAATATTTTCCATTATTGTTAGATGCGGAAAAAGATTGAATTGTTGGAAAACAAACCCGACTTCGGATCTTATGTATTTCAAGTCAGCCACCGTAGTATCATCATCTATTCCTATTCCATCTACTTCAATAGTTCCTGCACTGTGAGGCTGGAGCCTGTTTAAGGTCCTAATAAATGTGGATTTACCAGATCCAGATGGGCCCAAAACTACAATTATTTCACCCCGGGTAACTTTCATATCAATTCCTTTTAGTGCCCAAAAGTCACCAAAATTTACTTTCACGCCTTTCGTTTCAATAATTACTTCATCACTATCTGTACTCATGCTACATCTCCTCCTCCTTCATTAGTCAAACCTAGACTTTTTTCTATCCTCATAGATATTCTTGAAAGATAGAAAGCGAATATCCAAAATATCAAAGCCGTGACATATAATGGCTCAAGGAAGTCATCCAAATATCCAGGTGAAGTATTTGGTAGATCTTTTGCAAGTTTAAAGAAATCCAAGATATTAATTATGAATAGGAGCGTAGTATCCTTCCATAATCCGATGAAAACACTGACAATTGATGGAAGTGTCGTACGTACTGCATTAGGAAGTTCAACTTGCAATTTGGTTTGCATCGGAGATAATCCAAGGGCGAGAGCGGCTTCTTTTTGACCACTATCAACAGCCTGTAATCCTCCCCTTAGGACCTCTGCAATATAGCATCCTCCGAATAATCCAAAAATCATCAGTAATCGTATTATGTCTTCTACTTCCATAAATGGATCGATAATATCTGGAAGAAGGAAAACAGCAAAATATAGCCAACAAATAAGTGGCCCCGAACGGACTGTTTCGATTAGTGTAACAGCAGGATACTTGAAGAAAGGCAATTTACTCTGGCGGGCGAATGCCAAAATTACTCCGACGCCGAAACCTAATACGCAGCCTGCCGTAGCTACTAGTAAATTAACAAAAAGACCACCCCATTGAGATGCCTCTACTCCTCCGCATCGAGATATTTGTATTTCTGATGAGGATATACCAAAGACATTAGCACACAAAGATTGTACAGAATCTGGAGGATTCATTATAAAAATAGAATAAAAGAAAACGAAAACCGCAGCAATTCCGAGGTATGATCTTAATTTATTTGCCTTATAATCTTCTGATTTTAAGCAGTATCTATAAGCTTGAAAATATGAAAAATACGCAACTACGGTTGCACCTAATATTTTAGTAAATGGGCCCATGTGATTGTAATTTTCTGGGTAAACATGAGAACCCCCAATCGCAGCAAAAATCGATATCAATGAAAAGATTCCAAAAGAGATGATAAATTTGAGAGGATTATCTTTTGTTGTACCATATGCCGCTGGTATCACAATATAAACGAGATATAATACTGACCATAATCTCCAACTTTGATTAGGATAATAGGACTGAGTAACGGCTTCGAACATTTGTTGACCAAATAATAATAAAAGTCGTCCTTGCCATACAACATCCCAGTCTGCTTCTATAAATATGAAATGCCCGAGACCGCTAGTTACGGAGAAAATTATCCAAGCGCTAAATATTCCCAATAATGCAGTTCCCGTACTCCTAATGAATGTTAATTTTAGGATTGATGATATAATAAAGAATGATAAAAAGAAAAAGGATATTGAAGATAGTAGCGAGTACAGAATTATTTTGAACGATGAATCTAGAAGTATTTCATAAAATGGAGACCATTCTCCTGAACTTTCAACAAATACATAATTAGTAAATAGATAAATAGAAGCCATAAGTGAAAATGAGAATGAAAGAATAGAAAATAATATACTATTATTAGGACTAATATATCCCTTCATAGGTTTTCCAATTACAGATTCCTCAATCTCTAGAACCCCAGACGATATTTTGTCGTAGAAAGAAATCATATTTTCACACTCGTTACTCGGGCATTAAACCAATTCATTATAGCAGAAATTAATAGACTTCCAAATTGGTAAGTTACCAAAAGAAGGATAAATAAGGGTATTACTTTGCCAACGTTATTTGACATTACAAGGAATTGATAAAATATGTCATTATAAGCTACTATTATTGCTAAACTTGAGTTTTTCCAAACATTCATAAATTGATTATTCAATAAAGGTATCATGCTTCTAAGAGCCTGTGGCAATATCACCAATCTTAATCTTTGAAAGGGACTGAGCCCAAGTGATATGGCTGCTTCAACTTGCCCTCTCGGCAAAGATTGGATACTACCTCTGACAATTTCAGCAACTACAGAAGCAGTGAACAGAGTCAAACCTAAAACCATGGCAATAAATGGAGGAGTAATCTCAAAGCCGGTATTTTCTAAGATACCCCATGACCCAGGTGAGCTTGAGGGCTGATTAAAATCAGGAAGAGAGAATCCACCTGAAACCGCAATTCCTACTGCAATTGAGATAGAAATAGCCCATATAGTTAATCTTTTACGGATGCCTTCATCAGTATCATCTATGAATAAAACATTTATGCCAGAATCATCTACATTTGTATATATGTAAAATGAATATAGTAAAATTAGTGAGCCAATTAAAAATGCCAAACCACCGCTACCTGAAGTAAAAAATGGATATGCGAATATAACAAATAATAATAATCCTGATAATATAATGATATCTGCAGCTAAAGTTTCAATTTTCCAGCCCAATTTTGAGAAAGGCCTGGATAATAAATTATGCCCTCCTTTACCGCCAGATATACGTGGTTCGACCCTAGATTTATGTCTTAGAAAAATTCTGACTGATCCAAGAATAATTATTCCAATCATTAATCTTGAATAATCGGCGATAGTGGTTATCCAAATACCTTGATTATTGAAAAATATTCTCCCATTTCCAATATTTTGAATATTCTTCATACCCATCGGAAATTGGTGCCCCATCTGAGTTGCAACCAAGAAAAGAAGAACGGCCAAGGGTAAATTTCGAAATACTTCTACATAAACAGTAGCAAGATTTGAGGCTAACTTGTTAGATGACAATCTAGTCACCCCTACTATTATTCCGAGTATAGTACAAAAGAATATACTAACTAATGTAACTCTAGCAGAATTTATTATGGCCGCTTTGTAGAAAAGCCACCTTGAATCAGCACCAGGAGTAACTTCAAACGGCCATGTATTTACTCTGAATGTATTTCCATCTTCCATGAAATCATACACTAGTTCCCATCTATTTCTCATAACTGTATCAGGATGGTGTAATAAATACATAAATCTGAGAAGCAGATATAGGAAGAATGGTAAACCAATCATAAATATTAATGAAGAGGTCCGGTGCTCTTGTACTGAAGGCTGAGACAATTCCTTAGACAAAGTTATCGACCAATATGCCACATTAATCAATAATATGAGAGATAATATGGGTATCAAATTATCAGAAATTATGGGATATAATGGAATTTGAATCGTGAATATTATGAATATGATGATTGAAGTTAAAGAAAATGTAAGTCCGATGTCGCCCTTTAATTTATCAATTATATTATTACTTCTTAAACTGAAAAATTTTGATACATTATTCTGCATCAGAAGAGAAGATGTTAATACTGCGCCGCCGATAAAGAAAAATGGTACTTGCGTACTTGATGAAAGATCTAAAAATGGGATCGTAAAATATGAGATAAATAGCATTGTCATTGCAAAAAAAGATGATTCACAACTTCTTAATCCAAAATTGACAAATAAACCTATACCGAAACCAAATAAAGCCCCTTTAGCAAAGGTAGTGATTAATGAAAGAACAGGCAAAGTAGAAATATTTCCCTCCAATAATATCCCTAATACCCCACCAATAATAATCCATAATGGCATTATTTGCGCATAATAAAAAATATTATCGAAAATAATATTATCAAATAAAGGAAATTTTGATGAAATTTTATTAGGCTCGGAAAAGGCTTCTTCTATCTCATTTTGTATTAGTAAATACGATACCAACAAGAATCCTCCAATTGACAATAGCAGAGTTTCCAATGAATAATAGGAAACATTTTGTTGAACTCCTGTGAATGATAAGTCCCTAGACATAGCTGTGACATATTTGGCCGATGAATTAAGAAATTTATTAGAGTAAAACCAAAAGAAAATGATAGATAATATGAAAAATATATTGTCTTTAATTTTATTTGAATGGCTAAAAAAGAAAAAGAAGAAAATGGGAAAAATATGTGAAAGTAGATTGCCTTTGGTATTGTCATCTTCTTTTTCTACTGAAGAAAATGTTGTAGAAGAATTTACCAATATAATGCATCCTGAAATAATATTAAAAAAATAGACCTCTGGAGGAGATTTCCCCTCCAGAGGTTTGTGTAACTCCGTCAATGCGAATCGTTATCTGAATTAACGCATTGGTGGTGCGTACTGTAGACCACCCTCGGAAACGAGAGCGTTTGCAGTACCTACTCTAGAGATTAAACATCCAGTCATAGCAGCTGAACCACTAGTTCCGTCATATGTTCCGTCGCAGAATGCGTCGTCATATGCTTCACCATAGTTACCAGATGCAGCCAATACAGCTTGCATCCATGTTCCTGCTAGAGGATTATCAGTAGTACCTAGACCAAGATCAGATGTTAATAATCTGCACATGCCTGGATTAGTAGTAGCACCATCGGCATTGGCAGCACAGGAAGCTGTAGCCATTTCAGCTGCATTTGCAGCAGTTACGCCCATTTCTTCAGCTGTAATCATTCCATACCATACCCATGCAACAACGTCCTTGAAATCAGAATCACCATCGCGAGTAGCGGCCCCTAGAGGCTCCTTTGATAGAAGTTCAGAAGCAATCCATGTTCCACCATCAATAGATCCATCTGTATCAAGTGCCCACTTCTTAGCGACCATTGCTGACATATCACCAGTAAAAGCATCACATTCACCAGATATTAATTTATCAGTTGCTTCAGCTGCATCTGCAGTACCAACAGAAGTAAAATTAATCATGTTAGAAGAAAAATAATCTTGCATATTACCTTCAGTAGTTGTACCTACTCCTACACAGATATTTGCACCGCTTAATCCTAAGGCAGAATTTCCAGCATCAGCAGATGGGAAAGCGCTTTCACGGACTAAAATAGCTTGTCCGTCAAAGAAGTTCATACCTGCAAAATCAGCATTTAATTCTGCATCTCTACTTGTAGTCCAAGTAGTAGTACGGATTAAAACGTCAATAGTTGCTGAAGATAGCTTATCGAACCTATCTGATCCTGATGCTGGGATGTATTCCACTCCAGTATCTGGATTTAGGCCAATAGCAGCAGCAACTGCTCTACAGTAAGCGATATCTAATCCAGAGCGAACTCCAGTAGTAGCGTCTAAGTAGCCCATTCCATATTGGGATTCTTTAACGCCACACTTCATGGATCCTCTCTCCACAATTGTATCAAGTGTACTTACTGGCGTAGTATCTGCTACTCCTTGGGCATATCCTTCATCTCTTGCCGTATCCACATCATCACTAGTGACATCGGATCCAGCGCAACCCGCAAGGGCCGCAGTCGTCATTAACAGCATCATCATCGTTGCGAGAATTGTTCGCATGTTTACGCTAGTCTATATTTATGGTATATATGTTCTTATTAAAAACAATAAAATAGTGCATTAAAAGAAGTATTTGAATATAAAAAAGAAATGATTAGAAAAATGTGAGGAGGTTAATTGGAAAGGTTGGAAGACGGGGCGAATAAACGCCCCGCCTCCCGGTTTTCCGAGTTTTCTTAGGAGGTGATCCATCTGCAGGTTCCCCTACAGATACCTTGTTACGACTTAACCCTCCTTGTCGAAGGCAGGCTCGAATACCACATTAAGAGGTAGCCTCACCCACCCACAACTAAGATGGTTTGACGGGCGGTGTGTGCAAGGAGCAGGGGCATATTCACCGCGCCTTATTGAGACGCGATTACTACCTAATCCAGCTTCATGAGGGCGAGTTACAGCCCTCAATCCGAACTACGAACGGGTTTCGGGATAGCGTCATTCCTTTCGGAGTAGCAGCCCATTGTCCCGTCCTTTGTATTGCGCGTGTAGCCCATAGCATTCGGAGCATACTGACCTACCGTTGCCCTCCCCTTCCTCTGACTTAGCGCCAGCGGTCTCTCTATAGTCCCGTCAGATCCGGAGATCTGGTGGCAAATAGAGATGAGGGTCTCGTTCGTTATCTGACTTAACAGAACGCCTTACGGTACGAACTGACGGCGGCCATGCACTACCTCTCGAACAATCCGGTAAGTTCATTACACTGACCTTCATTTGTCCGTCGGCTATGGTGAGTTTTCCGGCGTTGAATCCAATTAAACCGCACAATCCTCAGGTTGCGGTGCTCCCCCGCCAATTCCTTTAAGTTTCAGCCTTGCGACCGTACTTCCCAGGCAGTGGACTTATCACCTTCGCTTCGACACTGAAAGAGCTCGGAGCTCCTCCAACATCAAGTCCACAGCGTTTACACCTAGGACTACCCGGGTATCTAATCCGGTTCGTGCCCCTAGGCTTCGTCCCTGACCGTCGGATCCGTTCTAGTGTGGCGCCTTCGCAACAGGTGGTCCTCTCAGGATGACAGGATTTTACCCCTACCCTGAGAGTACCCCACACCTCTCCCGGTCCCAAGTCTGGCCGTCCTCGCAGAATTCAACTCGTTGAGCGAGTTGATTTACCCACGAATGTACCAAACCGGCTACGGACGTTTTAGGCCCAATAAAAGCGACTACCACTTGAGGCGCCGGTATTACCGCGGCGGCTGGCACCGTCCTTACCCACCCCTTATTCTAAAACCTTTGAAGAGTTCTGAAAAGACTGGGTCTTACCCCAGCCACTTGGAGTTCCCTGGTCACGATTGCTCGCATTGCCAAGTTTTCGCGCCTGCTGCACCCCGTAGGGTCTGGATTCGTGTCTCAGAATCCATCTCCGGGCTATGTCTCCCAACACCCGTACGCGTAGAGGGCTAGAGGGTACTTTACACCCCCTACAACCTGATACGCCGCAGGCCCATCCTATGCCGCCTGAGCTTTCATCCACTCACCGTTCCAGGCGTAGTGGACTATGGGGCATTATTCTCAGTTTCCCGAGGTTATTCCCCTGCATAGGTTAGGTTACCCACGTGTTACTGAGCGGTACGCCGAGCTCCGAAAGCTCTGGACTCGCATGGCTTAATCGAACTCCAATAGCGGTAGCCTCCGGCAGGATCAACCGGATTTCGCGTGAAGCAAAATCACTGATCCTTTCGGAAGTTTGTGTTTATTAATGGTCACTAAAGTTGTCACTTATTGGTTATTGGCGCAGAATCACCTTCATTTTGAATTGAATGAAAAAATAATCTGCTTTGTCTTGCACTCCCTATTTCAGGAGTCAAGTCATAATTGTGGTTAACCTCCTCAACCACGAACTAAGTTCGTGGCCGCACTTCCTCGGCTGCATCTCACTTGAATGAAGAAATCATAGTACCGAGGCACTCAATCTTCAACGCCAGTGTGACGCAACGGCCCGACGGGCTGACTTTAGTTTATGAATATGACTAGTTAAATTGATTGAGAGTTTGCTAGCAATCACGCGAAAATGGATGTAAATACGTATGTATATTAGGCACATAAATGCATTAAATATGAAGATCAGTACAAGATAGGATATAGAGTATGATTAGTCAGCACCAAAGAATTCTCTTAATACAGGATGCATTTCCATAGCTTGCTCCTTTTGAATTTGCTCATATGTCCTTAGTATTATTCCAACTGCCAATAGAAGCCCTGTACCCGTCGCGTTACCTACTGTCCCTAGTAGATCGGCTCCAGAAGCCAGAAGGCCTACGAAAGCACCAGAGAACAAAGTAACAGGCGGAATGTATCTCTCTAAGATTCTCTCGAGTACTACAGGATTCTTTCTGAAACCAGGGATTTGCATTCCAGTTCTTTCTATTTGCTTTGCAACATCCTTTGCCCCCATATTTGTAGTCTCGATCCAAAATTTCGCGAATACAGTAGAACCGGCCGTCATAAAGAATACATAAATAAAGACGTGAAGCATAATTTCAGTTAAACTGTGCCCGTATACATCTCCGGTTTGATTGAGTAGCGGCATGAGCCAGTCGCCCACTCCATTTACCATGGAGGCATACCATGCGAATCCATCATGCGGAGTAGTCGCCCCTGGTTTGTAAGCACCGAACCATTCGGCCTTACTGCCCCAACCATCTTTACCAATTATAGGAGTTGTTCGTAAAACGGGATGGCTCCAAAATAGTAGTGTGAACATATTTACATTGGCCAATAATGCTGCCATAAGTATCACTGGAATATTGCTTGCGTAAACTAGTCTTATTGGATATTGGCCCCTATGTCCCCTTACTTTACCATGTGTTAATGGCAATTCTAATTTACTTGATTCCGCATATCCTACTACTATGAATACGATTATTGATGAAATTAAAGCAGCAATAGGATTGGCATGATTGAGTAACATTAATTCAAACCCATTATCTGCCACTAGTTGTTGGTTGGATGCAGTCCTTAGAACGTAGAAAATCATAGGAAGAGTACCCGAAGGAGGGTTATCTATTGATAGAGATTGGCCCTCAATTGTTGGCAAAGGCGAGAGTGTGCCTACAAATGTAGATTGGGCCACACCTGCAGCAATGAATAATGATATTCCGCTTCCTATGCCCCACTTACTTACTAATTCGTCGAGAAGGAATACAAGAAGCGAACCAATGAATAATTGAGACACAATTAATGTATTTGCCCATCCGACGCCATAATCCAATATTACAGTCTCTGAGGGATCTAAGAATCCATATACTTGCGGAATTGATTCAATAGGTATCATTATCAATACTAATATTTTTTGAACTCCTTGATACAATTGCTTATCAGCAGAATCCTGTAAATCTAATTGAATTATTTTAGCTCCAGAGAACAATTGCATTATAATTGAACCAGTAACTATGGGCCCAATTCCTAAATGCATTATAGAACCAGATGCTCCAGCCATAATTGATCTAAATGAAGAAAAAATATCTAATGTAGTATCTGAAAGTCCATAAATCATAACATTTGTCATTCCAAAATATATTATTAGAACTAGAGTTGTGGTCCATAATTTTTGATTAAATCTAACATGCCCTTCTGGTTTAGTTATACTTGGGTATACATCGACTAATCGCTTTAGACCATATAATCTGCTCGCCTCTTCACCAGTGTACAAAAGACAAGCGAGTGCTAGGCCTACTGCTAATCCAAGTAATGCTACAGCAACAAACAAGTAACCAACTAGGCTACTGTCTTCCCACGCCCAATACGTGAATACCCCTAAAATAATTAACCATATAAAAGCTTTAAAATATTTTCCTATGTAAGGTATATTAGATATTACTTCTGGTAAATCCTTCATAGCTCCCCACATAACGAATGCAACATAAGGTATAGAAAGGCTGAATAATAATAATGCTTCAGTTTGAACTTCACTAACATTAGAAGATAAATCAAATCTTAGCCAGTAGTATAATGCACCCCAATAAATGGTTGCCATAATAACAAGACCGATAACATTGGGCCTTCGATTTACCATAATACATTACACTCCTTTATTTTTACTCTTCATTAATAATTACTGAACCGCCAGCGGCTTCAACTTTGGAAATAGCCGTAGCACTTGCCTTAGATACTGTAATATTAATTGGGCGTTCCATTCTTCCTTTCCCTAATAATTTGTCATATCCCATAGAAGAGAGGTCAATTGAATCTCCTTCAGCGCGATCCTGGACTTCTTGAAGATTAATAGAAACATTAACTTTTATCAAACTTGGATGACGATTAAATCCATACATCCCCCAGTGACCAGGCATATATTTTAGCCTTGTCAATAAACGGTGTTTGTTGATTCCAGCATTACCTCTTCCACCTCTTTTACCTGCTCCACGGCCTGCTTTTTTTCCTCTACCGTGGTATCTACTTCCACGAAATTTATTTGTTCTTGAAACCATATTATCACTTCTTACATCATTCTAGATACTAAATCTCTGATAGCTTCCCCGCGGAACCCTAATGCCCCGCCGACCGTATAACTTCTTTTTATTCCGCCCCAACCTTTTGAACCTCGAGGAGGATGTAACCTTAGAACTGGCTTTAGCCCATTAACATCTTTTAGCGTAGCATCTCCAGATACAATTGCATTTGCAAATTCATCAATAGATGAAAATTTACTGTTATCATTAATCACGGAGTCGTTGACAGGTTTATCGCCAACCATTCTGCCTCTTTCTTTCAAAAGATTACTAATCATATCAGAATCAATTTCTCCCCAAGTAATATAATCTTTAGATTTATTTAACATGCCCTCATATGTTGGAGCATTAGGAACAATTGTTGCATGATTAACTTTTGTAAGATTTAACATCCCCATTGTATCTCTAATCTTTACAGTAACTCCTCGGTCACTTCTAGCCCTAATAACTAAAAAAGCCATTAAAGTTCCCTCCCAGATTTCATATGTAAACGGTTTCTGTCAGAATCTGTAATCCTAGTTTTATTTAGTTCAATTAAAGCATTGTAAGTAGCTTTGGCAAAATTAATTGTAGAACGAGTTTGCCCCCTTGAGCGAGACCAAACATCGGTAACTCCAGCGAGAGACAATACCCTTCTACCATAATCGCCAATTACTAATCCTTTACCTGATGGTGCAGGTAGAAGAGTAATCCTAGTAGACCCTGATCTACCTGTTACTTTGAATGGAACACTATTACCCGGACCTTCGGATGATTCCCATGATCCGTTTCCCCTCATAACTGGTATGAGATTTAATTTAGCGGCATCAATTGCTTTCTTTATTGTACTAGAAACTTCTTTGCCTTTGCAAACCGCTAATCCAACATATCCATCGCTATTGCCCACAACACAAAGTACGTTAAATCTTACACGGCG
>DARI01000002.1:0-283568 GCA_002503285.1 Euryarchaeota archaeon UBA557
GTTAGAATTTGCCCTTCTCTGACCATTTTACCTAACCTCGTCCTAGGGACCCATGTCCTCAATCCTGCTAGTGGATCGGGCCCACGACGCCTTTGTACAGGCTCTTCGGATTCTTGAGGATATAATGCCATAGTTAGTCCAGGAGCCAATGCTACTACCTTTTCAATAATCTCTTCGGTTTCTTCGCTCATTTATTTGCCCCCTCTATAGCCTTCTTAGTGGCCTTTACAGATTTTGCTACTGAATCGTCAATGTGTACTCCGTTTATCCTATCTTCATGTGGGAGAATTGAATCGCCATGTGGAATTTCAAGGCCACCATCTATCATCCCCTTTAGTGCTGCAAATACTCTGCTACCAGGTGAAGAAGCTGCTAAACCGATGTCCAAAATTGCTTCTGTATGTCCGGCAGATAATGCGTTTTTTGCTAATGCCAGTCCGACCAGGTAAGTTGCAGGAATAGATTTTTTAGATGCCTCTGATGGCCATTTATAATTATCAACTAAATTCTGGCCAGTCACAGAAGAAATTATTCTGTCCCCTCCAGTTCCGAATTCTACTAGTTGACAAGTAACCTGAGTATTAGAGACGCGAACGACTGCTCTGAGGACATTACCACGTAATAGTTTCATCCTCCTCCTATAATCAGTCTGACCATTTCGACGTCTCTTGAATCTTAATCTTTGATTCTTACCATGTGCCATTATTGTTCACCTCCAAATGAAATTCCATCTAGTTCCATGTTCCTTTTCATATCAGCAATTGACCGATAAGATCCACCTTTAGCTTTGCGATAATAATATCTATATTTTGAAGCCGTAATAGTATCATCTTCTCTAAATTCTTTGAGTACTCTTCTTTGAGATCGGATAATCCTCATCCAACGCTCTTTCTTTGGGGCCCTAGCATTTGCTGTACCTTTTCTAGATCCTTGGCCTTTACGCCTACCCTTTGCCTTTTGACCAGCAACTTTACGTGCTCTAGATCGACTAATTCCAACTATTGGTTTTGCTTTTATTATTCCATCCTCGATTAATTGCCTAACGTCATCTTTTTGAACTGCACTAGTAACTTCATCAAGATAATCTGGATGAATCCAAACGCGATGAATACCTACAATTCTACCTTCTTTTTTAGATAGTATATCAGCAGCCATTCTCTTTTGATTGGTAATCATCATTGAAGATCACCTCGAGGACTAATGTTGCGACGATTTAAGATCCTAACGCCAAGGTCGTCTGCACGTGCGTGAATGGCCATACGTTTTCTATTTCCTACCGTAGAACCTATTCTGATAGCTTGTAATTCAGGATTTAAAGAATCCATATCTCCAATTTGATGTACCAAAACTTCTTCAAATCCTGATGAATGAAGTCCACGAACAGCAGCTATCTTACCAAAACCAATTCTAGCCATGGGAGATCTATACTTCATATTAAGACGTTGTTTCGATTGGTATCCTTTTGGTTTTCTCCAGCCAGAATGTGATAATCTTTTGTATCTAAACCATTCTTGGCGACGGAAAGCAGGTTGTTTTTTCTTTTGTATGGATCTAATTTTTAAATTAGCTTTAGTTTCTTCATCCAATACCGGTTTTTGTCTAGCCGTATGGACTCCGTCAAAGTCTTCATAAAAATTATCATCTTCTTCAAAAAATTCTTCAGACTTATCATCATTTTCTTCGTCACTATTGGAGTCAGGAGTAAACGCACCCGCAGAAGTTTCATTTACATCTTCATTGACAATTTCATCAGATATTGGATTTTCATTAGAATCAGTATCAGAATTAACTTCAGATAATCGATTAATTAGATCGGATTTTTTTCCCGATACAGGTAGATCTTTTTCACGCAGTAAGTCTTTCAACTGTGCGACAGTCATGTTATCATATTCCATTCTTAAATCCCCCTTATGCACCCTTAGAAGTAATATAAATTCCGTCTTGGAATACCCTTCTATCTCTGTTCTTGATTCTGCATGATCTTTCGATGTTAGCAGCGGTCTGGCCGACTTTTTCTTTGTCAATCCCCTTAACTACTACATCTGTTTTATTTGAAATTTTAACTTCGACGTCTGAAGGTGACCAAGGCAGTTTAGCAACCCTAGGCACCTTTTCACCAAATAAATTATTTACAGTCATTTTATTCCCTGAGACTTTTAAGGTCATTGGAAAATGGCTGTATACAGCTTTTAAATGATATTCGAAACCAGTATCTACTCCGTTGACCATGTTTTTAATGTGGGCGGCCCAAGTACCAGATAATGCTTTTTCAGACCTTCTAGGTAAATTACAGAATACGGTTACATCATCATCCGAAATTCTTATTTCGATTTTAGTGTGTATGAATTCTCTGGAAAGGGTGTTATTTCCTTTGGAAATAGACAAAATGGAATTATCCATAGTAGCACTTACTCCATCTATCAATGATATTTTGTTTGAGATATGATCATTTTTTACCATTATTATTCCTCCTAATAGATGTAAGCGAGTAAACGCCCGCCGACTCTCTCCTTCTTTGCATCGTAATGATTCATGATTCCTTGATTTGTAGTCATAATAAGTAATCCAAAATCTCTGGCAGGCAGGTATCTTGATTCCCACTTGTCATAATCTAATCTTTGAACAGAGTATCTAGGTTTGATAACTCCACATTGATTGATTGCTCCAATTAATTCTATTCGGAAACCACCGCCTCTTCCATTTTCTATTAGTTCGTATTCTCCAATATATCCTGATTTTTGCATTATAGATAGCATACTATCTAATAGTTTACTGGCGGGATTAACAGATACCTCATAATGGCCTGCTTGCTCTGCATTGTATATACGCGTAAAAGCGTCACTTAGGGGGTCAAATTGCATTCTTACATCACCTCATGAATATTTCTTAAATCCTATATTTGTTGCTACATCGCGAAAACATTGACGACATAGATGTAATCCATGACGGCGAATAAGTCCACGGCGGCGTCCGCATCTGCGGCAGCCATTTGTCCTGCCTATTTCTTCTCCGTGATCTCTTGCCATAAAATCACTCCTCCACTATTGATAATCCAAACTTTTCAGTAAACCATGCTTTTGATTCTTCTCTAAAAACACGGTGACCATTGGATACTTTCGAACTTCGTTGACGGCGATGCTTAATTCTGTGGCCTGGTCGTTCCAATAAAATATTCACATCCATTCCAAAAATTCCGATTTCGGGATCATATTTTTGATCAGGGAAATCAGTGTAATCCGAAATCCCAAAGGAAAGGTTTCCTTGATTATCAAAATTGTATGCAGGTAGAGTATTTTCTCTGACCCAAAATGCATCCTTCAGGAAAGAATTTATCTTATCTTCACCTCGTATTGTTACTTTACAACCTATGGGCGCACCCTCACGAGTTCCTAAATCTCTATTAGTTTGCGTTGAGAGAGTTCTGACTGGTTTTTGTCCAGTTAATATCTCTAGTACCTTTTCTGCTAACTGTAATCTTTGACCAGCTTCGCCTACGCCAATGTTAACTGTAACTTTACTTGCCCTAGGCGTAAGCATAGGATTCTTTACTTCAGACATTATTCATCCTCCAGAGGTAAATCTGATTCATTACCAATAATGAACACATATTCAGAGACTGTAAGAAAATCTGCGAAGCTAGTCTCATTAGGTTTTGAAGATCTTTTAATGGAAAAATCAGTTATTTTAGAGGTTTCTCCTATGTGATTTCCACCAATTAAATATGCAAGAGAATCTTTCTCCATGGGTAGATGAGTTAGAATTTTTTGATCTGGCAGAGAAATTACGATTGAGTCTCCTGTATTGTATTGTGATGTTGAATCTAGTAGAATGTTCCTTCCATCATGTAGGTGAAGTTGAGTCACTCCTCCCTTTATTGTAGTTTTTCCAGTAACCATGCATATCTTAGACCCAGCAGATTTTTCGGAAATGATTCTATAACGCAATTTTCCATTGGTATCTAATACGCAACGGTAATTGACACCATCAATCGTTAAAACATCCATTAACCCAACGCCTCTTGCAGAATCGGTTTCTATCCTTCCATCAACTAATATCTTTCTAGAATGAAGGATCTTCTTTGCTTCGCGTTTAGTATGCGCAATTGCTAATACGTCTCTTAGAATCAAGGTAAGAGGCATACAATTTTCTATGCTATGGCCGCTAGGATTAGGTTTTTGAACCCATATACTAGTTTTCCTAGGTAAAGGCCAACTGCGAGGCATCATTAATCTCTTTATGTGGCTGCTACTCATTTTATTCGCCCTCCGTTAATGACCGTTCAGTAATTCTCTTAATTCTTAAAGGATCTCCTTCATATAATTTTGTTACGATTAAATTAGATGGCCTTATCGGGACTGCTTCTTCTTTACCATCAGCAGTGTTTTGTGTCATTCCTTCAACATATACACGATCATTTTTAGCATCTATTTCGACAACTTTAGATTTGATGCCTGCCCTTCCTCTAGCTTGACCTAACCTTTTGCCTCTAGATTCTGATTTAATGCTATTTGGATGACTAAAGTCACCTCTAAGAATTTCTACTTCATCTCCTACTCTAACAGTTACTGTGCGAACATAGAGTAATTCTGGATCTTCACTTACCAATCTTGCCCTTATCCTCTTACGCTTTGTATGTAATGGAGATTTAAGTTGCTCCTGACGTTGCTTTCCTGCTTTCTTACTTGCCATATCATCCCACCTCATACAATTTGTTTAGCCGTTGCGGCTATTCTTGGCCACCTTTCAGCAGCTTCTCGGCTAACAGGGCCTTTTATGTCAGAACCTTGTAAATCACCCTTCTCATTAACTAGTACGCAAGCATTATCTTCAAATCTTGCCCATGTTCCATCTACTCTTCTAAAAGGCCTTGTTTGCCTTATTATTATTGCATTAAAAATTTGACGGCGAGTTTCTGGAGTTCCTCTTTTGACTGTAACTTTGATCATATCACCTACTCCAGCAGCAGGATATCGGCTAGCTACTCCACCCTTTTTTGGAACGTTGATTAGCTGTACAATCTTGGCACCAGTGTTATCAACACAATCTATCTTTGCAGCTGTAGGTAAACCTGCAGTTACTTTGCCGGCTATTCCCTTCATTTTGATGCCTCCATATCTATGACACAGAATTTAATTGTTTTAGATAAAGGCCTACATTCCATTATTCTAACCTTATCTCCAGGGTTTAATTCCCCTATACAAGAAGGGAGGTGAGCAGAATAGCGTCTTGTACGTTTTTCATATCTCTCATACTTTTTCATATAACGTTGCATTCTACGTTCCACGACAATTGCATTTTGCATTGATGATGTAGAAACGATTCCTTCTATTATTTGTCCCCTTACTCTTAAATTTCCATAGAATGGACAATTCATATTTCCATCCCATTCCCCTTGAGGGGAGTTTACATCTACTCCTATATCTCTCATCTTAATTTCTCCTATATTTTCGATTAATTCTATCTTCTGGCCTTTGAGAAACAAATAAACCATTTATTTCTTGATTATCATCTATTGTAAACTTAATTACATTTTTAGCTAATTTTAATTCTTTATTATCAGAATGTATAGAAATAGTTCTTTTTGTTTCATTTAGAACTGTACCGGATACTCCAATCAAAGTGAAATCACTAGAATCTGTGACATGTAAATTCCTAGAAATCCAAGGTAAATTTATGATATTAGTCAATTACCTCACCTCCACTTGATAGCCGTTTTGTTCGAGTACTTTAGAAGCTCTTTTCTTATGATCTCCTTGTAATTCAATGGTCCTATCTTTAACAGTCCCGCCGCTGGCGCATGCACTCTTCAGTATTTTAGCAAGTTGACCGATATCAATAGCGGTATCATCGATACCTTCAATCATAGTTACCATTTTTCCATACCTCCTTCTTACTACTGATATTACTGCTTTTTGTTGTTCTTTTGCTATTTCTTGACATATACATAATTCATCAGGTAGTCCGCAAAGATTACATATACCTGCCATTTATTTCTACTCCTTAGTCCCCTGATTAATTTTAGTAATTAATCTGGCTATTGATCTACGAGTTTGTTTGTAAGCACCAGCATCTGCTGAAGACCCTCCGAGGGCTTGTTGAGCACGTAATTGCAATAATTCTTCTTTTAATTCTAACAAACGACGTTCTCGTTGTTCTAGATTCATAGAATCTATGTCTCTAGATTTGACGTGACTCATCATTCTTCCTCCTTGGGTAGAATATTTGATACGACGTTAGAATCAAATTGATCATCAGTTGATATTTCAGGTTTAATCATAGCGATTTCTTCTAGGGCAGGTAGTCCTGCTTCATGACGTTCAAGAACAGTTACTTCATGAGGTAATTTGACTCCTTTTCTCATTATTCTGACAGTACAACCAATAGTACCAAGTTTCTTAACTGCGGTTGAGAAACCTGTATCCATAAATTCAAGAGCGGTTTCACCGCAAAATTTGATGTGACCTTGTTGGAATTTTTCTACTCTGTGCCTTGCCCCTGTTATTTTACCGCTTAATATTACTAAGCAGCCTCTTGCGCCTGCATCCATTATATTTTGAGCTGTGCTATGCCCTGCTCTTCTGAAAAACCATCCCCTTTCTAAAGAACTGGCTAGTCTACTAGCCATAACTTGAGCATTTAATCGAGATTCTTCAATTTCATCAACTTCTAATTGGGGTTCGTGAATATTGAAATCTTCCTGTAGTCGACGTTGTAATTCATGAATTACTTTTCCTCTTCGGCCGATAACTCTTCCAACTTGTTCCGCCTTTAGTGTAACTTTTGTTCCTTCGGGAGTTCTGTTGAAGGTTAATCCCCCAAATCCTGCTCTCTCTGTCTCTTTTAGTAAGTATTCTCGAACTAATTGACGCTCAACATTGCGGTTGAGAATTGTACGAATAGTATTTTGCCTCATAATTTCACCTCAGAAGTCATCCTCTTCTTCATCTTCGCCAAAGTATTCCAGGAATACTTCCAGATTTACTTGATAGTGATTACTTGGAGTAGCGCGTCCTTGTGCCCTAGGCCTCCAATTTGTTGCTATTTGACCCCTGTGGGCTGCTATGTGAGTTATTATCATATCATCAGGCTCAATTGTATCATATCTCTGACTCGCATTATCCATTGCACTAGAAATTAATTTCACGAATTCTTTAGAAGCTTTATTCGGGTACGCCCCTGGACCAATTTTTCCTTTCCTATGGCCCGCCATAGTATTTCCACCCCTGCCTTTCCTAGATCTGCGAGTGTAAGGAATTGCTTTTTTCTTATTGATTACATCATCCAAATAAATTAAGGCATTTGAAGCATTCATCCCCCTAAGTGCTTTGGCTACATGGTAACAGTGCTTGTGGTGAACGTTAACATTTACTGCCCTAGCAGTTGAAAGGTAAGACCCCTCCAACAATTGAGTGTATCCAGATTGTGATTTACCTACTTCTCGACTCATTTTATTTCCTCACTTTAGAGATACGTGCTGTGATGATCGGGTAGCACCAACACCCGGTCCTGTATGCGTAACTGATGCCCTAGTTCTTGCGAATTCACCCAGAGCGTGACCGATCATTTCAGGAATTATTTCTATATTTATGAAAGATCTACCATCATGTATTCCCATATTTGTACCGACCATTTCAGGTAGAACATACATGCCTCTACAATGAGTTTTTACTACTTTATCGCCATCATTTTCCCTAATTTTCATTAAAAGCTTTTCGCATTCAGGGTTTAATCCTCTTGCGAGAGATCTTTTTGCCCTTGATGGCATCAAAGTAGCTATACAAGGAGACTCTTGATCATCTTCAGGAGGATATAGTGGCATTTCCAATAATTCTGCAAGAGTGTAACCTCTCCATAGGAACTCTTTTTTCCTACGTTCACTAATCTTAGATCTTCGCTTTCTAGCTTGACGTCTTGCTAGTTTAGGGGACCGGAACATTTTCTTGGATTTTCTTGCCATAACTAATCTACTCCTTTCTTCTTCCTCTACCTGTTCTGCTAGGTGCTATGTTACCAACTTTCATTCCAGGTGGTGAATTTCTACTAACAGAGTTTGGACCGTGAACTGCTTGATGGTTTCCTCCACCATGAGGGTGATCTACTGGATTCATAGCAACTCCGCTAACAGTTGGATATAATTTTCCTCGTGCTTTTGCCCTGTGATGTGCTGCACCTGCTTTCATTAAAGGCTTGTCAGTTCTACCGTGACCACCTAAAATTCCAATCGTAGCGCGGCATTTAGAGTGTAGTTCCTTGAGTTTGCCACTAGGCAATCTTACTCTTACGGTTTCTTCCATACGTGTTTCTAATATAGCTGAATTGCCTCCAGATTTTGCAAACTTTCCTCCATCTCCTGGCCTTAATTCGACATTACAGACAGGAGTACCTTCAGGTATCCTATCTAATGTAGTTACATTTCCTGGCCTTAATGTTACATTTTCACCAAATGCAATGTTCTGACCAACGGATGTTCCTTCAGGAGCAGCGAAATGTCCTATTGTTCCATCTTCAAACTTTAATTTGGCCAATGGTGCTGTGTGGGCTGGACTGTGAATCAAATCTATGATTGTAGCCACCTCATCTGTTTTACGAGGTAATTTATTGAAAGCAGGGAAGCGATGTGAATTAACTCTATTCTTCGGACTTGAACCTCTGCGTTGTGAACGTGTTCTTTTACCCATTTTATCACCTCATTAATTAAAACGCGCCCAACTTTAGCGCGGCTTCTTCAGCATCATAACCTTCTGCTAACCTTATACTAGCATGTTTACCTGATCTAGTAATTTTAGTATTGACTTTATCGACTTTGACATCTAGTAATTTTTCAATAGCAGCCCTTATCTGAGGCTTTGTAGCCTCCCTTCTAACTATGAATTCAATTCGATTATTATTTTCCCTATACTTGCCATCAAAATCAGCGACTCTCCTAGCTTCAAGAGTTTTTTCCGTAATCCAAGGCATTAAAATTATACTATAAGGGTCAACCATTTTAATCACTCCAATGCCTCTATTGCTGACCTAGTCCAAACAGTTAGTCTGCCTAAATCTCCACCTGGTGCAAGATCTTCTGCACATAGATCTTTAGCAGATACTACATCTACACCCGGTACATTTTTTGCAGCCTTGTGTAATCCGTCCTTCTTTGAAACGACAAGTAAAATACTCTTAGGAGTTCTATATTTACGACTTCTCATTGTTGCTTTTCCAGCCCTTATCTTACGACCATCTTTGGCACGTGTCAAATCTGCTCCTAAACCTAAACCTTCCATCATTGCAATAAATTTACGAGTAGCATACTGAAGAGGCAAAGATTCTAAATCATATTTTTCTTCTGAACCATTTCTTGATTCAACATAATCATCTATTATAATTGGGAATCTTAAATTTTCATTAAATTGATGACCTCTGGAAGAGACCATGCTAACATCAGTGGATGCACTTATAGCAGAGTTTCTTGCTAATGTTTTTTGTTTTGAATTAAGTTTTTGAGACCAATCTTTAGCCACCATAGGTCCGTGTGCCCTTCTTCCTCCTCTTGTGTGAGGATTTTGAGCAGCAGTTCTTTGACCTGTCTTTCTCATGATTCTAGATACTCCTCGACCTTTGCCCCACCACTCTACAGAATGTTTCATACCTGGTTGAGGGGCTCTTTTTCCATCATGTTCCCTGTGTCCATAGGGTTGCCTCCTATTGGCCCTAGATGCATGGACCGCAGACTTTACTAGGTCTAAACGGACTTCAGATTCAAATACTTCTGGTAGAGAGATATTTTTTCCATCTTTTGTATCTACTTCATATGTTTCTGCTAATAATCCTGCATCCAATTCTTCTTGGACTACTGAGTTAAGTAGATTGTAGGTCTTAATCTTCAATATAATCACACACCCTGTTTGCTCGAAGTACTAAGATATGTTATCTCTACTTCAGATTTAGTATTTTTTGGACGAATAGGATCTCTGAATCTTAACATTCTTTTAGCTGGACCCGGAAGGCTACCTTGGAATACGACATAAGGATTTCTAACTTCTCCATAATGCAAGAATCCACCTGCTGGAGTAACTTCAGATTCTTCTGGATTAGAGATTCTTAATATTCTTTTATTTAATTCGGTCCTCTTGTGATATCCTACTTGTCCTGCTTGTCTGATAGTTTTTCTAACATATGCGGTACCGAAGTCTCCCATATTTCCACCTTGCCTTCTACGTTTACTGTTTTTATGACTTAGTAATTTTATTCCCCATCTTTTTATTGATCCTTGCCAACCTTTTCCTTTAGTAACTCCGACTACATCTATTTCTTGGCCAACTTTGAATACATCATCAATACTGATAAAATCTCCGAGGCGATTTTTAGCCCACTCTAGACGAGATTCTTCGTCCCCGCCTACCAATCCTACTTCCATAATCTCCGGTATTTTTGTAGGTATGCTTCTTACTAGTTTAGGTTGCGTTGCTACAATTAACCTAACTTCACATAAATTGTAAGATTTTAAAGCTTCAAATGATTCTTCAATATTTTCTTTCTTCCTTATTGGAATTCTACCACCTCTTTTTTCGGGCTTAATTCCTTCATCTTCACCATTTTTGGCCTTTGTATCATTTGCTAACCTAGGCATAAGTCCATCTAGAGAAGATTCTGATAAATCTGCCCATACTTCACCGGCAGTTTGCATGCCATATGGAGTGTTTGTGTAACCCCTTACTGCAAGTACCTTCATTGGAGGAGCTTCTACTACTGTAACTGCCTTTCTAATTTCTTGACCGGCTGATGTTGAGTTAGGATTATTATCACGCATCATTATATGAGTCATACCAGCTTTCCATCCTGAGAATCCTTGAATTCTTATCTCAGAAGATTCTTGTTCCGGCCATGAAGAGATGCGGGGAAACTGACGAACCGCACGTTTCCTAGGGCTATAGCCCATACTACCTCTGCGCGGTTTACTCTTATCTGCCATTTTGCATTTCTCCTATTAAATTCCGTTTTTTGCCGTAAACGGCAATAAAGGGCCCAATACGCTAAGGAGATACCGTGGCACCGATGTTGGTTTTACGATTGTAAAAACAACATTTGGGTTGTTAAACAGAGCCCTAGGTGTCTGGTATCTCACGTTGTGAGCGGCCTTCCGACTAACATACCCTATTTGAACGAATCGGGATAGTAACAATCTCATCCCATGGAACGTAAGTATCAAAATTGTGTCAACCATTTTGAACTATGTCCACTAACGAACTACCCATGCTACCCATGGTAACCCATGTTAACTTGTCTGAAAAGACAGTTGAAGCACGCGCATATCAATTGGAAGCACTAAATGAAATTCTAACTAATTCCATGATGTTAGTACTACCAACCGCTGCAGGTAAAACTGCTGTAGCATGGATGGCTACAGCTGAAAAATTAACTAAAAGCGATGGTTGGATACTAATGATTGCACCAACGGTTGCTCTCGTCAATCAACATCTACAAGGAATGATTAAAATGATTGAGAGTAAAGGGCGCCCCCCTATCTCAATAACGGGTCAAAATCCTAAAAAAACACGATTAAAAATGTGGCAATCATCCCGTATCATAATTGCAACTCCCCAAGTTGCTAGAAATGACATAAAAAATGGAATTTTAGATATATCTAATTGTTCATTGATGATTTTAGATGAAGCACATCATTCAACGGGCAATCATGCCATGGCTGAGATAGGTAAAATGTATAATTCTAATTCTGATTATGGATTAATTCTTGCAATGACTGCGAGCCCTGGGCATACTATTTCTAAAGTGGCAGAGATTTGCAAAAGGCTCTCAATTAATAGAATTCATCTTAGATCTTCCGAAGATTATATGTTAACAGGATATTTATCCAATTTGGAAATTCAAGAGATTAAAGTTATAGTTCCCGTTGAGATACATAATATGGCTAACCCATTAAAAATTTGGCAACAAGGGATTGTTGATCAGGAAAGGCGGAAGGGAAGATATGTCATGCCTGGGGAAATTAATCATATTGGATTAACTACGGCCATGGAAAGAGCGCAGGCCGCCATTACAAGAGGAGATAAAACAGCATTTATTTCGGTTTCTCAAATTGCGATTGCGATGCGACTGCATCATTTGATAAATCACCTAATGTGTCAAGGGACAGCAGCTTCTGGTGAATTTTTAAATAGAATGAAAATGAACTTGGACAATAAATCTATTCGAATGTTTATGAGAGATTTGAGAATTCAAAATTTAATTAGTAATATTCAACAAAGAGATGAAATTCACTCGAAGATTGGTGCAGTAAGAAGATTAGTGAGAGAAAGATTACGAAGAAATCCTAACAGCAGAATAATTATTTTTGCAAACTATCGAGATACCATAAAAGTACTTGAAGTTGCTTTAAATGATTTAAAGGGCGCTAGAGCGATTAAATTTGTTGGACAATCAAAAAGAATTGGAGAAGAAGGCATGAATCCCAAAAAACAAATTGAGAAATTAGAGGAGTTTAAAAATGGAAATTCTAATATCTTACTTTCAACATCAGTCGGAGAAGAAGGATTGGACATCCCTAGTGCTGATTTAGTAATATTTTATGAACCTGTTTCTAGTGAGACTAGAACCATTCAAAGAAGAGGGCGGACTGGAAGACATAGAGAAGGAGAAGTCATAGTTTTAGTGGCTGAAGGGACCAGAGATGAAGGTGCTAGCATAGCTGCATTAAGGAGAGAAATGAATATGAAGAAGGCTGTTCAAAGAGTTAAGCGTACGCTTCCAAATTTAAACAATATAGATAGGGCAAAATTAGATAATTTTTCAATAATAGATTCAGATGTTGTTATGACTCCGGAAGAATTTATCGATCGTGAAAAAGCCACACGGCAACCAAAAGTCTCTAAATTTGATCAAACCAAATTGAATTCAAAGCCCAACGAAAGGAAAATAATAAATTTCAAATCTAAGGAACAAAGGGGACTCAACGACTATTAAATGATTTAATTGCCAATGACTGATATTCTTGTTCGTAATTGGGCCAAACGTGTGTTATGATGTCCAAATGCAAAATCAATCATTTCCGTCAAGTGCATTATTGGGATATTGATTGGTCTTTCTACTATTCTAGATGCTTTTCCTTGATATATGTCCATTATTGTATGGGATAAATTACACGCGCTCACTATTAATTGCGCCCCTTCATCTTTTGCATCCAAAATAACATTAGCAGATTGGAGTAATACCGTAGGTTCTTCAGAGAGTAATCCCGGAACTCCAACACTCTTAGTTCGACTACCCCATTCAACAGGTATTCCCCCTATTGATTGAATTAATTTTTCCAGATATGATGGATCGTAAACATCATCATCGCCACACATGCCAGTTTGTTGCATATTAGGACCATAGTAACCTGCTATCATGAAATTTAAGGGATTTTTAACTTTTAATTCTATTTTTTCCAATCCGATTTCATCGACTAGTACGTGGAGTAAATGGTGAACTTTGACAGCGCCATTGAATTTTAAACCGCAGGTTTTCATCAAAATAGAGTTAATTTCTGCCAATAAAATATTATTTCCAATTAGAGTTTGCAAATCTTCATTCAAGTTTCCTGCAGTGGCAGCACAAGGCGTCATTATGTCAAGACCTAAAGATTCAGCCATTGCGAATGTACGGGCATTTAGCGTTAATTGGAGCCTATTATTTGCTTGCCTCATAATTCCAGCACCGCAACTGGTTGCACCTTCTAAAATAGTTAATTCAATTCCTAATGATTTTGCTATTGGCATCATAGTATCATTAACTTCAGGAGCACTGCTATGTGAAACATTACCAGGATGATAGGCATATTTCAACGGCATTAAAATCTTCCATCCAGTTCATTAAAAATTGCGATAACTTCATGATGATTATTTATTGATGAATTGAATTGTTTAGGCATTTTACCTATTCCTGCTGGAGGTAAAACCATGCCGAGGCCATCATTGATCATATTTCCACCAGTTCGAGTGAATCCAAGTAACATTCTTGCAGTCACCCCTGAGAATAGATTACTAAGAAGACCCAATGGCCCCAAAACTTGCCTGAACAATACTGTATCATTGACTTTACCACTACTCTTTATTGACCATGTATACCACCATACATGCTTACCATGCCTTCCAGAGAATGATGATTGACTTAGCGCCATGGTTCTAGCATCCAATAAAGCATCAGAAATTGATAGATTATTAGATTCCTGACGTCTAATCGAAGATAAATCTGTTTCTGAGTTAATTCCTTGGATTGATCCTATGTATTTATCAATTTCATTCTTCTTAGTTTTTGAAATCCTTGAATCGTTCCGTCTTGCCCATGCAGATACTATATTTGATGGGCCAACATATGATTCAGAGAATGGCGTAGCGTCTGAACTGGCATGTAAGAGAATTGAGCTCTGAAAATCTTTTATCGAATGTAAGTATGATGCTTCTGATTGACTCATTATCCCAATCGTGCCCTGTGAGGTATTTTTGCCTTCTCTTGTGGCGGAAATCATCCAAGGTTCACTAGTTTCCCTAGCTCTCTCGAGTGCCCATGTATCAACCAATAAATCACGAATAACAGTAAAACAGGGGAGAGGTTCAATTGTTAATTTTAATTTTCCTATTTGAGGAGAATATATTGAGTCTAAACTTATAGTTCCGGGGAGTATTAGTCGACCATTTATAGAAATCGCAGTATTGGGGTCATCGGTAACGCCATCTCTGAAAGTCAAAGTCCCATCATGGGTGCTTTTGATGGATCTGAGAACTTCTAGAACAGACATATTTCCAGGCAAAGAACACAACCAGGTATCTTTACCAGTAGAGTTTGTTTGGGGATCGTATCTAAATATAGATACTTCGACTTGCAATTTTTCAGAAATCAACGAGGAGATGGAAAAACTGTCATCACCTGAAGCGCCCACTGTATCTGCCCCAGATACGAATTGTTTAATCGAATTTAATTTCGATTCATGAAAATTACCAGTTTCGTCAACTGCTGCCATGGAAGTCAGGGCATTAAAAGTCCATTCAGTAGCTAATGCTTCATAATCGACGTCACAATCAACCCTTGTTACCAATCTATTAGCTCCTAGCTCATCAAATCTAATATCCCAATCTTTACCTGATTGACAAAATAACTCATAACTTGAGTCACCCAATGAGAGTACTGAGTAGTTAGTTTTATTGAATTTAGGCGCTGCATCATCACTTGCAGATTTCCATAACTCTTCTGCGTTATCTGGCATTTCACCCTCACCCCAAGTCGAACACACTATCAGTACGCGTTTATGATTTCTAAGAGTATTAAAATCGAGGCCATCCATATCATAGACTTTACCATTGAGGCCATATTTTGTAGCTTCTTTTACTATTTTTGATGCTAAGTCTTCAGAGTTACCAGATTGTGAGCCGAAAAGAACAGCTAGTTCCCTGTCTCCCTCATGGAGAAAATCTTCGATATTATCCGATGTCAAAACATCTAATTTTTCGGATACGGAATTATCAATTACATCAGAATTTTTAGAAATTTTGTTCTCGGGTATTGTAATTTCGACACCAGAGTCGACAGTGATTTCGCTCATTTTTAGAATACTTTGTTCCATCCATAGTTTAGCAGGTTCTTCAAAATCAACGTCGCAGTCTACACGAGGATAAATTCGATTAGCTCCTTTTGACTCAAACCAATTATCCCATTCCTTGCCAGATTCACAGTATAAATCATAAGATGAGTCCCCTAGTGCTAATACTGAAAAATTGATATTATTTAGTGAAGTTATATCAGCAGAGTTGACAGCTTCCCAAAGATCTTCAGCATTATCAGGTTGCTCTCCGTCGCCCCATGTGCTACAGCAAATCAAAATCCTTGTTTGAGAAATTATATCAGGAACTGTTACTTCATCCATGGCCCTAACTATTGGATTTAGATTATTTTTGGAAGAAAATTTTCCCGCATTTATTGCAATTTCTTCTGAATTTCCAGACTGTGAACCATATAAAATAAGTAATGACCGTGCATCCGACATAATATCACCTAAAGTGCTCTATATCTGTTCCACACGTAACCGATTATTATAACTCTCGTTTTTATTTTTCATAAAAATGATGGAAGAGTAGACTATTACATTCCCATTCCATCAAAATCACCGGCATCCATAGGGCCGGAACTCTTGCTAGAGATGACATCATCAATTCTCAAAATCATTACAGCTGTTTCAGAGGCACTTTGAATTGCCTGTTCAACTACTCTACTTGGTTCGAAAACATTTGCTATTTTCATATCGGCAACACCTCCATCATACACATTTACTCCAAATGTCGATTTACCTTCTGAGTGGGCTTTTCTGATATCTATAATGGTATTAACCGGATCTAAACCTGCATTTTCTGCAAGAGTTCGAGGTATCACTTCCAATGCTCCGGAAAAAGCCTCTATGGCCATTTGTTCTCTGCCTCCAATTCCTTCAGCATACGAACGTAAATCTCTACTTATTGCAGCGAGAACTGACCCTCCACCAGTGAGAATTGCACCATCTTCATGAGCAACTGCTACAACTCCTATGGCATCATCAAATGCTCTACGAATTTCATCAACGACGTGTTCAGTTCCTCCTCTCAAAAGTACTGAGACACTTTTTGCCTCTGGGCATCCAGTAACAAAGACCATATCTGAATCTCCTATTTTCTTTTCTTCCACTTTAGAAGCGGCCCCCAAATCAGTTGAAGAAAGATCATCCACATTAGTTACTATTTTACCTCCAGTTGCTTTTGATAGGGCTTCCATGTCGCTTTTCTTGGCCCTTCTAATTGCAAAAATTCCTGACTTTGCCATATAATGCTGAGCCAAATCATCTATTCCTTTTTGACAAATAACTACATTGGCCCCAGAATTAATTATTTTCTCAACTAGTGATTTGAGATAATTTTCTTCTTCATCCAAAAATTGAGACAACATATTCGGATCTGTAATTTGTATTTTTGCATCTACTTCAGTTTTCTTAACTTCTATTGCAGAATTTATTAGTGCAATTTTACAATTGGAAACTAATTTAGGCATGCCGCTATGAACGCGTTCTTTGTCCATAATTATGCCATCTATTAACGAACTGTCGCGGATTGACCCTCCTTGTTTCTTCTCTACTTTGACATCATTTAGATCTACGACATTTTCTCCCTCGACTACTTGTGCTACTGCTAGTACTGCCCTAACGCTAATATCAGCTAAAAATTCCTTCACAGCACCAGCACTTTTTCCAGTCAATGCAGTTTTAGCAACTTCTTCTAATGCAGAAGGAGTAACGGAAATAGCATGTGCATCGATTATTTCAGCAGCTTTATCTGCTGCTAATCTAAATCCTTCACATATAACTGTAGGATGAACGTTCTGTTCAACTAAATCTTCACTCCTCTTGAGTAATTCTCCTGCTATTACAACCGCACTCGTAGTGCCATCATAGCAATGTTGTTCTTGAGTTTTTGCAATTTCTATAATCATCTTTGCTGCCGGATGTTCGATATCCATTTCTTTTAGAATTGTTGCCCCATCATTTGTGATTACTACATCTCCCATGCTGTCAACTAACATTTTATCCATTCCTTTTGGCCCTAGCGTAGAGCGTACGGCATCTGCAACTGCCTTAGCAGCAGCGATGTTGTTACTCTGTGCAGTTTTTCCGCTGGTTCTTTGTGTTCCTTCTTTCATTATAAAAATTGGTTGTTGTCCATTGTACATTGAAAATCACTTCCATTAATTGTGTAGTCGTGGCACCATACTAGTAGTCATAAGTCCTCGCACACCATAAACTAAAAAAAGAAATGAGTTTATTCCAAGTTTCTTTCATCTAGCCATTTTTGACCATAGTGATTCCATTGCTCTAAGGACCATCCGGCAGGTAATCCAGATTCAGGAATTGGGGGGTAATTACTACTTTCTAGATTTTCTAAAATCGAAAGGTCCGGAGATGGTTGTTTGAATATTTCCTCCGAGCCTCCGAACATAGAATTTGCAATCATATCTGCAGAAGGTAATGGTATTTTCATACTGGCTTCATCATCCCATGCATTCATAGTCATATTATAGCCATCTAATGTAGAAATTTCTTCTAAAGGCGAATTAGCTTTTCTAACAATTCTGAATGTCATAACGGATACTCCAAGGAATACTACCGTACCAATGATGATTAGGACAATATTACCAGTAATCCAGACATAATCTCCTGCATCAGGACCTACCTCTAAGGGTACTGGTTTGGTCAATGATATCGTAGTTGTTCTTTTCGAAACATCTAATTCACTGGTTACTACTAGTGTGACTTCGAAATCAACTTGATCCATATTCAAATTTTCTAGATCCTCTTCCCTAACATCTAAGAAAATAGTTACAGTCCTTGATTCTCCAGCTTTAAGCACGAAATCCCTATCATCTTCATCGACCCTGGCACTATATACCGTATATTGATTTTCAAGTTCAACTTCAGCACGTATTTGTTGATCATCTGTGGGATGCATGCTTAGTATAGTATATTCTAACGAGTAAGATTCGCCCGACTCGGTTATTGACATTGCATCTGATGAAAGCGGTGGAGAAAGTGCTCGTAGCCAACCAACAGTTCCGACGTTAAACAGAGCTTGCCCAGTTCCAGATGCATCCCCTCCTGCCTTTGAAGATTCGACGCTATTTGCACCTAGAGTAATGGTCCGTGTCCCATCTGCATCCTCACCAAATGAATAACTGACGGATAAATTATATGATGACCCTGGAGATATGTAAGGAGTCCTTCCCTCACTTAATCCCTGTGCGGAAGTAAAAACATCTGATGTATGTAAGAATGAAATGTCGAAAGAGTCTGCAACATTCCCACGATTCCATATTTCCCATCTTAAAGTCCTGTCATCACTACCTGCACTAAATATTTCTTCAGTCATATCCAAATCTGGAATTTCTACTAGATTAGTAACTGGCACCGTTAGGTAAATATTTGCACTAGATACATATTCTGGATTCAGCGTACTTGCAGCATGTACTGTAATTCTATAAGTTCCATTTAGTATCCCCTCGGGCATTGGAAGTAGAAGAGATATTGAGGTATCTCCGCCATTCGAGGGTATACCGGGTGTCAATGTTGCACTTGTTGAGGCTAATAATCGCCAATTATCCGTTGTAACTGAAATATCAAAAGATTCCTCAGTATTTCCATTATTAATTAGGAATATTTCGACAATTTTACCATAACCATTAGCGGGAGCAATTAATGAATTTGATATGGGTGCGACGACCAAATTATGGTATACTGGCACCTCAATGTACAGGACGGTTTCTGATTGAAAAGTAGCGGGTGCACGACCATTGGCAATAAGAGTAAGAGTATATATTCCAGGGGCCAAACCTTCAGGAGCTGTAATTTCTGCATTTAAGATAAATTCTTCATTGATGGAAGAATTAAGAAGAGATATTGCTTCACCTGTTGCTGAATCATACCATTGAATATTTTCTGAAGGCCATTCAGATGTGTCGAAAGTGCCACCTAGGTTCCAAGTTGCTAATTGATTCCCGTTGTTTTTTAGATTCATAGTTATATTTGCCTTATCCCCGGGGAATAAAGTAGCAGCTGGGTTAGATAATTTATCCGGAGTTAGTGTTATAGAATAAGTTGGATCTACCTTAACTGGTAGAACAAGTGAATATTTAGAATTATTTAAAACACCATCATTGATGTCTACTATCCAATCTAATTCTTGTACAAGGGTCCCATCAGGTATTGATAAATTGAACCAAACATCAGTAATTGTTCGTGCTTTTATAACTTTACTAACTACAAAATTATCGTGATCGATAGGATTATTTGAGTCGATTCTTAATGGATATTGGTACATCCATGATTGATTAGATAAAGTAGTAAAATATCTAAGAGTTATATCTATATATCCTTTGTTAAATACACGGCAATGCAAGGAAGGTGGATTTGAATCGGCTGCTAAAACGATATAAGAATTCGGAAGAGGATCATTGCACACTGCATTAAGAGTATATTCAGTAAATCTCTCAATTCCGAAAATTAGAAATGAATCAATATGAATTCCTTCATTAGCATCTGAGCCATCAGATTTAAACAAAAATGATAGAGTAAAACCACCAGATTGATGTAAATCAGATACATTCCAAATCAATCTGTTCCAATCGCCTTCATTTGAGGATAAATTTATTGCAGTATAATTATAATATTCTTGATCATACCCCGAATCAGTTTCGAGTAAAATTGAATCACCAGAGTCCATATTCCCCCATGCTTTGGTAACGATTTGCATCGAATAAAAATTTGGACTTTTGATTTTGACTTTGCAAAGATACTGAGAATACAGAGAAGATAAGCTAGAAGAGAAATCTCCTTGGCCTAATCCATGTGCATATCCATCACCCCAAACTCCATCGGCACACCCATCCTGATTATTGGTGGTTACCCAGCCCCAATGCAATCGATCATAACGATTAGAGGCATACCTATTACTATCATCCCCTGATACTTTCCAGTGCCATTCCCCATCTGCGCTAGATGCGTTATCCATCCTCCAAGTACCAGTAGGGAAGTCTCCATCTTGAGTCATCCCATTTGACTCATATCCAGCACCAAACCAAGTAGGCCTACCATATCCTTGTGGAATATTGGTACAATATTTACCTTCATTACCTTCATCACCACAGAATCCATTATCTAAATTATCTGACCAAGCTGCGACCGGAACAGATCTTTCTACCCTATCATTTGTATTGTCCCCATCTTGTAAGCCAGCATCGACTAAACCGACGATAATCATTCCTCCACTGAGAAAGCCATCTCCCGATAATGCACTGTGAGCAGTATTAGGAGTCCATATAAAATCTAATCTAGCAGACTGTGAGCTAGATAATGTGACATTAAAATCCCATTTCTTAATCAGAAATCCTATCGGATGCCAAACTTGCAATGTTGCATTTGCAGTGACTTGTGTAGGAGTGAACCCGTTTTGAATGAAAGTAACATTGATTTGTATCGCATCTCCTTTTATTAAGTACTCTTGGAAACTAGAATCAGGTTGTTCCCATTGCATGGGTATGTTAGATGAATTGCCTAATTCTATTTCCAATACGCTAAAATCCACAGCATCACTCTTTGGCCCTACTTTAAATTCGGGAGAATCATCATAATTTGGAAACATCACCATGGGTGACGCACTAACTAGTACAAACAAAACGACGACGATAAAGGAATACAGGCCGCGCATAAACAAACTTTTGCGAATCACATTTGTGTATGAAAGTATGGGGTCAAAGTTTAACTGATAAATATTGTTTGATTTTTTTTTAAATATGGCATAATTGAACATATACAATATAATCATATGAAGAACTTATGGCTAGATGAGGACACGTAGGTACATGGATAATAGCAGAAAATTGCTAAGTAGATTCCATTTGATTATAATCATGATTTGCCAAGTGACTATAGTTCCAACATTATTAATTGCCATTGCCTATCTAATAGATTTAGACATTGGTAATGCAAGTATTGGAATAAGAACAGAAATGCTGGGGTGGGTGTCAATTGCAGGAGTTACCTATGGAATTATATCATTAACCTTAGCATTAATTATGGGTAATTTCACACCTTTTTATATATCAAATAAAGGAGGGGTTTTAGCAACATTATTCTTGAGCGTCAGAAGAAATGATCCAGAATTAATAGATAGGGCTAGATTATCTGCATATTCAAGTCCATATGGAAGACTTAGTAGATTAGTCTACTTAAAGATGAAAAATGAGGATTATGACATTATGACGATTCATGGTGGTTTGCAATTATTGGCAGTTCCTATGCAAGTAATTTTGATTGCAGTTCCTCTAATTATAATGGAAGGAATGCCCGAAAGTTATGTCAAGCCTGATTCTGCTTTTCAACTAGGAATGGTGGGATATTTGATCGCACTGTGGCTATCAATAAGATTGCATCCAATTATATCTGAAAAATTAGTAGGTTTGGCATACATATTTAGAATTTTTTTAGGGAAATTCGGTAGAGTATCATCCATATTACCGCTTATTCTCTACTGGATTTTTGCGAGAACTGTACTTGCATTTTCTCTTGGTTGGTTGGGGATAAACTATGAGCAGTGGCATGAAATACAATTAGAAAAGATGATTATCCAAACAATTGCACCTGCTGCAACAATACCTGATACAGCAATTTTAGACTATATTGTAGCAATATCCGTATTACCAATGGCTACTTTTACGACTATTTCGGTCATAAATGGTTACAGGGAAATTCCTGATTGGATGATAGGTCAAGAGCAAAAATTAGAAAATTTAAGGTCTAAGAGTTTGACTGCTCCGGATAAAGGTTTAGAAAATAAGTTCGATAAAAATGTTGATGAAGTGCCTAGTGAGATTGATTCTCCTTTCAATTTTTTTGATGATTGAGGTTAAATAAAATGTCTAAAATTTCATTTAATAATTTCCATCCTGAACCTATAAAGAGCCCAAACGCTAATTCATTTGGTCCATAATTAAACATAAATATACCAGAAATTACTATAAAGATACATAATAAAATTATTAAAAAATATTTATTATTAGTAAAAAGATAGAAGAAATAGAGTGAGATAGTTGGGACTTGGAAACCAATTATGATAAGTAAACATCCCAATAAAAAGTCTAACACAACATTATCCTCTTAGTTTTATTAGTACTTCTTCTAATCTATCCATGCCTTCTGATATCCCATCTCTGTCAATAGTATATGCGAAGCGTAAATGCCCTTCCCCTGCTTCTCCGAAAGCAGTACCCGGGGAACACAAGACCCCTCCTAATTGTAATATCTTTAGGGCTAATTCCTTACTATTGTAGCCGTTTACTTCTACTTTGGGAAATACATAGAATGCCCCTTCGGGGATGTGACAAGTAACGCCGTCCATGGCATTTAATCTACTACAAATCAGATCGCGGCGTAATTGAAATTCATCACGCATCGTGTTTGGATAATCAGGAGCATTTTCTAATGCAGATAATACAGCATATTGCATTGCATCATTACTACATGCAGTTACATAATATTGCATTTTATTTATTTGAATCATTGCATCATCATCGGGAGATAGAATATATCCAATCCTCCATCCAGTCATTGCAAACGTTTTGGAAAATGAATTTATTAAGAATAATTTATCATGCCCTGCACCGAGAAATGATACATGTGAACCATTATATATTATTCGATCATAAACCTCATCACTTATTATCCATAAATCATGGCGTATTGCAAAATCAACCAATTTGTCACGTTCATCAATAGAAAGTGTTGCACCAGTTGGATTACTAGGAAAATTATATAAAATTGCTACAGTTTTATCATTGACCAATTTCTCAAGATCAGCAATTTTAGGTACGAATCCATTGTCAAAATTACAAGGATAAAGGTTCGGCTCTCCTCCGCAAATAACTACATCAGGAGGATATAGAGGGAAATATGGCTCAGGGATTAAAACATTATCTCCCGGATCGACAATAGCAAGAAAAACATCCAACAATGCGTTGGTACCACTCATCGTAATGCAAACATTAGACTCTGTTAGATTTGGAGATAAGTTAGACCATTCTTCGGCTATTTTTTTTCTTAATTCTGGCAAACCCGCAGTAGTAGTATACTTATTTTTACCTTCTTCCATTGCCTGTGTAAAGGCCTTAATTGCGATTTCAGGCGGTTGAAAATCTGGCTCACCTAAACCAAACTGAATGGTGTCATCACCAGCCATGTCAAACATTCTTCTGACGCCCGTTGGTTGTATGCTATTAGCACGCTCGGAGAACTTCACCATATTCTATGAGGCGTGGCTAAGGGTTTTAAGAAGGATTGATAAAAGTACAAAAAAACTAATTATGCCCAGTCAAGAAATTAATTCTGCATCCATAACACCAATTGAATTATTAGATTTATCATTATTTAAAATATCAGAACTTCTACTAGATTTCGCCTTAGTTTTAATATTCGCAAAATTTTCATGCTCATCGATATTGAATTTTGCAAATATTAATGTTGAAATCCATGCCATGAATAACAATGAAATCGACATAATTACAGATATTGGTGCATTTGAATTAGTCACATAACCTCCTGAGCCTTCTATGGTTAATGTTGTTGGTAAAGAAATACTGGCATCGGATGATGCATGTATTTCAATCCGATGTAATCCTTTAGTAACTTTTGAAGAATCAATTAAAATATGCCATAAAAATGGGGTTAGCGGCCCTATTTTAGAATCATTTGAAGTATATGTGACTTCATTCCAAGGGCCATCATCAATTCTAAACTCTACTTTATCTACCGAAGAATCCTGCCCCCATGCGTGCCCGGTAATATTTATTATTCCATTTTCAATGGTTTGGCTTAATAAATGATTTTGCAAATAAGGATTAACATACTCACTTTGAGATGTTTCCTTTAGGTAAATTGCCATAGTAACTGCCGCATATGCATCTACCATGCCATAACCAAAATCTCGATTCCAATATGGATCAATGTCTGGATAAGTAGGATCCCCTTTTCTTTCGGAAGTTTGTTTTAATATTTCTTTTATTTGCAAAGGTGTCAAATCTTCATTTGATTCCATAATTAATGCAATTATTCCTGAAACTGAAGGAGTTGCATAAGAAGTACCACTTCCCCTTCCGGTGTAAGTATTATCCGATGCATCTTGACCTGGGATATTATTATTACATTGCCCGGATGATACGCAGCCTTCAGCTTGAATTATGTTACTCCCAGGTGCACTAATCTCTGGCTTTAATTCATCCAAAGGATTTCCATTGCCATTATCTCTTCTTGGACCTCTACTTGAGTAATCTGCGATTGTATCGTCCTCCCTATTGATTGTGTTTTTATCATCAGTAGCCCCCACAGTTACAGACAGAGATGAAGATCCCATGCCTGAAAGGCCATCATTGTCAGGTCCGTCGTTACCTGCGGCTGCTGAAACAATAATTCCTGCTTCCATTGCTTCATCTAAAATACGGCTATGCATATCCGTACCATCTGAACCCCCTGATTCATGACTTGTAATTCCCCATGATAAAGATATGATGTCGATACCATAGTTTTCTTCTGCGGCGCCTTGCCATGCATCATCTTTGTGATCTATTATCCATTGTAAACCGTTCATGGCTGATTCATAAAATTCTTGCTCGAGGATGTAATTTTCAAAAGGACCTGCTCCTGCATCGGTACCAATCCTAACGTCTATTGTAGAAGCATTAGGTGCTGAACCAGTAAAATTAGAATAAGATCCATCGCTTTCTATCCCAGTTGCTGCTGCCATCCCCATGCAAGCTGTTCCATGTTGGTTTGCATCATCAGGATTGAAAGAGCCATCAGTTTCCCTGCCCCCGGATAGAACGCAAGTTGGATCGGAGTGGACAAAACAAACTGCATCATACCCGGCGATAAATTTGCCATTTAGACCAGGGTGTTCCTCATCAACTCCAGTATCGGTGAGTGCTATGTTTATTCCTTTACCTGATACTCCTAAATCCCAAGCACCTGGATATAACGTTGAATTTTGTGCTTTAACGGCTGGAGTTTGAATATCTCCATAAAAAACTAGTGAGCCGTATCTTTCAACCATTGCAATTCCATTGATTTCTGCTAAATTATAAATTTCACTTGAATTTATACTACCCAGTAGTATAGCATTTACTGAGGAGATTTCTTGTTTAATTGCATAGCCCATTGAAACTAATATTTCCCTATCAGCATCATTAATTGATTCAAAATATGAAATTCCCACATTTACAACTCCCAAAGTACTTTGTAATGAATCATGAATGCCATTTCTATCCATATCTAAAGAAGTGTCATTCCACCATCGATTATCTAGGTGCCATGGTATTTTATCTTGATTTGGAGGATTTAAAATTTGACCCTCTTGAATTAATTGGAAGTCATTATCATTCATATCTAAAGTTGAAATAAATAAACTACCTGAAAGTGGCATCATCATAATTATACAAGTGAATAAGCACAATATTTTCTCATTCATGTATGTGGCGAAGCATGCATACCCCTTCAAGCAAACCCTCAAAATATCACAAATTAAGGTGGTAAATATGTGGTGGGGGCACTGGGATTTGAACCCAGATCAGCGGGTATCTTCCGCCTAGCGTGCACCCGGCAGGCGCACGCTCTCGGGTTGCGATGGGTCGGTGCTCCAGTTGGTCATCAAAACCATCAGAATACCTTCTCGTCGTCATTCCCGTGCAACTGGAGCCCGCTGTACTACCAGGTTATACTATACCCCCGTAGGGATAACATTCCCAATGGCCATTCTTTTATGATGCTCTCGGTCAAATGCCTTCCATTAGTAAAATAATTATAACAAAGGACCAAGTAGTATACTGAGCATTATCCAAACTCCAAATATCGTTGATGCTAAACCCCATGCTCTGGGCCTTAGTCCAATACTCATTTCTCCAAAGATTCTGGAAATTGGGCCAAAAATCAAAGCTAAGTTTCTCGCAATAATGACACAGATTCCTGAACAAAGAATGTAAGAACTTAACGCAAATACTGATAAAATTATGCCAAAAGGACCAGATTGTGCTATCGCGCCAACTCCTTGAGGAATTATAAAGGGAATTTGTATCCATAAAAGCCATGATAACCATAATCCCAAATAAGCATCTTCGGTGAAACTATGAATTTCTTTCCAATCTTTATATGGCCGAGGTAGTTTTGAATATGCGAATTTAGATAACATTTCGATTTCTTTTATTTTACCATTTTTTAGTATAGACAACCCGTGATATATGAGTACAAATGTCAAAAATAATTCCACCCATATCCAATTTGTACCCGCCCCTAAAGATGCTAATAATGCTACAGGAATAGCCCAATATGAAAATCCTACTATTGAAGCATATAGGATTAACAAACTCCCAGCCCCTGGGATTAAAGCACCTTCAGGAAATTTAAATTTACGATCTCTTGGCATGGCCAATACTATAAGGGGAAGTAAAGACATAGAAAATAGTGAAGATATGATTTTTAAAGGATTATTTCCAGAACCCCAAGAAGATTTAATTGCTGCATCTTCTATTTCTACGGATGACATTGAGCCAGGTTGCCATTCAGATATAAATCCGGCCGAATCTATAATTATAACAGCATCACTAGCACTATTTGGTAAAGAAAGCCCAATTTTTGAATCTGCCTCATCCAGTAAAAGCGGCCAAGAATTATTGAGTATTTTAGCATAGTAATCTAAATCTGTCGCCCTTAAATCTTCTCCGGTTGCAATTTGAACGTATCCTATATCTTTATCATTATATTTTATTGAGTTTGAAAAATCATTGTATTGAAGTTGGGCATTTGGAGATCCATGCTGAAACATACCGATTACTACCACATCATATTTATCCAATAAGTCATATAAAGACACAGATCCTGTGTCAGGATTATGAGACAATAATATGAATGAAGGCGCGGCACCATTATCTCTATATGGCTCATTATTTATATCGGGTAAATTCATTGCTGGCCCTAAACTTGCAAATGCTAATAAAATAATGACTCCATACGCTGGGAGAGGGAGTATTGCCCCTCGAAGTGAAACTACTATCCACCCCATTATTCCTAATGGAATAATAAAAATTGCCAAATCACTGTTAATAAATGAAACAGGATCTTCGGGTATAACAAATCTTAATACTACTATCAGATTACAAGTATTACCGGGATTTTGATCTGATAAGTCAATACAAACATCGACCATATAATTTCCAGGTTCCAATGGTTTATCCGAGGTCCAAGTCAAAATAGTTCTATTTGCATCACCTATTCGAGTACCCTGAGGATTTTCAAAGTGATATTGCCGTAGATCCTCATCATCCCATTCTCCATGGTACATCCTAGACCAATCGGTCGGGCCAACAATTTCGATTATTTGATGCGTGAAATCGCCAATACCCCAAGGAGAAATTGGCATCAATTCTATCCTTACCATTCTATTTGCATCTACAATTGCATCTAGTTCAATTTCTATAAAATCCCCTTCAAAGGTAATTCCCGACCTTATGTCATACGTCCCCCACCATAGAGATCCTGATTCTATACACTCATGCCTTACATTAATCGATATATCGACGGTATCACCTTGACTCATACTCACATTAACATCGGTAGCAACCACAATAAATTCATGAGGAGATGTGTATCCTTCGGACATAGAAATTGTATTAGTAGATTGATCGTCTAATATCATTATTCCCCCCATAGAAAGAGTAACTTGAAATTCAGTTTCGGAACTTACTGGACTAGGAAGAATGCTTGTTGATTTACATGAATTACTGCCGGTGCCCTCCAATGAAGCAAATAATGATATTGAAATATTTCCATCAAATCTAAATGGCTCCTCCAAAGGTGCTGATTTGGCAGTTAATAAATTGGGAGAGGAAGATGCACTGGCACTATTGAATGATGCACTGCCCTGGGGCAATCCAGTTAATACAGACCAATTTCTATCTAGAATAGGATTTTCTTCAACGCCCTTCAAAAAAAGCATGTGAGTTTCGGGGTATTCAATAGATATTCCCGGTCCGTCATATTGTTCATAATTTTGTGCAATACTGATGGAAGATAATCCTGAAGATAAAAATAACATAAATATTGATATTAAAATAAATCTATAATTATTAATTTTTTTCTTCATACTTATTACAACCATAATAGATATCTCATAAAATTAATAGATTAAAATATATGCAAAATATAATGATAAAAATGAACCACAGAGTGTAGATATGAAATTTACACCATGTTTTCCGAGATATCCTTTATTTTCCAATAATGCGCCAAGTAGTGAGTCTATTTGACACCCAAGCCACCCTATCATAGTAATAGAAAGAAAAAAGAATAATGGAGGTAATGAATCGCCATTGAGTGCGCCTAACAGTGTCGAGATTATCGCAATAATAAGTCCTCCATAAAATGCTGCTATAGTTCCAGTAGGAGACATCCCGCCATTAGTTCCTGCAGGTACTGCAGCCAATGTTGTTATTATTCTCGTCCTAGAGTCTAAACTTCCAATTTCAGATGCAAGTGTATCAGAGGATGCTACGCTGACACATGCACAAAACGCGAAGTAAGCAAGTTCGTGGCCGCCTAAAATATAGTTTACTATCGCAACTATCGAAGCTACTCCCCCATTTGCAGCAACATTTTTCCAACCTCTTGAGCCATCATTTGATTCTTCAACTGATAATAATGATTTTTCTTCATACTTCCATTTTGTAACTATTGAAGAAATTATTAAAAAGGACATCAAAACTATTAACCATGTCCAATGTCCAAATAGAGATATTATTAATCCAATTGCCAATGCTGCAATCAGGCCACCAATATCAAGGAAATCATATACTCTAGAGACTAACAATAATACTGAAACCAATAACAAAGAAATTAGTTCTTCATCCACAAGTTCCACCTTATCCTTGTAATCCTGATAGTATCGATGGTCAAGAAGCATTCCCATTAATTGACTGATTGAATCAAATAATGGTGATTAATTTTCAATATCCAAAAATCTAATTCCTCTCAACAATTGGATAGTTGTATACAACATAGTTACGATTAATATGGTTGTCCAAACAAATGAAATAAAAATTACCATATTAGGTGCTAAATTTCTTTCATCAGGTAAATAAAATGAAAAATATGAGCTACCATTCCAAAAGGAATGTCCTAAAATTGACAATATTAGGGCATTAATAACTGATTTTGGAGAATAAAATCCAGATTTAACATATTTTTTTGGAAGTTTATCGGTAGATATTTGATTATTGATAATTTCTGAATTTTTATCCAATAATGACCATGTTTTTTTATCATTTAATTTATCAAGTGATTTATCTGAATTACCCGTATCCAATGGGTCAAAAATTGAATAATTAGCATCATTAAATACCTTTTTTTCTTTATTATTATATTTATTTACATAATTAGAGTCAATTACGAACCAACCGATAGCCGTCCCCGTTATTGCAGTCCAAACTGCATGACCGGGAATTGAACCTATTCCTCTAATTAAAATAGTCATTGTAATTTGCAGTGGCCCTCCAATTAGTGATAGTCCAATGTACTGGAAATTTTCTATTAAAGCAAAGCCTAATCCAATTGTAAAACCAATTTGAAAACCATGCTTTGGCCCTTTAATCGAAGGTAGGAAAAATGCTACAGCGATACCTTTGAACAATTCTTCACAAAGAGGAGCAAAAAATGCTAGTAATGCTAAATCTTTAATCAACATTGATGCAGAATCAGGTAACATCAGAGGTGCAATAAAACTATTGAAAAGAAACGCAGGAAAGGCTGCCACCATCCCAGCCAATAGCCATGATTCAGCATCCCTCTTTCTAGTAGTAATTCCAAGTAATTGAGTAGATGTTCCCCACCAAGTAAGAACAGGTAGGGAAAAACCGATAATCCAAAGGGGGATTGCAATTATTATGAATAAAATTACTCCAATATTTGAAGGTAAATATCCAATATTTAAATCTGAATCTTGAGAGTAATTTGTCAAAAATAATAAAGATAATATAATTCCTACGAGCACTACGAGGGAAAATATTAGCCATAATTGTTTACTTGGTGGCATTTCGAGAACTGAGTCATCCCTAATTAAAAACCGCTTGAAGTCAGTCTTGACATTAGTTTGTAGTGAACCTCCATTGGGCAAAGGATGTATGACTCCACCATTTTCATTTGGAGTTGCCATCATTACATGGATCAATTTGGGACGATGAAGGCGGATAATAATAATAATTAGAGGCAGACTACAAATTCCACCACTTAATGTAATTATTGGGTCAAGATTAATTAATCCAAGAATTATGAATAGTGATGAATATAGTAAAAAAAAGACTGGTAAAACTGATTTAAGCATCGCAAAATAAATTCTCCAAGGCTTACTTTTTCTTCCAAATTGGATATCTTCGGGCGGCTTTATTAAATTATTTGGAGATGGAATTCTGAATTTCCTTTTAGAAGAGTCCATGACAATCTTATCTTTGGACATTAAATCAATTCCAGGGGCCACTCAGATCGCCCATCACTCTTGACGCCTAATGCATCTGGCGCGGTTTTTCATCACAGTGGCGACCATCCGACATAGCATTGACATATTGGATTTGGCATTTCAAAGAATAGCTCCACAAGATCCACAATATAATTCATTACGTTTGTTATCTCTTTGCATGGCCCATAAATTACATGCTGGACAGGGAGGCAATCCATTCTCACTCGCCTTTACTGATGGCCCCCTAAAAATTCGTTTCTTGGTAATTCTAAACCATCCTCTTTTTGGCATTCGAACTTTTGGCATGACATCACTGAATCTAACGAAAAGATACATCATTGAATAAAATTCCGTAGCCTATATTGACTAGATAACAATACGAAACATATGGAATGCGCGGTAATAGGGGCCGGAGTATCTGGATTGACTTGTGCATTGAGACTATTAGAAAAAGGACATTTAGTAACAATCTATTCTAATAAGTTTAGTCCAAATACAGTTTCAGATGTTGCTGCTGCTATTTGGTATCCATTTTTATCATATCCAATAAAAAAAACCAATAGATGGAGTTTAGAAACCTACTCAGAATTATATAAAATATCATTAAATTCTCCGGAATCTGGAGTTACAATAAGAAAGGGTAGAGAATTTCTAAGAGATAAAATTTCACCTCCTGATTGGACAAAAGGGATTGATGGATTCAGGATACTAGAAAAAAATGAACTTGTTAATGATTATATTTTTGGATGGGAATTTGAAGCCCCAGTAATACAAATGAATCTATATATGCCATGGATAAATGATAAACTTATAAAAATGGGATGTAGATTCAATGAAGTTAATTTAGAATATTTTTCAGAGATTGATGAAAGTGTTATCATCAATTGCGTAGGTCTTGGAGCAAGAGAGTTATGTGATGATATAGAAGTTAAGCCAATAAGGGGCCAAGTAATATATATTCAACAGGACCCGGGAATTGGCCGTTTTGACCAACAACCAGAGACTCTAACGTACACCATACCAAGAAATGATGTCACAGTATTAGGAGGAACTGCACAAATCAATGACTGGTCAATGGAAATCAGGGATGAAGATACTGAAGATATTTTAATTAAATGTGAATCGCTATGGCCTGAATTAGATAGAAATAATATAATTGGTTTTTCAGTTGGTTTACGGCCTTCACGGCACGAAGTTCGACTTGAAAAAGAATATTTTTTAGATAAGTTAATTATTCATAATTATGGCCATGGTGGTTCAGGAGTTACCTTATCTTGGGGATGTGCAGACGAAGTAATGAAAATATTAGAAAGTAATTAGTATGTAGATTTAGTTGTCTTTACAATTACCGAGGCTATTTTGTATGGATCGCCATTAGAAGATGGCCGTCTATCCTCGAGCCTCCCTTTCCAACCATCTTCGACTGTACCAATTGGAATTCTAATTGATGCCCCCCTATCTGAAACTCCATATGAAAACTCATCTATTGATTGAGTTTCATGTAGGCCGGTCAATCTTAATTCATTATGGGCGCCATAAACATCCATATGCCTCTTGATATTTTTACCAAATGCCTCACACACCTTATCAAACACTTCTTTACTGCCACTAGTCCTTAAATTGGTATCTGAAAAGTTAGCATGCATGCCTGAACCATTCCAATCACCTTTTACTGGTTTGGGATGATATTCAATATAATAATTATATTTTTCAGTCAGCCTATCTAATAAATATCTAGCTACCCACAACTCATCTCCCGCTTTCTTTGCTCCTTTTGCAAAGAGTTGAAATTCCCACTGCCCACATGCAACTTCTTGATTAATTCCTTCAAAATTTATGCCGGCATCTATGCAAAGATCTGCATGCTCTTCCACAAAATCTCTACCATGTGTATTTTTTCCTCCTACTGAACAATAATAGAGGCCTTGAGGGCCAGGGTAACCTCCTAATGGGAATCCTAATGGCAATTGTGTATTCACATCCATTATGAAATATTCTTGTTCAAATCCAAACCAAAAATCTTCATCATCATCATCAATTGTCGCTCTAGCATTAGATGAATGAGGGGTAGAATCAGGATTCAACACCTCATTCATAACCAAAAATCCATTTAGCCTAATTGGATCGGGATAAATAGCAATTGGTTTCAATAAACAATCTGAAGAATTTCCTTCGGCCTGTCTTGTTGAACTACCATCGAAACACCAAATAGGGCAATCTTCCAATTTACCGCTAAAATTATTCACAACCATAGTCTTACTCCGCATATTTTGAGTTGGCTTGTGGCCATCTAACCATATGTACTCAAGTTTCATCTTAGTTTCCATACTAAATCGCAAGGTAGTAGGGTTTATTATTTGTTTGATTGGAGCGTATTTATTAAAAAAACATAATTAAATTATGTATATATTATTAATTGATATACATTTGATAATAAATATATAATTTATGTGAACAAATGACATTGGGAGATATCATTATTGCAAATATACATGAACGTTCGATAAGTTTATTTTTTATTTGCTATCAGCAAATAAAATTGGTATAAAAATACTCTTATGGTGATGGTAATTAAAATTATATTTTATTAAAATAACCTTTTAATTAGAAATAAGTTTAATTTTATGAATAAAAATGGTGGACGTGCCGAGATTTGAACTCGGGGCCTCTTCCATGCCAAGGAAGCGCGCTTCCAAGCTGCGCCACACGCCCTGTGTGACTGCGTCAGACGGTGCCCATTTAAGGAGAATGCAGTACGAGTTATATGGAGTGTCGAGTACATGACTAATATACCAAAAAAACCTGAAATGCCAGAAGGCATGATTGAATCAATTAAATTAGCACTAAAGAATGAAAAGGCACCTTTCTTAAATTACTTAGAATCGCAGGTTAAACTAAAATGGACTAATAAAGAAGAGTCTCGTTTGGGATATACTAAATTTGAAATCGAACATAATGAAATATTTAGAAGAAAGCGATTAAAGGTGAGTCCAGGAGTAATTATAATTGCACTAAATCCAATTTTACATCAGGATCTAATACTGTACAAACATACTCTTGCTCATGAATTATTGCATGCCGCCGGTTTAATAGAACATAATGAAAATCATAAAAAATTAGTAGATATAATCGCACCCGCGCCTAAATTAAATGATTCTGCTGTTCTTAGAGAATTGAGGCAGCAAATTCTTGATACGTTGCCTGAACGACAATGGATTTGCGGAGATTGTGGACATACTTGGGAAAGAAGGCGAGTAAGCACTCCTCTCAGGTGTCCGAAGTGTGCAAGGGCTTTCAAAACGAAATAAATATTGTAACGGCCATGTGTTAGGTTCATGAAAGAGATACCGTCGCGAAAGGCTAAGGGCGATTAGTGTAGTCTGGATATCATGCCGGCCTTCTAAGCCGGCGACACGGGTTCGAATCCTGTATTGCCCACCATAAAAAAAATCTTCATTACACGAATCTATCATATAGGGGCAGTAGGTCGGCGGCCCGAATGAAGCGTGGTTCCCGTGCATGGAAGAAGCGGGGGCAGCAGCGTTGGAAATGGAGAAAGAAGAAACTCCGCCGACGAAAAGCATCAAGAAAACGTGCTAAGCAGTAATTATTTTGATTATTTCTGAAAAAATATAATCAAAATAATTACATATTTACGTCTTCTATTGATTGAAAGAATGGAGTTTTAGAGGATATGAATTTCATTTTTAATGAGATTGTAGAATATTTAATGAATAAGCTTGTTAATAAATTTAAAATTAAGTTAGGTGCTAAAATTATACTTATATTCATGACAGTTGTAATATTAATATCTAGTTCGAGTAGTCTAATTTCATTATTTGTCGATGATAATATAGATTCAAAAATAGATGACATCAGTTCTAAAAAAATAGAAATAATTTGGGAAGATAGTCAATTTATGCCTAGGCATGAAGAATGTATAGATGATTCAAATGGACAAGATTTACCTGAATATGGGATTGGATACGAACCGAGTATTTCTATCACAAGTAATGGAAATATGTTTATTACAGCCCATAAGGATCTACGATGGGGAGGAGAAAGTAACCCATTTTTCCCTGTTTTAGGAGGTGAGCCTGGACCTTGGTATGCATGTCAAAGTGGCCAACAAACTTCATGGGATTATTGGGCATCCTGGCTTTGGGCTTCTTTTGATAATGGCACAACTTGGGTCCATGGAGATGGTTTTGAACCAACTCCGGGGAACTCATTTACAGCAAATTATATTGCTGGAGGGTCAGAATGTTTGGGAGACGAGGGAGATATTTCAGTAGATTCCGAAGATAATGTTTACTACTTAGATACAACACTAGAAGATAATTGGTGGCATATATTATCTTCCAACGGTACTGAATATGACACTGTAACTTGTCAAAGGATGAATACAATGGCTGCAGACGATAGGCCATGGGTCGCTGCTCAAGGCGAAGGAATCATACATTATTTGGGTAATTCTGGAGTAAGTCCTTTGGAATGTACAGGAGATGTTGGCAGATATTGGTATTACCATTCCGAGGATGCGGGTTTGACCTTTACCCAGTGTTATGCAGTTCCTGGCGGATGGAGTACGATAGCTAGCCAAAAGCATGGCCCATACGTATACATCGCTCAAGAAGATGCAGATACTGCATCAGGTAGTATAGTAATTAGAATTAGCGATGACTATGGGAGAGGCACAGGATTGACAGATGGAAGCTGGGCTGATCCAAAAGATGTTGGGGAACGTAAAGGAAATTGCCCCGAAGGATATCCAGTAGTAAATACTAATGAAATTGGAACTGTAGCAGTAGTTTGGTCAGATTGCCCAAACGGTGGAACTGGAGCATGGGAAATGAGGCTTGCATTATCATATGACTATGGACTAAATTGGACTACTTGGGACATAACTCATATGAATGGTATTCATATGTATCCTTTCGTAAGTATAAGCGATGATAATACATTAGCGATAGCATTTTATGGGATTGATTTTGATGATGATGAACTAGAAGGAGATTATGCCGAAGGGGAAAAATGGTATGCATATGCTGCGGCTATTAAAGAACCAAAAGAAGGAGATTTATGGAATTTTAAAATTATCGATCCTGAACCTTTGCACATAGTAACAGCATACGAAGAAATAGAGGGAGATACTCATGCATTACATGATTTTTTTGAAACTGTTATTTCCGAGGACGGTTCATGGATGGGGATAGCATATCAAGTGAACATAGGAATTCATCCGTTTGAAGAAAATGAGGAGCAAAGGTACATCAAGTTTGTAAAGGGTAAATTATTAATTTAGGTATTTAACCACCTGAAGATACAACGACTAATTCCAGTCTTATGTCGGATTCTATTAATGACGTATGAGGAACGATTGTACCATCATAAACAACAAGAACGGTGGAGGTTTGAATTTCTAATTTTCGTAAAACTTCATTTACAGTTATTGGTTTTTCAGATTCCACAAATAAGATATTACCATCGCTTTCAATCTCGACCCTCATGCCTCTCGGAAACACTAGTCAGCCTTATTTCTAATCCAAGATTCGGGCATATATAGCCGAGATCGCATAGCCCGGTATTGCGATGGATTCGAAATCCATTGTCCTTAGGACTCGGGGGTTCAAATCCCTCTCTCGGCGCCAATATAACTTCAAAATGGAATAAGATCTTCAGAATTTTTTAAGATAACAACTCTAGTTCCAGGACCTATTCGTATTTGCGATCTACCGGCAAATTCACCCGATTCTCCATTTAAAATTGCAATTTCATCACCTCTTTCTATAGCAGCAGCAGAATTGGGAATAAATTGTTTAAATGCAACGGCACCTCCAGAACCAGAATCATCAACAATAGTTATTGACCATCTACGAATTCCTTTTCCATCGGGAAATGCATCAATAGACCAAACTCTACCAACAATAGATGCCCTAGTTTCAACTTCAACTATTGCATCATTAGAAGATTTTGGAATAGTACTAATCTGAGAAAGATTATCCAAGTCCAGCACTAATTGGCCCTTCCACAAAGAAGCTAAAGAATTATCAATTCTAACCCAAGAGCCTTCATTTATAGAGCGTGATACTTTCTTTGGACCCCCATTTCGATGTGTTTTTACCTTGGCACGATCATAACCATTTTGAAGAGTAAAGGATAAATCTATAGTTCCATTGGAACTTAGTTCTGGACCATTTAAGTGTATGACTTCTCCTGAGACAGTAAACCTAGTTTTCAGATTCCCTAAAGGAGTCACCGGCCAAGCGTGGCCAAAACGTTCTATTCTATCCATCATTGGTAATTCAATTTCATAATCACTACCATCACAGATTGCTCGAACATCACACACCTTACACCTAGACAAAGGGTCTTGGTCGATAGAAGGATTCGCAGGATTGCCTCCTTTTTCAAATATATTCAAGGGAATTGGATTAGTAGGACAATCTGAAATATCAGGATCATGTTCATGAATTAATTCATATAAGCCCTTTAATTCTATACTTAATAATTCCATCTCTTTTACATCAGGTACTGGGACTTTCTTTGCAGTTCCTGTACCCAGATACCAAATTTCTAGTTCCGAGACTATGTCCAGCCTATCATGAGTTTCCCACCATAGCCATGCATAAAGTCGGAGTTGTTCCAAATAACCTGCAGATCTATCGCCTTTACCTATTGATGCTTTTAAGTCCACAATATTGATGTTTCCTGACCATCGATAAACTAAATCATACTCTCCTTGAAACCATTCTTCTGGATGAGAACTAGTTTGTGAAAATGACTTGGCATCCGGATCGACAAACCAAGGTCTCGCAAATTCCCAGGCTTCAATCCAAGTTATTTGACCTTCTGTGATTGAAGGATTACTACACAAACGGTTTCTTGGGAATCCATCTGGAGATGGCCAGATACCTCGATTCTGAGTAATCCTCCAATTTTCAAAATTTTTTCCACCATTTTGGACGATGCATCTTTCTAGTTCATTAAAATGTAGATTTAATCCCGATATGACCATATCTAATCCTTCTTGAGGTTCAATATCTGACGCGTTTCCTTTCCTGTTTGGATTATTTTTCCAATCATTGGTGGCCCTCTCCCAGCAATCATCAAAGTAATGAATTGCGCGTTTTTTAGCCCAATTTTCAAATTCAGAGCGATTATTTGGCCAATTGGATTCAGGCAGTATTTTCAATTTGGGGCCTATCCATCCTTCTTGCTGGTCTAAAGCTGGAGATCCATCTTCGAGAATTGGAGAAGTCATATCGTAGTCAGAATCAGGGAGTAGATATAGGGGAGAGTCCCTTAAAACTCTACAAATACATTCTTCAACTGCATTTCCTCTTATTATTTGAGGAGGAAGTGGCGATTTTAGACGCTCCCTCCAACCATAATACCATAATCGGGGACAATTCCTCCATGCAATAACCTGAGAAGCAGATAGACGCCTAAAGGGACTAACTGAAGAATTCTCTAAGTTGGCTTTTCTGACTGGCACTACTATCACTGTGTGCGTTTAACTCTATGAATGTGTTCAGTATATTTCTATTTAGGATATTCATTCAACCAAATGAGAGATGTTTCAATTCTTTCAAATGTAGGTAATACCTCTACAAGTGAAACTGGTGCATCAACATCATCTGCGATTGATTCAGCCACCACTAGAGGTAATTCAATTCTTTGATTAACTTCATCCCAGAATAGAAAGCGACTTGGCAGATTAGTTTCATTCATTATTTCTTGAATCCAAAATTCTTGATCTTCAGGGTTAGAATATATTGCACCAAAAATTAGCGTACCATCTTCAGTGAGAGTCTCATGAGGTGCAATGGTTGCTTCGCCCCTTCTTAAAAATCGTCGCCTTAATTGCCCTGCGTCTTTGTATACCGCAGTACAAAATTTTAAACTAAATCCGAATGGATCTCGAATTACTTTATCAAGAGGGTCAGGTAAACCAATCTCTGCAGCATTTATTCTGTCCCTCATTGCCATTGCCAATTCGGCAGAGCCATTTGCGCCAGCAGTTATCCCCGAGGATAAATTAAATCCACGTAATTCCATATTTCCATGATTACCGACAGTAATTTCTAATTCATTTACATTCATAAATGATATATCAAAATCTCTTAATTCTTCTAATAAATTTAATAATTCTACTTCTTTATCCGGCTCACAAGGTAATTCAACACCTGTCAAAATACCTGTTTTATGGCAGGCAGCAATGGTATCTTTGTACTTTGAAGAATCTAACTTTAAAAAATGAAACCTAATTTCATCAAGACCTGCGTCTGCAAAATCAATCGCCCACTCTGGATTAAATGGGATACTGGTATACATATGGAGATGAAAAGAAGGCCCAAATTCTTTTTTTAGACGTCTGATACCTTCAAGTGTGCGCTTTCTAGCCATTAATGGATCTCCGCCAGTTATGCCTGCACCTGTGGCACGCATAGCACGAGCTTCTTCTATAACTTGATCAAAATTTTCACATTTTCTCTCATTTGCATACATCCAATCTATCTCTCTCCGATTTTCTGAAAGTGGGCAGTAGTCACATTGCCAATGGCAATGCCCTGTAATAAATAATACCAATTTACTTCCAAGTTGACACTGTAAACAACCTTCAGTATCAGTAATATCTGGCGCCTCATGTAATTCCGGAACTTGGGGGAGTCTAAGTTGGTGATTCATGCTAATATCTCCGAATAAATTATTGCCTGCTCTAAAAGCCAGCGATGGAAGCCATTATCGTGAGATAGTTCTGGATGAAATGATAGTGCAATTCTATTGAATTTTCGTACACCGACAATATCTTTTCCAAATGTTGCTATTACAGAATTGGAGTCTTCAATGGATGAAAATTTAGGTGCTCTGATAAATATTCCGGGATAGTTTCTCATTAAAAGCTTAGAATATATTTCTGTTTGAAATGATTCATTCTGTCTACCGTATCCATTTCTGATGATAGATGACCCTATGAGAGAATTTTTTCCATCTCGTGGATCAGCTAAAAGTATAGCTCCTGCGCAAGTTCCCAATACAGGAAGTTGTGGATTTTGCCTCATAAATCTCAATAATGATGGAATGAGTCCTGATTTTGATGAGTTTCCTGTCAGGCGCATAGTTGTAGATTCTCCTCCTGGAATTATTACGGCATCAATTTTTGAAGAAAATAAATCATTTGACGTTCTGAGCTTCTTGATTTCAACTTCTATGCCTGACTCTTTTGAGGCTTTTTCCAAAGCCTCGATATGAACATTTCGAGCACCTTGAAGCATAACAAGGCCAACACGTATCACAAGCCCCGGTCGAGCCAATGTGAAATGAACCTCACCCCTATCAGATTATTTATCCGATGTAGTCAAAGACCTAGTGCGCCTCCACAGCTCATGAAGAATAATCAAAGAATACATAACTTTGGTGCAGGACCAGCCGTTTTACCAATAGAAGTAGTCGAAGAAGTTGCGGCTTCTCTGCCTAATATCTTAGAAAGTGGATTTGGATTATTGGAAATATCTCATAGAAGTGATGTTTTTCAAGGAATAATGGATAATGCAATAAATAGTATAAGAAAAATTTTGAAAGTTCCGGACGAATATGAAGTATTATTACTACAAGGAGGGGCTTCTTTACAATTTTATATGTCAGCTTTGAATATTTTGAGAAAGGGTGAAAAGGCTGATTATCTAATTACTGGCGGATGGTCAAAAAAGGCCCTTAAAGAAGCAAAGAGAATAGGTGATGCTGAATTCATCTGGACAGATGAACAGAATAATTTCAAAATGGTCCCGAATAATGGTGAATATGAGGTCAGAGATGATGCAAAATATGTCCATTACACTTCAAATAATACATTATATGGTACTCAGTACCATAATATTCCAGATAGTAAAGGTAAACCACTAATTGTAGATGCTAGTTCAGATATTACTGGAGTAGATTTAGATGTATCTAAACATGACATAATTTATGCAGGAGCTCAAAAAAATTTAGGGCCCAGTGGAGTTACTTTAGTCATTATATCACCTTGGGCGATGTCTCAGATGGATGATGACATTCCGTCAATGTTAAATTATCAAGTCCATGCCTCAAAGGGATCTATGTTCAATACTCCAAATACCTTTGGAATATTTGTATTAAGCAAAGTATTAGCATGGTTAGAGAGGAACGGAGGAATGGATGGCTCAATTAAAAGAAATCTAGAGAAGTCAAATATAATTTATAAAGAACTAGATAGGACAGATTTTTGGAGACCACATGCCTCAAAAGATTCAAGATCAAGGATGAATGTAACTTGGAATTTAAAAAATAAAGAATTAGAAGAAAAATTCATTCAGGAATCATTAGAGGCCGGTTTTGGAGGCTTAAAAGGTCATAGAAGCGTTGGAGGAATTAGGGCAAGTATGTATAATTATATACCTAAGGAAAGTGTTGAAGCGCTAGTTGAATTCATGAATAAATTTGAATTTAAATATTCTGAAAAATAAATGTTACTAATAGAGTAACGTACAGTATTTATCCAAATACTGTCCAAAGTATTCAAACACTGTCAGCCATGGCAGTCGAAGCGTGCCCGCTACTGTAGTACTTGGAGCCCAATGGGGAGATGAAGGAAAAGGAAAGGCAATTGACCAGCTTGCGGCTGATTCTAGTTGGGCAGTTAGGTTTCAAGGAGGGAACAATGCAGGCCACACAGTAGTATACGGAGATACAACTTTAAAATTACATCAAATCCCATCTGGAGTATCATCATTACATTGCTCAATGATACTTGGAGATGGCATGGTAATTGATCCATGGGTACTGGAACAAGAGTTGGATAGATGGTTTGATATTTCGGGAGAACGCCCAGAAGGTAAGAGATTATTTATTAGTGAAAGGGCTTCAATAATACTTCCATTCCATAGATTGTATGACAGTGCAGATAAGATTGTTGGAACCACGGGTAGAGGAATAGGTCCTGCATACCGTGACCGTATTGAAAGAGTTGGAATACGATTTGCAGATATCATAAATATTGTAGAGGATAATGAAGAATTAAGTACAATTGTTGAGAGAATGAATACCCAATTAGAATCAGTTAAAGTGGAATCAAAAATTGAACTAAAGTCATTACAAAGTGATCTTCGATGGATCTTATCGAGATACGGAGAATGCATAAAGCCAACAGGATTGATGATTGATTTTGCATTAAAAAATAATGAAAATGTACTCCTAGAAGGAGCCCAGGGTGCTATGTTAGATATTGACCAAGGAACTTATCCATTCGTGACTTCATCTGTTACATGCAGGGCAAATGCGACCCATGGTGCTGGCATACATCCTGGCCACGTCGAACAATGTTTCGGAATTACTAAGGCATATACAACAAGAGTAGGTAATGGCCCATTTCCATCTGAATTATCATTAGAAGGAGGGCCGGGCATGCACATGGCTAAAGTTGGTCATGAATTTGGAACAACCACGGGAAGGCCAAGGAGAACTGGATGGTTAGACTTAGTGGCGCTTAAGGAAAGTAATAGATTGAATGGGTATACTGGACTCGTACTAACTAAACTAGACGTACTAGGAGGATTGGATGAAATTAAAATATGCATTGGTTACGAAATGGAAGGAAAATTATTGCAAATGATTCCTACCACTAGTATTGAATTAGCAAAATGTAAGCCAATATACGAAACTCATCCGGGATTTAAATCCTTATCGAACAAGGAATGGATATCAATGGCAGACAGATCAAGAAAGGAAAATATAGGATTTGATGTATTAAGTTCTGAAATGCATAACTATATCAAAAGAATAGAACATTTAGCAGGAGTCCCAATAGTTAGTATAGGAGTTGGCCCAGATAGAAGCGCATCCATTGCATCAAGTAATGGCCCATTTGATTTATCAAATAATTAGGCACAATGTTCTAATCAATTAACATGGTCCGGTATATATGGGATTTAAAGCCAAGGCCCGTAAGAAGAGAGATGCCGCTGCTGCCAAGGCAGGAACTGATAATAAAATAAAAGAAGAGTATGTTGGTGAAACCAAGTGTGATGTAGCAGGATGTTCTAACTGGGCAGATAAAAAAATTGGAGGCCGGAGAAAGGCATACGAATGGGCAGTTGACGTCTGGGGCGATAACGGAATATCCAATGATTCAAGAAGAGTGACGCTATGTAAGACACATTATAAAGTTGGGAAAAAACATAAGAAAGATGATCCAGATGCTTGGTCTTAGATGAATAAATTGTGCGTAAGAATATAGAGATGAGTCTCTTCGGGTTGGATATGAGTAGACAACCTCTCAATGAACCAATACTTGCATATGCACCAGGTTCAACAGAACGTGGCATGATTAAAGTCGAATTAGAAAGGCAGATGAACGAAGTAATTGAGATACCTTGTATCATAAACGGAGAGAAGATATTTACGGGCATCACTACCAATCAAGTAATTCCACATAATCATAAACATATCATTGCTAAAGTTCACTTAGCAACAGAAAAGGAAATAAAAGCAGCTTGTAAATCTGCTGTTGAATCTCAAAAAGATTGGATTGAATTGGGATTAGAGGGTAGATGCGCTATATTTGAAAAATGTGCGGAATTATTAGCCGGGGATTGGAGGATGAAAGTAAATGCGGCAACAATGTTAAATCAATCAAAAACAGTTTATCAGGCTGAAATAGATGCTGCTTGTGAATTGATTGATTTCTGGAGGTTTAATTGCCATTATGCTCGCGGATTTCATGATTATTTACAACCATTAGTATCGCCACCTGGAGTCGTGAATTCAACTGAAATTAGGCCATTAGAAGGATTTGTACTCTCAATAACTCCATTTAACTTTTCAAGTATTGCAGCTAATCTTCCAAGTGCACCTGCGATTGTTGGCTGTACATCTGTATGGAAACCTAGTCGTAATTCATATCTTTCCAACTATGTTTTAATGGAATTAATGATGGAAGCAGGATTGCCCCCCGGAGTGATAAATTTTGTGCCAGGATCTGGTGCAGAAATAACTGAAATTGCATTATCTAATGAAGATTTTGCTGGCCTACATTTCACAGGTTCTACGGCCACATTTCAAGGATTATGGCAAGAAATAGGACATGCATTACCAAAGTTACGTTCATATCCAAGGATAGTTGGGGAAACTGGAGGAAAGGATTTCGTAGTTGCCCATATGGATTGTGATAAAAATGGATTATTAGTTGCGTTACTTCGTGGTTCATTCGAGTATCAGGGACAAAAATGCTCTGCTGCTAGTCGGGCATATATTCCAAAGAGTGTTTGGAACTCAATTTCAGAAGATCTATGTACGGAAATAAGGAAAATAAAAATGGGTGATGCATTAGATTTTTCTAACTTTATGACTGCAGTAATAGATGAGCGATCATTTAACAAAATTACCGGATATATTGATAGGGCTAAAGAATCCAAAACTTGTGAAATAATCGTCGGAGGAGAATATGATCAAGATGTTGGATGGTTTGTAGAGCCAACGGTAATAGTTACAACTGATCCCATGTCAGAAACGATGGTAGAAGAGATATTCGGCCCAGTATTGACTGTTTTTGTATATGAAGATGAAGATTTTGATAATGTTCTAAAGATATGCGATGAATCATCTTCATATGCACTTACGGGATCCATATTTGCAAATAAAGAAGAAGATATTCAGAATGCATTTAATCATTTAAGATTTACAGCTGGAAATTTTTACATAAATGATAAACCAACTGGAGCAGTAGTTGCGCAGCAACCTTTTGGAGGAGCAAGAGCAAGTGGAACAAACGATAAGGCAGGAGGGCCGTTGAATTTGCTGAGATGGATTAGTCCACGGTCAATTAAACGAACAATGAATATAGCACAGGATTGGAAATATTCATTTTTAGAATAAAAATGCATAATGCATATTTATATGCACATTAATATAATAATTCCCTCAGGAGTAAATGTGTTAGGCGCTAATGCCCAATTATGGCAAATTCGTTTACATTCAAAAATCGCTAATGAATTATTAAATAATGGTTGGCAACAAAATCAAGTAGCAAATATTCTTGGAACGACTCAAAGTACAGTAAGTAGGTGGAAAGAACGGGCATTGATTGAATTGTCATCTGAGGATGACAATTTTGAAATTGATAAATTAGCATCAATAATATCTTCTAATTTATCAAAAAATGGAGTTCCGGACAAGATATCACTTGAGATAAAAATCGGTAAGGAATTTTCAAAATTAATCTTGACAATAGTAAAGGAAGGCCATAATTCAATAAATAATAGATTAATTAATTCGATGTCTAGAATTATAAATGAATTTTCTAAATTGCCGGAATCGCTCATTCCTGCAGTTGGAATAAATATTGCTGCCTGCTCGAAAGATGTCAAGGATATCTCAGAAGTTATAGCATTTCCAGGTAGATTAAGGGTGCACGAGGGAGATATTTTACAACAAGTTTTACCACAAATCGGTGCAAGCAAACATCTTGCTGAAGTATTATTATCATTACGAAGCAAGGGATCAAATTCGAATTCAATAATTAATTTAAAATTACCGAGTAGTTCAATTATTAAAAAATTATCAGAGAAATTAGATTTAAAAATTTGTAATGCCCCAAGAGGAATTTCTGAGAGAAATGGAGAAATTCTTATTGATAATGGAGATTTTGGTTGGGAACCAAGCCTCTATATAGCAGCGAATGGAGTAAATAAGATCCCTAAAATTGTTAATGAATTAATATTAATATGTAAAGATAACTAAGATTGAGGGATGAAATGAAAAAAGGAAATTTAATTAATATAAAATTGATAGAGGGAGTGGCGTTATTTTTAATTATAATATCCTCAGTGTTATCCGGTTGTTTGAGCGAAAATGATGATGATGCCAATGTGACCTTGAATATTGTTTCATATGATGCATTAGGAATAAGTAAAGATCTATTGGATCAATTTACCAATGATACCGGGATAAATATTGAGATAACGAGGGCAGGAGATGCAGGAGGAGTGTTATCAATGGCGATACAAACTAAGAATACAGGATTATTTGATGTGTCCGTAGGAATTGATAATTCATACCTCGGTACTGCATTAGTAGCAGATATTTTCGAACCGTTGGACACCAATAGAGAAATTTTTTCAGAGCGTGCATTGTCATCATATAATGGAAATTTAGCTATTCCTTTTGACTTAGGAAGTGTGTGCATCAATTATGATTCTAATTATGTAGATGGGGAAAATATAACTGTACCAACGTCTTTATGGAACTTCACAGAATCACAATGGAAAGGGAAGATTGCAATAGAAAATCCTCGTACAAGTAGCCCGGGAAGAGCATTTTTTATATCAACTATTGATTATTTCGATAATGATAAAGATGAGGAGACAAATTATATTAATTGGTGGAATAATATGAAAGATAACAATGTAATAATTACAGATAGTTGGACCACTGCATATGAAACTCATTATTCAGGTGGCTATGGACAATGGGGCGAAGGTTTCATTGGAGATGCACATGCAGTAGTCTCATATTGCCATTCTCCAGGAGTTGAGGCATATTATGGTGGAAATTGGACAACCTCGGTTGCCCTAGATTTAGAGGGTGCATCATTTTCTCAGATAGAATATATTTCTATGTTGAAAGGAACAGAAAAAAAATCTTCTGTCAATATCTTTGTAGATTGGTTGGTCTCATATGAAATAAATTCCCAAATGTCTACAATAAATTGGATGTACCCTTCTATAATTGGGGGAAATTTAACCGAAACTTCTGGATATCGTTGGCATTCAGTAGTACCAATTGATTGTGAAATTAAAATTTCAGATATAGATGAAAATATCGCATATTGGCTTGATGAATGGGACATAACGATGGCTTGAGAAGATCATATGAAATTTAAAATGATAACAGTACTTATTTGGTCCATACTTGTAATTGGACCACCAATTATTGCTTGGCGACAACTTAGTATCGTGGCAGAAAAAAATATATTTGAAACAATAATTGAGTTTGATAATAAATTTCAAACACGCGATTCCATAGAGTTTACTTTTTTAGTTGCTTCATATTCAACAATATTAACGCTAATATTGGGAGTTCCTTTAGCATGGAATTTAGGCAGATATAAATGGAGGTATGGTACATTTCTTCGAAGTTTATTCACCGTACCTTTTGTTATGCCTTCAATATTAGTTGCTATGGGATTTCTATCACTTTTAGATTGGTTTGAAGTATTATTTGGGATTAATGATTCACAAAATTTGAGATTTTATTTATTATTATTATCTCATGCTTGGTTTAATTTGGCATTAGTAGTAAGATTATGTGAGCCCATTCTTTCAACTATTGATTCATCATATGAAGAGTCAGCATTTTTATTACCAATGGGAAATAGTAAATTTAAAAGATTCAAAAATCTATGGTTACCTCTTCTTTGGCCGAATATTTTGGCATCTGCATCTTTAACTTTTATTTTTTCATTCACGTCTTTTGCATTAGTAAAATTTATTGTTCCTACAAAAAGAAATTTAGAAATAGTTATGTCAAATCAGGCAGAATGGGCAGGAATAGATATTCCAGCACTTGGACAAACGCCTTCGGAAATCATTCTTGCTTCATCAAGTATTCAATTACTGACAATTATCATTGCTCTGGCGATATCATCAAAATTACAATCAAAATCCTTTGGCCATCAACTTTCGAGTCTTGATGACAAGCGTATAGATGTATCATTTTTTAGTAAACGCGGCCTTTACATAATAACAATGTTAATATTAATTATATTGCCATTAATTTCATTAATTTTATCCTCATTCCTAATTAGAAATGGAGGGAGTATTTCTTGGACAACTAAAGGTTGGAGTGCTGCATTTGGAGGGACGCATTCTCCAACCAATATGTATCAAGCATTATATTCATCAATTAAATATGCAACAATATCGATAATGATTTCTTTACCAATTGGATTCATGCTTTCAGATATTATTAATCAATTAGAAAGGAAGGATTCAATATTAGCAGTCATTTTAGATATTGTGGTCATGCTACCTCTTGCATTATCTGCAGTTATGGTGGGACTTGGAGTATTGGTTGGAATAATAAGAACGGATCCCGAAATAGCTCGTTCTTGGTGGATTCCCATTTATGGGCATATCATGATAACGACACCTTTTGTAGTAAGAGTATTATTACCTGCAATGCGGAATCTTGATCCTGATCTGGAATTTTCTGCTGCATTACTCGGGGCTGGATATTTTAAAAGGCTAATTAAAATAAAAATACCAATTCTCACCCATTCAATCATAGTTTCTTCAAGTTTAGTATTCGCTATTTCCCTAGGCGAGTTTGGATCTTCATGGGTAGTCCTAAGATTTACAGAATTCACAACACTTCCAGTCATGATCGGAGACATACTTAGTCGGCCAGGATTTGATCCATTAGTTAGATCTGCAGCAAATGCGGCGGGTTCTACCCTATTGTTAATGACATTAATATTATTTATATGCGTCGAGAAATTTAGACCGGTAGGTAGTGGAGGTGATTTCTGATGTTGATATGTAAAGGAATAAATAAAACATATTCACAAAAAATATTATCAGATTTTAATCTGAATGTAGATCCAGGTGAAATTGTTGCTTTACTTGGACCCTCTGGGTCAGGTAAATCTACTCTTTTAAAAATAATATGCGGATTGGAGAGATTAGATTCCGGAGAAATAATTTTCAATGGACAAAATTTGGAAAATATTCTACCCGAAAAGAGGGGGATAGGGATGGTATTTCAAAAACTTGCATTATTTCCACATCTTAATGTTAATGGGAATATAAAATTTGGATTACCTCAAGAATCGAATATTAGTGAAATATCCATAATGTTGAATCTATTAGGACTGAAGGGTTTTGAAAAACGTAAAATCCAAACATTATCTGGTGGAGAGGCCCAAAGAGTTGCATTGGCTAGATCATTGATTGCTAAACCAAAAATGATATTATTAGATGAACCTTTTTCAAGCCTCGATACAGATATCAAAATAATTTTAGCAGAAGAGGTAAAAATCTTGTTAAAAAAATTGAATATTTCAGCAATATATGTGACACATGATTTGAGTATTGCTAATAAAATAGCAGATAGGGTTGTTTATTTAGACTCTAAAAAAAATGATAAATTAAATAAGTGATATAATATATGTTATCTTCGGGTAAGGTGTATGGATGGTAGGAACTCGCCATTAAAATTAGTTATGCCATGGAATAAATTCTGGAACGGGACTTGGAAAAGAAGAAATATTTTTAATGGAAAATGGTTTATTCTAGAAATATTTTTATTTGGAGCAATATTCATTGCAATTCCATATTTTTTATCAAATAATATTGCTAGCATATATTTAGAAGATACTTTTAAAATGTTTCCTGAAAATAGATATGATAGATCAATACCTGTTATTAATTGGATGATTATACCCTATACTGCGTTATATTTATTTTATCCAATTACATTAATACTTGCACCTAAAGATGATAAGGGCAGAATGGAATTGATTACGGCAATGCAGATATTAATTATGGCAAATATATTCTGCGTTGTATTTTTCCTTTTATTTCCTGCTGAAATAGATATGAGAGATTCCATAGATTGGAATTCTATGAATAATTTGGAATTACTATTTTTTGAATTTATTCACACTTCGGACAGGCCATGGAATGCATGGCCGAGCTTGCATATCGTACATTCATATTTTTTAGCCCGGTTAATGACTTATTGGGTAAAAAATAACTATTCAGAGAATAAATTTACTAATATCTTCCTAGGAGTGCTATGGATTGAGTGGTTTTTATTATGCATTAGCATACTTACAACTAAGCAACACTATATCTTTGATTTATTTTCTGGAGGCATAGTGGGAATAATAGCATGGAAATTATATCAACCCGTACTTGAAAAAATATCAGTTAGAGGGGCAAATAAATTAGCAAACGATGCAGGATGGGTTTAGTATCCTTCAGAGTAATCAAAAGTAGGAACGCAATCGGGTTAACGTGGAAAATACTCTCGACTTCAGTATCTTAAAAGATAGTGATACTTGGAAGTCATTTGGTATTGCAGTAATATTATTCAGTATAATAGGATATTCATCACTTTCATTATTTGGAATATCAACATCAGCCTATGGACTTTCAGATGACATTCAAACTACACCTGATTTCTTGGTCCCAACAATGAATAGGACCGGAATTGATAATTTAGCAGATGTTGATTCAGATGGGGTACTAAAACTATCAGATTTAAGGGGAAAAATCGTAATATTAGATTTTATGGCAATTGATTGTAGTAATTGTCATTTGGTCCAGGAACATATTGACCAAAACTTAGATGAATGGAATAATTTAGAGGGCGAGTATCCCATAATTGTACTTTCAATAGCATCATGGTACGCCATAGAAAGTTTTGAAGATATAAATTCTACATTTGGAAATGAAGATTCATCAAAATATATGAGATGGCCTGTCGCAAATGGGGGCCGAGAAACGGTCATAACTGAAAATGGAGGTGGAGATTTACTTGAATATTACAACATATTAGCAATACCCCATATTTTGGTCATTGATCATGAAGGTTATGCAATTGCTAGAGAAAACACTGGATTTCCATTAGATAAATGGGAATCTTTTGATTCATCCATAGAAATGGCAAACAAAGGTGAAGCTGATAGTTTAAGATTTGGCATTTCAAAATCAGATAATTCTATATCTGGAGTATTTTTTATCGGATTATTTATTGGATTTTTAGTATATTTCAGCCCATGTGCATTTCCAGTACTTCCATCTTACATAACGTATTATCTTAATTTAGGAATGAGAGAGGATGAATTAAGAGAAAGTGGAAAGCTCATAGGAAGAATTCCTAATTCATTAGAAATTGGAAGTTTTGCTGCATTGGGCCAATTGACATTTTTTTCCATAATTGGATTTGCATTATATGGCCTTGATGGATTAATAGATATATCTGGATTTTTATATGATATTGCATTCATAATTGCGGCTATACTCATAATTCTTGGAACGCTGATGCTGCTAGGATGGACATCAAATGCCTTAGTAAGTATTCAAAGAATAATTGATAAATATCAAAATACAGAAAATGACAATATTTTTACTCCAAGAAGAAATATGTATGTTTGGGGAATAGGATATTCTGCAGCATCAGTAGATTGTACGGCTGCAGCAGTTTTTCCATTCATGGCATGGCTAATTACAATTGGTAACGGTGCGCTTATTTCAGGAATGTCAGGTTTAATAATATCTGTAAGTTTTCTTATGATTTTAGTAACGATCCTGGTAAGTTCTGGCAGACAGTCAATTATTAAAGTCCTCAGAAGTTCAACAGTTATTATTAAGGGAATTGGATCTTGGATGATGATATTTGCCGGCATAGGGCTAATGATTTATCTGACACAAACCGAAAAGATAGCGTCATTGATTGGTTAAGAATTATTTATTGGTTGAATTAAATCACCTATTATAGGTTGGATATTAGACCATATCTTATTGTGAACACTTTCAACAGTATCTCTTGTTGGGATTAGAATTGCTCCTAGTTCTTCTGCAGAATTTTCAAATTCCTTTCTAAGTAATTTTTGATACTGTAAGAAGGATGATGTTATTGAAGGAGATAAAGCTAAATCCATTCCAGATTCAAAATGGTTCAAGGTTTCTAATTTTTCTCCAAACATTATTCGATTTAAAAGTCTACGAGGGCCGCAATGTAAAATTACTGTTGCATCAGGTTTTGGTATATCCAAATACAATGATTTAATCCAATTTGAATCTCCTCCTCTAACTTTTTCTCTAATTTCTGGAGTTAAATTATACCTATCAGAGATTATTACAAAACCAGCGAGCAATAGTGGTTCAACATCATTCTTTATTTGATCATGTAAGTCTGTTGCGTACAATAAAGCTCTCGTCCTCCAATTTAGTTGATGAATATCATCATTATGAGATTTTAATAATTCTCCCATTAACTTTGATCTTGCGAGCCCTATAGTATGAGTTGCGACGCCATGCGCCTCTAATCTAGCAGCCAACAGCCTTGCATGAAGGCTACGTCCAACTTGGTCCGGACCTTCCAGTACAATCAATTTTCCCGGATAAGTCATTATTCAACTACCTCCTTATAAGATAACCAATCGATTTCTGATTGGCTCAAATTCTCTGCTAAACGATCAGCATAATCAATCACTTCAATATTTGATAAGTCGATATTATCTTCAAATATTTTCCTAGTTCTTTTTTGTACTTCGGGCACATTTCCAGTTGCATCTAAACGCAATATTCGTTCATTTTTAACTAAATCATCATAAATCTCAGAAACTTTTTCTTGAAAGATACGATAAGATTCAAAAGGATCATTGGACCAATTCATATCCATTCCTGCTTCATAATATTTCAATGTGGGACGGCCATGTGCTATTCGATCATAACTAACATCTACAGGAACGTCAAAATATATAGTTAAATCTGGTTCTCTAGCGAATGAATAGGTACTTTCTATGTCTCTTAAGGGAACTCCCCTTGAACCATCTCTCGCCATGGCTGTATACTTATAGCGATCACAAATTACTATACCTCCAATTTTTAGTACTGGTTCTATCTGTTGAGCCCATCGATCTGCAAAATCTGCTGCATGAATTAGATGAAATGTAGAAGGTAAAAGTCTACGATTATTCTTTCCTAATTTTGTAGCCTGCCTTACGATTTTACTAGAGTTCCATTCTGTATGATAAACAGGTAATCCTTTAGCTCGTAACCAATGATAAAGTAATTTTGCTTGTGTACTTTTACCAGAGCCATCCATGCCTTCAACGGCTATTAGAATACCTTTATTTGACATTTTTTTTTCCCCTTTACTTGTAATTGGCAATCTTTGTAGTAAATGGTATCGATATTCACCTATTAGCCTGTAGGTCATTTAAAATAGAAAAAATCTTGTTTCCATGAATTCACAAAATATTGAAATGTAAATATTTGAATAATTTAGGCATAAACTTCCTTAGAGTCTCTATGAGTTTGGATATTCATAAGGATTTCAGCAACATTAATTGAATAAGAGCAGATGCGCATTAATAACTCCGACATCTTATCCATGATCAGTTACCCATTTTTTGAGTAGGCTGACAATATATAGAGCCACCATTTAATTGTATTTTTATGACTTCAGAGCGATTTGCACTGGCTTTTGACATATTTGCCTCAATACTAAATTAGATATATACTTGTATATTACTCGCAGTAAAGTGTTTTTATTATTCACTATATAGATTCTATAGTATTATAATCAAATACCTAGCATATATTCCATGGAAAACATGGAACCGATAATGACTGTAGTATTGATACTTTCAATTGTAGTTTGCGGGTATATGGCATGGAATATTGGTGCAAATGATGTTGCGAATGCAATGGGGACATCAGTAGGATCTCGTGCATTGACACTTAGGCAGGCTGTCATCATAGCCGCTATATTCGAATTTTTAGGTGCATTTTTTGCAGGTGATGCTGTCACTGATACCGTACGTAAAGGAATATTAACTGTTGATTTTGAAACCGTCACTGATGAATTTGCAAATGATTTAATGTATGGATTCATATCTGCCATGATGGCTGCAGCGATTTGGTTGACAGTTGCAACTAGATTTGGCCTACCCGTATCTACAACTCATTCAATAATAGGCGGGATTGTTGGAATTGGATTAATTCTTGAAGTTCAACATAGCACTTCACTGATAGATTGGGACGTAGTTCAAAAAGTTGTAATGTCGTGGGTAGCGAGTCCATTGATGGGAGGAATTTTAGCTTTCATAACATTTTTTATAGTTAGATCATTAATATTAGAATCGAAGGATCCAATTGCAAGGTCTAGATGGTTGGCACCAATATTGGCATTTCCAACATTTTTCACATTGGGCTTGGCACTTCAATTTAAGGCATTGAAAGGATTCATTTCCAAGGCTGAAACAAATGGATGGATTGAAGATAAATATGATTGGTTGCCTGTTAAAGAAAACGGCGTATTTAACCCGTTTGTAGAAAATGCCTGGTTCCCAATTAATTCTCTAATCGTTTCAGCCATAATCGGCATTATTGCCTCATCAGTATTATGGTTTGTACTTAGAAATTATGAATTTAAAAGTCAGGGAGAGGGTTTTCAAGGAGTGGAGAAGATATTTGTTTGGTTACAAATAATTACGGCTGCGTATGTTGCATTTGCACATGGAGCAAATGATAGATCAAATGCAATTGGGCCGATGGCGGCAGTATACGATATTATCTCAAGTGGAGGGGAGCTTTCATCAAAAGTAGATGTACCACTTTGGTTAGTACTTCTTGGTTCAGCAGGTATCGCGATTGGAGTAATGACATGGGGCTGGAGAGTTATGGAAACAATAGGCACCAAGATTACAGAAATAACTCCTACTCGGGGATTTGCTGCAGAATTTGGTGCTGCAACGACAATTCTAATATTTTCGATGCCTTTCCTTGCAGTTCCCGTTTCCACCACGCATACCCTTGTTGGTTCAGTAGTAGGGGTGGGCCTAGCAGGAGGCGCTAAAAATGTGGATTTTAGAGTATTTGGGAAAATTGCTGCTTCGTGGGTTGCGAGTTTGCCTGCTGCTGCATTTGGCTCCGTCACAATTTATATGGCGATGGGTTCGGATCCATTAAAATTAATCGTAGTATTGCCAATTGCATTCATTGCCGTAGGCTATATAATGTGGAAAACCAAGGACGATGAAATCCATATTGAAGATGCATTGGCCGACGCAGGCGGAAATAAAGATATTATGCCGACTGTTTTTGAATTATTTCATTCCCATGCATTATTAGTAGAAGAGACCGTAGAGCATATGCTTACAGCCGTAGAAAAGGCAACTAATGGTGAAGATCCATCTAAAGAGATAAATGATACAATTGAATCAGAATTAAGGGCTGATGAATTAAAGAATATTCTTCGTACTAAAATTGGAGGAAGTGAATGGAAGTTACTAATTGATAGTGGCGAGTTCATATACATGTTAGGAAGACAGGACAGGATAGCAGATTATGCACAGAATGTTGCTGAACAACTTTCATTTAGAGAATTATATGATAATGCAGAGGCACGTAAGATGGTATTTGAGATGGCAGAATCAGTAAAAAAGACAGCATCGATATATGAAGATACAGTTCTTCATCTGAGAAATTTGTCTCTATCAGGACATACCAAAACGGATAAAGAAACATTACGTGATTTTATTCATAAAGTAAACGTGGCAGAACATGAAACAGATTTAGTAGAAAGTAGAGCAGCAGGTTTTGTATTCAGGTCAGGAAGTGACGATCCCTTGGCCGCCGTACACATGTACAGGGTCCTTCAAAGATTAGATGATGTAGCGAATGCTTGTGAGGATGCTGCCAACGCTTTCCTGCCTATTGTCTACAAATAAATATTCACATTTCGAGGGAAGTGATTATGAAGTACTGCTAATCCGGTTAACATATGGCTACGAGACATCCTGTGGCAGAAGAAAGACTACTTAAGAAGTGGATTTGTATGAATTGTTCAGCTACGCATCGTGGAAGCAAACCTCGAAGTTGTAGAAAATGCTCCTATAATAAACTAAGACCAAAGGCTGTTGAAAGAAGGTCGACATGATTTGTCATTAGAGTCTGTTTGGCTCGAAGGTTTCGCAATAAGCATAACTTTGATATTTGCATTGGGCCCACAAAATGTATTTGTTTTAAGACAAGGTTTGATGAAAAATCATGTTTTTATATCTTGCCTAGTTTGTGCATTTTCTGATGCATTATTAATTGCTGCTGGAGTCCTAGGAGTAGGTGCATTCATTTCTGAAATTGAAGAGATTCAAATATGGATTTCGATATTTGCGTGTTTATTTCTAACAACATATGGAGTAATGAGATTAAATTCAGCATTAAATCCAGTAGGAATGGAAGTAAATTTAGAGGAAACAAAAAGTGTTAAGACGACCATAATGGCAGGTTTAGCATTCACATACCTTAATCCGCATGTATATGTAGATACTTTACTCCTAATAGGAGGTGCTTCGAGCAGGTATGTAGGGGATGAGCAACTTTTCTTTGGATTAGGTGCCGCAAGTGCATCATTCATTTTCTTCTTTTCGTTAGGTTATGGTGCTAAACTTATGTCTCCAATATTAAATAATGCAAAATCATGGAGAATTATAGATCTCATTATTGCAGCAATCATGTTTAGTATTGCTGGGTTCATAATTTCACCATATTTATTTTAATTGTAAAATCTTTTTTAATGAATTTATAAAATAAAATATCTGATCTGGAGTATTATCCATATGGGGGGATATACGTATATATCCTGAGCGGCTAGTGACTAAAATGCCATAATCTTCTTGTAGGTTTCGAACAACTTCTTTTGAGTCAAAATCATCAGGAATTTGAATACATATAATCCCACTTCTCTCCAAATCATTCAAAGGAGAAATGATAGTTAAATGACTTTTATTACACTCGTTAATTATTATATCTGTTAATTTTATACTATTTTGCCAAACATTATTAATTCCCATTTGATTTATTTGATCAATAGATTTGGCCAGGCCTAAAGCGGCTCCAAAATTAATAGTTGAAAATTCAAAACGACTTGCATCTGAAGGTAATTCAAATCTTTTTGCTTGCATATCCCACATATCATTATGACTTCTAAAACCCAATAATCCGGGCATCAAAGATGAGTGCAACTTTGGATTAATATATGCAACAGCAGCTCCAAAAGTACCCCTCATCCATTTATATCCTGATGATACAATAAAATCTAATTCTGACTCATGGACATCTATGGGGAATACCCCCATGGATTGAGTTGCATCAATTACTATTAGAGCACCCGCATCATGTGCTGCATTGGCAAATAAATTCAAATCATAACGCTGACCAGAAGAGTATTCTACATGAGATAATGTTAGTATAGATGTATTTTTATCTATTAATTTTAGTATATCATTTGGGTTAGTATAATTATTTTCGTCATAGGGGGCTAACCTTATTTCTGAATCAAATTCCATCGAGACCCTGGTCCATGGATACACAGTTGAGGGGAAAGATGCTTGCGTAGATACAATATTACAGCCATTTTTAGGTGCTAAGGCCCATGCTATAGAACAAATTAATTCAGTAGCACTTGAACCTACACAGATATCACTTATTTCACAATTTAACAAACTTGCTGCAGATTTTCGTAGAGGCATCATGGCATTTTTTTCTGAATTTGCATCAAATTCTCCAGCACCGCAACTGGCTAATGAATTAGCCCATTCTAGATTTTCTTTATGTGCTACTTCGGCAGTTGTTGCTATATTGGCATAAGATAAATTAACCCATTTATTTTTTTTTTCATTCAATCAAATTCCTCAATATCATGACTCATATAAGGCCATTTATTAATGATTTTGTAATTATAAGTTTATCTTACTTCTGTAAGTAATGTTTCCAAAGCGGTTTGTATTTGAAGGCAAAGTGGGCCATAGTGACCAGGGAGATTTGGATCATTAAAAATATCATCTAAAGTTGATGCCGTCATGCCAAGGCGGATGTCCATGTCTTTATTCTTATTCAAAAGCCATTTGTCAACGGCATCTTTTGCTGCTGATCGAATATTACGAGGGACTTGAGTATCATCTAATTGTCCTAGTACTTGAGCGATTTGTTGAATACGTGTCTCGAGGTCTGACATACAATCATCTCTGAGGCCGGCGACTAGAGATGTATCCTTAAGCGCATCCCTTTTTCTTGCACCACTAACTACCAATCCAAGAGGACCATGGCATATCAGTATTGGCCACCCCTATTCCAACTCCTTCAAATTCTAGTGCAATTAAACCCACAGATTTAGAATTATCAATTAATTCAACTAATCCCCAATTCATGCCTTCAAATAAAGATAAGTTAGAATTACTAATTTTTTCTGATACCCTATAGCTTAGAAGTTTCTTAGTTATTTCTTCACCATTACCAGTTGCTGCGACAGAAATACCTTTTTCAGTCCAAAATCCTGACCCGGGCAAAGGTACATCTCCAACTCTCCCCGGTGGCCGATATGAGCATCCGCCAGTACTTGTTGCACACGCGAATAGACCATTTTTATCTCTCGCTATCACTCCAACTGTATCTCCCATTCCTTCAACGGGTTCTCTACCTTCAACTGGCGAGTTGATAAAACCTCTTTCATCAGCCCATTTCCTAGCTCCATCTCCAGTAAGTCCATTTATTTCTTCATCTAAAAGTGCCTTAGCTACTCTTATCGGATTAGGAGTATTTTCAATGGCTATTATAAATCCAATTCTACCATCACACGTCTGAATTGATGCATCAAGCATTACAGAACCATCAGTTCTGAATACACCTCCTGTACCAGCATTAAAAACTGGATCATTTTCTAAAATTACACACGCCTCCACCACAGCATCTATTGCCGAGCCCCCTGATTTTAATATTGTTGAAGCTTTTTTCACCGCTATATCGAGATTAGTTTTTCTTTCGGGCCCAGGACCGGCCCCCCCGTGAGCAATAACAGCTGGTATATGCATACTCAACCATCATCTGTATAGGTTTTTGATAGTTCTGAAATATTTGTTAGCCTTAATTGTAAAAGTGTAGCTATTATGAATATAAAACCAGCGACTCTGAACGACGTATGGTATGTCCAAAAACCTGATCCCTCTACTGTCAATGACCAAATATATCCTGCTAAGAGTGGTCCAAATATCCTAGCTAATGCCCCATATCCTTCTTGTGCTCCCATTACCATTCCTAGTTCATGCCCTTGTTTTGAAGATTCGAAAGTTAGTAATGAAGATTGAGTAGGTGAAAACAAACCATTGCCGATTGATATTAATGCAGATGATATAAATATCATCCAACTCAATTCACTTGGGACATATGGAATGCTGGCAATTCCCAAACCACAGATAATAGTCCCAAAAATCATCATTTTCCTCATGTCAAATATTTTTGTTAATTTGCCAATTAAACCTCCTTGAATTATTACGCCCATTAGTCCTATAAAAGCAAATACCCATCCATTTTGCATTGCATCAAAACCTAATCCGCCTTCTGATGGACTCATTGCGGTGAATAAGATAAAGATGCCATGCATCATACTAAATCCAAAAAAGAACAAGAAATTAGTAAATATTAATGTCGATATAACTGGAATCTTTACTACTTTTATTATATCGGTAAATGTCCCGCTTAAACGATACAGTAATGATCTAGAATCTGATATTCTTTTTTCTTTTGGTAGGCTTTCTGGCAGCATTTTTAATGCCAATAAGAAAGAGATTGAAGATAAAAGACTTGAAAGAAGACAGGGTAAGAGGTAGGGAAATTTAATCCAAAAATCATTATCAAATGGGCCACCAATGCCTGATGCTGGATTTGATAATAGGCCACCAACAAATGGCCCTATCATAAATCCGAGCCCAAATGCTGCACCAATTGCTCCCATTCTACTGGCCACCATATTTGGTTCACTAATATCTCCAATATATGCCCTTGCAACTGCTATATTTCCATTACCGGCTCCAGCAAGAAAACGGGCTAAAAGTGCCATAAATAAACTTCCTGATAATCCAAATACTGTGAAGAAAATAGTATTCATCAATAATCCAAATAGCAAAATAGGCCTTCTACCTATCCTATCACTTATTGAACCCAATATTGGAGTAAATAAAAACTGTGCAAATGAATAAATTGATATTATTATTCCAACCCAAATATCACGATTACCGACATCATTTATTCCATCAGATATAGCTAAATCCTGAACAAAGTATGTCAAAAAAGGAATTACTATAGTAAACCCAATCATATCTACAAATACGACAAGAAATAAAATACTCATTGGAGAGCGTGACACCTGTCCCATATATGTCTAAAGAGATAGGTTATTTGCTTATCAATATAGATAGTAAATATTACTTATGTAGAAGGTTGAGTTTCCTTACCTGTCGAAATGGTGTCAACAACGTTAGCCAATCTTTCAACTAGACTTATTTTCTCTTCAGAACCAACAAGTGCATTTTGTAAAACCTCATCTAATGAGTCTACAGGAATAATCTGAATTTGCCTTTCCCATTTTTCATCTATTAGAACATCTTGTAAGTTTGACCTTGGAATTATTATCCTATTGATTCCAGATTTGGCTGCTGCCTCAATTTTTGCCGTAACGCCACCAATAGGAAGAACTTCGCCCCTAACAGAAAGTGAACCTGTCATTGCTAGATTTTGATCTATTGGAATTCCTTCAAATGCACTTATTATTGCCGTTGCCATTGTTATAGAGGCGCTATCTCCATCAACATTATGAGTTCCTGGAAATTGTACATGTATATCATAATCTTTGATATCTTTGCCAGTTAGTTTTTTTACTACGGCAGTAATATTTACTACACTTTCCTTAGCAAGATCAGATAATCCTCCTGTTGCTATTACATGACCGGATCTACCTTGAGTTGGGGTAACCATTGCCTCTACAGGTAACACTATGCCGGAATAATCCGAAAGACCGCTATCAGCACCTAAAACAGCTAAGCCATTTACCCTACCTATTCTGTTGCCCGTATTGACAAGCATCGAATAATCAGCTTGCCTTTCGATATATCTGTCTGCAACCTGCTGTTCCAATGGTTTTGCAATCATTCTCGCTCTGATGACATGTTCTGATCGAGTTAATGGTGCATCTTCTTCCGCAGCTAGATCTCCTGCGATTCTAACCAATCCGCCTAGTTCACGAAGACGGAGAGAAAGTTTGCCTCTCCTGCCACTTCTTCTTTGTGCTTCCTTTAAGATTAATGAAGTGGAATCTCGATCAAAGTGCGGTATATCTTTGCCTGAAGATTTGGATTGTTCATTTGTTACTTCTTGAGCTATAAAACGAATTAATCTACGTCGATTTCGTGCAGTATCTCTCATATCTGTATTGACGTAAACCTCATATCCATAACCCCTTATCCTACTTCTTAATGCAGGATGCATTTGTTTGATACCATCTAAATTTCCTGCAGCTATTAGAATGAAATCACTAGGAACAGGTTCGGATTTAGTTAGAGCCCCTGATGATCTTTCAGAACGCCCACTGATTGCTAATTTTCTTTCCTGCATTGCTACCAGTAGAGCTTGTTGTTCTTCCATCCTCAACATTCGAATTTCATCAATGTATAAAACACCTTTATTGGCCCTATGAACGGCACCAGGTTCAACCCTTTCGTGAGCAGGAGTAGCTAGATCCGCCCCAGATTGAAATGGATCGTGCCTGACATCGCCCAGCAAAGCCCCAGCCAATGTTCCAGTAGCATCGATAAATGGGGGAGGTTCAGTTAAATCATGTTTTATTAATAACTTTGGTATATTAGATTCATCACCGGAAGTCAGTCTAGTTCTAAGGAAAAAATAACCAAATATTAATAAAAACGATCCAAAAATGAATGTTAAGATTTCGCCCGTACTTATTGTTGCTAACAAAAGTGCCGCACCGACTACGAGTACAATGAATAATAAGGTACGGTTTGTTTTTTCTCTTTGGATTTTTATATGCGCTTTTCTTTCTGACAATATTGTCGAGCCCCTTCCGGCTGGGACTGTTCGAACTTTTGGTTCATTTTCATCATCTACATTCCTGTAAACTAAAATATCTTCTAAGTGTTCTTTAGGGAGAAATTCCGTCATAGATCTAGCTAGCATAGATTTACCTGTTCCTGGCTCGCCAACCATAATTACGTGCCTACGTTGTTCTGCAGCCTTCCGAATCACAATTGATGCTGCTTCCTGGCCAATTACTCTATCGACTAATTTTGTAGGTATTGGAACATCTTGAGTAGATTCCATTTTAATATCTTTAATCCATTCTTCAACAGGAATGTCGCATATTTCATCCGTGTCTTCGGCAGCACCGAATGCTGCACCATCTGACCATGAATCTAGTGGATCAGGTGCGGAGTCTAAATCATCAGAGGCTTCATTTTCTTCAACCATTAACTCCCACCTTGACCATTCGTGTACGTAGTACCTTCTTGAAGTTGTGTAAATATAATCAGAAACTATGGAACCATAAATAAAGTGATAATAAATTATCTCTTTTGGAAATTTATAATTTTCTTCTTGCTATCATAGAAGCACAAATAATAGAAATAATTACGAAAGAGATTGAAAATCCGGGTAAAGATTGTCCGTTTGAATACTGAATATTATCTCCGATGCCATTACCATCCATATCTTCCCATTCAGATGAGTCAAAAGGGAACTCGTCAGAATTATCCCCTACGCCATCACCATCAGAATCTTTTGATTCAGAAGGGTCATTTGGAAATTCATCGTCTGAATCTTGTATTCCATCACGATCAGAATCTGGTTGTTGAGCAAATATTTTTAATATTTCAGAAGACTCTCTTAACCATCCTTCTGAATCTATCGCTGCTACCTCCAATGTTATGTAATCCCCATTAACTAAGCCGTCGCCATTTTGTGGCATTGTAGTGAATGATCCAAAGGAATTAACAATACCATGTGAATGGCAAATTCCCGTTATACTGTTACAAATTGTCCAAGTAATTTTAATTTGTGACAATTGTAAATTACCAATATTATTTATTTGGAATACGGGATTTTCTTTATATCCAATCGTGTCATATGATACGGACAAATCTGCCAAATCTCCATCACCTTCCCATGTGATAATTTTATTTGATAATACATTGATTGTAAATGAGGAAGCAGTGCTCGCCCCATGCCTGTCAGTTACTGTAATTTCTATTATTTTTTCTCCAATTTCACCCCATAAAAGGCTCAATTCCCCGGATGCAGGATTTAGATTAAGCGATCCTTCGGAATTTTTAGAAATAGAAGCCCATATTTCTTTAACTGGATCATCAATATCTGATAAAATATCAAGAATATTAATTGTAGTTATTTCATTTATTTTTATTTCTAAATTATTAAATTTTGATAAATTAATTGAGGGAGGATCATTGATATTAATTACATGAAAGGAAATGATGGTGTCCGAATATTGCTCTCCATCATTCGCCCTGATAGTAACATTTGTGATACCATATGAATCTAAATCAATAGTACTTACTGTTATTGACTGACCAGTAATTGATGCTTCGACAAGAGACTCATTAGATATCGAAATGATTGAAATATCAAGATCCGATGATGAGACATAATTACCTTGATCATCGGTATCGGAGAGATATTGAGTTAGACTAAAACTTGTTGAGCCTCCCTCATTAATTGCATTAGTGGAAATAGGTGCCCATTTTGGTGCTCCATTTTCTATAACATTGAACATTAACATGCCATTATTTGTATCTTCACCATCATCGATTGAAACAAAAATTCCTTGAGGGACAGGATTGCCATTATCAGTTATGACTCTATGAAATTTGACATTTATTGTGAGAGTATTTGGATTCCAAGAAATAAATTCACTATCCGTACTGGTGACTGTCAGACCTGACAAATCTGTTTCAGCATCACCAATTAATCCAATAATAGATATTTCTTCAATAATATCAACTTTTACAGTAGGTATTCCAGTAAATTCCTCATCATCATTTTCCAATACCTTTGGGAGTGAGTTTGTTAATTCGAAAATATCCTCAACTATTAGCCATTCACTTAGTTGGCCAGAAGTATCTTGCCAAGATATTCGGATATCATAAATACCTGTATTTGCCCCCACATCTGATTTTAAGTTATGAACATAACGAGAATTTTGCCCCTCTCCAATTACATAAATATCAGTTACCCAATCTTCACTCCATTCGGAAATAGATGATTCTGAATGTTGAAGAATTGGTTGCATGGTAGACATATCATCAACCAAATCATTGGATAAGGCAGAAGATTCGAATAGAATATTATCGCCCCTTTCCACAATTGAAGAACCTAACGAAGTTGGCCTTATCGCAATTGGAGGCATATCATGAAAAATAGAAGAATCTACATAATTGTTAGATGCTACACGATCACCTTCCATATCAGATATTATAGCCCTAAATACAGAAGACCCTGAAGCAGATAAGGATATATCTGAAGAATCGAATTCTAAATCATATTGCTGAGTTCCTCCGATGCTTAAGTCTTCAATATTTACGCTACCTAAATTAATTTCCTCTGAACCGTCAAGTAAGTAAATAGATATTAATCCTCCCTGAGAATAAGAATCTACACCATAATTCAATATTTCTGCAGAAATTTCTAAAATATCTCCAGATTGAAACCCACTTATACCTTCCTGGTTAACAATAGATACTTGCGATATTCCTAAATCAATTAACGGACCCATATCTAAATCTACTGCTGTTATGAATGAATTGAAGGATGAATGAGGACCGTCCATAATAGCGAAAACTGGCCAGAAATTTTCTATCTGAGAATTTCCGCCTGCAGATCTAACTACATCCAGGGAAACTTCCCAAGTTAGAATTTCATAATTATTTGGAGACAAGGAGATTTCAGTAAATCCATCTTGATCATCATTTAATAGCCATTCTCTCCAGTTATGATGAGGCCTGACGCCATTGTCATATGCGTCTGCACCTATTTTCTCAGTTATTGCCCCATAAACGTAAACAGATATTGAAGATAATGCACCTAAATAACTTACATTAAGGGAAACAGATACTTGTTCTGTAGAAGTATCTAGACTGGTTAATAGTTCTAAACTAAAATCATTTGAGTTAGAATCCATGCACCCTCCATTAGAAAATGTAGAATCATAATAATTCGTACCGCTTGCACCTACTTTGTAGCATTGCCCTGACTGTTGGTCAGCAAAAGCAAAAGTTGGATATCCTGTAGAAGAATCCATTATATGATCTGCACGTGCAATTGGGGAAGTAGATGGCCAACCTGAGTTGGATTCAAAGAAAGAAACAAATGTAAAATCTTCAGGATTTGACGTTTTTAGATTATCTAAAGACGGAGAGGCACTGCCCATGCATGGGCCACACCAATGGGCCCCTACGTATTCTCCAAACACTGCGTGGCCGGGGCTTGCTGCATAAAGTGGAAAGTTTATTTGAGAGAGTTCTTCTGGTTCTGTGAATTCATCTTCAATGACTAAAATTCCTGAAAATGGCATTAATATTAAGATAAATGAAATATAAAATGTAGGATTAAATACAACTGTATAAGTATATCCCATAGAAACTAGGGGAGGGTGTTGCGATATAACTACATATGTAATAATTTTTAAAAACAATGTATAAATCAATATAATTAACTATAATTATCTACGAAGGGATTGAATGTAAAAGCGTTTTCGGATAGTTATGGAAGTAGAATCAGAAAGTGATTGGGTGGCACTTAGAGAAGATGATGGTAGGGCATACTTACTTCACAAAATACTTGGTGAAGTTAAGGTCAAGGGGCTTGGAAGGTTTGATGTCACAGAATTACTTGAGGGGTATAAAATAGGAGATAGGATTACTGTTGGCCACAAGTCCCTCACAATAGTCAAAGCGGCATTACCAGAGGCTAGACGAAATATGGCAAGAAGAGCCCAGGTCATTGGAGTGAAAGATTCTGGTTTCCTTATCTCTTGGTTAGGAATAGGTGTTGGATCCAAGGTTTTGGAAGGAGGACATGGATCTGCAGGCTTGGCAATGAATCTTGCAAGTGTAATGGGATCCGCTGGAACCTTGATTTCTGTTGAGGCGAGACCTGAGCATGCAATAGTCGGGAAACAGAATATGGATAGATTGAAGCATATTTTACCTGAATTTCCGAAATGGCATTTAATTGATGGTGAATTTCAAGATGTTAATGAGTCTATAAAAGGAATCTGTGATTCTTTTGATGCAATAATTATTGATGTTGCTCAGCCATGGGAAATAGTTCCTGAAATTGGAAAGTTACTTAGATATGGAGGGCGAATAGCATGCTATTGCCCCACAACTATTCAACTTGAGAAAGCTTGGAATTCCATCGAAAATAATCATATGAATGTTGAATGGGCTGGTGAAATGATAGAAAGAAAATGGGTTAAGGCGAGCAAAGGAGGAGTGAGGCCAGGGAATACCCCCATTGGCCATACCGCATTCCTCGTAATAGCTGCTAAGGTGGCCTCAGATGAAGAAGAATAATCAGTAAATATATCAAAATATTCTCTTCTTAAATTGTAAATCAATCAATATCTTTCATAACTATGCCATGGCTCCGCATAATATGCGAAACAGTAGCGATTGGAAACCAACGGCTTACAGAACACATACTATTGGCCAAGTAGTAAGTAATGGTGCTAAAATTATTGGAAAAGAAGTTACAATAGCTGGATACGCAGAGACTGTCAGAGGCAGAGGTGCGATTTGTTTTTTGATGTTAAGAGATGGTACTGGAAAAATTCAGGCATTTCTAAAAAAGGATAATATGGAATCAGATATATTCGATTCAATGCAATCTTCAACACGTGAATCTACAATAAAAGTGACAGGTTTTGTTGCACAAAAACGGCCCCCTAAGGTCAAAGAAGGAGAGGCATTGCCTTCTCCCGAGTACGAAATAAATGTGTCGTCTGGAGAAATCCTAGCAAGTTCTGAAACCCCACTACCAGTCGGAGTCATAGATGATGTTAATGTAGGATTAGATGTAAGATTAGATAACAGACACTTAGATTTGAGGAGGACTCATGTAAATGCAATGTTTCAATTAAGAAGTAAGGTACTACAATATGGAAGAGAGCACTTAATCAAAGAAGGATTTATGGAAATGAATAGCCCTAAAATAATTGCGAGTGCATCTGAAGGAGGTACTAATCTATTTCCTATGATGTATTTTGATACTCCTGCTTTTCTTAGTCAATCTCCACAATTATACAAACAACTTGCAGTATTGGGTGGATTGGAACGAGTTTTTGAGATTGGTCCTGCATTTAGAGCTGAAAAACATGATACATATCGACATTTAAATGAATTTATTTCTTTTGATATCGAGGGGGCTTGGATGAATGATGAAGACGTTATGGGGGTACAAGAAAGAATGATTAACCATATTTGGACATGTGTAGCTCAAAATGATCAAAACCTAATAGATTCAATAAATGTATATAGAAATAGCCAAGGCAATGATAGCATAAAAGTTGAAATTCCAAGCATACCTTTTCCACGTATAGCGTATTGCGATGCGATTGAAATCGTCAAGTCCGGAGGGGCAGAGATAGAGTGGGGAGATGACATAGAAAGTCACCACTGCGATATCATAGCTGCAAAGTACCCTGGATTTCATTTCATACCAAGATGGCCAATGGCTATGAAGCCTTTCTACATACACCATAAAGAAAATGAGAAAAGTACATCTGGAGGACAATTAAGTAGAGGTTTCGATCTTAATTATGGAAGAGATGAGATGACATCAGGTGGACAAAGAGAGCACAGAGTCGAAATTCTTGAACAAAATCTAAGAAATATGGATTTGAATCCAGAAGATTTTAATTTTTATACTGATGGTTTTCGATATGGGGCACCCCCACATGCAGGCTGGGGATTAGGAGTTGCAAGATTATTAATGGTATTAACAGGTGCTGGAAATGTAAGGGAAGTTGTCCTATTCCCCAGAGATAGAAGTCGCGTTACGCCTTAACCTATAATTGAACATTGGACCGAAAAGAAGGGGTATCTTGACCCTCTCCGAGATATGTTATTATGGCTAAGCCGAGATTTGCTTACTTGCTCCTAAAGGAACATCCTTACGGTAGAGAAATGTTAAAACAAATACTTTCTGAAGGTTTTATACCCGAAATAATTGTACAAGAAGATTCAATTATTGCTGATGAAGAAAGAGAAAAGTTTCTAACTAGGATTGAGGGAAATCCAATATCTCCCACCATAGAAGAACAAGCAAATAAAAATGAGATTAGAGTAGTTTCCGTCCCAATTCATAACTCAAAAGAAGTAATGCCATTCATTGAAGATTTAGATTTAGATTTGATAGTATTTGGCGGAACTAGAATAATTAGAGGCGATATTCTCGATCATCCTAAAGATGGAGTAATTAATTCCCATCCAGGATTATTACCTGAATGCAGAGGATCCGCCTCTCCGGCTTGGTCCGTATATCACGACATTCCAATCGGATCATCAACACATTTTTGTGATAATGGAATTGATACAGGTGCCCTTTTAATGAGGAGAGAAGTAAAAGTGAAAAGAGGGATGACGTACGAAGATTTATGTTTTGAGACACTAGTTTTGGCAGGTATCTTGATGAAAGAAGCATTAATTGCCTACGATGAAAATAGATGGGATGAATTAAAAAGACCACAAGGTGAAAGTGAGTTTCCAACATTTAGAAATGCATCAGAAGAGATACTGGATATCGTTAAAGATAAGTTAAGTGAAGAAACATATGCTCATTACATTGACTAAGGAGGATTAAAATGAATAAAATACTAAAGGATGAGTTTCCATTTGCAAAAGATATTTTAAAAGGCTATACTGCATTAATATGTGGTGCATCTAAGGGAATTGGTAGATCGAGTGCACAGATGTTAGCCCGGGCTGGAGCAAACATAGTCGCATGTGCTAGAAATGAGAATGATTTGAAGGATTTAATTAGTAATTTAGATGGTGAAAATCATAAGTTTTTAGTAATGGATTTAGAAAATATTGATACGATTGAAAATAATATCACAAAATTAATTGAAGATTTTGGAGATATACAAATACTTGTTAATAACTCTGGAGGGCCTCCTGGGGGTCCTTTGTTAGATAATAATATTGAAGACTTTGATGGCCCAATTAAACGGCATCTGTATGCATCTCACATCATTACTAAGGTCCTAGTACCAGGGATGGAAAGAAGTAAAATGGGGAGAATAATTAATATTATTTCAACATCAGTAAGAGAGCCCATTGATAATATTGGACTTTCCAATACTTTGCGTGGTGCAATGGGGTCATGGTCTAAATCATTAAGTCGAGAATTGCCCCCATGTATAACTATCAACAATATATTACCAGGATTTACTGATACAGATAGACTTAGTTCACTTTCTAAATCCATATCAGAACGAACTGGTAAATCAGTGGAAGACGTAAGGGAAACTTGGATGAAAGGCGTGCCAATTAAGAGATTAATTGATCCTTTGGAAACTGCTACTGCCGTAACATGGCTGAGTTTGCCAACCAGCGGATCAATAAGGGGAATAAGTCTACCAGTCGATGGCGGAAGAATGAGGTCAATTTGAGGCGATATTATGGAATTTGATATATTTTTTTCAATTTCACAGACACCTGATTCCTCAAGCCATACTCCATCTGAAAGTCAAATGTTCACGAACTTTTTCGACCAAGTCAAAATTGCTGATGATTTAGGCTTTGGAGTAGGATGGGTAGCTCAGGCCCATTTATCAACTGAGGTCCAAAAAACAAATAATAAACCAGTAGTGCCTCATTATCCGGGAGAAGTTGGATTATGCACAGACTTTGTCCAAGTTGCCCATAAGATGTTTGCAATCACTAAAAATATGGAAGTTGGGAGTGCAGTTATGAGTATATTGGCAAGTGGCGGACCAATATCTCATGCTGAAAGAATAGGTTCGTTCTTAACTCTGCATGGGATGAATAAAAATGAAAAAAGACGCTTGCACATAGGTTATTCCGCAGGTCGTTTTGAATTTATGGCTAGGCCTTACGGGATTATCCCTAGAGATCCTGTTGAAGAACAGGCTTGGCCTGCACTAAGAGGTCAAATATTTGCTGAAGCGAGTGAAATATTTCTAAGATTATTAAATGGGGAAACAATTTCCAGTAAAGATATAAGAAAAACTATTTTAAAAAGAGAAAATTTCTACACTAACGAAGACTGGGGAGAAGTACAAAAGATAGCAAAGGAATATAGGCACCTTACTGCCCTTCCAAATGAGGTTGAAATAAGAAACAGATATAAATTCGAAAAAATAAAAACAATACCTCAAGATTGGAGGCGTGATTTATTGAGTGTCACAATAGGGAGTCATGATAAAAATTTACAGGTTGAAGCAAATAAATGGATGCCCGTCCAAGTATTCAATCTTAGTATAACGCCCCCTCATATAATAGAAGAAACGCATGAACGTTTCAGGAAGAACTATCACAAAGATGGAGGAGAATGGAAGAGAAGTATGATGCCTAGAACCATTATGGTATTCCTAAATGATGAAAATGGTTTAAGTTCCAAAGAAAGAAGTTTGGCAGCAACGCAAGAGGCTAAAAATGCGCTTTCCATATATTGGAATGCTTTAGAAGGTACTATCGATCCTAATAAATTGGAAAAGGCAACTGATAATGCAGTAATTGGAAATGTAGATGAAGTAGTTGAACAGATAAAAAATAGATTTAATCCTGATGATAGGTTGATGTGTTGGTTTGACTTTTTCAATCACGATAACGAGCGAGTAAAAAGAAATATGACTGCTTTTATGAATAAAGTAGTGCCAAAAATAAATGGAGAATATGTAGATGACTGAAGAAATAAATAATCATCCTTCGAGTGTTTCACCAGGTAGACCAGGTTCTGCCGTATATCCAACAACACCACTTGGAGAAAAATTTGCAGGCATAGCCACAGGAAGAGATGTTGAATGGGAGCCTTTGGTTGATTTTCGTAGAATGGATATATCCGAGAATACTATCCATGGCGCTATAGCATGGGCCCATGGTAATGAAATAATTCATTCATTTGGAGGTAATGTCCTTGTTTATGGTCGTTCTATGATGAAGCCTTTGATGATGAAAACATTTGCTGAGGCTTTAGATAAAGAAAATTTGACATGGGAACAAAAAGCAATTAGTTGCTCTTCCCATAATGGAGATACAGAACACGTATCTGCTGCTCAATCATTACTTACTGAATCTGAATGGGGATTAATGCAGTGTCCTTTAGATGTACCATTAATACAGTTTGGAAGGCAAGTAAGGCGCCCCCGTAGGTGGTTTCATACTTGTTCTGGTGAACATGCAGCTATGCTTCGGGGTATGCGTAGAATGGGCATGAGTAGGGCTGGCTATACATTACCAAGTGCTACATGGTTTCCTAAATTTCTAGATGTTCTTAGAAGGATGATGAATAATCCGAATTGGGAACCAGTAAGAGTAGCAAAAGATGGTTGCGGATTACCTACAGTATCCAACACCGTTGATGAATTAGCAGTAATGTTTGCAGGACTAGCAGTAGAGAAAGATGATGATTGGATTTGGGAATCTATGAATCGTCATCCTGATTTAATTGGTGGATTTAATAGACTAGATTCTACGTGTATTAAAGCTGGAAAGGGTACTTTGATTGCTAAAGAGGGTGCTGATGGATTATTGGGGCTATCAGTAATACATCCAGATTGGCCAAAAGGATTAGGAATAGTGATAAAAATTGCCCATGGATGGAACTCTCAGGCTACTTGGTACGTGACTAGAGCAGTATTGGGAGTATTAGGGATAGAACTCAGAAATCCTTATCCACTACATCGGCAAAAGGCATTCATTGTACCGGGAATTGTCCCTCCAAAGTACCTAGATAAATTAGAAGAAGTAGTAACATGGGATGAATGGGACCCTAATCAAGATAGTTTTTCTTTAGATTGGAAAGAATATTCGGCTAAAACTACTAAATCCGACCCTTTTAAAAATGAAGGCATAGATATTTAGGGTGATTCGATGGACCTGAAGAACTATATTGGTGGAAATTTTTCTAATCAAAGTGGTAATGAATGGATTACTAACCTAGAACCGGCGACAGGGAAAACAATTTGTAGAATACCTATATCAAACTCAGAAGATGTTCAAAGGGCGATAAAATCTGCTAAGGATGCTCAAAAAGATTGGGGGAATTTATCACACGCAGAGCGATCTATTTGGCTAGACAAAATTGCAGATAAACTAGAAGAATGGAGTGAAGAAATTGCAGAATTAGAGAGTAGAGATACTGGTAAACCGATTTCATTATCAAGGTCTGTTGATGCAGCCAGGTCTATTTCTAATTTCAGATTCTTTGCTAAAATAATAAGAGAGTTAGATGTTGAAACATTCGAAATGCCTGATGCTATGAATTATGTAATACACAAACCAGTTGGAGTTGGGGCCTTAATTACTCCTTGGAATTTACCACTATATCTACTATCTTGGAAAGTGGCGCCAGCAATAGGAATGGGAAATACTGTAGTATGTAAACCAAGTGAGTTGACGCCTATGACTGCAGATTTACTGATGCGTGCAATAAATGAAATTGGATTACCTGAAGGTGTAGTAAATTTAGTCCATGGAAACGGAATAGAAACCGGAGCACCTCTAGTGGAAAGTGACGATATTGATTTTGTATCATTCACAGGAGGTACCGTCACTGGGTCTAAAGTGGCAGCATCTGCAGCTCCCGATTTCAAAAAACTGAGCCTCGAATTAGGAGGGAAAAACTCAACAATTGTTTTTTCAGATTGTGATTTAGATATGACAGTTTCTGGAGTTGTTAGATCAGGTTTTTTGAATCAAGGGCAAGTTTGTCTATGTGGTTCAAGAATATTTGTCGAAGAAGGCATATACGATATTTTTAAACAAAAATTAGTAGAAGAGGTTGAATCCATGAAAATAGGAGACCCATTGGATGAAAATACCAATTTAGGTGCATTAATTTCAAAGGAACATTTAGAAAAAGTACAATATTATTCTGATTTGGCCATTAAAGAAGGAGGGGTACTACTTACTGGCGGAGATCCTTGTATGCCTACTGAATTCCTACAAGGGAATTGGATGGCCCCAGTTGTTGTTGAAGGATTGAGTCACGACTCTAGGTGTTCAACTGAGGAAATATTTGGACCATTAGTGACTCTACATAAATTCACGAATGAAGATAAATTATTAAAAATGGTAAATAATACAAGATACGGTCTAGCTGGTAGTATTTGGACAGAAGATTTAGTCAAAGGGAGAAGAATTGCAGAATTGATACACACAGGAATGATTTGGGTAAATACATGGCTTCACAGAGATTTGAGAGTTCCTTTTGGAGGAGTCAAAGATAGTGGTGTTGGAAGAGAAGGCGGTAAATGGAGTTTGAATTTTTTCTCAGAGGTCATGAATGTCTGCATAAAGGATAAATAATCAGTAAGTCTGAAATTCTATTGGATTTCTGAACCTAATGATATTGATGGTTGGAGTTGGAATTGTTGGAATTGGATCCTATGTCCCGCCAAAGATTATGACAAATGAAGATTGGGAAAATATAGTCGATACAAGTAATAAATGGATAGTAGAGAAAACTGGAATAATTGAAAGAAGAATTTCTGAACCCGATGTTTGCACTAGTGATTTAGCAGTATTTGCTGCCATAAATGCAATGAAGATGGCTAAAGTAAAACCTGAAGATATAGATATGATAATTCTTGCTACCAGCAGTCCCGACGTTCCACTTTCTTCTACAGCGGGAATTACGCAGAATAAATTGGGTTGTATCAATGCCAGTGCTTTTGATATAAATGCTGTTTGTGCAGGATGGATTCATGCTCTAGAAATTGGAACAAAATTTACTGCAGATAATAATTATGAAAATATACTTGTAATCGGTGCTGAGACCTATAGTAGAATTGTAAACTGGAAGGATAGGTCAACTTGCGTATTATTTGGAGATGGTGCAGGAGCTGCGGTTCTGCAAAAAGTAGAACATGGAAAAGGGATACTGGGGACCTGGATTAAATCAGATGGAAGTGGTGCGAATGTAATAGAAATTCCAGCAGGAGGAGTTCGTAAATCATTATCCTCAGATAGATTTGTAGAAGGTGACCAATATTTTCAAATGAATGGGAGGGCAGTTTGGGATTTTGCAATAGATGCAATGCCAGAAGCTGTGATTAACGTACTAAAAAGAGTGAATAGAGATTTATCCGAGGTAGATATGATAATATCACATCAAGCCAATCTCAATATTATAAAAGAAGGGATGAAAAAATTAAATTTACCAATGCAAAAAACTTTTATTAATTTACAAAAATATGGAAATACTGCAGGTGCGAGCGTCCCGATTGCATTATCTGAAGCAGTTTCTGAAGGAAAAATAAAATCTGGAGATTTGGTAGTTACTGTTGCATTTGGAGGAGGCCTTGCATGGGGTGCAAATGCAATGATATGGTAGTAATTTGAAAATTAGCCTACTGGCTCGCCACCTTGTCCAAGGAATGCTAGTCTCCTAAATCCATCATTTTCTAATAAATAATTTATGACATCTACTGACATTGACGGAGTAAGTACGGTACGGATTGCTTCATCATCACTAATTGTTGACAACATATGAGCAGTTGCTCTAACTCTCCAGCCCTGATATTTTTCCCTATCTTTTAGTGGAGATATAATGACTTTCCAATTAGACTTTTGATATAAATCAGCAGAGTAAGCATCACTTGTAAAAAATATTCCACCTTTTCCATGATATTTTTCTGCATGTGATACCCATTTAGGCGGATCTTCAATATCCGGAATTGCAACGATTATTGTTTCATTGAAACCATCTTGACGATCAATCCATGATTTTATCATTTCTTTTCTTTCCTCATATGACCAAGGATTATCCATAGATTCAGGCCTATTTGAAGAACCGATAGCCAATATTAGTTTTGATTTTGAAGAGTTTTGCAAGCGCCATGATTCCGCTTTGAGGATTAAATCGATATGCCCATTATGAAATGGCTGGAATCTTCCCAACACTACTACTCCTCCATTTACTACTAAATCTGGTGGTTTTGGTAACATCGGTAATTCCTTCAAATGCTTCCCTCCTGTAATTCCTGTAATGATTTGTGCCCTACATACCATAATTCCGAATCTAGATATTCCCTGCCTAATAATAAATCAAAGTCATGATTTTTAGAATATTTAATAAAATTAAATAAAGATTTACTCAAGTTGTTGTGAGAATTCATAGTTGGTAAAATCATTGGGTCCTCAGACGGTTCCATTGTTTCATCTAATTTTTCCCTCCTATTCATCCAATCAAGAATAACTGATTCAGTAAACGTTTTTTGATCCAATTTGGACACTGAATCTTGAAATTGATCCCATATACTCGGCCTTAAAAAATCTGAAACTCCAGTAATTGGAGAATCAATATATGGCTCAACATAGAGGAATAAACGGGCATCCCAGCAACTCCATTGTGCTGTTGAAGACCACTTTGCCAATATTAAATAAATATCATTATTTAGTTCTGAGTGCTGATTTAAGATATTTTTATCAGCGTCAAATAATTCTAAATTTCTATCAAATAGTTCCAATAATTCTCCCTCTAAATCCACGTCAAAATCTCTATGAAAATCGCTATATGCTGAAGGTCTATTTTTTCTTAATTCACCATTGTTTAGCGTAACTATCAGTTGAGAAATAGGAGTATTTAGTAAAGAAGAAAGATAATGGCGATCGACGATGTACAAAATTACTTCTACCATATCCTCAACGCCTCCGTGTAAGTAAAATAAGTCTTGCTTACTACGATATGAGCATAAGAGGCCACCGGATTCAATAACCTAAGGCTAAGCGTTGAGAATAAAACCGGTAGAATGGAATGGGCTTTTAATTCAGGGAGATGAAAGATTTGGCAACTATTGAGGAGCAAATCAAATCCCTAGAGGATGAAATTACAAAAACGAAATCGAATAAAGCCACTCAAGGCCATCTTGGTAAATTAAAAGCAAAAATTGCTGCACTTAGAGAGCGTAAAGAGAAGGCTCAGGCCCACTCAAAGGCAAGTGGAGGTGGCCCTGGTTTCGAAGTTAAAAAATCAGGTGACGCATCGGTTGCATTAGTTGGATTCCCCAGTGTAGGTAAATCTAGTTTAATATCGCAACTTACCGAAGTTGAGTCAGATATTGGTAATTTTGCATTCACGACATTAACATGCATTCCAGGATTAATGGAGCATAAAGGTGCAAAAATACAAATCTTAGATTTACCGGGATTAATAAAAGGAGCTTCTGATGGAAAAGGAAGGGGCAGAGAGATTCTTAATGTCATAAGAGGTTCAGACATGGTTCTATATGTCGTTGATCCTTTTCAAGATTCACATTTCGATATTCTCGATTATGAACTTTGGAGAGGAGGTTTGAGATTGAATCAGAACACTCCTCAGGTATTCATAACTAGAACTAATAGAGGAGGAATAGTTGTTAGATCAACTGTCAAACAGACTAATTTAACTGATGTTGAAATTCAAGACATAGTTAGGAGTTTTGGAATAGTATCCGCCACGGTAACATTAAGGACGAATGTGACAGATGATAACATAGTAGACACATTGGCTGGAAATAGAGTTTACAGCAGAGCAGTGGTCGTATTAAACAAGGTTGATTTAGCATCAGAAAAGGATATAAAAAGGGCTAAAGATAGTTTGCCCGAAGGATGGCCAGTGCTAGAAGTCTCTGCAAAAACTGGCCAAGGAATAGATGCGATGAAAGATTTCATCTATAATAATTTACATTTTATGTCGATCTATCTAAAACCACAGGGCCAAGAAGCTGATTTAGTTGAGCCATTGATAGTTAAGGACACATGTACAGTTAGAGAAGTATGTATAAAATTACATCGGGACTTTGTTAGAAAGTTTAGATATGCAAGAGTACTTGGACCTAGTGCTAAATTTGATTGGCAGAGAGTTGGACTTGATCATACGCTTAAAGACGGAGATCTTCTATCAGTTATAACAAGAAGATAATAAAATATAGAAAGTGATAATCATGAAAATTGAAACCGTTGATTTAATTCCACGTGCGGAATTAAGAGGTTTTCTTAATCACATTAGAAATAGAATATATATATTTATTGGAATCTTTACTTTGGGATTCATATTTGGATACCCTCTAAGTGAAGAAATAATAAACTGGTTTCTTGAATCTGATGGATTTAAACCAGATGAAGTTGAAATAATCATATTACAGCCAATGGAAGTAATTTTACTAAAGCTTAGTATGTCAGTAAAAATAGGTTCCTTGCTTCTTTTGATTGTATTTATTCTAGATATGGCTTGGAATGGCAAAGACATAATTGACGAAGCCAAAAGAAATATTGGAAGTACTAAGAAATATAATCTCGATACAATATCATATTCAATTATATTTTCAATATTTTTAGGACTCTTAGGGATAGTTTATTCTCATGAAATTCTAATTCCTATGCTATTAGATTACCTGGCCAAGGATGCGACTACTTCCGGACTTGTATCGACTTGGAGGTTAAAATCTTGGATTGGATTTATTTCAGGACTATATTTTTCATCTATTGTCGGTTTTCAGATACCTCTAATTGTCATTCTTTTCCTAAGAAGTGGAATTGTTAGCCGGGATAATGTAATTGAAAATAGAAGATTTTTATGGTTTATATCTTTATTATTTGGAGCATTAGTATCTCCTCCAGACCCGTTATCATTATTTTTAGTCGGTGGCCCAATATTAATCCTACTTGAATTAACTCTAATAGTAGATAAAATCATTTTGAAAAATGATATTTAAGCTATACCTCGATTACGAGCATCTTCGGCTTTTGCATCTTCCCTGCCCTGTTCGAGATCAACCATCCTCATCATCAATGCACCAATTAAGATTAGTATGGCGATTGACAATATTCCCATTCGACTATCATACATTACGGTCATAAATCCATACAATAATGGTCCAATGAATGCTGCAACTTTACCAAAGAATCCAAAGAATCCAAAGAATTCTGCACTTCTTGTTTCAGGCACCATTTGTCCAAACATACTTCTTGCTAATCCTTGAGATCCGCCCAGAAGTGTACCCATTGCACAACCCAATAGTAAAAATTGTATACCTACAGAAATTCCTAATGGGCCCCAAACTAAAGTTCTTACAGTATCCGGAATAACATCTATAACGCCATCACCAAGGCTTGTTGGGTGATCTATTCCGACCATATTTGATTCTAAAATTCCGGCTTTGGCACTAATTGAAAACCTTGTTTCTTCAAATGAATTTAATAAATATGTCTGAGTTTCCAAATCAAGAGTGCCCATGTTGATAGTGATTGGAACACCATCATCATCAAAACCTGCCCATTGGAAAATTTGGGCATCATAAATATCTGTATCCTGCTGCACTATGCCAAGGGAAAGTAACGTAGATTCGGCCCATAGCTGTTCATCTCCGCCTTCTACTAACGCAATAGGAGTCTCTTCTAAGTTAGCATGTGGAGTATAGAACCATTCTCCGTCGACCTCTTCTATCTGTACTTGATAATCCTCATGATTAGCATATTCAAGTGGAGCGAAAGAAAGGGCTGCAAAACATAGTACAACCCATCCGACCAGAGAAATATTTAGTGCAGATTTAGTTCCTATTTTATTTGCTAGCCGAGTAAACATAAGTGCAGATGGCCATGCTACAAATTGAATTGCCAATATCGTTACTATCAAATCGACAGTTGTAATGCCCAGAACTGTTGAGCCAAAAACTCCGCCCAATGCAGTTACGCTATTTATTCCATCAATAAAGAAAAAGTATGCCACCATATAAATGAAGAGGGTTCTAAATTTATCCACTTCTCCAAGAGTTTTTCTTATTTCGGAAACAGCTAATTTTGCAGATTCTATAAAACCAAGAGAAGGCATTTCATTCTCAATAGGCGGTTCAGGGACCCATTTAAATGTCAATAAAGCAAATCCATACCACCATATTCCAGAAGATGCCATGACGAATGGAATTACCCAATCTCCTGTCAAAGATAAGACCATTATGAGGTGAACAAGAAGTAATATTCCTCCACCGAGATAACCGGCTGAGAAAGCTAGATTTGAAATTCGATCCATTTCATCATCGGAACCCATATGTGGAAGAAGAGCATTATAGAACACTCCTGCACCATTTAATCCTACATTTGCAAGCATAAAGAAAACCATTAGCCAAATCCATTGAGTATCTACAGGCATTAATGGTGCAAATGCCAGAAGGAAAGTAGATCCTGCCCCAACATATGTAAGAATTCTTAACCACCACATCTTAATTCTTCTTCTATCTGCAATTACTCCCAAAGAAGGACTTATAATTGCTACGAATAAAGTTCCAAAAGCAACTGCAAAGGACCAAACTGCATCACCTTGCATCTCAATTGAACCAATGGAAGTAGTCAAACCATTCGCTTTGAGGAAAAGATATGCATACCAAGCAGGTAAAACTGCTACAGTTACTGATGTTTCGAATGCGGATTTCGCCCAGTCATACGCTGCGTAACCTTTTACTTCTTGAGGATTTGATTTTCGGTCTAGTTGAATCGTCTCTGACATGTCAATACCTATCGCTCGGTCTGCTTACTAGGGTTTTAGTATTGGGGCGTATTTAACCGCATAATGATGAAAGTTATGTGTAAAGACAACATGCGTTGAAACATGTTAGGAGGACGGGAATGGTTACAGCCTAGAGAAAATACCATACAAGCATTATCTCACGGCATACAGATTAGTGATGGAGTAGAATTTGATTTAAGATTGACAAAAGATGATCGGCTAATCCTCCATCATGATTCAAAGACTGAATATGGAGATTATCCCGAATGCATGAATCTAGATGAATTACCTGAATATATAGAACCATTAGATGACTTATTGGCAAATTCAAATTTCATAAGAAGAATTACTGAAGAAGGAGCATTCGCTTGCATTGAATTGAAACCTCCACACCCATCAAGTGGAAAAGCAGGAGGGTGGATAGGAGGAAAGAAAAGAACAGAACATATGATAAATATGATTGAAAATTTGGAGGAACATTTAGAACCATTTAAATTAAGTAAAACTAGTAATGTCGTATATTCATTCGAACCAAAACTAATCCCTGCTTCCAAACAGATTAGTAGTAATTTAGAATTTAGTAGATTGAGGCCTTATATCCGTCAATGGGGTAATTGGAATACTCAAAGGATAGCGGCTGCACCTTCTTTTCTGATGAGTTCATTACCTAGATTGTTGAATAAACAACGCAGAGAGGGATCTCCCATGTTACCTTGTACTTTACAATACCTTAAAGGAATAGAAAGTAGGATAAACTTAGGATTATCAGTTGGCCTTAAGGGTTCAAAATTAGATAGATTAAACAAGCATAGGAGAGGCTATCCAGTATACGTATGGCCCTGTGGAAATGATGTAGAAAGATTACTTTTAGATGCAGGATTAACTGGGATAACTGATGATTTATCTCCTAATTCTATTACTTTAAAAGGAGGAGATATTCGATGGACAACGCCTGCTACTAAACCAATAACTGATGAACAAAGAGCAGACTTAGACAATATTCCAAAGGACCAACATGCTAATGTTCTTTCTAGATATAAGAGTGAAGTAACACCTTGGCACGAAATGTCAAATGAAGAGAGAGAATCATTTATTAAAATTTGGAGAAGTAAATGGTCTTGGGAGAGAAATTTGGATGCATTACTAGAAGAAACTACTGAAAGTAGTTTACCCTGGGAAGTTTCTAGACTAATTGGACATAGAGGGGCAGGAAAAACCCATAGTGCATAAAATTAAATTCTTCTTTCTAGTTGGTTTTTAGCAATATATTTTGGCCGATAAATTGGCGTACCACGGCCACCTCTAGCATTTCTTTCATCCATTATTTGAGCAGATATTCCAGCTACCCTTGCCCAACCAAAAAATGTAGTATAGTAATCTGGCTTTCTAAATCCGACAGAATGCAATAAGCTACCGCTTGCTAAATCTACATTAGGATACGGATTACTAATTTTTGGTATTTCTTTTAATATATTAGGGACTACTTCTCTTAGTGACTTAGCAATTTTAAAGTTAGAATCATCGGGGCAAATTTCAGATCCCAATTCAATCAGTAATCTTGCTCGTGGATCTTCTGCCCTCAATACTCCATGCCCAAATCCGTAAATCGGCCTACGGGCTGCTAACTCTGCACGTACGAAATCTTCAATTTCTTTGTGATCCGATGTTCCAATTCGTTGTACGAATTCCAGACAAGATTGGTTGGCCCTTCCATGAAGTGGCCCTGATAAAGCATTCATTGCACTTGCAAGTGAAGCATATACCGACGCCCTGCCCGATGCAACTGCTTTTCCTGAAAAGGTGGATAAATTTCCTCCACCATGGTCCATGTGTAATATAAAGAAGAATTTTAGGACTCGTGTCATCTTTTCTGCTTCTTTACCATCAACACCTAGCATATGAACGAAGTTTTCTACTAAACCAAGTTCTGGTTTTCGTGGCTTAAGTTCTTCTTTCTTACCTCCTCTTAATAGAAATATTCTTGCCATGAGTTCTGGCATTCTAGCTATAAGATTCATAGAATCTATTCTTACATCCCCAGTAGTATCCGCTGCTCCAAGAGCCATAATTCCAATAGAAAGCCAATCCATTGGGTGCCCACTCCCTGGAGTTAAAGATTCCAATACCCTAAGAGCTCCAGTGGGGATTTCTTCAGCCCTATGAGTAAGTTCTGCACGGAATGCTGCAGATTCCTCAGGATTAGGTAAATGCTTGTTAAGAAGTAAATATATGACATCTTCTTCTTCTAAATTTGCTAAATCTCCAACTGGATATCCGACATAATGCACTCCTTCTAAAGGATCTACGTAAGAAGTTTGGCAAGTCCCAACAGGTATGCCCCTCATGCCTGAATCAAGATGATTTGTTGTAATTGTGAATAAGTCTTCTTCATCGGCCATGTAATCTCAGATTCATCTCTGAAAGAGGTAGGGTGATAATATCTCCGATAGTAATTACATAAAATATATAGAAAAATAAATTAAATTAACCCTATTTTCTTCCCGCATTTTTCAAAAGCAGACAATACCAAGTCGAGATCATTACGAGAAATACCTGAAGACATTTGAGTTCTGACCCTAGCTTTATTGGCAGCAACCATTGGGAAAACAATAGCACCAACCATGACTCCTTCTTTACGTAATTCTTTAGATAGATTCTGAGCAGTAATACTTTCACCACACATAACAGGAATAATGGGGGTCGTGCTTACTCCTGTATCAAAACCTAGTGAGATTAATTCTTTACGGAAATAATTTGTATTTTTCCAAAGTTTTTCAACATGCTCTGGTTCAGACATTAATACTTCAATGGATGCTTTTTGTGCAGCTGCTACTCCAGGGGGTTGACTTCCTGAGAGTAACCATGATCTGCTATGATTCAGAGCATGATTACGAACATCTTCACTTCCTGCTAGAATTCCGCCTTGGACTCCTAAAGCTTTGGAGTATGAGCCAACTTCAAAATTCACTCTACCTTGAAGTCCAAAATGAGAGACGATTCCTCTCCCTTCTCCAAGAACGCCTTCGCCGTGACAATCATCAACGAATATCATAGCATCATGTTCTTCTGCTAAGTTAGTTATTTCATCAAGAGGTGCGATATCTCCATCCATACTGAAAACTCCATCTGTTATTATCAATTTTCTATCTGAATCCTTATGATTATTTAGAACATTTTCAAGTGCGCCCATGTCATTGTGAGAATAAACTGCCCTAGATGCTTTAGTCAATCTTACTCCGTCGATAATCGAGCCATGATTTAATTCATCAGATATTATGACATCATCAGATCCTTTGACAAGTGTAGGAATGAGGCCGACATTAGCCGTATAACCTGCAGAATAAATTAACGCTGCCTCGACTTCTTTAAATTCTGCACATATTTTTTCAGCTTCTAAGTGCAGATCTAAGGTGCCTGCTATGGCCCTCACTGAACCAGATCCTGCGCCATATTTTTTTGTTGCATCTATTGAGGCTTGTACAACTTTAGGATGTGTTGTCAAGTTAAGATAATTGTTTGATGATAGCATAATTATTTCTTTTCCGTCCATCATACATCTTGATTCACTAGCAGATTCTAACGTTGGAGGATTCCAATTAAGGCCCTGTGATTGAAGTTGCTCATACCTTTCGCGCATCCACGACATGTCCGCTACCATGATGTCCAAACATGGTTACTGTTTTTTGCTCCATCGGAAGAATTCTTACAAAATAATGAATGAATTTAATTTACGATAGCCTTTCCCTATTTTATGAAAAGTGGATTTATAGAGGTGACAATTCTTGGAATTGCACAAGATGGAGGAGTTCCTCAAACTGGATGCTCATGTGAAAATTGTATTTCTGCGCATATCAATCATAAATTGCGGAAAAGTGCAGTATCTTGCGGAGTAAGGGGTATCGATGATAGTCTACATCTTATCGAAGTTGGAAGAAATATTGCTGAACAGCTAAATCTCTGGTCGAATAAAATGGATAGTAAAGAGATAAGAATTCCTGATACGATTAGCATAACACATGTCCATTTTGGCCATATTGATGGATTGGGACAATTTGGTAAGGAGGTTATGGGCGTCAGAGGAATGCCATTTTATGCCAGTAAATCTTCAATTAAAAATTTGGAGAAAAGAGAATTATTATCACCTTTTGATTCTTTAGAGATTGATTCGAACGATTTATTTTATCCTTCAATCGGGTGCGGATTTAAATTAGAATTCATAAAGGTGCCTCATAGGGATGACTATTCAGATACTCATGCGATTATAATTAGGGGAAAATATCGTTCGCTACTATTTTTACCCGATCATGATAATTGGATAGAAACACTAGAAATGCATGAATGCAATACAATAAGAGAATGGTTTCTAAAATTAAAAATTGATTATGCATTGATCGACGGTACATTTTGGGATAAAAATGAACTTGGTGGCAGAGATATGACGGAAATACCTCATCCGACGATTGTTGAAACTTTGAATAGATTAGGAAAACGGGTTAAAAATGATGTAGAAATATTTTTCTTTCACTTAAATCATACTAACCCAGCATTAAACACATCTTCAAAAGAAACATCGATCATAGAAGCGTTAGGATGGAAAGTGCTAACGGAAAGACAAGTGTTCTCATTATGAATAATAATGCCGAACCTTATGAGGGAGATTTCTCTGAGATGCCCATGAAGCTACGGGGCGAGGTTTCTAGTGGGCTTGGTAGAGCCCATATTTTTATGGCTCAGCAACATTATCAAAATCAATTTAAATCAGTGTTAGAAAATAGCGCATGGCCAGGGACTTTGAATATTGATCTTTTTCAAGATAGTACATTGGATTATAAGACATTAAGGATAATTTCTGGATTAGATGAAGGTGAATCAAAAAACGGTCCTGAATCCCATAGAATAAATGGTTTTGAAAGAGATGGTAAGTCATTTGGAGGTGCCACAGCATTTCGTGCCAAAATTTCTAGAGATACGGTAAAATGGATTGATTGTGCAATTTTAATTCCAGATTTAACAAGGCATGTAAAAACGGCTGAAATAATATCGACCTCTTTTTTAAGAGAAAGTCTTCCTTGTAAAGATGGAGATGAGATTCATATTAATCTAATTTAATTCTGACTAACCATTGCCTCTCTAAAAATGCCGCAGTCTCATATTTTAGTAAAGATAACCATCGGAAATACTCCCTATGATCTTCCGGCCTAGGGGTGAAATACATATTTTCTGGGAAATCTGATGCAACTAAGTCATCAATTTCATCATGTGAAATAGCCCATAATATCAATCCATCAGAATTAGCCCTACCCAAGTCTACAGGAATATGAGGATTGGAGAGTGCGGATTGCAATTCATCCAAAGATACACGACCGGAAACCACACCTGCTATTGCAGATGCTATTCTTCTAACCTGGTTCCACAAAAAAGCCCTTGCTTTTACAGAAATTCCGATTATTTTTCCATTTGAATCAATCCAAGGCGAACATTCATCAATGACTCTATCGGGATTGAGGTCGCCCTCTAATTTACACAAGTTTGTAAAATTATTTCTCCCTTCAATTATTGAACATGCAGACTTCATTAATTCTAAATCTGGATTTAACGGCCATTCTTCTACAGTTCCTAAACGATAAATATAATGCCTAGAGTTTGCTTTTCTACTTCTAGTTAATTTAGGTACATTATGCATATGCCATATTACCATGCCAACAGGTAATTGATCATTAATTGCCCTTACCATAGATTTATGACTTACTTTTTCGGCAACCGAACTTGGTAGGGTAATGCAGGCTAAATTCATCCTTACGCTAACGCCTGCATCAGTACGGCTACAAATTTCTAAACAACCTTCTGACCACCAAGTCAATCTTTTGAGTGCTTTTTGTAGGGAGCCTTCGACAGTCCTGATATCTGGTTGAATTTGAGAACCATGAAATGAATCTCCATGATATCCGAATGCGACCATAACGCGGCCGCTGGACAAAAATGTCTCCCCCTTATTCCTCAGTTGCGATGTATTCCATTGCTTCTTCAATTGAAGTGAATCCTAGTCCTAGAATAGCAAATTCAATTGCAATGGGAGTATATTGCCTAGCGAATTGTTCGCTACGATCGAAATTTGTCTTTAGATTGATAGAATCGATTAACATCCTAGCGGCTTCATAAAGATGGAATGAAACATCTACATCATCAGATTTTTCACCCAGTGCCCTTAATTTTTGAAATTCCCTTATTGCCATTGGAACTCTGTCGAATTCAATGAGTGCATTTGCATAGGAGGCCAAATATTCTGCATTATCTGAATCAAGTCCAGCTGCTTTTCTAAGGTATGATTGGATCTTACCTTCATTGATTCTATCATTTCCTTTATCATCCATGTTACCATTTTCTTGGATTTCAAACATTGCTGCTTCTGCCCATCCGTGATATCCGGAAGGATCATTGGAATTTGCAGCTATATAAGATTCAAAAATCTCCATAGCGGCCATAAAATTGCCTTGTGTTATGCATTGTGCTGCTTGCGTTAATATGTCTTCTTCGGTCATTTGGATACCCCTTGTCCCTATGTCAGAAGACATTAGGTTATGAACGATACGCTTTTTATGATTATTCTGAATCACTATTATTTTGTGCAAGAGTGGTGTTAACATCCATGAGTTCATTAATTAATCTGTAAATTTTCATTGGATTTCTAACTCCATAAAGGCAATCAGCAGGATCCTGTGCTACTGCAGTCCTTTGACGTTGTTTAGTAACCCATCCAAACATTAATGAAAATATTTTTTTCACAATACCTGGGGCCCCATTAGTTAATTCTTGGCCAGCACCTACACTTGAGCCAAAGGAGTCTTGTTGAAGACCAAGTCCTGATGCAGTTAGGATATGCACATTACCAAAACCAAATATTCGTCCAAGTATTGGAGGATTAGCTTTCAAATTCTCTACTTTATCAAAAGCAATCCCATGAACGCTTGAATTTACAATTAAAAAGCTTTTACGGATATGAATTCTACGATCGGTTATCGCGTATTGGAATGCATGTTGATATATAAAAGTCAGAATTATCATCATAGTACTAGAAATGATTCCTAAAGGTAGGAACCATAGATTATTCCAGACTGGTAATGGATTATCAAATTCAGAACCAACAAAACCACCAATCATTGAAGCAACATCCATTGCATACCATGTAAATGGAATTAATCCAGTTATGATTAACCAAGTTGTTGTCCACCTACCAGAAGTAGAGAAATTTGCATAATGATTTATTTTTGCGAGGAAAAAGACTGCAAGAACAAACCCCATAGTTCCAGAAATATCAATTATAGCCCTCATTAAACTAACTATTGCATTAAGTTGGCCATCTCCTTCGGGAGAATCAAATTGTTCTGCAATGAAAAATAAAATATGTAATCCAAAGACTAGTAGTGCTAAAATATATTTATCAGCCATCGAGAGGAATGAAGGGTTGCCTTGCCAGACAGGAATTTCAGTATCTGTTATCTCTGGAAAATCTTTTCTTACAGATGTTTCATCAATTTTTGATTTAAAATCTTGAATGTATTCTGTCATCTAACTCAATCCCCCGTATAGGTGATGCTTACTGAACATTTGGGTTAAAACTATCTTAAATTTATACGAAAGTCAATAAATCGATGGAACAGTTAAATCAAAATATTCATACAACAGATAATGCCGACGATGAACTTAGGGGAGAATAGAGTTCTTTCCAGTGATGGTTCAAAAGAATACATAGATGGCTTTGAAATTAATAACCTCCTAAGGCATGTCGGAATACTCGGATCTAGTGGTTCCGGAAAAACTGTAATGGCAAAAGTAATCTTAGAAGAATGTGCTTTGGCAGGAATTCCTTCCATCATAATAGATATTCAAGGAGATTTGGCAAGATTGGGAATGGATCCTCTGAATGATGAAAAATCAGTTCCAGAGCGTCAGAATACATGGTCTGATAAAACTGATGTTAGGGTTTGGACGCCCCTTACTGAGGATGGTTTACCAATATGCCTAGATCCATTTGAGCCCCCTAATACTAGTAAAGATTCAGAGTTAATTGCTGCTTGGGATCGATTGGCAATTGGACTAACGAACCTATTAGGAAGTGATGTTTCAAAACCAAAGGGTAGTCAAGTGAAGGCTTTTCTTTACAATCATATGACTAGTTTAGCGGAAAAGGGAGAGGCTCCCTATGACTTTGGTGAGCTTGCAGAAAGTATTCGAAAGGTTGATCCAAAAGAAGTAGAAGGAATAATTTCTGCCTCTGCATTAAAAGAATTAGGAAGAAATGCAGAAGCAAATAACAGTGGATCTGATGCTCTATTATACAGTTTAGGAACACCGCTTAATATTGATGTTATGATGAAAGAAAGAATTGCAGGTAAGACTCCTGTAAACGTGCTTTATCTCAATACATTACCAAATGAAGCAATGAAGCAGGCATTTATTCAGCAGTTATGTCGGAAATTATATGATTGGATGTTGGAAAATCCCTCTGGAGATAAACTTCAGTGCATATTATTCCTTGATGAGGCGGGGCCATTTATGCCACCTGATCCCCGCAATCCTGCAGCTAAAGATGGATTGAGATTAATGTTAAAACAAGGAAGAAAATATGGAATAGGTTGTATTATTGCTAGTCAAAGCCCTGGTGACTTGGATTATAGGACACTAGGGCAAGCAAGTACAATGTTCCTTGGAAGATTTACTCAAGATCAGGAAATTTCAAAAATTGACCAAATGATCAGTAATGCGCCTGATCCCAAAGCAATTACTGCTAATCTTCCTAGCCTTGGACCTGGTGAGTTCGAGTTATTTTCTCCAGATGCATCCAACGAAGTTATTCACTTGCGGACGAGGTGGTTATTGACCCCTCATGGAAGTCCACTGACAAACAAAGATTTGCCAGCACTAACTCCAGAATCTATGAGAGAATGGGCTACAGGATTTATTAAACGCCCTCCAAAAAGAATTAATGCTCCTTCTTGGAAACAAAGAAAGGATGAGCCTGTAGAGAGTAAGTCTGAGTTAATACATAGTTTTCCGACCCTTGGAGGGGCAGAAGATCCGATGCAAGTATTACTTTCTACAACTAATTTATTATCAATAATAACTCTCTTCATAACCACATATTTCCTTGGGCAAAGTTATATTGAGGGTGAGTTGAATATTGCTTGGATGATTATTGGAGGGGTGATTTCATTACTTCTTGCAGTATTGCTTTCTCTCAGTTATTTACTAAAAGGTGAGGGGGAACTTGCATCCAAAGTTAGATTGCGTTCCAGAGGTTTTGAATGGATAATTCTTGGATGGATTTGGTCAGTTTGGATAATACATAAGGTTGATTTTGTAGATCTTGGATGGGTATATTATCCAGTTATGATTTCACAAACTCTACTGACAGTATTCATAATATTAGAGTATATGCATAAATTGAGATTAGCTAAGATAAGTTTTGGAGGAGAATCTTTATTGAAACGATTTGATAATATCAGATCTTCTCTTACTGATGTGGAAATAAAAAGTGCTAAGTCATCATCTGAAGAACTTATGAATAGATTTGGTTTACTGACCACTACACTTACTTTGGGACTTATTGCAAATCTTTTATTGACAGGTGAAGACTTATCTTCTGGCATACTAAGAGAAATTGGAGTTAGGTTAGTCACATTAGAAGGCGCATTCTTATTATCAAGCGTTATTTCAATATTAAAGGCAAATAAATAGTGGTGATTTAAATGATAAATATAGATACGTCACAATCAAAAATCCATGCACTTGAAATATCTGAGATAACAGAAAGAATTACTGATAAGGGACATCCAGAATGGATCGCATCAGCCATATTTGAAAGTGCTCAAAGGCATGATAGAAGAATTCAATCCGTATTTGAGTTTAGATTATTATTAGAAAATTTAGGTGAGAAAAAGTGACTGAGGATGAGATCAGAGTAATCATTCAAGGCACATCAGGCATGTTTGGCGCATCACTTACTGGCAAGAGAGAGAAAGATGAAGACTATGTTCATTGCATTGCGATTAAAGATGTTCAAATTGCAATATTATGCGATGGAATGGGAGGAACCAAGAATGGGGAATTAGCATCAAAGGAAGCAGCAAAGGCTTTTATTAAAGGAATTCAAATGATTCGTAAAAAATATAGTGATCGATGGGTTTCAGAAAAATATAGGCATTCTCGTTACAAAAAATTAATTGATATATGCCATAATAAAGTTGCCTCGATTACAGGGAAATTTGGCGAATCTGGAACTACACTTACAGCATTGGTAACCACATATGATAAAAAAATTCCAGTATCTTTAGATCTTATCCACATCGGAGATTCCAGATGCTACAAGGTCAAAGGAAATAATGCTGAATTATTGACGTCTGATCACTCTGTAACTGGAGATATGTTAAGGGCGAAATATATAGAAATTCATGAAATTTCAGAAACTCCCGGCAATAATAGTTTGACGAGAAATATTGGAGATGAAAATAAATCATTAGCAGAAATAAAGACATTGGAAATTGATTCTAATTATTTTTATCTAATATGTTGTGATGGAGTTTGGGATCCATTACATAAAAAAGAAGGTTTTTGGACACCAAATGTAGATTGCAATAGTCAGAATTATGTCGACATGATAGTAAAAGAAGCAATAATTAGAGGCAGTACTGACAATTGTAGTGCATTAGTAGTAAATCTTTAATTTTGAAGAATTAAAATATAATGATGCTTATGGCAGGACATGGTTTTCTCCGCGCGCCCAGTAGATTGGAAACTTGGCAGTGAACCAATGGCGAGTCATTACCAAATGAATGATTTACCAAAAAAACTTCAATCTAAAATTAAAATAGACTTCAATATGGAGAATACAATTCTTTTTTCTTCAAAAACTGAATTTTGGCCAAAAAACAAACAATTAGACCTGAGTAAATCTAAGTTCAGAGATCAGTATCAAAGTATCATATTTTATAGAAATTCTTCTATAAATTTAAAAATACCATTTAGATATCTTTCTTCTGCTACTTCTCCAATCTTAATTGGGGAATTTAGGTTAATGATATCGATTGGAGATAAACATACTGATGGAACTACGGGTTCGAGAGACATGGGGGCTGTAAAATTAGTAGAAAAGTTGTTTACAGAATATAAGGAGTTAAATCAAATAAACTCGATATTTATGAAAATATTTGTAAAGGAAATTCTTGATAGTGAGCTCAAAACAATTTTTAAGGGCCTAAATAATGATAATTTTAGAAAAATTAGAAATCAAATAGAAGTTCAGTCAAAGAATCATATGGGAGAATTATTAGCTACATATGGATTTCATTTGAAAAATATCGAAGTTAAATACAAAATGACTGATAAAGAAAAAATAGAATCAAGAAAGAGTTCACTTGAAACCGATTTAGATAAGTTGGAAATTGATACTAGACAAAATGCTATGGATGCCGTAAAGGCAGATTCCAAGTTACAAGGAGTACTTACTGAAAAGGAACAGATTAGAATTGCAAAAGAGTTAGTAAAGCGAGGTAAGCATAGAACCCAAATCGCAGATAAGGAAAGGCAAATTGAGTTAGATACTGTTGAATTAGAGGCTGAAATTGATTTAGAAATTATGGCTGTTGAAAGTGAAGTTAAAAAAATAGAAATCTCTGAAATTGGTAAAAAAATCAGTCATGATGGAAAGATAGATAGGATAAAAGATAAGCAATCCATTAAAGAAAGAGAAATTGAGTTAGAAGAAAAAAGGAAAAGAGAAGATCTTCAGAGAAAAGTGGACGCTGCATTAAAGATGCAAACTGGAGGGATATCAGTCGATTTACAAAGAGATATTTTGGAAGTAGGAGGAAATAAGTATGGATTTACGGACATCATTAATCCAGATTTAGAGAAAAGAATAATTGCAGGTGAAATTCACGCTAGCCAAGCTGATGACTATATCGAAGGATTGGATATAAAACTTAAAGATGCAAGTAATTCCACAGAGATGCAATCAGATATTTATGCAGCATTGGCTATTTTTCATAGACTGAGGGGTAATAAAAATGATTCAATGAATGAAGCGATTAAAAAATCACTATTATTGAATAAAAATAATGCTATGGCTTTGAAATGTAGGTTAGATTACATGCAGAAAAAGCGTCCACAGATGTTTCATCCTTTGAAATTAGAAAAATTCAGAAATGAATTAATTGATTTTGAAAAAATAGCTGACAAAATATTGAATGTAGATTATTTTGATGATGAAGTTAAATCTGAGATTAAGAAAATGCATATCAAAACTGTAGAAGTTTTATCCAATGATAAAGAACTTGGAGAAATCTATAGAAATAAATTAAATGATGAATATTATCTTGATATTTAATTAAATCAATTAATGTAAGAATCCCCATGAATGCTCTGCATTACCATGTATCCAAGAATAATCTTTTATGGATCGCAATCCATTCTCATCCAATATAGCTATTTTTTCAACTTCTAGCGGATATTCATTATATGTTAAATGACTAACCATACCTGCCCTAGTAGGTTGATCAAAAACCCATTTTGCCCTGCTTACGGCCCTAACTTCTAGAGAAACTTGCGTACGGCCATTCCATAAGCGGATTCTAAATTTAGGCAATAAATTACCATCATTATCTCTTAATTCTGAATCTGATTCCGAAAGTTCAACTTCGCAACGGGCGAAAACTTCTGTTCTATCCCGTTTAGCATCGTGGAATATGCCTGTCCCATTAGAGGGAGTTCGGAAAAAATCTCTAAGCCTCCAGGGGGAAGAGTCCTTGGAAGTCGAAGACAGTGAGACGTGTGGCATAAACCAATCTAAATATGAACCATCATCAAAGTGAAGCATTCCCCAAAACCAGGGTATTGTAGGTGCTTGTACTGAAACTTTCTGAAAATAAGCAGTGCCTTCCATCTCTTCTCCATCCACAGAAAGTTTACATTTTGTCCCCTGTAATCTTAAGATATCATAGCCCATATTCATAGCCAAAATATTATTTTTATATGTCAAGGTACTAGGAGGTCCGCTCCAAGGAGTTAATTCGGCACTAAATCTTGATGGTGCACCTTTTTTTACAGCTTCTTTGTCGCTAACGAGGTTTAACCAAAACTTATCATTTCCGGGCTTCATTCCAAAGGACAAGTCTTCTTGAACAAGGGGGATTACTGCGCCTGCGCCTTCACCATCTCCTTCTCCAGGCCATAATGAATGTTGATCATTAATTGCGGCCATCCTACATTCCTTCATTACAAGTGGCTCAAACATTGTTTTACCATCGTACCACCAAGAACAAACCATGCCAGGGAAAACTAGTCCGCCTTCTTCATCGATATTCATCCTAGATCCTGGTAGCCACCAATGGCCAGTCATCCTGATTGCAGGAGTTTCTTTAGTTGACCAGAGTACCATTAATTGCTTAGATCGACCAGGATTATCTTTATCTCGCACGAATACAATAACCCACCACCACCACCATGATAATCTTGGAATAGGAGGTAAGACATCTAATCTCCACAACGAAGTAAAATCACCCTTGAATTTCTTCATTTCAGATGTCATTTCAAACCCTCACATTATCTCTCGGTTCTTAAATATAGATTGGCCAACTACTAACATCATGATCGTAAATACGATTAAAACGAACATACTAACCATAATTGCAACTATTGGATTTGAGGTTCCAAGAGTATGGACTGGTGGTTTCCAGAAAATATCTAATCCCGTTTCTAAATTAAATGCTGAAGACATCTGTTGTAATTGAAGGGTTTCCGGCCATGCTAGTAATACTATTGAATCTATTATCTGAAGTGCCCAGTGATTTATTGAAATTGCTGAAAGAGTCCAATTAGGATTTGCGATGGTCAATATGCCCATAACAAATTCCCAAACTCCTATCACTATTGATACGTAAACGCCATATTTCGGAGAAATTAATCCAAGAGTATTGAAAAGTGACCCGTAGGCGGCCAAAACTAAGAAAGTGGCAAATCCTATTCCCAACCAAACAGGAATATCAGATATACGAAAAATTTCATCCCCCGGCCCCAATAATGCCGTAATTATGCCGACAAATAATGACAAAATTATGACATAACTTCCAGTAACTGATAAATATCCAAGAAGCCTATATGCGATAAATTCTCCACGATGAATTGGTTTTGATAACAAATAATGTAAAGTACCATTTTCGGTTTCATCTCTAATTAATCCAAGTGCAAGAAATAGAGGTAAAAATAATCCGAGTAATATTACGAATGCCATCTTACCTACTCCTATGATGAATGTTCTGTGACTAGATTCTCCCATATATTTCTCATCATCTGGATCTTCATCAACATTGGAATCAGGAGATATACTTGATATCTCATCCCCATTTGCATCAACTTCCCATAACACATCACAAATGATTCCATTATTATTTTTATCTTCATCAAATTGATCACCAGAATAATCGAAATAGAATGCTGATTCGGCATTATCTATACTCCAGTTTTCCCTAGTACAATCTCCATCATCATCAAAGCCTTGGCTACTTTGAAGTAAATTACCATTCCAATCTATATCATCTTCATTTATGTACATTGATTGGAGGTCAGGTTCAATAAAGAACGGTTGAGTATAATAGCCCCAATTAATACTACGATCTAATGGGACATCGATAGTCCCATTTGCTTTGAATTTTCCATATACAAAGAATTCATCATCCGAATAATAACAAGCATAACCCCAATATTCTGGAGACCAATCAACGTAGACATCTCCTGAAGGGCAAGAATTATTACTCGCAATATTCCAATCTATAATTCCTTCCCATTGACTACTACCTGAATATTTAGTATCTTTCCATATGGCATCAAATCTACCAATGCCTTCCCAAGTAAAATTTCCTGAAGTACGCCGAATTTGATCGTCATAATCTATATTGCTAACACGCACATATTCACTTGATCCTGGAAACTCATCAGAATTATAATCACTATGCCCGTATTTAATTTCTTGACCTAGTGGATAACCATCGCCATCCATATCTACAGAATCACCATCATTATCAATAGATTCAAATCCTTCTCGTACAGAATCAACATAAAACGCAAGCAATAAAGCCATCAGAAGAATTCCAACTCCAAGAACTACCCAGGTTGACATACGATTTCTTAATTGCCTAATAGTTAGTTCAATTATGGCACCAGCCTTACGATCTAATTGGGACCACACTGTTTTACTCAAAGAAAGACCTTTTTCATCCATTATTAATTCCTCCCAATAAATAACCAATTAAAGAATCTAAATTATCATCTGGGTTTTCAATTGAAGTTATTTTCTGACCTGATTTAACTATAGTTGAAGGCAGGATATCATGGGCTGCAGATAAGTTATTTGTTTGTATCTCTAATTGGCCATCTTCAGGAAATCGCACCCCATATACCGGATCTTCCCTTATAAAGAGTTGAGCGAGTTCCCTTGGAGAATCACACTTTATTAGTATCCTATGGGGATGCTGATCTAGTAAATCCCTAATTGCATGTAAGTTACCTATTGCTAATAATTTACCATTATGTAAAATTACTATTTGCTCAGTTATTCTCTCAATTTCTTCCAATATGTGGCTTGAAATTAGGACTGTTTTACCCTGTGAACCTAATTCCCTGACTACGCTCATTATACTTGTTCTTGCAATTGGATCACATCCATGTAAGGGTTCATCTAAAATTATTAAATCTGGGTCATGGACCAATGCATGCGCTATTTTTACTCTTTGCCTCATTCCTTTACTATATTTTCCTATTTCTTTATGGTGGACATCTTCCAATCCTACAAAATCTAAAACATGTTTAGATCTCTCAACTGCTTCATCCCTCGACATTCCATGGAGTCTTGCCAATGTAGAGATAAAGTCAAGAGAAGTCATCCAATCATACATCCTTTCTGATTCGCTTACATAACCTATACGACGATATGGAGAGGTACTTTTCCAAGGATCTATGCCAAACAATCTGACTGTTCCTTGGCTTGGTTTCAATCGTCCCATCAATAATTTGAAAAGAGTGGATTTTCCAGCCCCATTAGGCCCTAAAATTCCAGTTACACCTCCTTCGATTGCCAGGGATATATCATTTATCCCTATTACCTCACCGTACCATTTAGAGACATTCTCAAGTAATACAGAAGGTGGTTTTTGATTAATATCATTCATTCCCTAGTAACCTCCATAGAACTAATACGTGATACAAGAATACTCATTGATACAATATTCATAATTATCAATGAGATTATAGAAAATGCTAATGGGTGTTCATAGTTTAATTCGATACCCAGTAGAAATTGCCCTATATGGGCTAAGCAATCATATGGACTAAGAATATAAAGTATTGAAGTATCAAATTGCATATCTATCAGCAATGCGACAATTTTTGTACCATAAATTATACTAAGAAATCCTATTGCAGCAAAAAATCGACTTTGGCTTATGCTCGATAGTGCTAATCCTATTGATGTATAAGTAAGAACTAAAAAAATACCTGATAACATGCCACCGAGGAATAATGGCAGAGTATCTATCAGAAACGCCCATCCCTCTCCTCTGAATACAATTGCAGACGTATAATATGCAAAATATGAGAATATAATTACAAATCCTAAAATTACTGCAACGCTGATAAATTTCATAGCCGTGTAATCAAATCGATTTATTGGCCTAGAAAAATAAATCGCACTTGTGCCATTTCTTCGATCATCAGAAATCATTCCGCCAACTACCAATGCAGTCAATAATGGCCACATACATAAATTCCTAGGAAAATATCCTAAAATTTGCCCCCATAAATTAAACCTATTTATCCCCCACATTTTTGATAAGAAATCTCCGTCTTGACCAGGCAATAAAGAAGATAAGAATAGCATAGGTATTGGAGTTAAAGACGCCAACAATATTACTAGAATAGTAAGGCGTACAAATGGATGATAATGCCTATGCCCTTTACTTGTAAAAAGGCCATAAACATGGTGGCGGAATATTGAGTAATTTCGCATCCAGCGTGGCCCCAATTCTCCATCCCATGGCTTGTAAGATTGTTCAAAGATAGCACCTAAATTAGATTCTTTTTTTGCGACGATTGCAGTCATATCTTCATCTCCATCACCAGAACCAAATGCAACCTCCATTCTAGTTTTAGTACCTGCAATATCAATATCATCAGGCAAATTAGTTACCACCAATATGTTTAGGAGTCATGAGGTCAGAAGTTCCTTTGATTTCTTCACCTAATTTATCCATTATTAGAAGGAATATATCTTCTAAATCAGGTTGATACTCTTTAAGTTGCCTTACTTGTACTTTGCACTCTGCAGCAATTTTTAAAATTCCAATGATAGTATTATCATCCATTAATGTCACTCTAAGAATTCTACCAAGTCTTCTAACTTTGTATCCATTATCGATTAATTGGGTTTCCATAATAGAAGCTCCGCCCCAAATCGTAATTTCTATTTCTTTTTCTACTTGGTTAACCAATTCATCTATTTTCTTCTGAAGGACAACTTTGCCCTTATATATCATCAATATACTACTACAAACTTCTTGAACATCATCCATAACATGACTGCTTAACAAAACTGTTCGTTCGCCTTCTTCGGCAGTTCTTCTAAGAGTATCCAACATAAATTTTCTAGCCCGCTTATCTAAACCATTTGTAGGCTCATCACAGATCAAAATTTCAGGATCATGAATTAGAGCACATGCGAGTTTGGTCGCTTGTTTCATACCCGTACTAAATGTATCTATTTTCCTATATCTTTGGTCCTTGAGACCAACATATTCCAATACTTCGTGTGCCCTTTGTGTGGCAACATCTGTATTCATACCCAATATTTCTCCAGCATATCTTACCTGATCAATAGCAGATAGTCCTGGGTCTAATGCATCATATTCTGGCATATAGCCAATTTTTGAACGTATTTTTTCTCCTTCTTTTTGTATATCAAAGCCTAACACCTTACCACTTCCGGAAGTAATTTGAATAAGGCCCAGTATACATTTGAATAGTGTGGATTTACCTGCTCCATTTGGCCCAAGAACTCCAACAGCTCCACGAGGAATTTGAAGATTTAAACCATCCAAAGCCAAATGAGGGCCATACATTTTTGAGAGATTTTTAGTCTCAATTACCCAATTATTATTAGAATCTTCTAGCATTTTATTTACACCGGCATACGATTTCTTAAATTTCTATTCTTAATTAGGCTTTTGAAACAATCCCCGACTTGTGCACAATCATTCTTTATTTTTTAATGCTCCATCTCTTACTTTGACTGCCACGCCTTTTTTTAAGTACTGCATTTCTGATGCTGTTGTTACAGCTAAACCGTGAGCTATGAGGTCTCCTTTGGAATTTACAACTAAACATGGCATACCTGGAATTATATGATCATCAGCTCCAGTTATATATCCCTGCATTACATTTCTTCCAATGCCAACAAATGGTACCGCATCATCAATAATGCAAATTTTTGGAATCCCTTGGAAATCCGAATATTCGACTTCAGAGTCAAAAGTTGGAATTTGCGGATACATCGAAGAAAGAATTTTAGCACCTTCAATTGTTAAAGAAATTCCGCCATCAGATAAACGCGGAGAGAGAATATGAATTCCATCTGAGTAAACATTAACCATCCTATCTGTAGTTGACTTCCTACTAGACATATGGTTTGTAAATTTACATCCATCGTTGGGATTTATTGAGCATAATAAGGCTAATTTATCCACTACAGCACATCTATCCAGCCAATTTCTAATTTCTTGATTCTTAGGGAGATTTAGTTCCGATGTTGATTCTGGAGAAATTGTGATATAAGGTATATCTTTCAATCCCAAATCTAGCAAGAATTCAATTATTTCATCATCATCGTAGTCTATATTCCACATTTCATTTGAGCCATCAAGATGGCACCAAGGAGACAAATCCTCAAAAGAGAATGGGATTATTCCAAGTGGAGTCATTATTAGAGGAATAGTGTTAGGCAGTTCAATTAGGGAATTTATAATACTATCTAGTGAGGTTATCCTCCAAGGAGGTGCAGTTTTTTTAATGATTAACAATCTTTTTGGATCTGAAGTAGAGCCATCCCACCAAGACCCAGGGGCTTTCCATCTAGTGGCCAAAAGTGCTTGAAGATGCAATATATGAGGACGTAGTTCTAAATCATGACTTATTGATTCCCCACCCTTTCTGACAGGATTAGTAGATGATATCATATCCAAAATTGATTCTCCAACAGGCCCTTCATCTGGATCAGCTAATTGATCAAGAACCCACAGGAATGCTGTTCTTAATTGTGGCGAACTATGACTTCTTTGTTCAGCTAATTGCCATATTTTTCCATCCCTTATTGCTTCCCTACATCTAGATAATTCAGATTGTGTAATTTCTAAATTATGACGAGATAGTAGAATTGTTCGATCGTTCTTATCCATATTTCTAACTTGTTCTGGGCTTGTACCAAAAAGAGCTCGAGAAGTAATTGGCCATTCGAAGATATCTTTCAATTTTACAGTTCCATTAGGAGTCATTAATCTATCATCCCTTGCAAATAATACATAGGCAGCACTATCAAAAATATCTACCCCTAAAGCGATTGAAAGTGGAAATAGTAAAGGATGTCCGCAACCAAAGAAATGTATTGGACGGTTATGAGGTAATTCTGATTTTGAAGCTAGTAATATTTGGAATAATTCCTTATATCTCTGATTTTCCATGAGTGGAACAATTCCTCCAATTGGATGAATTGTAAAATTTCGATGCTCCCCCTCTATGGAGGACATCAAAGAACCTGATAATGCACGAAGGTCTTCATGTAATCCTCCTTGTATTGGGCCATTTAGAAGCATGTTATTTCCGGCGACATCCAATGATTCAATGGCACGATTTGCGGTTTCTTCTACGGCATATTCAAGTTGCTTTCGAGACATATCCGGGCGGCCGAAAATATCTAGCATAGTACCCACATCTACACCTATATCTTTCTGAAACTTTACAATTTCAGAAACTCCAACTTCAACATCACCATAAATATAAGACTGAAATGTCCCTGAATCGGTCACTATTACTCCCGGGAAATCCAGAATTTCATGGACGCCTTTTGAAAGAACTGATTGTTTCAATTTATCATGCTTCCACATTATGTATGAATTTGTTATTATACCTTGAATTCCGAATTCATCCCACATTTCTCTTGGCTCTATTGTCCTAATATTTGGATTGATAACTGGCAAAATCATAGGCGTATTTAGTGGACCATGTTTAGTATGTAAGCGGCCAATTCTTGATGCACCATCCCTAATCAATATCTCGAATTTGCCCAAATCATGATCTTGACACGGTTGGGGCTTAGGAGGACTAGGCATAGTGTGTCAGACAGGGTTTTTAGTCATCAATCCTCGCTATTTCGTACTAAGACTTTTAATTGAGTAATTCCATCTTTTAGAGACATTTCTACTTCGTCACCGGTGTTTATCAACATTGTTGGATCGGAACTGAAGCCATATGAATATGGGAGATTTAGTAAAGAAGTTGCAGGGAGTGTTAAGGGGCAAACGTCAGTATTTACTATGGCTTTCGGCCCCTTTTTTGTATAAATAAGGCCCATCAGAACAAATGGCGCTACAGTAGAGCCTGATCCTTTTGGATAAATTAGGATGGTATCTTCAATCGCAACTCCGTCAAGAGGGTGTCCTTTTTCTTCAATTACTCCTGTATCTCTATTTACATATCCCAAATATGTAATTGGGACATCCGTCACTAAAGCCTTACCAGTAACCTTCCATTCACTTTGGCTTGGCAAACCTTGCCCGGAAATTGTAATATTTGAATTTTGATGAGTTTTTGCTGATTCTATATTTTTTGATGATTTAGAACTTAATATCGGTCTTGGCCCTGTAAGTAATTTATCATCGAATGCGTGTGCTACACAATCGTAAATATTTGCTACGCTTGTAGGCATACGATTAAGTCCACTAGTTAGATAATGTTCAGCCTTTAATGAATTTGTTAGAATATGGTTGTAATGATTTCTATTATATGGAGTAACTTCCGGGCATGTATCTTTTAGAATCAATGCGCCTGCTTCTTCTAAAATGCCAACTGTCCCATCTGATTCTAAAATATCATAATTATATCTGCTTGTGAAAAGCCATAACCGTTTATTATTAATTTGTTCACCTAGTTCCATCCGTGCCCTAGATGCTGCTGCGGTTGCTCTTGCCTCACCCACACTTGCTTGAGGGCATCCTATTACAACTAAATCAACAATACCTTTTGGAGAAAGTTCCAAATATCTATCGGATAGTTCTGATTTATCAAATACTATTTCACCTTGGTAATTATTAGATTCAGGAGAGGTCGTATGCCCTTCTATCCAAAGCATTGGACATCCATAATTAGCAGCAGCAGCAGTAAGTGCTTTACGCATTTCAAATGAAATCATTTTTGGTAAACCAGTAATATGAGGCATTGGGCCCCAGGGTAAATTCCAATCTGGCCTTATTTGTTTGCCAATCCAATCACCGAGTATACTCCAATCAGTAGTATCTGACATGTCACATTTCACTTTTACAAGAATGTTTGGAATACGATTTTTTTGAATATGTAATCCCCAATAAGGGGCCCATCCAGTTAAAGAAGTTGCAATTGCAGAAAGCCCCGATTCACGATTTGTGATTAATGAAGTATAAGAATTTGAGAAGCATACTGCATTTGATTCAGCCCAAGAACCAAATCCATTACCAGAATCAATTCCTTGATCATAAGGAGTGCATGAAAGTGTTGCATTGATACCCATTTCAGAATATGCTTGAACGATTTCAAATTGATATTTTAAAAAATCAGGATAATCTATGTCCATATCTTCAATTTTTTCTAAATCGCAACCAGCTGAATTTAGTGTTGTTGGAATTACTACTTTTCCTTGAGGGTCTCCTGAAAGATCAGAAAGAAATCTACGTAAGCCATGCCCTCCTGTTATTACGCTAACGCCAGAAACATGAGAGTTATCGCATCTAATGAATTTCGTAGCAGATGCAGTTGCTGCTAGATCTACGACTAAACGTGCTGCTTTTTGTTTAGTTGGGCCATGCCCTCCATTGAGCATCGATGCAAGTTCATCAGGTATCTCCATGTGCCTAGGAGTGGGTGAAGTACCATCAAATTAGGGGTAAATAGATTTTCAAATAATGGGATGAATTCAAAAATAAAATTACTTAGATCTTTGCCTTTGAGCTTCTGCTGCAACTATTGCCATTGGGGCTTGAAGGTTAAAAGATGGGACAAAACCAGTCATTGGTATTTTTAAAATACTATCAGATTTTTGAAGAATAGCATCTGAAATTCCAGCTCTTTCACCACCTATTATTAACATTATATTTCCAGTTAGATTTTCATCCCATGGCGTTTTAGTTCCTATATCCTCTATTGATATAATCTTAAATCCCTTAGATTTTGCTTTATCTACAATAGTTTCGCCATTGACCCAATGGATTGGGATGAAACGGTGTGCTTTCATAGATGCCCTTACAGCACCCTTTCTCTCAGTATTATTAAGTTCACTATCGATAAAAACAGCATTCGCCCCACTAACTTCGGCAGTTCTTATTGTAAATCCTATATTTACAGGGTATTTTGCACCCGCAAGTAACCAAATTAAACCACCATTAGAAAAAATTTCATCAATTTCAGCATAGGGATTTCGGCCCACGAGTGCTAAAATTTGAGGTTTTATCTCGCCTTTGTTATCTCTAGCCATCCTCCATAAATCTCTCTCCGAACCTTCCTTAATTGGGATGTTATTTTCTTTTGCAAGTTGTATTAATCTTAATACTTCTGAGTCTTGAGTATCCCTTAAAACAAGTAGTAGGGAAATACTCTCATTGGACATGAACGCAGTCGAGACCTCTTTGACTCCACATCTTTGCATATCATGTGCGATGTAGTAATACATAATCTGCTTTGGGATTATTTGGAATTGATATCAGATTGATTATCTGACCAATGATCCAAATTATTAATTGATTTAGTTACATTAGTTAATTCTCCATCTTCCCAGAAATCTACAGCTACAAATGTTGGACGATTATTATTTTGCTCCCAACATTCTAGTGTTCTTTGTAATAATGTCTCATATTCATTTACTTGTTTTGATCGTATGGGGTCTGCGAAACCATAGATACTACTGAGCCAGTTATTAAGATGCCAAACTGGTTGATTTTGATCACCTCTACCTAATTTACAAGACATTTCAGACTGATCGTTTTCTCCATATGGGGTATCCCAACTATGAGTCCAAGCATGATGTAACCAAGGATATTCTTGGTCAAATTGCCAATCCCAAAAAATAACTAGTCTTTTACCAGAAATAATCATTTCACCTAATGTAGGCCAAGGAGAATGAGCATCATGAATGTATGTTAATTCCAATAGTCCGCTATGATTGAATAATGATGATAGGTGGTTTGCAGGTATGTAATTTTCAAGTAAAATTGTAACAACATCTCCTGTACTATTATTCATCAATGAGTGTAATTTATCCAACCATAAATGGGCATTGACTTCAGAGTAGGAACATGGATGTAAAAAATCTGAATTTGGATCGCCATGGCAAAAACGTACATCAGAATCAGTAGTTTCTTCTTTAGAAAGATGGTGAGTATCTAACATAAATGCCCTTATTCCTCCATTCCATTGTGCTTCCAGGGACGTCATATGATTGACAGCCATCCAAACTCCGTCCTCGACAGTAGAGAATGAATTATGAGTCTCGGCAAAAGTAAAATCATCATATGTCCTTAGACAATAACGTGATTCATCATGACAAACAAGCTTATCTGTAGAATCATAAGGATCAAAACCATGTAAAATTTCCCAAGCATTTGGTAATTCATCACCATCAATATCTTCATCAATAGGATCGCAAATACTATCACTATCATTATCCAAAGGTATTGAAGATGAATTCAATGGATCTGACAAACAATCCATTTCAATTAAATCCGTATATCCATCATTATCGTCGTCTTTATCTTCATTATCACCAGTTCCATCCTCATCATTATCTGACCATTCATCAGGATCATTTGGAAATGAATCTACATCATCTAAAAATCCATCATCATCGTCATCATCGTCCAAGATACCTGTACATCCAGATAAGGAAATACTAATTATAATTAGTATAGATTTAAACTTCATTGACATAATATCACATTTATTCAATTATTTCATAAAATCGAAATGATAATCAGGTACAAAGGTTTGTTCATCCTCTGGAGGGCGAAGGTATCCTTTCGATTTCTTACGACGGGGGAGTTCTATCTTTTTAGGAGTCAAATCCTCGTAGGGTATCAAGGACAAGAAATGACTTATGCAATTTATATGAGCATGTCTTTTGATATCTGAATTAACTACATACCACGGAGACTTTTTGGTATCTGTATATGCAAACATATTATCTTTAGCCTGCGAGTATTCTTCCCATCTTGTGAGAGATTCTAAATCCATAGGACTCAATTTCCATCTTTTGTGAGGTTGAGCTAATCTGGCTTCAAATCTTTTTAATTGCTCCTCATCGGAAACAGAAAACCAATATTTTACTAAGATAGTATCTGATCGAATCAGCATTCTTTCAAATGTAGGGCATGCCCTGAGAAAACTATCATATTCTTTTTCCGTACAAAATCCCATAACTTTTTCAACTCCAGCGCGATTATACCAACTTCTGTCAAAAAGAACGATTTCACCTGCTGCTGGCAAATGATCGACATAGCGTTGAAAGTACCATTCAGTTTTTTCCCTTTCCGTTGGAGCAGGTAATGCGGCTACTTTTACTACCCTAGGATTGAGATATTGTGTTATTCTCTTAATGACTCCTCCTTTACCTGCAGCATCTCGACCTTCGAATATAACAACTACTTTGAGACCTTTTAATTTGACCCATTCTTGTAATTTTATTAGTTCTAGTTGTAACCTAAATAATTCATCATTATATTCTTTTTTTCCAATTTTCTTGACTTTCTTAGTGGCGTCTGCACCCATAGCAATCAATAACCCCATGAAGATATAGACAAAAGGTCTGCGGTTTATTCAAAAGAATTTATATGCTGTGATGATTGATTAATACTATATTGGTGGCTATGATGTACGGCAATGATCTTGTGAAAACAATGCCAATTAATCTTATGATTAGTATTGTAATTGGATTACTAGTAGGATTCATAGAAGAAGTTCCAATAAATCTAATTCCTGATGCATTAATATTTACTTTGGCAGTAGGAATGATAGTCCAGGAAATTTGGTTAGTACAATGGCAAGGTCGTATGGGCGGAACATACGAAAAGGAATTACGGGATTATACTAACAGGATGTTACAATTTTTTGATAATAAAATATTTTGGATAATAGGAATTTTTATAATTTTCTTTACTTTAGGTTTAATTCCTTTATTGATATCAAATGAAGATGCCACCATTATTTCAATTTTAAGAATTTTATGCGTTTCTGTTATTTTGACACTTGGGATTGATCCAATACTCGGAACTTTACCTAAAAAAGATGGCACTACAACAGTAGGAGCATTAGTAATTTATGGAGTAGTAATACATTCAGGTTTGAGTGGCTATCCCGCTTTGGCAGTGGAATTAAATAACTACCTAAGTTCATTTTCAGCAGTAACTTGTTCCTCGATTGTTTTGACATATCTCCTATTATCAACTAGATGGGCATACATCAGAAATCTTTGCTACCTTATGGCAGATGGTTGGGAAAGTTTCACCCCACGAATAGGGATACCATTATTAATAATATTAGCACCAGAAATCCCTAGCTTTTTAGAAATTGTTTCTAGAATATATATTGGCCCTTAATACACTTTAGAGTTCAATTCCTAACTCAGAAAATGGATCAACTTCTGTTTTGATAATGGCATCAAGTTCATTTGAGGCATTAACAGAAAATAGGCCAAAATCTATATCTTTTCTTATATCTTCTAACAAATCAGGAAACTCAAAACCTTCCATAGAAATTACTTCTAGAAGGTGCTTTTCTAAAGAAGTACTGACATATGCATTCATGACAGGTTGGCTAGAAACTAAATCTAACTTAAAGGTATTAACAGCCTCTTTGGCCTTATCCTTTTTCCCTCTCGAAAGTAATCTATCTGCTTTTCTAGCACTGTCCTTTGCATAAGAAAGTCTAGAATCCAATATTTGTTTTTGATCTGCAAATTTAAGATCTATTTCGGTCTTTATTTTATTTTGTTTCTTTGTAGAAAGTTTAACGAAGGAACGTATTCTACTTTGGGAAAACCATGCTATAATATTACTCACCCCCAATACTAGAATCAATTTCAGACTTAAGTTCGCTCAAAACTCCATCCATATTTGTAGATACAATAGATCCACTAATTAATTCTGAAAATTCTAAAGGGATTAAATTCTTGGCTTTATCTGGATCATATTCAACTCCCGCTTTAGTATCTTGAATTAACATGACCATGAATCTATGATAAAATTGGTTTGAACGCAGAAGAGCTAAGATACTTCTTGATATTAATAACTCAGCTTTTATTTGCCTCATTTCCATAGCAGTACCCAATACTCTAGGTATAGAAACTTTAATTTCTTCTGAAGCTTTATCTTTTAGCCTTGAATATTTTTTTTCCATTGATTGGATTTCCTCTGCCTTACCTTCCTTGGCCGTCATAAATCTAACAAGATGTTGTTGATGATCGTACTCAAGTTTATCGAGTTTTTTCTTCGGCATCTTAGCCAAGCGATCATAAATTGGTCGACTCATATTATCCCCCATTTATTCTTCATTGTGCAATATATCTGAATTATCAATATCTGTTGCTCGGGGAAGATTATCTCTGATATCTTCAAGGTGATCTCCTGATGCCCAAATTGGACTTTGTACTAATTGCCCAGGATTAATGACATTTTTATTTTGAATCATTTGTAGCATTTTTATTGTTTCATTCGTATTATCAATTGTTTGTTGAAATTTTAATTTCTCGGCACTAAGACGATCAATTATACCAGTGGACAATTCTATTTCTGCCGTTATTCTTTGTAATTCTTGACTATGTTTAGCATCTTCACTAGATTTTAATTCGTTTTGCTGACTTGTTAATCTAGCTTTTTTCAGTTCATTTTCACGGATCTGAGAATCATGTTCAGAAACCATATTTTCGGAATCGGATAATTTTTCCATATTTCTATTAATTTCCATCTTAAGATTTTTACTCTTACGGTTAAAGGCATCCCTATATTCCTGTGGTATACCTTTTTCCCTAAGCCATCGGTCATCAATTAGATCAAATGTCTTCTTCCCGAACGGCCACATAACTTACCGTGTTAATTATAAGATATATTAAAATATCTAATTGTTAATCTAAATTTTTGAAAGTAACTCTTCTAATGCTTTCAAAGGATTACTTGATTTAGTAACTCCACTGGCCAATAGAACACCTGATGTCCCTAATTCAATCGCCATTGAAACATCAGAGCCATTTTTGATTCCTGCACCACACAATATTCCTACTTCATTAGAAATTTCTCTTACTGCCTTAGCTGTGCCTGTTACAATATTAGGATCAGCAGAAGTCACAGATACTTCCCCTCCTATCAATTCTGGGGGTTCAACGGCTACAAATGTAGGCCCTAATGCTGTAAGAGATTGGGCTTCTTCAATATTTGCAGCACATGCACATACAGTAAAATCTTCAGGAACTTGGTCCAATAACATTGCAATATGCTCAATAGATACTTTATGTTCTGCATGATTTATTAGAGTACCTTTTGCCCCTCTCTCTACGGCAGTTTCTGGATGGAGCCAACCAGTATTTGATCCAAATTGGATTGGATCTAAATGTTGAGTCCATACTTCAAGATTAGGCGCTAGAGCCACAACTGAAGCTAGGTCAAATGCGGAAACTACTGCCACTAATCTAGTATTTGTATCAATACTAGCCATAATTAATGCTAATTTTTCTGCCGAAATTCCATGAGCGTTTTCATATGTCTTGAAGTTAACAACTACTAAGGGGACCGACATATGCGGACGAAGAGTACCTAGAATTTTAGAATATCGCCTAATAAATCATTATCTTGTTGCTCGGTGCCCTATTACTTCCTCAGAAATAACAATCCCATCTTTTATTATTGCACCTTCGCCAATTAAACAACTGTCTAAAAAAGTGTTTTTTCCAATAATAGCATTATTTAATACGACACAATCAGTTAGTGAGGCAGAGGGATCTATTGAAACATTGGCCCCTATTGAGCATCTTTTTACTGATTCCATCTTTTCAACGTCATCTGCAAACCATGATTGATTTATTTTTTTACCGGAGTTAAATCTATCATTATCTATGCATGTTTGGACAGCTTCTATGTAGGATTGAGGCGTACCCGCATCTACAAAATAACCCGTAAATAACAATCCTGCCATTTGCCCAGATTCTGCTATTGTTGGGAAAACCACTCTTTCCATACTGTGTCTCTCTAATGAAAAATTATCTAAGATTTCTTTTTCAATAATCACACATCCGGCATTAATATAATTTGAAAATTCCGTACCTGGATCAGGTTTTTCTTGGAAACGTCTGATATATCCATCATTATCCAAATCACATACTCCGAATCTACTGGGATCTTCAACTTCCCAAAGAGAGAGTGTTGCTTTTGCCTCTTTTTCATAATGGTGATTTAAAAGTGATTTAATATCAACACTAGATATTAGATCTCCGTTTAAAACTATTACTGGGCCATCTTTTGTTAAATTCTTACTCGCTAATCCCACGGCCCCTCCAGTTCCAAGTGGCTCGTTTTCAGTAGAAATTATTATTTCATAACTCGTATCCTTTTTTGAAAAAAATTCTTCTATTTGTTCTACTCCATAGCCAGCAGCAATAATAACTTTTGAAATTAAATCTTCTGGAATTACTTCAATTACTCTTTCAAGAAGATTTTTATCTAAAATTGGAAGTAAGGGTTTTGCCCTATTTTCAGTCCATGGCCTCAATCTGGTTCCGAAACCCCCAACTAGTACTATTACTTCCATATTTACTCGGACCAATGAGTATGGTTTGAGTTCTTCTATATTTTAATAATTTAGAAGGTCTCTATCGCATCTTTCAAAGACAAGATGCATGTGGGCCTATCATGAATATTCACGAATATCAAGCCAAGGCCATGTTTAATGATTCAGGAATTAAAGTAGTAAAGGGAATACATTGTTTGTCAATAGAGACTGCATTAAAGGCATATGACAAGTTAGAATCTAAGGTTGTAGCCGTTAAAAGTCAAATACATGCTGGAGGAAGAGGGAAGGGAAATTTATATGATCCAGAATCTGGAAATTTGATAATGGAAGGAGGTGTAAAAATAGCTTTCTCAAGAAAGGAGGTAGAGGAGTATTCTTCTGCAATAATAGGAAACAGATTGGTGACAAAACAAACAGGTAAAGAAGGTAAAATTGTCAATAATTTATATGTCGAGTCAGGTTGTGAAATTGATCATGAGTATTATTTAGCACTTTTAGTTGACAGAGAAAATAAATCCATCTTAATAATGGCATCTACAGAAGGTGGAGTAGATATTGAAGAAGTAGCAGAAAAAAATCCTCAAGCAATTCATAAAATTTGGGCGGACCCTTTGGAAGGACTGTTAGAAAGGGATTCAATCTCCCTAGCAACTTCATTAGGACTTTCAGGTAAATCTCATGATGAGATGGTAATTATGCTAAATGCACTACATTCAATGTTTTTGGAAAAAGATTGTTCCATGATTGAAATAAATCCACTAGTAAGAAATAAGTCTGGCGAGATGATAGCCCTAGATGGTAAAGTTAGTTTTGACGATAGTGCGGACTTTAGACATCCTTGGAGAAATCATTTACGTGACCTTTCAGAAGAAGAAGATGTTGAAATTAGGGCCCATGAACATGGATTATCCTATGTTAAACTTGATGGCAATATAGGATGCCTAGTTAATGGAGCAGGTCTAGCAATGGCATCTATGGATGTAATAAAGCTCTATGGAGGTGAGCCTGCAAATTTCCTAGATATTGGAGGAGGTGCGACGCGAGAATCAATAACTGCTGCGTTTGAAATTATTTTAGAAGATAAAAATGTAGAAGGTATACTAGTAAATATTTTTGGAGGAATAATACAATGTGATATGGTAGCTAGAAGCGTCATAGAGGCATCCAAGGAAATAGGACTTGAGGTTCCACTTGTAGTTAGATTTTCGGGAACTAATCATATTGAAGGAAAAGCTGTACTGGACAGTAGTAATTTAAATGTTCACACAACAAAAACACTTGCTGAAGGTGCTGAGAAAATTGTTTCTCTAACTAGGAGGGACAAATAATGTCAATTTGGATAAATGAAGATAGTAAAATTCTCATCCAAGGTATTACAGGTAAACAAGGTACATTTCATGGTACTATGATGATAGAGTATAGGACAAATGTCGTCGGAGGAGTAACTCCCGGAAAAGGAGGGCAGAAAATAATGCTCTCAAATAAGGAGGTTGAGGTCTATAATACAATGTCTGAGGCCATTGGTGCCACTAATGCCAATGTTAGTTTGATATACGTACCAGCTCGATTTGCTGCTTCGGCAATAATTGAAGCTGCGAATGCATTTCAAGAAAATGGTGGAGGGCTGATAGTTTGTATCACTGAAGGGATTCCAATTTTAGATATGGTTAAGGCTGTGGCAAATATTGGAAAATGCCCTGATGTTCGATTGATAGGTCCAAATTGTCCAGGCATAATAACTCCAGGCGATGATGGAGGATGTAAAGTTGGGATAATGCCTGGATTTATACATTCAAAAGGAAGAATTGGGATTGTTTCTAAAAGCGGAACTTTGACCTATGAAGCAGTAGCACAAACAATGAGCGTGAATGAGGGTCAATCAACGTGTGTTGGAATAGGAGGAGATCCAGTAAATGGTACAGGATTTATTGATTGCTTAGATGCTTTTGAGAAAGATCCGCAGACCGAAGCGATTGTAATGATCGGAGAGATAGGAGGATCTGCTGAAGAGGAGGCTGCTGAATGGGCTTCTAAAAATATGACAAAACCAATTGTTGGTTTTGTTGCAGGATCAACTGCCCCGGAAGGAAAAAGAATGGGGCATGCTGGCGCCATAATATCTGGAGGGAAGGGTACAGCACAAGAAAAATTTGCTGCTTTTGAAGCAGCGGGGATTTACGTTGCAAGAGATCCTTCTGAAATTGGTAATGTATTAGTGAAGGCGCTAAAAGATTGTGGACTTAGATAAACAATTACTAATTTAGTGATTGATCGCAGAATATTAGTGAGTACTTAGATGGGAGTTAGGTTCTGGATTACTATTGAAGGAGGAGCCCGAAGATGAAAAAAACTGAAAAACATATGAAAAAAATGTTGATTGGTACTTCTAGGTCTTTTTATCTAACATTAAAAATTTTACCATCTAAAATTCGAAATCAGATAAGTTTAATGTATTTATTGGCTAGACTTTCAGATACCATTGCAGATTCAAAAACTGACGATAAAGAATATTTAGAATCATTATTAGAATCCTATAATAATAGAATCCAGCAAGGAAGCGGAGATTTACCTAATTTTATTGAGCTTGCAAATAAACAAGATAATTTGTCCGAACGAGAATTACTATTAAACTCAAAAATCCCAATTGAAGCGTTAGAAAATTCAAAAATATATAATGATGGAGATAGAATAAAAATTAGAGAATGCTTGAAAATTATAATATCTGGTCAAACTCTTGATTTAAAAAGATTCACTGGTGCTTCGGAAAAGTCAATGATAGGGCTAAGAAATGAGAAGGAATTAGATGAATATACATACATGGTAGCTGGATGTGTTGGAGAATTTTGGACGCATATGACACTTGGGCATCAATTTAAACTAAATCAGGAAAAAGAAGATATTTTTTATACTAAGGCCGTAAGTTTTGGTAAGGCTTTACAATTAATAAATATATTAAGAGATTTACCTGAAGATTTGCGTATGGGTCGATGTTACATACCAATAGAAGAACTATCCAAACATAATTTGATTATAGAAGATTTATTGGTATCAGAGAACATAATTAAATTTAAACCAATTTTTGATTCATATATCGATAAAACGGATAATTATTTAGACGAGGCGATTGAGTATATTGAAATGATACCAAAATATCAATTTAGATTACGTTTATCATGTATGTTACCAATCATAATAGGTCAAAAAACTCTTAATTTATTAAGAAATGGAAATATTTTAGATAGTGAAAATAGGATTAAAGTTGATAGATCGGAAATAAAAAAAATAATTAGAGGGGCGGCGGTAGCCTCTATTAGTAAAAAAAATAGCCTAAAATTGTTAAAAAAATATAAGTAATTAAAAAAATAATTAAGTTTTTAAAAAAAATTAAAAAACCAAATTAACATCCAATCAATTCATAGTGAACTTCAAGTCGACATCTATTCCGGTAGGGTTGAGAGTCATGGCAGAAAGGCAAGTTTCTGATTTCGAAATCGCTAACGGCGGTTTTAGAAAGCAAGCTGTACCATTGATTGATTCTGAGAATGAGCATAAGAGAATAGAGTTAGTGCGTGCTGCTGTTGACCTTACAAAAGAGGCCACTAGAGCAATTAGCATTACTGCCTTAGAAACCATTAGAGAAGGTGCAATTTTTATGGGAGTAATTGGTTCAAGAGGAGAATTATTAAATCCATTTAGATACATAGATGCACCAATTTGGAAAGAGTCGGAAGTACCCCCTCATATGATTAAAACTGCATATGAATATTGTGAAGAGTTGACCCGTAGAGAAGCTGGAAATTTTTACCACTCTTTCAAGTATTTACCTGATTTTGAAAGGAAAGCGATATGTGCATATTATGCATTTTGTAGAAGAGCAGACGATATTGCAGATGGAGATTTTGTCGATATTTTCCCAGGAGGTTCGTCGGACGACCCAGAATCGATAGAATATAGATCGGTAATTGAAAATCTAAGTAAAGGAGGTGCAATATTAGATAGAAGTTCATATAATGATAAAATGTCTCAATTATTTTATTATAGAAAGAAACTATCAACAGCTTATGGTGATGTTACATCTACAGATCCCATATTTATGGCAATAAAGGATACTGTGAATTCATTTGGAATACCTCGGCAATTACTTGATGATATGGTTAGTGGGATGGAGGATGATTTCCATATGAATAGATATCATAATTTTGAAGACCTCTATGCCTATTGTTATAGAGTTGCATCCACAGTAGGTTTAGTTTGTATAGAAATTTATGGCTATGACAATATAAAAGCAAGAGAATATGCTGAATCTTGGGGAATATTTATGCAATTGGTAAATATATTAAGAGACGTTGCAGAAGATGCAAAGAGGAATAGAATATACTTGCCAATAGATGATTTAGCAAAATATGGAATCAGTGAAGATGATATTTTAAATAATGATAATTTAGTCAAACATCCAGGATGGAAGCCTTTTGTTGAAGACTATATTGAAAGAGCAAATTCATATAGAGATAAGGCATTTAAACTCCTTCCTTTACTAGATAAGTCTTCGAGATATTCCCCTGCCGCTATGGCTGCATTCTATAGTTCAATATTAAAGAAAATAAAGAAAAGAGATGGGGACGTATTTTCAAGTAGGATTCAATTATCAAAGACAGAAAAAATTACTCTTGCAGGGTATGTATATATCAGATATAGATTTCTTGCTATCTAGAGCATAAGTTATGAATGGGCTATTCTAAATATAAGAAGTAATAATAGAATTTTAAGAGGTGAGGACATTAGAATTGCAGTATTAATTCAAGAGAGATGTAAACCAAATAGTTCTGCATTTACATATCTGCAGAAATATGCTGGGATGTGTGGAGGAGAATGTATCCAGGTTGAAGAAAACAAGTGTAAAATTCTTGAAGAAGCGTGTCCAGTGTGTTTTACTAGAGCTAAACTTTGCCCAGGAGATGCAGTCAAGGTGATTAATCTTCCAGAAGAGCTTAGTACGGATATGACCCATAGATATAGTTTAAATGGATTTAGGTTATTTCGTTTGCCCACTCCAAGACAGGATTCAGTAATAGGAATTCTGGGGCCAAATGGTATTGGAAAATCTACTGCAATTAATCTTCTTTCTGGCTCCATAATGCCAAATCTTGGAGATTGGATTGACCCTCCGACTGATTGGGAAAATATTATTGAAACATTTCCTAGAGGAGAATTAAGAGATTATCTGACTTTAGTATCAGAAGGAGAAATCAGCATAGCAGTGAAGCCACAATACATCGATAAATTACCCAAATTATGGAGTGGAAAGGTAAGTGGATTGTTAACCAGAGTTAATGACATGGGAGAACTAGATAAATATGCTAAACTAACCGGCATTGAACATCTTTTAGAAAGGGAACTAAAAGATTTATCTGGAGGCGAATTACAAAGAGTTGCTATTTGCGCCACAATTCTCAAGGATGCTGAAGTATACTTCTTTGATGAGCCTTCTTCGTACCTTGATATTTATGAAAGGATGAGAATGGTCAGTATAATCCAAGATTTGGCCAGTAAAGGAAAAAGAGTCTTGGTAGTAGAACACGACTTAGCAATATTAGATGTACTTTGCGATATGTTACATATAATCTATGGAGACAGGGGGGCCTATGGTATATTTACTCCTTCAAGAACTACAAGAGGCGCCATAAATGCTTATCTAGATGGCTTTCTACATGAAGAAAATGTTAGAATAAGAGATAAGCCAATAAAATTTCTAAGAGGAAGAACAAGAGGGGAAGAAATTGGACAGCCCATAATAAAATGGGGAGATATGGAAAAAACATTAGGAGATTTCAAGTTAATTACGGGTAAAGGAGAAGTTAAATCAGCAGAAGTTGTAGGTGTCGTAGGGCCCAATGCAACCGGAAAAACAACAATGGCAAAATTAATTGCTGGAGAATTAGAACCTGATAGTGGTTGGTGTACAACTAATGCAAAAATTTCATACAAACCACAACACGTAAATACTGAATTTGAAGGAAGTGTTCAAAATTGGATGGATACTGAAATTGGAATGAAATGGAGATCAGGAGAATTTAATACACAAGTAATTAGGCCACTTAAAATTGATAAAATGTTGGAATTACAAGCAAAAAAGTTATCAGGAGGAGAATTACAGGCTGTAAGTATAGCAATATGTTTAGGTAAGGAAGCGGATCTTTACTTATTTGATGAACCTAGTGCGCACCTAGATGCTAATGCTAGAATGGAAACTGCAAAGGCAATAAGGAGGATTATGGAAAGTAATGAAAAGGCTGCTTTTGTAATTGATCATGATATTTATTTCATCGACATAGTTAGTGATTCATTATTAGTTTTTGATGGAGAGGGAGGTAAAATAGGAAATGCTTTAGGGCCATTAAGTCTAAGGAAAGGTATGAATAAATTTCTAGCAAATGTCGATATTACTTTTAGAAGGGATCATGATTCTCACAGGCCTCGAATCAATAAGCCTGGAAGTAGAAAGGACAGAGAACAAAAAGTTGAAGGTGAATACTTTTATGTTGAATAAAATAACCATCGAATTCTTGAATGAAATAGTGGACGGGGGGGTTGTGTCAGGCGACTCAGAAGACGTACCAACTCCTGAAGATGAAGTAGAAATTGAATTAGAAGTGGAAATTGATCCCATTAGTGTAATGGAAGAAAAAATTGATAATTTGGAAAAAGAATTACAATATTCTGCAGCTGAAATAGTGAATGTAAGAAATCGGGCCATTAGAGATAGGAATGATTCAATAAAATATGGTTGTAGCGGGTTGGCAACTCGATTGATACCAATAATAGATAATCTATCAAGGGCAATTAAAAGTAGTTCAACTGAAGAAAATATATCTGAATCATTAGTTGAAGGAATTAAAATGACAATAGATGGAATGATGGATGCCTTGAGGATTGAAGGAGTGAATAAAATAGATACTGAAGATGGTAAATTTAATCCCATAAGCATGGAATCAATTGCATCAATGCCCTGCCCAGAAGGAAAAAACCCTGGAGATATAATCGAAATAATTGAAGATGGATACAAACTTCATGATAGGGTTTTACGAGCGACTAAAGTCATAGTTGCAGAAGGGTGAAATTTTTGGAAATAAATTTACTAAAAAAAAGGAGTTTTAACATAACAATATTTATTTTAGTAACATATATTACTGCAGTAATATCAATTCAAATAATTGGGCCTGATTCGTTAATAATTCCTAATGAATTTCCAGAAGAATGCCCAAAGGATTCACTGAATTGTACAATGATTGGCCCGCAGCCTCATAGAGGTGAAGGTAAAACTGAATTACGCTTTAATTCTAATTTAAGTGAAGTGATTTTGGAGGCAAAAACTTGGATAAATGATCAACCAAGAACTGAAATTCTTGGAGAATGGGATAATCAAATCCATGCTGTATTTAGAACTATGATATTGAGATTTCCGGATGATTTTGTAATTAATTTACATTGTGAAAACGGTACTTCTGTGATGCATATTTATTCGAAATCTCGAATGGGGATTAGTGACTTGGGAGTAAATAATGAAAGGGTATCGCTATTTACTAAACATATGGAGAATGCAGATTTAAATTCATCAATATGTTTTTGAAGAATTTTAGAGAAGATGACATTTATTTGGACCTAAGTCTAGTAACGCCGATGATTACCAATAGTATACAAATTAATGCCGATATATTAGAAATTATGATAGCATAAGAAGACATGAGGATACCATAAATTAACCACAATAATAATGCTGAAGCAACTAACCAAAATGTAGGTAAAGAAATTCCTTCATGCGAACCATCATGCCAAACCTCTTTTATTTGGGGAATCCAGGCTATGACTCCTAAAAATCCAGCAAATAACCCAATAAATTCTATGTAAACCGACAAACAAAATCCTCATATATCGTCTCTTTCTACTTTGGTTCCACTGGACCAATCATAAATTCCTTTTCCGGACTTCATACCTAGATGGCCAGCATCAACTAAATTTTTAAGAAGAGGATGTGGAACATAATGATCGTCGGAGAATGAAAGAGCCAGATTAGATAAGATATCTTTTCTTACGTCCAAACCCACCAAATCAGATAATTCTAGAGGGCCGATTGGGTGTTTATATCCAAGTACCATGGCAGTATCGATATCACTTGCTGAAGCCACTCCCTCTGCCAACATCCTAATAGCCTCATTACCCAAAACTACTCCCAATCTACTCGTAGCAAAACCAGGTACATCTTTAACAAGAATAGTTATTTTACCCATCTTTAGTCCGATTAATCTAGATGAATCTATAGTTTCTTGGGAGCATTTATCATGATGGATTAATTCAAGTAGTTTCATTATCGGAACTGGATTAAAGAAATGCATCCCTATTACTCTCTCTGGACTATTAGTTGCATCGGCTATTTCTGAAATTGATAAGCTAGAAGTGTTAGATGCCATAATTGTATGAGAAGGGACTAATTTTTCAATTTTCGAAAATAAATTCTTTTTTAATTCCATAATCTCAGGGATTGCTTCGATGACTAAATCTGTTGACTTCAATGCATCTTCTAAGTCTGTGTGAGTAGTCAATTTGGAATTCCAAATTTCTTTTTCTATTTTCGTAGTTTTTCCAATTTGAATTCCTTTATTCCAAAAGGCATCAATATTAGATATTGCATTTTTTAAACTTTTAGTTGAGGTATCAAAAATCCTAGTTTCCCAACCGCATTGAGCAGAAATTTGGGCTATCCCCGCGCCCATTGTTCCTGCGCCGATGATGGTTACAATTCTAACATCCATACCAACTGGCTGCACCAATAGACCATATGGTTTACTCAATCTTGACGCCCATATGCTGCTAAAGCAGCCTGAAATAACCTTTGCCGAGGAACATCATGTTCCAGAAAACAAGTGAATGGTGCAACATCTTTTAGTAGTTCTATTGCACTTACATAAGCACCATAAATAAATGGATCAGCCACATCAGTAGAAGGAATATTGATTCCCAATTTTACGAGACCTTTGCGAGTATCTTCATCCCATATTGCATAAGTATGGTGCGTAAAATGAAGATATGCCGACAATCGATGTATGTCTGATCTGGCTTTTTGAGTAAAACTATCAATAAGTAATGTATCCGGATATCTAATAGCATAGAGTGCTAATTTAATTTCTCGAGTAGTTTCCTCTTTCCAATCTCTTTGGTCAAGATTCATCCATGAATCTATCATATTCAACATTTCATCATCATATGGACGTTTTACTGTATATAGTAGTTTTTCGTATTCATCTGATTTTTGAATATCAGAATGATGGTGTTGATAGAATAAATCAGTTAAATTATCAAAAAATGGTTTGCATTTTTCTTTATCAAAGGCTAAAAGTGATACATGCTGCATTTAAATCACCATATTCCATCAATTACCTTTCCATTGCCTATATTGAATCCAATCTTGCTTCATATAATCATTCATCAATTTATCTTCATCTTCTTGGGTAGGCAATACACTAATCAGATATGCATCATATTCTTCTTCAGTACCTACAAAATTTTCACCCGTAATAGTATATTGTTCGTCAGAATACATACCAATTCCCCTGTTAAATTTATCTGAAGGGATAAATAATTCAGGTTCCCCCTCTTTTCTAGCAGAGCTTATCCTACGCATTTCTTCCCTTAGTTCTTGAAAATATAGTTCCCTACTTGCTTCATTTAAATGTTCTCGGTCGGCCTCAGAGTCACTTTCCCTCTCGTCATATCTACCTTTTACTCCGTATACATAAGCCCATTGGGCACTTGTAGAATCATCTGTACCAAATAGATCAAGACCAGTGCTGATCCATTTATTCAAATATTTTTGTAGTAAAGCACAAGGTATTACTCCTTGTTTTACGATTCTTCTCAAGCCATTAGCACCCGTACCAAGATGAAATGATTCCTCCTTTAGCATTGGCCCCATTGATGCTGCTAGGGGCTTGAAAGAGGATGTACTTAACATTTTAAGCTGGTATTTACCATCCCTATCTATAAAATGAGTGAAACAAAAGAAATCTAACCAGTGATCTATCGGGGCATTAAAGGAACCAAGAATTCTAGTACCCTCTTGTGCATTTCTCTCTAATAATTTGGATGCTTCCCTTACTCCCTGTTCGCCAAAATAGGTACACAAGACATATGCCATCTGCCAACCATGTCTTTGTTCCTCGCACATTATCCTTAATGCTGACTTTTTATCATATTCTGTAGGAGCGGTATCCAAAAGGTGGTGTTGCTGTTCTACGCTAGCAAATTCAGTGTCACCTTGTACACTAATCATACTGATAATGGCATCCCTTATGTTTTGTTGAGGTATTTGCATCCTCCTTTCCCATTTTGGCATACCTTCAAAATCTCCAAATTCAATTTGATTACCTGCGGTATCCCAATCAAATTTTATATCAAATCTATAATCTCCCAACCAAGATGGATCGAATCCAATTCTAGTTTGCCATTCACTGAAGTCATTTATCCATGCTTCAAAGTTGGGCGAATAATCCTGTACTATTTCTGTGTCTGCCATATAAAAATGGGAGAGGTAATCAGTATATGAATAAGTGTATACAAAGATGAAAAAATTGAGTTAATTATTTCCCCTTGAACCTTGGTGTACGACGTTCTACATATGATGCAATGCCTTCTTTGGCATCTTCTGACTGAAACAAATCAGATTGTAATTCTCTCTCTAAAGCGAGATGAGATTCAAGAGGTATCTCAATACCACTTTGCACGCTTCTCTTGATATTTCCAATTGCTTTTGCTGCAGCGAGAGGAAGCGTGAATTGGCCTGCATAATCCAATACATCAGTCCTGAAATCATTCAAACCAACGCTATCATATATATCATGTATTAAGTCCATATCTCTTGCCTCTTCAAATGAAAATTTTCTACCAGTAACCATTATTTCCATTGCTCTTGCTTTACCTACCAAGCGAGCTAATCGAGCGGTTCCGCCAGTTCCTGCAAGTACCCCTAGTGAGACTTCAGGTAATCCAATTTGAAAATTTCCTTTATGTGCTATCCTTATGTCTGCTGCCATAGCGATTTCGAGTCCCCCTCCTACAGTATGGCCATTTAATGCAGCAATAACTAATTTTGGTGTTTGCTCGAGGCGGGAAAGAGTTTCATTGGCATGCAAGCAGAAGAAATATTTGTATCTTGGAGATAATGTATTTAGATAATTTATGCTTGCTCCTGCTGAAAAGAATTTATTTCCATGGCCTGTCAATAATATTACAGAAACATCACCATCAAATCGAGCAGTCAAAATGGCTAAATCTATATCTTCCCACATTTCACGCGTATAAGTATTGACTGAGGTTCTTCCTTCGGAAAGAGGTTTTCCATCAGTGTCAGAGATTAGTTCTATAATGGCAATGCCATTATCAGTCACTCCATAATTAACCAAATTATTAGGCATTGATTTTAGTTCGGGCCAAGAAGACATGATAATGGGAATATGATGGGTTATTTCAATCAAACGGAAAATATAGGTCACACATCAAGTATCGGATTCAGTAAATGATAAATGAGCCCCAGATTTCCTTACACGGTCCCATTGTTTACCAATTTCCAAAGCTGCAGGACTCTGCTCCCAAATATCTCTCTTAAGTGCCTTCCTAAATGGCATATGGTTTACTACACGGCCATCGGGAAGTTCTTTTTTCTTCAACATGCTTAACTTAACAATGGGCCATAATAATTTACGAAAAATTCCAGGCGAATAAAGCCATCTAAGAAATGCTAGGCCATCTCCTTTTCGTTTTTGGTCCCACATCCAATATCTAGCAGCTAGTTTAAATCCTCTGTCTCCAATTCTGTTTAATAAAAAGCGATTAGTAGCACTAGATTTGACAAGTGGTATTAGTCTCTTACGAATTTCCAATTCATAATTGCACTCTCCAAGAATTCCTTTGGCCGCTAATACTCCGCTTGTGATAGCATATCTCATGCCAAACCCCCACATAAAATCCTGTAATCCGCCTGCTTCACCAACGTAGTAACGACCTTTGTGAACATATTTTTTGGGGAGTGAAAAATCTCCTTTTCCTCCTACTCTCTTTATTGGTTTTCGATTTAATTCGTATCTATCCTCGTACCACGCAATAGTTTCATTCAAATAACGACTGCTTTTCTTTTGTTTTCGCCATAAGCAGGTACAAATCAGTCCAATTCCATCTATTATTATCAAGTAAGAATAAGCCCCTGGTGCTAATTTATCATTTAATTGCAAAGTTACATGGTTAGGATGATCAGTATGAAAAATTTCACCAAATGCAACAGCACTGGATTCTTTTGGGCCTGCGGCTATAATGTCGCATTCATCTGGAGATTTACGTACTCCATAATGTATTTTTACACCAGCTTCTATTGCCATACGCTTCATGCCTTGATCGATGCAATGTTCGTCTGTACCTCTTTCAACAACTCTGAATGCTATAGATTCTGTTTTGGGTCGAGTAATGACATCATCAGGATGTGCTAAATCTACCACATCAAAACTGTTAGACTTGAAGTAATCAGGCTTGAGCCCCCATTGCTTCATTTCATCAAAAAAATCTGGAGCTGATGTCCAATTCTCGATACCTTGAAAATCTCCATCGAAACGAGCGCCGCTATCTTTCCTGACATCATATACATGTACTTCTTTTCCAGCATTTGCCAATATTGTTGCTGCTGAAAGTCCAGAAAGTCCCGCCCCTAAGATGTGGAAGGGAGTATTGTCCATACATACAACGGAGGAAGTTCTAAACTTCAACAATTGGGTAATTTCCGCTGTATTCAAGTCTCTGCGTACCATGGGGGTGACGTGAAGGACGTAATAATAACAATAGAATCTGCCAAACTTGAGCCAGATGAGTTAAGGAAAATGATAGATTCAGATGATTGTGGTAGCATAGTTTCATTCATAGGCTTGACAAGAGGAATTGAAAATTCAATAAAAATAAGAGAGTTAATTTTTGATGCATGGGAAGAAAAATTACCAAATATATTAAAAAGATTAGGTGATGAATCTATTAAAAAATTTGGAGTTAAAAAAGTAATTATTTCACATCGAATTGGAAGAGTAAGTCCAAAGGAACCTATTGTTTGTATTCACGTTGCATCAACGCATAGAAAGGAAGGTTTTATTGCATGCAGTTGGCTAATTGATGAGTTAAAAAGTCAAGCACCATTGTGGAAAAAAGAAGTACGAGAAGATGGAGTTATTTGGAAAAAAGGTTTAGGTTAGAAATTGTAGTTAAATTTTATAAAATTAGTCTATGTTTATAAAAATTCAAATATATGCCCATGTTACTAGAAACGATATTATGAGTGAAGGTTTGGATGGCATCATCGACATTAGTTCGAAACCCAAGGTAAAAAGGTCTGCAATTGCAACAGGATTAATCAAATTGAATAAAGAATCATTAGATTTGATTGAATTTGGAAGAACTAGTAAAGGAGATGTCCGTGAAGCGTCCACAGTTGCAGTAATTCAAGCTGTGAAAGATACTCCTCGGATGATTCCTCATTGCCACACAATACCCATAGAAGGCTGTAATGTGAAATGGGATACTGAAGAAGGTCATCTAAGATGCACAGTTTTAGTCATATCTCATTGGAACACTGGAGTTGAAATGGAGGCCTTGTGTGGTGTTACTGCAGGATTATTATGCGCATGGGATATGCTAAAATCTAATGAAAAAAATATAGATGGCCAGTACCCAGATACAAAAATTGTTGATATTAAAATTTTAGAAAAGAATAAAGAGCAACCGCACAATTGAATTCCTAGTCGCTGTGCGGAGAGCATGTTAACAAGGGACTTGGAGAAGTATTTTCTGGATGCAACAGAATCTGCGGCAATAGCTGCTGCGGCATGGATTGGACGTAACGACGGTAAAGCAGCCGATGGAGCAGCAGTTGAAGCAATGAGAAAAGTATTCGACACCGTCCCTTTTGATGGAAGAGTGGCGATTGGAGAAGGTGAAAGAGATGATGCCCCCATGTTATGGATTGGGGAGCCATTGGGATCTATGCAAGGAGTTCCTGAAGCAATTTCCATAGATATAGCCGTAGATCCATTAGAATGTACTAATCATGTAGCTTATAACTTACCCAATGCAATGGCAGTTCTTGCAGCTGCGCCAAGAGGAGAGTTATTGCATGCACCAGATTGCTACATGGACAAAATAGCCGGATCTTCGGAACTGATAGGAGAAATTAGTTTAGGCGCTGGCACCTCATATAATATTGAAGCCGCATGTTCAGTATTGGGCAAAAATTCAAGCGAGTTGAAAGTAGTAGTTATGGACAGACCAAGGCATATTGAATTGATAAAAGAACTGAAAGAATATAATGTTGATATCAAATTAATTGGAGATGGAGATGTTTCCGCAGCCCTAGATGCTGCTGACCCTAATTCAGAGATTGATATGTTGATGGGCATAGGTGCAGCACCTGAAGGCGTGATTACTGCGACTGCATTAAGAGGATTGAATGCATCATTTGAAGGCAGATTAGTATTTAAAAATGAAGGCCATAGAGAAAGAGCAGAGAAAATGATAGATGGAGATATAGAAAAAATTTGGGATCGGGACGAATTATGTTCATCCAATGATGCGATATTCATTGGAACTGGAGTTTGCGATGGCAGAACTAATGGAGTTAAGAAGGGCAAAAATGGAAAATATATAGTCCAATCTGAGATTATAGATGTCCATAATAATGAACATAAAATATTGACTTCTGAAAGATGAAAACATCAATCTAGAACGATGGATTCATTTCCTAAGTCCATTTCCGGCGAGATAGGGGTAGTATGGATATTAAAAGTTTAGAGAAGATTGCGAATAATTTAGTTGCTGAAGGTAAAGGAATTTTAGCCGCTGATGAAAGTAACGGAACCATGTCAAACCGATTAGAGGCCGTAGGAATAAAAGCATCTGAAATTAGTAGAAGAGAATATAGGGTAAATCTTTTTTCATCTCCAGGTTATGAGAATTCAATTAGCGGCATCATACTTTATGATGAAACTATTACGCAATTAATGGATAACGGCGAAACAATACCAGAAGCAATGATGCAAAGAGGAGTTTATCCCGGAATTAAGGTCGATACAGGAGCGAAAGAATTAGCCAATCATAAAGGAGAAAAAATCACTGAAGGATTAGATAATTTAAGGGAAAGATGTATTAATTATTATAAATTAGGTGCTAGATTCGCAAAATGGAGGGCAGTCATAAGAATTTCAGATAATATTCCTAGTGAGGCATGTATCAAAGTCAATGCGCATGCATTAGCTAGATATGCTGCAATATGTCAAGAGCAGGGGTTGGTGCCAATTATAGAGCCAGAAGTTTTGATGGATGGCAATCATTCATCCAAAATATGCTTTGATATTACCTCAAAGGTATTAGCAATGACATTTTTAGAATGTTCAATACAAGGAGTTCACCTTCAAGGAGCAATATTAAAACCAAATATGATTTTACCTGGAATTAGTAGTTCAGAAAAAATAACAAGAGAAGAAGTTGCAAACTTAACAGTGAAGTGCCTAATTGAGAATGTTCCGGAAGAGATTGCAGGAATTGCTTTTCTTTCAGGTGGACAATCTGATGAAGATGCAACAGCGCATCTCAATATAATGAATAAAATGAATGATGAATATCCTTGGGAATTATCATATTCTTACGGCAGAGCATTACAGGCTGCTGCATTAAAGGAATGGGCAGAAGGGACTCCCTTATCTAGTCAAGAGGCTTTTCTCAAGAGGGCTTTTATGAATCATAAAGCTAGAACTGGCGAATGGAATCCGGAACTAGAATAATCTCATATATTATTTTCAGATTCCAAAGTACCAGGCCTTAATTGCCAGACACATATCTCGTATCTACCAGACAATGCTCCACCTCTTTTAGTAGTTGCAATTTTAAGAATATCTTTATCCTTGGATAAAACATTTCCAAGTTGTTGGGGAGTAGTTCCATGCCTCATAGTAGAATTAACGTGTTCTAAAATTTCAGTAGTATTTGCTTCCCCTCTTAAATCTAAAAATTTTTTTATTTTTTGTCTTAATCTTGTTGTTCTCATATCCTTAAACTCCATTCAAACTAATTAATTTCTGACTTCCGTCCGTGATGGTCAGTCCAATCCATCGTGGCCCACTCTGACAGCGAGTACGATGGATCTATGACGCCGCTGTTGCGTACTTCGCCAATACGGACAATAAATTCATCGGCTTCGAGAAATTTTGCTAAATCCAAATTCAGAGAAATATTCATTTGAGATAACCAAGATGAAATTTCTACAGTATTCCTTGGCTTATTATTTAAGAAATTTCTAATACTCTTACGTACAATTTCTATTTCCACAATGACTGCCTACCTTAGTGATATAGTCCGCCTAAACTTATCATGTTACTCAGGAGAGCGGGGGGTAATATAATGCTTCTGTATATTATTACTATTGGTAGTTACATTATGTTGTGAAAAATGTAGTATATTTAAGATGTTTAAACTTCATAATTAAATAGCCGTAAGATTTCCATGAGAAACACTTAACTTAATGTAACTATAATAGTAAATTTTATACACATAATTGATTTAGATTTATTCAGAGGAGTAATTTAGTGTCAAATCATTTCGGTAACATCTCAACAGGAGATGAAATAATTACACCAAAAAGTATCAGAAGTAAGCATCGTTTAAGATTGATGATTAGGCTTTCTGAAAAAGAAGAAACAGTTAGTAAATTGGCAGATTTAGTAGATTTAAGGGTACCTCATGCTTCCGCCGAAATAAGAAAAATGCGAGATGAAGGGCTTGTTTCCAGTGACTTGATTACTGGCACAAGAGGTGCTAAGATTAGTTTAACTCCATCAGGTTGGAATTCACTATATTCTGATGAATGGGATAGGGCATTGATAGCCTTACCATTACCTAAAGATAGTAAAAAATATAGCATAATTTATAGAGAAGGAACTGACATTCTTTTTACATTTCTAAGTCGGCCGAAAACTCCTATGATTATGATCCCAGATAGATTACCTGATTCCAGTGGAAACGAGGGGGCGCTATGGCACTGGGCTACACTAAATGAAGGTAGTTTACGTTGGTTTAATTTGGATACTATGCAAATAAGTAATGTAGAACCTAAAAATCTAAATCCTGAGAGCATTGATTCCTACATTGAGAAGCCACAGATAATAGGAATAATCAGAGGAAAAATATTGAATGATAAAGTGACAATAGCATCGTCCATGGGAAAATGGTTTAATCATCCTAAGGAAAAGCCAAGATCACCCCTTACAGAGAGTTCCTATCATCGGGGCATTTGGACACTTGGAGAATGTCACAGCATGATTCCAAGAATCAGGCCAAAGGAGCCAATTGTTGGAATTTTAACAGACAGTCTGTATAAGTCGATGTTACTAAGAACAGCAAAACCAAATGCGTTATTGATTGGAGATTTAAGGGGCTTAGAACCAGAGGATACAACGTATCCCCTGGATTCACTTGACTATTGGATAGAGTTTTCTCATCCTAGGATATCTATCCAAGAACGAAAAAAGAGGCTTGTTGGCTTAAAAGATAAAATAACAAAAAATAGACGTATTAGAGTTTCAGATTCAACATGGAGAAAATTCAGGAATGATTGGGGAGTTAGTAATTTCTCTAAGGATGAATATTCTAAGAATATAGATGTGAGAGGAATAAAGAAAAATTCAATTGAATCTCTAATTAATTGGTCAATAAAACATGAAAGTAAAATGCCCTTAGTTCTCGATATAAAAATAGATTTATCGGAAAGAACTTTATCATTAATAGAATCACATCCAAATGTAAGGTTAATAATAATAGAAAAACAAATATCCCAATTTGAAAGCTATGATAAGTTAGATATTGGCCAATTTAGGCCACTTCCTTGGTTAAATTATTCAACTAAAGAGGGCGAAATTCCATTAAAATTAATAGAAAGTAAATATCAAAGTAATCAGAATGATATGATAGATAAAATTTCGATTACGCCTTGGAAAATAATGGGTATCGACATTAAAAATGAATTTATTCCGCTGGACTTAGATGATGAATATTTTTCTATAATTAAATCATCTATTTCTCAGTATCCACTTGGCGATGAAGAATGGGCAAATCAAGTAGAAGCAAGATATCCATTGGCATCTTGGATATCATCTCCACCAATAATGAGATGGCCGAGATGGCAACGATTGAGGAATAGGCTTGATCCGGAATGGTTAGCACTACTTGATTTAAACTATTTACCAATTGAAAAGGTTATTGAAGTTGCCAATGAAGCGCCGTCTTCTGTATTAAAAATTCTTTCAGAAGCAATGAAAAAAAAATTAAGAGATGATCCGGACATTTTTCTCAGATCAAGGCCCGCAATTGATTCCATAGATGCATCAAAAGGAGTATCATGGTTAGCGGCACAATTCCTTGCTAACGCTGCTTGGATGCCAGATTCAATGCATGAAGATATGAGAGGTTGGGCAATAAATGCATGGATAGTGAATCCCCCTCTTAATTCACTTCCAGCAATCAAGGGAATTTATTGGCTTTATATGAGGAAATTTCAACAGAGGAGTACTGTGGATCAAATAATGATCAAATTGAAAAATAAAAATCTAACACTTGATCCAAATAATGAATTTAAGATATGGTCTAATATGATAGACTTAATATTAGAAGATAAGAAATTAAGTAGAGAAGATTTGACATTAATACTCTTTGAAATGCCAATTGATTGGTGGGCAATCGTATCTCATAAGTTATTAAAAGAAGCGTTGAATAATGATAAAATGAAATGGATGTTAAAGATGGATTTACCTTGGTCTGCACTAATTTTGAGGCCAGAGGGTGAAACAAATAATACTCCTGGAGTTTCTGCTATGCTGCATCCAGGATGTGACTATTCAATAATAAAGGATTTGACTAAGGAAAAAAATAATTTTGAAAGTGATTCAATTATTGACTTATATGATGCATTAGATTGCTCAATTAACAACATTACCCCAAAAAGGGGTAGGTCCCATGAATTAGTAGGTTGGTTAGCTCAACCGATAGAGAGATGGCCAAATTTTTCAAAACATGAGGTATCAAATGGAAATTCAGAAATTATGAATAGATTAATCATAAGAAGTTCTGGATTTAATAAATAATGTATAAAATTATCAAAATAACGTAAAACGAACCGAGATGTTCTTCAAGTACATGCATGGGCCTTAATTTGCCCAAGCGGCAACACCGTAACGACGAAGTCACCACGCCGGAGACTTAGGATGATTTACGGTACCACGTTATGGGAAACCATTTGTCGAAGACCACGATGACCTAACGGGATGATTTGTGGCGCAAAACAAGTGGCCGGATTGTGAAAAGGTCCCCAGAGGACTGAAAGGAATGAATCAAGGGACTACCACACAGTTCGACAGACGTCCCGGGGTGGGTCAGGCGCCAGAGCCAACGCAATGAAGGTGACCGTTACACCCCGGGGTACATAAAATAAAAAAATCTGTAGGAATTATATGCATAAAGTTGGCCTAATCGGCGGTACATTTGATAGATTTCATTTAGGCCACAAGAAGTTAATAAATGATGCATTATTAAAATGTATGAAATTGGAGATATGGATAATTTCTGATGAGATTGCAAAAAAAAATAATCCAGCAACTAACTCTTGGATAATTCGCAGAGATGAAATTATAGATAATTTAGATTATGAACAAATAGAAAAAATTAAGTTTGGCATTTTAAATGATAATCATGGCCCAGCTCCAACTCATATTGAGGCAACAGCAATAATATGCTCTAGCGAGACAATAAAAATTTGTCTTGAAATTAATGAAATTAGATTAAAGAATTCATTAAAAAAACTAGAAATCATAGAAATAGGACATGTCAAGGCATGGGATAATTTACCAATTTCTAGTACAAGAATAAGGAATGGAGAAATTAACAGAGAGGGTGAACCTTGGAATGTAGATATAAATATAAATAATAAAATATCAATTTGGGACTCAGAAATTTTGTATATAACAGATGAAGTTATCAGGGATTTAAAGAAACCATTTGGAGAATTAATTTCCGGTCCAGAAAAAAAACCCGAATATGCCATGGGAATTGCAATAAATAAATATCGAAATGAGAATGTACCATTAATAGCAGTTGGAGACGTATCTGTACTAACTCTTGAAAAATTAAATTATCCTCCCGACATAGCGTTAATTGATGGTAAAACAAAGAGAAAAATATGGACAGAATCAGGGGAAATAAATTTTAATAATTATGATGAAATAATTAAATGCGATAATTTGGCTGGAGAATTGACGCCCGCGCTATTTAATGCATGTAAAAAATCAATAAATTCATGGCTAATTAATAAGAATACAACATTGATATCAATAGATGGAGAGGAAGATTTAGCGCCTTTAATAATTCACCTATTAGCGCCGTTGGGCACAGTAGTAATATATGGGCAACCAAATAAAGGAATTGTTGTAAGATTAACAGAAGAAGAAACGAAAAGAAGATGCAAAATGATAATAGAAAAATTTGATCTTAAAGAATAACTAATTTTTTGAACTATCCAAAATGAAAATTCCTATTCCAAATGAAATAAATGTAATCATTACTGAATAAACTCCAGGATCTATCCAAGTATTATAATTGATACTCCATACAAGATAAAAAATAATTCCAATGGTTATTAACCAACTTGATGTAAACTTGAGTATACCTTTTTCTAATGTTGTTAGATTATTAAAAAATGATTTTATTTTACCTTGAACGAATATCGAAATATCTTCATCATCGCCTTTTGGCCTCTTTGCAACAGATTTTTTTATGCTCAAAAAACCAATAATGAAAAGAGATACTGCTAATCCCAAAAATATAAAATCATCGATAACCATATCAGAACTGATAGTATTAGAATCTCGAGATTTTAATATAAATCCTGACCATAAGGCCTTTCTACCTGGAGAATAAGCACCTATAGAAAGATTCACGATAGATAGGATTATTCCCCATGAGCCAATAGCAACTGCAGACACCGATAGAGGCATGCTGGGCCCCTTCAAGGAAGATTTCCATTCAATAGCATCGCCTTTCATTACTCTGTGCGAATTGCTTTCGTGGTATAATGATTATCGAGAAATGAGGAGGGGCTACAACTGGGATTGTAATTTATATTTACCCAAAGCTGCCTCATTTACTAATGGCTCATTATCACTCATCAATGATATTGCATCTATTGCTTTGGGTATTGCAGAGTTAACCTGTTTACTTCTTCCTCCGCGTCCTTTACTAACATTCCTAGCAATTATCAATCCTAATGTATCAAGTTCATTTAATAATGTTGAAACACGACGGGTTGTGAGAGCTTCTACTTGTATCTTTATACAGGCATCGGAGTAAGTCCTATAGATATCTCCCGTAGATATATTTCTCAAACCATTTTGTTCATTGATACATATGGAAAAAAGTACTAGTTTTTGATGAAGAGGGAGTGTCTTCAATACTGGAGTGACTTGATCATATTCAAGTTGGCTTTGAGCCATCTTTACATGCCGTGTATCTACCTTATTTTGTGCACTTTGTTCGGCTTTTTGGACTGAAATTCGTAATAAGTCTAGCGCCCTGCGGGCATCGCCATGTTCTTGTGCGGCTAAAGCTGCGCAAAGACCAACTACTCCTGTTTTGAGTACTTCTCCTTTTAGTCCTGTTTCTACCCTTTCAATGAGAATATTTTCAATTTCTAATGCCCCATATGGATGAAAGACAATATCCTCTTGGCTTAATCTTGAAGTTACTCTTGGATCTAGTTGTTGTGTGAAATTTAAATCATTACTTATTCCTATCATGCAACATCTAGCATTTTTTAACCTAGTATTAAGATTTGTAAGATTATAAAGTAGGCTATCGCCAGCCCTAGATACTAAGTTATCAATCTCATCAAGAACGATAATATGGACTCCTCCAGTTCTGTCCATACGGCGGATTAAAGTTTCTAGTACTCGATCCGTCGGCCAGCCAGTAAAAGGTATTACTTGGTCGCCACGTTCATAAATTTGAGATGCCATATTTTGGATGACTCTATATTTAGTATCTACACTTCTGCAGTTTATTTCATAAGTACTGACATTCTGATTTAGTTCCAAACCCTTCTCTCTTAATTGATTTAGTACATATCTTGTAACAACAGTCTTCCCAGCACCAGGGACTCCATATAGTAACATATTCGAAGGTATATGGCCTTGCAATGCATCTACTAGATTTTTAACTAACGAATCTATTTCATGATCACGATGAGGGAGTCGGGAAGGTTCGAACCCATGATCGAATGCCTTTCTATCTGTAAACAGACTTTCCTGCCCGAGAATTTTTTCAAAAATATTCCCGTCCAAAATAAATCACAAAGCCATCACATTATATTACAGAGCACTTATTTTACTAACCTAGTAATTTGCGCGCATGCATATGTCTCCATGCCAATAAGTCAAAGATAATAAGTGTGACTTATGACTTTAATTTTGGACATAATTTTTGGGACATTTCAAGCAACATAATTTTAATGGCATTGAAATATATTTTTCAAATACTGCATATTTTAAATGTCCCATCATCGAATATATCAAGAAAGTCTCCATCTTCTAATTGATGAATTGTTTTTGGTAATTTTGGAATTCCGAATTCTCCCTCTTTAGATTTCGAAGTTGCATAATTATGTGTCACTAGTACGAGCTTATCGGGAAATTTTTGCGTAAATGAAATAATATCTGCAGGAGTGTGGTGATATGGAAAATTACCTATGTCCGGCATTCCCATTTCCAAAATAATAACATCCGCATTTTTTGATCTTATGTCTATTTCTTCACATGGTCCTGAGTCGCCACAGTGTAGCAAAACAAAACCATTTTTATGAATTAATTCATATCCATGAGGATCAGTTTCTGGAGTGTGGCAAACTGGAAATCGATTAAATTTCCAATCTGTATCCATAATTTGAGAGTTTTCTGATTCATTCCAATTTATTGATTTATCAAAACTATCTTCAAGGCTCCCGGGAAAACCTATTTTGCAGAGATTTGTTAAAAAATTTTTCCCATTTGGCCTAAGGTAAATATTTAAATTATTATTTTTTTCATTTCTTAGTAGATATTTTCTTTCCAGTAAAATAAATGGAAATCCAAAAGTATGATCTGCGTGCCAGTGGGTAAATAAAATATTATTTATTGATCCGGGATTGATACTTGCATTACGTAATTGATAGATTAAAGTTGGAGGGGCATCGATTGAAATACATTTATCAATTATTGCTAAAGCATGAAATCTCCCCTTAGGGGAAAATGCATTACCTGTGCCTAGGAAGTCAATGCGTGCCATAGTTCCGGATATGGGCGTATGACTTGACTTAATCGCATAGAATGTTGCATTGTGTCTAATCTTTTCTTGCATCCATTGATAAAGAGGTTTCAATTCGGGTGGATTACAAATCAGGGGTAATATATTGTCTGACATTCGTTCTATACTCATCCTTTATGGGTCTCAATCTGGTAATTCTGAAGATATTGCTATACAAGCAGGTAACATGTCCACGAAATTGAATCTGAACCCGACCGTTCGCGCCATGGATGAAATATCAATAACCGATTTACAGGGACATAAGAGAGTTTTAATTTGTTGCAGTACATGGGGTGATGGTGAACAACCCGATAATGCTGAAGATCTCTGGGAAGAAGCAGGTAACTCTAACATTGATTCATTAGATGGCTTAAATTTTTCAGTACTTGCACTTGGTGATTCATCATACGACCTATTTTGTGAATCAGGCAAAGAATGGGATAAATGGCTTGAATCAAAGGGAGCAAAAAGAATACATGAACGAGTAGATTGTGATGTTGATTACGAAGAGAAAGCGCAAGCATGGTCAGAAGCAGTTCTTCGAAAAATGTCTGAAGTTGAAGATGATTTGAATGTTATCGAAACTGACAATAAACCGAAAATAATTATTCAAGAGAGTGATTCATTGCCTATTAAAGAAAAAAAATCAGATAAAAAAGGGCAATGGAGCGCAAAGAATCCATATATTTCAAAAATAACTCAAAATTATATCTTAAATGGTGAAGGGTCAGGTAAAGAGACTAGACACATTGTTTTCGATTTGGGGGATTCTAAATTAGAATACAAAGCTGGAGATGCATTGGGAGTTATTCCAATTTGCCCTCCAGAGATAGTTGATGAATTACTCTCAATCTGTGGATTTGATGGAACCGAAGAAGTAGAAACAAATTTAGGAATTTGCAGTGTAAAAGAAGCACTATCCTCAAGATACGAAATACATAGAGTTTCGAAAAAATGGATTAATATGTTAGGGACACATATCAAAGATAATTCTGAGAGTGTAGATTTTAAAATAATTAAAAGGCAAAGGACATCTGAACTTAGTGGAGATTTAGTAATTAACTGGGAAGGTACCGGTGTTGGAGAAGATTTACCTCCGGGATATAATGAAATAGGTTCAATAAGTAATCCAAGTTTCGATCTTTGGAATGAATTAACTTCTGACGATAGTGCAATGGAAGATTATATGTGGACTAGAGATTATATTGATGCTCTTGGAGATTTTAATGACATAATATTTACTCCCCAGGGGCTTATCGATGGAATGGATAGACTCAAACCTAGATTATATTCAATAGCTAGTAGCCCGGAATTTGAAACCGGAACTGTCCATTTGACTGTTGGAATAGTGCGCTATAATTATCATAATAGAAATAAAGCAGGACTAACTACTGGTTACTTATCAGATAGGTGTAAAGTAGATGAAACTCCAATAGGAATATTTATGTCTCCAACTCGTTCATTTATTTTGCCCGAAGATGGGAATAAGGACTGCATAATGGTTGGCCCTGGAACTGGAATTGCACCATTTAGAGCATTTCTTCAACAAAGAGATTTGAATAAAGATGAGGGCCGTAATTGGTTGTTCTTTGGAGATTGGACCGAAGATGGCGAGTACTACTACAGAGAAGAAATGGATGATTGGAAAAATCGAGGAATACTCGATAATCATGACCTAGCATGGTCCAGAGACGGAGATGAAAAGGTTTATGTCCAACATTTAATGGAAAGGAATGGTCTCGAAATTTGGCAATGGATAAATGATGGAGGGTATTTTTATGTTTGTGGAGACAAATCAAGAATGGCAAAAGATGTTCATAAGACATTGATTAAAATATGCCATGAACATGGTGACATGACTGAACAAGAAGCTACTATTTATGTTGAAACCACGATGATGAAAACTGAAAAAAGATATCTCAGAGATGTATACTGAATAATTAAAGAGTTTGTTGCACTCCACAAATCATAGGTAAATATGATGTTTCGCCGAGTACTTATAGCCAACAGGGGAGAAATAGCCCTCAGGATACTGAGATCATTGCGCTCTTTGGGTATTGAGGTTGTAATTATTTATGGCAAAGAAGATAGATTATCACTACCAGTTAGGTTAGCAGACGAAGCAATATTTATTCCTCGGGAAGATCCTTTGGCATCTTATTTGGACATTGAAGAGATAGTTAAGATATCAAAAGAAGTTGGTGCTGATGCCGTTCATCCGGGTTATGGATTTTTAGCGGAAAATTCTACTTTTGCAAGAAGATTAGAAGAAGAAGGGATTAAATTTATTGGACCTGATTCTAATGTACTTAGACTCTTAGGAGATAAAATATCTGCTCGGGAAATAATGTCTAAAGCCGGATTACCTATTGCAAACGGAACGAATGAACCAGTATTAGATGTTAAGCATGCAACAGAGATTTCAAAGGAAATTGGATTTCCATTGATCATTAAGGCTGCAGCAGGCGGAGGGGGCATAGGGATGCAAGTTGTAACTAAAGAGAGCGAATTTAGTAGTGCATTGACACTTTGTCAAGGAAGGGCACTTTCTGCTTTTGGAGATGGCCGTGTATTTATAGAGAAATTTATTGAAGATGCTCAACACATTGAGTTTCAAATTCTTGGAGATGGGGAGAATGCAGTGTATTTTGGAGAGAGATGTTGCTCAATCCAAAGAAGGCATCAAAAAATTATAGAAGAGGGCCCTTGGTTATCTGAAGAGGAAAGAAAAAGAATAGGCAATATAGTTATTCAGGGTGCTATTGCAGTACGATATGAAGGATTAGCAACGTTTGAATTCTTAAGAGACAGAGATAAGAATTTTTATTTCTTAGAAGTTAATCCAAGAGTTCAGGTTGAGCACACCGTTACCGAGATGATAGCAGGAGTAGATTTAGTTTCATTAGGCATTAGAATTGCTGCAGGAGAAAAATTACCCATTAAACAGGACGATATTTGCTTGAGTGGGCATGCAATTCAAGTAAGAATAAATGCTGAAAATTCCTGGACTTTAACTCCTTCTCCCGGAAAAATTTGGGAATGTATTTGGCCTGGAGGCCAAGGAGTAAGGATAGATTCTCATGCCCATACTGGATATAATATACCCTCATCTTTTGATTCTTTGATAGCTAAAGTTATTTGTTGGGCGCCGACCAGAATGGAGGCCATAAACAAAATGTCATCGACCTTAGATGAAGTGATTCTAACTGGAGTCGATACATTGATTCCCTTACATAAGCAAATATTGAATGAAAGAGATTTTATAAATGGCGATATAACTATCAATTACCTAGAAGACCATCCAAATATCATGAAGGAGGATAATTGATGGAACTTATAATCGTTGGAAGTATTGGTTATGATGATTTAGAAACTCCCGAAGCCAGTGGTTCTGATGTAATTGGTGGTTCCGCAGTCCATTCAAGTATCTCTGCAGCATTTCATCTACCTAAGCTTCCTGGATTACCTTCAAGAGTAGGAATAATGGGGCCAATTGGAGATGATTTTCAAGATTATGATTTAGAAATGATGGAGCATAAAGGCATAGATATAACTGGAATTGTAGAATTGGAAGGTAAGACATTTAGGTGGTCAGGGAAATATGAAGGAGCAATGAATGATGCAGAGACTATTTCAACTGAAGTTAATGTATTGGCAAATTATTTACCTAATGTTCCAGAATCATGGACCATTCCTGAAATTATATTTTGTGCAAATATGCATCCATCATCACAAGTATCAGTGCTAGAGCAATGCAATGGTGCAAAGATTTCAGTAATGGACACTTTCATGTTGTGGATAGAAACAGAATTTGAAACATTGTCTCTTGCATTAAGAAAAGTAGATATTGCAATTATTAATGAAGAGGAAGCATGTAAAATTGCAAAAGAGGACACCATAACGAAGGCGGCAAGAAAAATAATGTCTGGCGAATCATTGCATGGAGGAGAGATCGCCGGGAAAGGCCCAAGAGGGCTAATAATAAAAAGAGGGGGTGCTGGAGTATTAGCTTATATGCCATGTGGAATTATAGCATTGCCATCATATCCAACAACAAAAATAATTGATCCCACAGGTTGTGGAGATTCTTTTGCAGGAGCATTCTTAGCTAACATAGTTGGAACTAGTGGAATAATGGAAGACAGGGAGATATTGAGGAATGCATTAGCACATGCCACTGTCACTGCATCCTTCACTATAGGAGGGCTTGGTTCATCTAATTTAATAAGTCTTGAAAGAGGTAAATATCATGCAAGAGTGGACGAATATAGAAGAATTGTAGGGTTACAATAACTTCTTTATCCCTGGTAACAAATTATTATTAGATTTTGAATTTGTAGATCTTAATTGGTTAAATTTTAAATGATTATTTCCAAAAGATTGGGTATTTTCTTCCGGATGATTTTTATCGGAAATTTTCAATAATATTTTATTTATTGCATTTTGTGAAGAATTATTAGAATTAATACGTTGAGATTTTCTAATTCTTACTCCTACATCTGATTGGTGCTCTTGGTCAGATCTTAATCTAAGATGTTGTGATGTCTGGAACTTAATGTTTTTATTTAATACAGGTGATCCAATTTCAGAAACATTATTACGATTTAATTGGGCTCTAGAAAAAGCAGGTCTTAGTAATTTATCTAACCAACCGATATTTTTATTTTCATAATTTTTCCCTTTGAAATTAATTCTTGATTCCCCCCTATTGTATGCTAGATTTTTAAGGGCAGGAAATTCTGCTAAATTTGAAGTCTTGGGAGTATAATTCAGTTCATTTCTCCTACTATTATTTTCTTGGATAGCTTTTGTTTGATTTACTATTCCTGACTTACATTCATCCCTCACAGCAACTTCGGTGGGACCTGGGAGCACAAATTTTTGCTCATAGATACCATCAGGAACACCATGAGAATCATATGCTTTCTTGATCATTTGTGCACTAGAAATTGATGAATTAGAGTCGTTTTGCAAATAATTAAGTCTATCTTCAACTTCATGTTGTGTAGTAACTTGTTGACTGACCTCAGGATTTGAGTCAAATAACCCGCCTTGTCCAAACATATCTATATTCCCTCCAAACATATCTAATTGGTCAGCCGCCTCAGATAGAACTGAATCTATTCTTGATATTTCATCATTTTTAGATTCTTTTTCAGTGTACCATGAAGGAGGAGTTCGTCCACCCCAAGCACCTTCATATGCAGATTTAGTGTCATCCTCAATATTTGCATCATTATTCTCAAACTTATTAAAATCTATGCCATTAGCTAAGGGAAAAATATTCATTATATCATTTGATTGAATTATTTCTTCTTCTAAATTATTTTGAGATATTGAACCTTTACTAGATTTTATCATAGAACCGCCAGCGTGAGTAAAAGCAGGATACGAGGGTATCTCATCATCTAAATTTTCAAGTCCTATTCTAGCCTGCTCAATATCATTTCCTTGCCCCAATCTAGATATCATTATTGTAAGTCTTAATAATGTCCCTTCGCTGCCTGAAATAAGGTGGCGATCGCCAGAAAATGTCTCTATAGCTAGGATTGAATATCTGGAATAAACATGAAAAAATATCGCAAATATCCCTGAAATTATAGGAATTAAGCCATATGGTAATGTCATGGCTGTAATTCCAAGTCCCACAGATATCAATCCTAATGGAACTAATCCATTAGGGAGGTATGAAATTTTTAAAGCGCGAGTTCGATTAATGCTTCCTAAATTTATGCGTAGGCCTTTACCATCTATTCTTTCAAGAGTTAACTGCCGTTCGGAAAGTACTGCACAAAAGTTACCTTTCACTCCGACAAGAGAAAGGTTCCCGATTAAATCGGTTTTCCCCCCTCCAGTCGGGCCTTTAAGCCCAGCTGAATACATCCAATTATTGCAGGGCAACTCATCAGGTATAAATTAATGGGAAAATTAATAATAAAATATCTGTTTTACCATAATCAATCATCATACCGAAATTAAATTATTTGCAGTTCCAATAATTCGCATTGGTGTTGCATCTAGCTGAACTATGACAATTTTATTATCTTGTTTGGCCCTTACATACAATGGATTATCCCATTTGACCTCTAAATTATTATTCAATATTTGTGTTATTCTACCTACGACAAATTGTAAATCTGTTGAAACATGAACAATGTCATCTTTTTTTAATTCTTTTTTCTGAAATGGCGCATTAATTAGTTCAAATTTAGATACAGAATGGGCTTCCAATACATTTGAATCTGAATGAACAATTATACATCCTTTTTCCAAGGCTTCTTCCCTCATATTCCTAATTGCTAGGCCTACTCTATCTCCAGAAAAGGCATTATTAACATCGTCATCCATTACTTGTAAACTCCTAACAATTCCTTTTTCCGACAATGGTAATGCTTCAATAGAATCATGTTTCTTTACAATACCTGACTGTACATAACCAATTCCCACAAGTCCAATTCCTTGTACAACAAAATGTTGATCTATGGGGAGTATTAGTTGTTCATCCAATATTTCTCTTTCATTAAACATATCAAATATGTCTGAGCGTACTATGTTTGGCTCAGGCATGGATTTATAAATTTGCCAAGGTAACATGGCTTGAGACAATAATACTGAGATTTGCTCCTCATCTATCCATGTACCTTCTTCAGGATTTATTATAACCATTCCATTTTGAATTCCCGCACACGAAAATGAGACAAGTATTTCTCCCAATGCGGCATCTATCTTTGATATCTCAATAATACCTGCTTTGGCGACATTAAGTACGGATAAAAGCGGCCTGATACTTTCGGGATGTTTTAAGGGCCTTAGAAATGAGATTATTCGAGATTTTTCACCTGAACCCTCCTTGAATACATAAGATTCTATGTCCCTTACATCACCACGTTTTGCAATACTTCTAGCAAACTTTTCTGAGCCAATTAAAGCTACGTTGATTACAGGCATAACAGTGCTAGAATAATACTACTGTTGAAGTACGTGGTCATTAATCATTATTTCATTGCATCTCTGGCAGTTTTTGCTAAGTTCCAAAATAGTTTCTCTTCTTCCGTATTAGGAGTAAATTGAGGTATTGATATTGGATTCATAGAATCATCTATTGCGACCATGAAAAAGAAACCTGAACATATTTCTTCACCCTCCCATTTGGAACGAGACATTCGACAAGATGTTACATGCAATCCTGCAGTGCGGGGGGATGTCCAAACTACTTTTGCAGTTGTTCTTATCAAATCTCCTTGATATGCTGGTTTTCGAAATTTTAATGCATCTACAGATATCGTTACGAACTCTCTGTGAGCAAACTTAGATGCAGCCATTCCTGCACTTGTATCCATTATACTCATAAGATGTCCTCCAAAAAGAGTATTTAGGGCATTAGTATGGCCAGGAAATACTTCATTCATCAAAATAACGGGTTCAAGTGAGTAGGGTTTTTCCATGTTTATCAGGCAGACATGAGAGGGCATACTCCTTGAATACTTCACCGAATATATATCAAAAACATATATTTTATGAGTTTATTTGAATCGGGATAACTCCTCGGATGACCATGGAATTATCAAAACTGCATTGGGACGAGGTTATTTATGAAGATCCAATGGGTGGAAAAATAATATTATGGCCGCATTTACCATGTATTATGATGCCAAGTAGTACGAGAGTAAGAAATTGGGATGGTTTAGCATTACTTTATTCATCTGAAGATATTGCAATTTTAAGAATAGAAGATGAATTAGAAATTCAAAATCCAGGAGTTAATGTTCAAGCTGTATTGGCTTCGGGATCAGGGATGGGAATGTTATTGAAAGATATTCAAGTCTTGGATGTAGATGGGCCAAAAATTCCAGACCCTGAACCTACACGATTATTACATCATGCAGAAAACACAGGAAATAAGCCAATATACCCAATAATTCCCTCCATAGATGATAATAAATGGGAGGAGTGGTATATTAATTGCGCAGATAATCAAGTAAAACTAGTCCATCTCTTAGGGACTTTAACAAAATCAAATAGATATAGGAAAAATAAGATTATTGCTTCTAGAAAGATAGAAAATTCAAAACATATTAATTCCGATTTAGGAGCAGCATCGGCCGCATGTGCCTCGTGGTGGATAGAAGATAATAGAGGATTGACAGATGAATTGATTAAGGTACGGGATGAGAGATTTGCCGCTAGAATACGAGGGGCATTGGCTGATTTAAGAGATAGGAGAGTTGATGAAAGCAATGCCCTCCATCCAATACTACTTGTACCAGTCCATCAGGCACATATTGGGAAGATCTCTGAAGCGATTAATAATTGTATAAATATAGAAAAGATAGGAAGGAGCTGATTAAATTAAATTAAATGATAAATCATTCAAAGTAGAAACTCAAACTTTCAAATTTACACCTCAAATACCAATAAAACATGAAGATGTAATAAGTTTGAGAAATGGAACACCAAATGGAGATTATCTAATAGTATCTAATGAAAGTCCTAAATCTACTTTAGTAATTGATAAGTATGGCTCAATTATTGTACATAATATTTCTAGGCATGAAGTTGCTAAATTGATAGTTCAAAATTTCTTACTAAGCATAGGAATGCCCGAAGACAATTTAAAATTAGAGAGGGGAGAAATTTTAGTTCAATTTTCACTTGGTAAATCAGTTTTACTCGAGTTAGCCGAAGATCGATTTACTGACATAATATTAGATGAAGAAATTGGAGCTTTGAGGATAGATGCAAAGAGACATAATTGCAGAATAATCTTATTCAATAATGGCAAAGGAGTTGTCCTAGGACAATCTTCGAAAAACATAGCGAAATTAGCTACAAAGTATTGGTCAGAACAACTTGAGAACGAAGGCGCATTAGCGTGATAGATATGTTAGAAAATGGTATTTGGACTGGCCCTATAATGGATCAGCATATACATTTAGATAAGAATAATCTTTTTTTGGGAGCGGTAGATGATTTTTTTATAGCTGGCGGAACAGCCATCAATTTAGTACACAAGCCTGATTTTAATAATCTTCCTAAATCGTTGAATGATTATCAAATGGCATATAATGAAACTTTAGAAATGGCAAATGAAATTAGAGAAAAATATGAGATTAGTGTGAATGTTATTCTTGGACCTCATCCAGTGGCATGGGAAAAACAAATTATTCCCCTTGGTATAGATAGAGCTACAGAATTACATATTCAAGCTGTCGACTTGGCATTGGAACATATTAAAGAAAAAAATGCTGTTTGTCTAGGAGAAGTTGGGAGGCCACATTATCCTGTGAATGATAAGGTATGGAGATTTGCAAATGAATTATTGCTGCAAATTATGCAAAAAGCTGCTAAAAATAAGGTTAGCATTCAATTACATGTCGAAGATAATGGTTACAAGACATATTCAGACATATCTGGAATGTGCAAAATTTCGAAACTACCTAAAAAAAGAACAATTAGGCATTTTGCACCATCCGACATTAGTTCAGATTTCACCCATGGAATAAGTTCGACAATAAATGTAGGAAAAGGTTGTATTAAGGAAATAATAGAAACGCTTCCTGAATCAGAATCATATTGGGGGATGGAAACTGATTATTTGGACGATTTAAATAGACCTGGTGCTGTTCTTGGCCCAAAAACTGTACCTAAAAGGACACAAGAACTTTCGCAAACATTATGGAAATCGGATTATTCCGATAATAAAATTATCGAACTCATGCTAAATATTCATTCAAAATGGCCTAGTGAATTATATCCGTAATCTTAGTTTTGGAGTGAACGTCATAAATCCACCTATGACAAACATTAGTATACATATTCCAAAAAAATAAAATTCCCCGATTGGAAGAGGCACATCTAAAGATTTTAAAATCATCCTTAATAGTGGGCCATTAATTGGCAAGAAGAAAATCATTAGGAAGATTCCGGCTCTTTGCCTTAGTATCATATGCCTAGGGGGACACCTCCTCCATTTGAATAATTGTGACCGAATTGGTTTTGAAAGATATCAGTCTCGGATGTGATAAGCGCCTGTGGTGAAGGGGTTATCACCTGAGGTTTCCAACCTCATGTCCTGGGTTCAAATCCCAGCGGGCGCACCATTTTTGTGAATTTAATACTGTCACATTGAAACACTTACCCCCTTCCGCTGGGCCATGTCAGAGAGTAATGGTAGCCGGGAGGATGATTCTATGAATATTAGTAAAGATAATTCAGATTCTTTGGATGAAAAACAAATCATTGGCAGGAAAATATGGAGAATTGTTCCCTATATCAAAAAATACTGGAAAATGGCACTTGGAGGAGTTTTTTCCAATATGATAGCAAGAGCCTTTGATTTGATACCATTTATTGCCATAGGAATGGCTGCTGACTATTACAGAGATGAAACATTCACTGATGGAATCGTTGAAAGAGTTGTAACTTCTGAAATCTTGCCTACTTTGGGGCCAATTAGTTCCATTGAATTTGGATTTGGTTTGTTAATTTTGATCTCATTTACTTTTCTTGCAGTATTTCAAGGACTTAGTAATCAGTTGTGGCAGTCAACGGCATATATGGCCCAGCATGACATCAGAATGGATGCTACGGAATCATTAATGGCGATGGAGGCTTCTTATTTTGAATCTCGACAAACTGGAAATCTTATGTCGGTCCTTTCATCAGATGTGGCACAATTAGAAGATATTATTTCTGATGCTAGTACTAGTATAATTAGAATAGTCACTACTTTTGCAACTGCATTTGCAATAATGTTCTGGATGTCGCCCACTTTAGCACTTATTCTTTTTACACCTTTGGTCTTAATTATACCAATGGTCGTGTGGTTTTCAACGAGAGTGCAAAGAAAATATAGGAAGACTAGAGAGAGTACTGGAGGAATAGTAGCAATATTGGAAAATGTATTGTCAGGAATCACAGTGGTTCAGGCATATAATGCAACCAAATTTGAAAGTTCAAGAATTGGAGTTCAAAGTGGAAATTATCGGGATCAATCTATAGATGCTGCATTTGTAAGAAATAGATTCATACCGGGAATTTACATTGTTGCAGGTCTTTCGTTTGGTTTATTGGTATCAGCCGGAGGTTGGGTAATGGCTGATGGCCAAATTACAGTTGGTCAATTTGTTACATTTCTACTTATTTCAACTAGAATGACAATGCCCATGTTCATCCTAGGAATGTTGATTAATCAATTACAAAAAGGAGAAGCTGCATCCAAACGAGTTTTTGCATTAATAGATTTGGAACCTTCAATATTTGATAAAATAGGGGCAATTGAACTACAAGGAGAGATAGAATCTATCTCTTTTGAAGGGGTGACATTTTCATATCCTACTTCTGATAATAATGTACTCAATGAAATATCATTCAATGTATCTTCAGGTGATTTCTTAGGAGTAATGGGGCACACAGGAGCAGGTAAAAGTACCATATTAAAACTAATTGAAAGATTTTATGAACCACAACAGGGTAAAATTCTAATAAATGGAATAGATATCAATGAATATTCAATCAAATCCATAAGAAAGAGGATTGGATTTGTATCGCAAGAGCCTTTTTTATTCTTTGGATCATTACGTGAAAATATTGCATATGCCAGACAAGCGGCAGATGAAGAAATAGAAATCGCGCTTAAAACTGCAGGAGCGTGGGAATTTACCTCGCAACTCCCTCATGGAATAAATACAATGGTTGGAGATAGAGGAGTGATGCTTTCTGGAGGGCAGAGGGCCAGAATTAGCCTAGCACGAGCACTATTAAATAATCCAGATTTACTAATATTGGATGAAGCAAGTGCGGCATTAGATGCAGAAACGGAAAAGAGAATACAACAGTCACTCTTTAGTAATTCCAATGGGAATAAAAAAAGAATAACTATTGCCATTGCGCATAGACTAGCAACAATAAGAAATTCTGATGAAATTATTGCATTAGTGGATGGAGTAATAGTTGAACGCGGTAATCATAATGACTTGATCTCAAATGATAATGTTTATGCATCTCAGTGGTCCATTCAAACGGGCGAAATCTAGTATTTAGAGGGTTGATAGATGGATATTATTTGGGCAAAAATAAATCCAGGAGAAGTATATATAGGTTCCAATAATAGAACGATACTGTTTGGAGATATTGGGCCAAGACATGAAAATAAAATAGAATATAGTTTTGAAATTTCGTCCACCCCCGTAAAAAAGGAAGTAGCCCATAAGTTACTTTCATCATCTGAATATCAAATAGCATCAGAATCTGAATGGGAATTAGCATTAAAGCAAAAAATGCTTATTGGAGATTTTGAGATCGAAGAATTAGGAGATAAAGTAAGGAATTCATATTGGGAAAAGTATTGTGATGGACGTACTTTTATAGATAATAATTGGATAATGAAGATTGGACGTAAGTGGAATTCAGGAGTACCGGAGATAATATATTTAGATAAAGATCAAGAAGTAAACTTTGTCAGAATTGTACGGAGAGGAAAACATGAATTCATTGATAATAATTCTCGATTGCCTAAATCCTCAAACAGACGTAGATTGATATTAGAGGAATTAGTTATTTGTTTTTTTATAGGGATTGTTCCCTCATTTATGTGGGCCTACTTTAATGCAAGTAAAAATTACATACTAGAAGGTTGGCTAAATCTAGTATTTGGAGGGTTTTTTATTGGATTTTTTACTATTATTTTCTGGAGACCATCGACAAAAACATTTCAAAATATTGAAAAATAGATACAACAATCATTGACGGATTCTGTCATCGACCTGTAAGCCGGGATTTCCTCGTAAAATCCTTAGCCAACCACTCAATATCCCCATGCCATAATTCCAATGTAAAATATATGCAACTATTGGTGAAAAGAAAATAGTAAGTTTGGATTTAGAGGGAGAATGTCCTTTCCATGCTCCATACCAAGCAAGAATGACATAACATAAAATTAAAGTTGGAAGTAAATGAGCATTTAAACGTGAAAAACTCATTGGTATCTTTGATAATGATATATTCCAAAAGTCTGGCCATGCCACGCCACCATTATTAATACCCCAAAAGAAAAGTAAAAATGAACCAATTACAATAAAAGGGAATAGTGCTACTAAAAAATGAGTGGGGGATCGTAATTCAGGGTATTTATGACTAGCTAATGATCTAACTAATCCATAATTTCGAATTTGTTTTTTGACGCGTGAGACATTTCTCCTGCGGTGCCAAATTATGGCCTCTTTATCTGTCCATAATTTATTATCATTCATCCTTATTCGATGATCGAGCATTACATCCTCTGCACCTATTGCCCCTTTATCGAATCCCCCAGCCTCTTCAATAACAGATCTACGGTAACTACTATTAACTCCGGGTAATTGATTAGTTTCTTCTAAATCATTTTGCCCTAAGTTACCATAATTAGTTCCAGAAGTGAAAATAGTACTACAAAATGTCACATCAATTACTTTCTGCCAGAATGTAGATTCATTCACTGGTGCAAAATTTGGCCCTCCTACTCCTGCTACTGAATCCATTGAATACCATTTAATAATTGATTCAGACCAGTTTTTAGGAACTATTACGTCATCATCGGTAAATAAAATAATATCAGAATTAGTTTCTTGAATGGCTACATTACATGCATCAGCCCTGTTCCTTGAACCTTTATCATCAATAAATCGTAAATTTTTAGATTCTGTAATAAGACGTCCTGGGTCGTCCTTCGGCCCCACGACTACTATATGATCAATTTTTTTATTTTGCGTTAATAGTCCGTCTAATACTATACTAAGCTCTTTGGGGTTATTTATAGTAGGAACAATTACACATGTCGTAAGAGCCATATAAAGGGCCGGGAGCTATTCATTGAAGAGTTCACGGGTCATTAGTGACTCTTGGAGCCAAGAAATACGTCCAGCTTGCCCCACCTTGGTTACTATTCCAAGTCAGCCTCAAAGGATACTTTTCTTGAAATTCCAATGTTACATTTTCTGTCAATCCACTCGCTAATTTTCTAGTTAAAGGATCCAGAAATTGTAATGAGTATGAAGACTGAGTTGGTGCCGCGCATACCAATTCACTAAGTTCCCCAGATTCAAATCTTACATTTACTCCTTCTCCGGCTTCAACTGTAATTGATACAGTCATATGAGTCTGATCGAGGCTTAAGTCAACAATTTCTCCTACAAATTTCGCAGCTCTTAGGGATCGAGATAATCTATCTGAACCTATGGTTGCTTTAGATTTGAAATCTAAACTTGGTATGTTTGGATTATTCATGGTTGCAGGGTCAACTCCCCTTAGTATCCTATGGACTTCTCCAACTCTTACATTTATTGCACCAAATGATTCATCATAATCAAGTTCAACTAAATCATTTGGCCCTGCTAATGTGAGTAAATCTCTCATTTTACCTAATTCTAAGCCAATTTCAACTTGCTCAACTTCATATGTCTCAAAGCATTCATCAGCAATAGTAGCAGATAAAAGTGCAACATGAGAACCGTCAACAACAGTTACATGGAGTCCTTTTTCGCCCCATACCAATTTTGCCTCTTCAGTGAGGACCGATAGTAATTCTACAATTTCACGCATTAATTGTTGTTTAGCAGTTACCCTTAGCATGCACGCACCTTTTAGTTGCCCTTAGATAGAGGTTATTGATAGTTCGTGAGGTCAGAAGAGAAAAATCACTGATATTCTCGCCATTTTTTATTGCAACTTTCGCATGTACACATTTTAGTTTCAGGCTCATCGGAAGACCTAGTTTGTTGCATCCAAACATAAACCCTATTTTCTTCGCAATTAGGACATATGTAATCACCTACTCTTAAAGTACCTCTTGCAACTTCTTCTTCAACTACTTCTGTAAGATGTTTGAGTGATTTGGTAGCGTTTTTAGCAGTTGCATTAGTTAAGTCAATTTCTTCCCCAGACATTGGGTCGATGAATTTTCCACCCTTACCATCAGGACCCGCTAGCGGCCCTTCATAACCACATTTATAATCTGGGCATTTGATATTATTCTTTGAATCGGGGAAAGATAAGGCTCCACATATTGGACAAAACAATTTAGTTACAACTCCTCTTCATTAGTACAAGCATACCTCCGTCAATGGGTTGATTATTCAATGATTCTATTAAAAGATATAAATAAAGTCATTAAGAACTATAGTGTAAAATTGCTGAATAGCCTAACCAAGCTAAAAATATGCTTCCAAAAACTGTCGATAAGATATAGGATAGGCCATGAATAGCATTATTCTGAGATGTTTCCATGGCTTCAAATGCAAATGCAGACATAGTAGTAAATGCACCAATAAATCCAGTACCTATTAATAAAACTAATTCTTCACTAATATTACTGCCAGTTGCTAACAATCCGAATAATATTCCCAATAGTAAAGATCCTAATAGATTTATTCCTAGTGTTATAAAAATTGAGTTTTGATTAGAAATTAGTGAGGGTAAAGCATATCTTAGAACAGCGCCGATGGCCCCTCCGAACGCCACTATTACAATTAGTCTCAAATCCATGATTAGCCATAAGAGTGTAGTTATTCATTACTTCTATTAATACCTTATAATCCGTACTGTTCAAGCCAAATAACTCCTCGGACATGTGTGCGACTTCAATACGACTGGAGGCTAGCCCGAATAATAGATGATGAAAATGTAATACTTGATGAAATATATTGGACCTCAAGTAGAGGAATATCATCAGTTGCAAAGAGACTATTAGGTATGCAAAAGGGACGATTTACCAATGAAGCTAAAATTCTTTTTGAAAGATTTGATGATGTGAAAATATCTCCAGAAGGACATTTGGAAGATATTGACTGGCCAGAATATACTCAAGAAGATAGAGATATTTTTGAGATGGCAGTAATTAAGATGGCAAAACTTGGAGTGGCCGAGTCATCTGGAAATATGGATAGAAGATTGGATATGTTGGTTTCCTCAGCTAATGAAATTAGATCAGCATGGACAACTAGTGAATCGCGTTGTATAGAGTGGATTGGATTATTCCTTACTGAGCTTAATTTAGAAAATAAAAGGAAGGAAATCATTGAAGCAGTAGTTTCTAATGGATCTATTATTGAAGTTGCAAATTTCTTAGAGACAGTTTCCCCTCTCCATCTGCCAACAACTGAAGAATGGACGTCTATGCAGCATCATTGTAAATCCGTAATTGATCTAGTAATTAGAATGGATGAACATGAAGAGGCAATAAGGATTTTTTCACTTGACTATATTCCTTCCCTATCTGCATTATTAGGCCCCCTAGGTGCTGCTAAATTAGTAGTTCTTGCAGGAAGTAGAGAAAGGTTGGCGAGAATGCCTTCTGGGTCTTTGCAAGTCTTGGGCGCCCATGCTGCTATGGCTGCACATAGAAATGGTGCACCACCTCCAAAACACGGTTCGATATTATTTTCCATGCCTCAAATAAGTAAATCGCCAAGATGGGTACGAGGCAAAATTGCAAGATATATTGCAGGAAAAGCAAGTATTGCATCAAGAATAGATCATTTTGATGGTAAATCATGGGGTAAAAATGAAGTTGATGAAATTTTTCAAGAAGTTACTAAAATCATAGAAAAATTTCCTAAACCTCCAAAAAGGACACGATGAAATGAGAAGGAAATCATTGTCTTTAGGTTGGGGAATTAGGAGAGAAGGCCGAAATTTCTGGACTAGAAATGCGGTAAAAGGAGTTTCAGTTAGAAAGGAAAAAAGAAAAAGAGATGGTCGTAATGAGTGGAGGCACTGGAACTCAACGAAATCTAAAATTTCTGCCTCTCTATTAAGAACAAAAAAAGATCCTAGAGACCTATTGCCTGAAGTTGGACAAACTTGCTTGTATCTTGGCGCGTCGGTAGGAGGGACTGTGAGTCACATACATGATTGTGTTTGTGGTTCAGGAAATCACCATAGAGGGAAAATATTTGCAGTAGATATCTCTCCAAGGATGATGAGAGATTTAGTTCAATTATGCGATAAAAGACCTGGAATCTTTCCAATACTTGCAGATGCCAGAAATGTATCTGAATTATCTCCTTTTATACAAAAAAAAGTAGATTGGTTACATCAAGATTTAAGCATTGCAGATCAGGCTAAGACTTTTATTAAAGTTTCAGAGGCCTTCCTGAAGAGGGATGGGGTCGCACTTCTCAGCTTAAAAGGGGCCAGTGAAAGGAATTCTGAAGGAGATATGAAAAATAGATTTCAAAATGCAAAAACAATTATTGAAGATTCTAGACTAAAAATTATTGAAATAATTGATCTAAAAGGCTTAGAACAACAACACATATTATTCAATTGTAAGTTTAGATAATAGTAAATTGCATTAAAAAAACTTGCTAAAGGAGAAAATATCAATGGCAATGATTGGTACGCGTTAATATGCCAGAATTACCGGAAGTTGAGACGGTTCGAAAAGGACTTGCTAAACATTTAATTGGTAGAACCATTATAAATGTTGAATTGAGAAGAAAAGATTTAAGATTTCCATTTCCTGAAGATTTTAAATCTAAAATAGAAGGAAATAAAGTAGCAAATATAGGTAGACGTGCTAAATATCTGTTAATTAGGTTAGAAAATCATATTACTTGGATTTGCCATCTTGGGATGAGTGGTAGATGGACATTGCTTGGCGAAGGTAAAATCGGAATGCCAGGAAAATTTGCATATGGTGCGGAACTAGGAAGTGGAAATGGACCTCATGATTGGGTAGTCATCCATATGGATGATGGAGGGAAGGGAGTCTACTCAGATCATAGAAGATTTGGGATAATGGACATAGTAAATACAAAAGATGAAGAAATTCATAAATTGTTGAAAGACATAGGTCCTGAACCTACTCCTGAATCACTTACTCCTGAGAAACTAACAGATAAGTTAAGAGGGAGGAAGATGAATATAAAGAGTGCTTTATTAAATCAAAAAATTGTCGCAGGACTTGGAAATATATATGTGTGTGAAATACTAAACAGGGCCAAAGTTTCTCCAAAGAGGATAGCAAATAATGTTTCTGGAAAAATTGGAGTTAGTAAGATGATTGAAAGAATAGTCTTCGAGACACATGCTGTTATCGTAGAGGCTATTGATGCAGGAGGTTCGACACTTCAGGACTTTAGGGGAGTGGATGGTGATGATGCATTGGGTTACTTTCCAAATTCATTCATGGCATATGGCAGAGAGGGTGAAAAATGTCTAAATAAAAATTGTAAAGGAATAATAAAAAGAATTATTCAATCGAATAGATCAACATTTTATTGCCCTAAATGTCAAAGATAATTTTTTATTCAATAATAGAAGAGTTTTCTATCCCTTTTATCAAAGTTAAAAGCATTAAATTTAATGGAGTCGGTATTCCTAGAGATTCTCCTCGAGTTATTATTTCACCACATAATGAATCTATTTCAGTTAATCTATTCGCCATTATATCCTGTAGCATAGAACATCTATTATTAGCAGTTGATAAAACTACATCCATTAACAGATTTTCAATATCAATACCGGACATATCAATACCTGATGCAAACGCAATGTGAGATGCTTCACCCATACATGAAATAGCCTGCTCCCACATATTTGGAGTTGATTTTATAGCTCCATTTTTTAAACCTGTTATTGCACATATAGGGTTTATTCCTATATTAATTAATAATTTAATCCAGAGTTCTTTTCTGATATCATTACTCCAAACAGGAGATAGATTCGATTCATTTAGTAACTTTATAAAATTTAAAACTAAATCTGATGGCTTAGAGTCATCCAATTTGCCTATTTTGATAATACCTCTTCCTTCCCAATAAAATACATTTTTATTATGCCAAACGCCATGAGTCACAGTGGAGAGAAGAACTTTTTTTTGACTGAATTTGTCAGATAAGTAATCTAAATGACTGATCCCATTTTGTATGCCCATAACGAATCCATTATCTGAAAGTAATTTCGATGCTAGTTCGGACAAGACTGGAATGGAGTTTGACTTACCGCATATCAGCACAATATCGCAAGAGTGCATTAATTCCTTAGGAATTGATGTATTTTCAGTATCTATTAATTCAAAATAATTAGAAGGTATATTTTCGATGGCGCCTTCTGGGGAATGTATGGCAATTCCTTCCTCCAAAATTTGTTTTAATTTGATTCCACGGGTCCCTACTACCAAATCAGCATAGGAATCAACCAATGCAGAAAGAAATAATCCTCCAATTGAACCTAGTCCCAATATTGCAATTCTCAATTTGAACACCCTTGTAATGGACACCTGGCAGCAAGGTGAATAGTTATTCCACTAACATCAACCATTACCCAAACCGCTCTGTGAAGTGGGTCATTACTTTTTTCATTAATAGATATTTGGACGCTATCATTTGAATTAACTTGCGAAGGAATATCTAGATCCCATATTTCAGTATTAATTGAATCTCCATGCCATTCAATTGATATTGACATATTTTTAGATTCCCTGTTGGAGATGGTAAAATTGGAATTAGTTATTTTTTCTCCAATGGAACTATTTTCAATAATTATATCTAATCCTTCTGATAATGTATATTTTGATATAATTTCTGTATCATCACATAATATTAACCAACCTGAAGAAGGCATTATCAGAGTACCATTTATGACTTCACCCTGTTTAAATTGGATAGGCGAATATGCCTCAATTAACCAAGACCAATTGGAACCAACTTCATTTATTGATTCCATTGATTTACAAAATGAAGGATTATTCGGACCATACATAATTGAATATTCGGAATCATTTGAATTGAACCACTCAGGAATTTGCCATTCAGAACCTGATATCATAATTTTAGGATTAGTATTTTCAATAGGCATATCCCAATTTAATATTGAATTATTGTCCATTATGAATTCTATAGATGGCCCATATTTACGAAATTGTTGATCTACGCGATTTGAAGATATTATTGCACCTTCATATCCTCGGAGGCACATATCGTTGATTCCCTCATCAGGAATCGTGGAGTTGATAAATTTCCAATATGAATTATTAGTTGATAGATTTCCAATATCGCCTGTAAGAATATTTATTTTAGTACAGATAAGTGGAGTATCGGAATCTTCTACCAATTCCCAAAAGACTTGTGTTGGACCGGAGTAATTTGTATTTGATATCTGGATGAGATGTTCTTTTTCATTATCTATTACATCAATTACTATTTTTAAATAGATTTTTTCTTCCATAATTATTTCTGGCATTGTAAGAAAAATCTGAATATATTTTCCTGAATTTTGAGTAATATTATTAAATATACAAATTTCATCACCACTATAACAATCAGAAGTAATTTCCCACAAATCTGAATTACTACCTTCTAAACTAAATTGTAAAAAACCAGATACCGGCATTATACCCTCAGGTTCAAGAGGTATATTGATAGTTATGTTTTCATAATTTATAAAATATATATCTTCATCCCAATTTTCAGTAGAAAGTCCTGAATCATAACTTTCTAAATTTGAAAGTGGGGCGATACCTGGGAAACCTAAAATTAAAATTAATAGAAATGCTATAGTAGATTTTGATTTAAAACCTTGACTAAGGGTGTCATTATGATCTACTACAAACGGGTCCACTACATTTTCAGGACTAAAACGTTGCCATGCGGCAAACGCAGATAAGAAAAGCCAAGGAAGATAATCAACAGAAGCGAAAATAATTATCATAAATATCAATGAACTGATGAATAGTGTTGTTTGTTGGCTGCCAGATTCCATCTTTGATTGGCCTAATAAAGAATAGACAATTCTATCGCCGGGAAATCCAGGAATAGGCAATAGTAATATCCACCCGATCATAGATAACCCAATGCCGGATATTCCAATGGGATGTAGCCATTGAAGCCTTAAATCTACTATATCTCCAATGAAAATTGATGAAATAAATTGAGATAAAATACTTGATGTGAAAACTATGGGAGATTTGGTAATTTCTGGAGGTTCATTCGAAGTCAACAGTAGACCAATCATAGTAAATATTAAACCCATAAAAATAATTATAACAGGAACTATAGATTCTATTATAGCTAGCCTTTTTCTATTAGGAAATGGCAGAAAATCTATTCTTTTTTGAGATATCAGTCCTGCTAATCCAAATGGCCACACAGGATACAATATTGGAAATATTATTGGTATCATAAGTCCTGTTTTTAAATTACTTTTACTAGCAATAAATGATCTTAATACGCTAGCAAATAGAAGTGAAAAAATTACTGGAAATGTGAAATAAATTAGAGATTCTTGCATTGTATTCATACTTAGAATATTTTTATTAGGATCATATCTCCCCAACCATTCTGAACCAACAATAGTTAAAAATAGAGACATTAATGACCAAATAGATAATTGCTGCCATTTCTTGAGAATTTCACCAGTAGGAGGTAGGGGCCTAATAGTAAGAATTGGGATTGAGTGTTCACTTAGAGTCCCAATCATACCCAAGGATTTAAGATGATTATTGAGTAATAATAAAGCTTCACTAGAATTACAGTCATTTGCTCCTTTAACTTCCCATGACCCCATTTTAGATGACTCATTACCAAGAATAAAGTATCTTGAAGAAATTACTTCATATAATTCTTGATTACTCCAAGTTTCTGTATCCAATGATAATCTTTTAGAGTCGTCCATCTAAAATCACCTCTATAGTTCATCGGATAATGTTTGATGATAAGATACCTCGTACGATGAGTATTACTTATTCTTGAATCGCTTTAGCCTGAACGTCTCTTCTCTTTCCATTTCTTCTAATCTTAATTGGATAAAAGATTGTGCTTCCTTCATTTCAGGAATCACAACGAATTCAAGGGCATTGACTCGTCTTTTGGTCGCCTCTATTTCTTCTAGGAGTCGTTTTAAGGTAGCTTCCATTTCTGCAGCCTTTACAATTTTAGAAATTAATATTGAATACGCGTCTGCGGATTCATCAATATAAGGGGAGCCCCCAATTATTCCTGTCGGCCTTGTTTCAACGGTTGTCGTAAGATTTGTTCCATCTACCTTTGGAACTACTACTCCCATTATATTCCTTCTAGAAACCATAACTTCAGGTCCCGAGGTTGCTGCGATTGCGGCACTTTTTACTGCTAATCCACCTTCTATTGATGATGCTAAAGCAATTGATTTTAACGCATCTCGATAAGTTCCAACAAGTTCTTCCCTGGCTTTAATCATCTCAGCCAATAAAGTACGGAATTCAAAAAATAGTCCATCTCTTTTCATCTTTAGAAGATTGTACCCACTCGATGTTTGCTTAATCCTACGTTTTAGATTAATCAGTTCTGAGCGTGTAGGTTTGATGTCGAGTGCCAAATTTCTCATCCCCTAACTATAATCACTAAATCTATTTATTCTTTCTTATCTGTAGGATGATATTTATCAATCCACTTCTGATCCAATCGTACAAGATACTTTGTATCAATATTTGAGAGTAATTTCCATGCTAAATCAAGAGTTCCTTCTTGAATCGGACGATCTTCATCTCGACTTTGCCTGAGGAATTTATCTTCAAAGATATCCGAAAACTTAAGCAACTGTAAGTCACGTTCATTTAGAGCATCTTCACCTACAATGGCAACTAGGCCTCGTAATTCCCTTCCCTGTGCATAAGCTGCGTAAAGTTGGTCAGATACTGATTTATGATCTTCCCTAGTTTTTCCATCCCCAATACCTGCATTCATGAGCCTAGATAGAGAAGGCAATACGTTAATAGGCGGATAAATTCCTTTCTGATGGAGTTCACGAGAAATAACAATCTGTCCTTCGGTGATATATCCTGAGAGATCAGGAATAGGATGAGTAATATCGTCACCAGGCATAGTTAATATAGGGAATTGAGTAATTGAGCCTTTCTTTCCTTTGACTAAACCTGCGCGTTCATACAACATTGCTAGATCAGTATACATGTATCCAGGATAACCTCGACGTCCAGGTACTTCTTCACGAGCAGCGCCTATTTGACGTAGTGATTCACAATAATTTGTCATATCAGTATAGATAACTAATACGTGATAGTCCTTCTCAAAAGCAAGATATTCAGCAGCAGTAAGAGCTAGTCTTGGAGTAATCAACCTCTCAACAGCAGGGTCATCAGCAAGATTAACGAAAAGACACGCATTCTCTAGAGCGCCAGTTCTTTCTAAATCATGAACAAAGAAGTTATATTCTTCTGCCGTGATTCCCATTGCACAGAATACTACTACGAAGTCATCATCGCTGTCAACAAGTTTAGCTTGCCTTGCAATTTGTAATGCTATATCATTATGCGGAAGTCCTGAAGCACTAAAGATAGGTAGTTTCTGACCACGGACTAATGATGTACAAGCATCGATTGCAGATATTCCAGTTTGAATAAATGTGTCAGGACTCTGACGAGAGTAAGGATTGATAGCTGCACCTATGATATCTGCCATTTCGTCTGCTACAATAGCAGGACCGCCGTCCCTTGGACGTCCAGCGCCATCAAGAATTCTTCCAATCATATCTGTACTTACTGGTAACTTAAACACGTCACCAAGAAATTTAATTCCTGTTTGTTTATCGATTGACGCTGTACCTTCGAAGACTTGGACGATAACTTGATCGTCAGATGTATCGAGTACTTGGCCATTTTTTAAGGTTCCATCAGTGAGGCGTAATTCTACAATCTCTCCAAAAGCAACAGGTTCAGTTTTATTTAGGAACACAAGAGGCCCCTTTACGTCTGTAATTGTTCTATATTCTTTTCCAGTCATTTATACCACCTCTCAGTTATCCTCCATAGTCTCGGCAATTTGTTTGATCATTGTTTCTAGCATTTCATCAATTTTGACATCATAACCTGATTCGAATCTTCCTCTCATAAGATCAGTACGTGCAGGCACGTTGACTACATCTTCAAGAGCAGCGCCACCTGCTAGAGCTTTCTTAGATTCTTCTTGGAAAGAAAGTATAGCCTTGGCCATAGTATATTGGAGTTTTAAATCGGTATAAGTATCTACGTCATGGAATGCATTCTGTTGAAGGAAAAATTCTCTAATCATACGAGCAACTTCTAGAGTTAGTTGTTGATCAACTGGTAGGGCATCGGAACCGACTAACTGAACAATTTCTTGTAATTCTGCTTCAACTTGAAGTAGGGCACTGATTTCAGTCCTAATTTCAGGGAAGTTACTGTTAATATTATCCCTATACCATTGATCAAGCGAAGGTGGATATAGTGAATAAGAATTTAGCCAATTAATTGCGGGAAAATGCCTTTGACGTGCAAGACCTGCATCTAACCCCCAGAATACTTTAACAATACGTAGAGTTCCTTGACTGACTGGTTCTGAAATATCTCCACCAGGTGGTGAAACTGCACCTATTACAGATACTGAACCATCGCCCCCAGCAAGAGTCTCGACTCTTCCTGCTCTCTCATAGAATTCTGCAAGACGGCTGGAAAGATATGCAGGATAACCTTCCTCACCGGGCATCTCTTCTAAACGAGATGATATTTCTCTCATTGCTTCAGCCCAACGACTAGTTGAATCAGCCATTAAAGCAACGTCATAGCCCATATCTCTGAAATATTCAGCAATTGTAATTCCGGTATAAACTGAAGCTTCTCTGGCTGCTACAGGCATATTGGATGTGTTAGCAATCATGGTGGTCCTGTTCATCAACGCCTCACCTGTTTTAGGATCTATAAGATGAGGGAATTCATCAAGAACTTCTGTCATCTCATTACCACGTTCACCGCATCCAATGTAGACAACAATGTCTGCATCGGACCACTTAGCAAGTTGTTGTTGTGTAACTGTCTTACCTGAACCAAATGGACCAGGGATTCCAGCTGTCCCTCCCTTAGCTAGAGGGAAAAGGAAATCAAGAATTCGCTGACCTGTTTGTAAAGGGACCTCTGGGGCGTGTTTCTTTGTAAACGGACGTGGCGTACGGACTGGCCATTTTTGCATCATCTGAATTTCATTCCCATCTTCTAAAGTACAAACAGTTTGAGTCACATTAAATTCTCCAGAACTAATACTCTTGATGACCCCGGAGGTGCCCGGAGGAATCATAACTCTATGTTCAATAGTCTTCGTTTCTTGGACTGTACCAATGACATATCCTGGTGTTACTGAATCGCCAGCCTTGGCAGTTGCATTGAAATTCCAATTCTTTTTTAGATCTAAACCGTCTGCATCAACTCCTCTTTTGATGAAAACACCCATGGTCTTTTCAAGTTCAGGTAGAGGTCTTTGAATACCATCATAAATCTTAGTTAAGAGACCAGGTCCTAGTTGAACAGACAGAGTTTGCCCTGTTCTAATAACTGGTTCACCAGGTCTGACACCTGAGGTTTCTTCATATACCTGAATAACTGATTGTTCGCCATGTAATTCGATAACTTCTCCCATTAAACCTTCATCACCTACTCGTACAACTTCATACATTCTTGGGGAAATTCCTACTGCGGTTACAACTGGTCCAGAGATGCGATAAATCACTCCATTTTCTTTACTCATTTTTAATTCACTTCCTTTATTTTTTTCCTAGGATTTACTTCCACAAATCGACTCCTAGTGCCGACTTGATGGACTCTCTGAGGGTATTATCCTCTTCAGTCCCAATGCCCAATACTGTGGGCGTGATGCTCTCGGAGAGTTGCACTCGCAATCTTTCCGGTAATTGTAATAAATCAGAGTTATCAATTACAACAACTCCTACTTCTTTTTCATTCAATAATGACTTCATTGTTGAAGTCAATTCATTTAAATTAGCAGGGTTGTGTAATCTCAAAACACCTGCAAGCTGGAAACCAAGAGTGAAATCAAGGGATCCGACTATTGCTATTTCCATAATATCTACCTCAAAAATCCATATGTGCTTCTAATACCTCTGATGTGAGGCCAATCGTCTTGCCGCGCACTAGAAGGCGAAGATTCTGTATTTCGAGTACTTTACGCTCGATATAATAAATCACTGGAAAAACTGAAACGGGATTCAGATAAGAAAAACTTCTCAATAAATCATGCCTTTTATGAGACAGAAGCGTCGCAATTGGATCTAGAGAACCTAATGCATCTGATTTTTCAATTGCTTCATCGAAGCCTGTTTCATCGAATGCGTTACTACGTCTTAAAGCTTCTAATATTTCTTTAGTTGAATTCGCCTGGGAGACTTGAGTCATAACTGATTGTGAGAGTCGTCCGCCATGAATCACCATCTGTAAACGTTTTTCAGTGGAAATATTTTGACGTAACTCACGGAATTGATTAATGATATTTCTATGGTCAATCTCCGTTCTAATGTATTTAACTAAATGAGTGTTGGAATCTCTACCCTTGGATACTTTTAGAGCATGGTTGTAATAATGTCGATCTAAGGCATCTTCCATCTCTCCAAGTGTTGCGTCAGAATCATCTAATTTTGCTAACTCTTTACCCCAAGGAGTTCCGGCCATTGAACTAGCGGCCTCATGTAGAGTTTCGGTAGTTCTAACAATATCTAACCAAACAGCATTCATAGGATTTTCAGAGGGTAATATTTGAGATTCTATTAACTCATCAGAACAGCCTCCATTAACTGCCCTTAGTACTGTTTTAGCTTTTTCATAAGCAAATCTATCTACATAAATCGCCACTATGGATTTTAAAGGCCCTTGACAGAAATTCATTACGTCTGAAAGATCATTGTCAAGGTTATGAAAAAGGGCAGCCTCAACAGCATCTGCACCACTCATTCTAGTCGAATAAATGTCCATTTCATTCCTATAACCTAGCTCCCCTATGCTGGCTCCAATGGATTCGGGACCTGTCTGCAGGAGTTGACGCATTCTTGTCGAATCTATTAAAGATGCTTTACGTGCTTTCGCTCGCGCAGAAGCATTGCATATATTCGAACGACGACTAGCTTGGCCCAACATTTTTTTCACCTTTCTAATTACCAAATAAAATATTATTTACTTCTCTAATATTCTCTTTCCATGCTTCATCCAAACGACTATCAAAACGATAGTCGAGGACGATGGAACCATCCTTAGACTCAAGAATAAATCCACCGAGTCCTCCTATATCATCTCCGAGAACAAAATCACTTTTTTCAAGGATTTTTCGGTCATTTGAAACTGGCCTTAATATCATATTGCCGCCATTTTCAGATGCCGCAGATAAAAGGTCTGATAGAATCTTGGAGCGGCCTTCAAGATCAGGAGATCCTACTGAAGAGCGTATGGTTTCCCAAGTATCATCTAGTTCTTCACGCCTTGCGATTAAGAGATATTTTTGGTTTGCCTGTTTAGCCGATGCAACTAATTCTATTGACAACTGCGTACTTTCTCTATCTGCGCGCAATTGTACATCTTTAGAAAAGTTCATAGCTTCAGATTTAGCTTCATCTTCAATTTTCTTGGCTTGCTGCTTAGCATCGGCAATAATCAATGCTGCCTCTGCTTTCGCTTGTGTTGCAATTTCTTTTGCTAATACATCTAATGTCATTCATACACCTCCCTATTTCTCCAATTAGTCCTATATTCTCACTTAAAGCAAAAATATTGAAAGGAATCCGAAAAGAACAATGGTTTCTGGTAAAGCTGTAAAAATAAGTCCGTTAACGAACTTACTACTATCTTCGGCGATCATTCCAACTGCTGCCGCTCCAATTTGACCTTGACTCATACCTGTGCCAATTCCAGTCAATCCTAGAGCGATTCCTGCTGCAATATTTTTGTACGCTGCAACCGTAGATTCGTTATCTGCTTCTGCTTGTACGCTACCGACAATCATCACTAATGATGAAAGTGTCATTAGCATACCCATTCCTCTTATTTTATTTCTTTTATTCATTTTATTTCCTCCTTTTTTCTAAGCTTAATGCTTGGAATGTGATATTACTCAACCTCCACGAAGTTGGAGCGGAAACCGAAAGGCTCGAATGCCTCTCCGCTAGAATCATAATATTGCCTCATCCATTCTACGAAATGGAGTCGAGCCGCGTGAATGTTTGGACTGAAAATACCTAATGCCCATGCAAATATCTGAACAGATAACCATCCGATAAAGAATACAGGCACTAAGTATAATTCTGCTTCCATCATTGGTTCCCATAACATATTTCCAGTTTCTGCAATTTTTACACCAACTATTCCTACAGCGAAAAGACGGACATATGAAATCACTGATGGCATCATACCCATTGCTTCAATAGGTGCAAGAATAAGAGATACTGCAATTGGGATACCATGATACTTGTAAAGTGTCCAAATCAGCATAGCTACAGAAGACAGTGCAACAATAGCGCCAGGTAGCATCAAATGTTCCACATCAAGGCCATATTTACTGTGACCTAAGTACCCATATGAAAAGAAGAATCCCCCAATTAGTAGTAAAATCCAAACCCCATGTTCGAAAAATGCAGCAACCAGGCCTATGTGGCCGTGATCTGTACCATAAAATAACACATCTCTGAATCCAATTAGTTTACCAGTAATAATGTGGAAGAATCCAACGTAGATTGTCAATATTATGAGGTCGTTTAGATGCGTTCCTACTCTGTGGAATGGGAACGACAGAGTGATGCCGTAGCCTAATTTTGCCACGGGACCATAGCCGTGATCGAGATCAAAGGGGTAAAGGTTGGCGAGGAAAGCCACTGGAGACAAATTCTCGCCATACATGTAATGACCACTTGGATCTTTCATATAACTACCATCAGCATAAGTGAGTTTTTCGTAAAGGAAAATTTCCCATCCGGCAAACTCTGCGTAGATATAGCCAAAAATGAGAGTTCCTAATCCTATGTAAATCAAGAACTTTCCACCGAGTTCAATCATCTCATTGGATTTAGCTTTGCTGAATACATAAGCGCCAAGAGCAAGAGTTACTAATCCATACGCCATATCTCCGAGCATCATTCCAAAGAAAATTGGATAAGTTACAAACATAAATAAAGTAGGATCAATTCTTCCATAAGCAGGCCTACCTACAGCATCAGTTAACAATTCCATAGGCTTACTTAATTTCCTTTCATGATAAGAAATCGGAGGCATTTCTTGATGGTGATGCTCAGAGTGACCATGCCCTCCACCACCTGCCTTTAATTTGAATGGCGTGACTTCGGTGTACAAACAAGTATCTTTCAATGCTGATTGAACTTCATCAGAACGAGATAATTCCACCCAGCCGTCAATGAAGAATGCATGTTCTGAAACTCCTATTTTAACTGGTGCTGTGAGAATGTTATGATCCCTTTCAATAACTTCGAGACCACAGGCCAATGATGGCCCGAATTCATCAGACCAAGCATTTATTTCGTCAGAAATAGATTCTTCTTCTGAAATTAAATGATTAATTTTTAATTGTAATTCAGATAGTAATACAGAGGTTTTTCCTATCATATTTGCTGGAATATTGATTGCTTGGAAGCCTGATTGGTTTAAGCTTGTTTGTACGCGATTTGAATGTTCATTTCTTACGAATATTGCTACTACTTTGATTCCATTAGATGTGCCATGAGAATAGATGCCTGAAAAATCACCATCATCAATTTTAGATTCAATCTCGGAAATACTTCCAGAGATTTTTCCAACAAACGAAGAGAGAGATGAGTACCCAGACAAAAGATCAATATCGATTTCAAGAGATGAAAGTAATTCTAGTATTTCTTTTTGTTCTTGAGCACTAGACAGAGAGTTTGTAAGTGACTCAAGGCGGCTACTTTTTTGAAGAAGTTGTTCTACAGCCTCATTTAGACTATTATCTAATTCAGACCTCACTTTATCTGCAGAAATCGGAGACTCGGGGCCTTTGAAATTAACAATTGAAGCAGCAGATCGTAATTTATTGAGGCGCTTACCTACTACTTCGGATTCTTCTTTAGGAATCCCGAGCTTGAAACCGTCATCAGTACCGTCATATTCGATGAAATGTATTGCATTAAGTTTAGCTAAGATATCTAGAACCTCATCAATTCTCCCTTTAGAACCAGCGGCTAGTATCCTACCCATGCGCTGCGTTTTAATTTGAGACATTCTTTACCACCTGAATTATTTTCTAAAATAGTCAACAACCAATTTAACTGCTTTATCTCGATTCTTTTTGCCAGAGTTATGGACTTTTTCTCCCGCGTCATGTCCTTCCTTGGAAACCATTTCAGCCTCTGACCCTGCAGATTGCCTAGTCTCAGAAATTAAATTCTGAGCATCAGACTCAGAAATTGATTTACCCTCAACAACGATTTCTGATGCTTTTTGTCTCGCTTTAGAAATAATCATTGTTGCTTCCTTCTTTGCTTCTGACAGCCTCTCGGTTGCCTCCATTTCTGCATCTTTTATTGCTCTTAGGACATCTGCTCGAGACATAGTTACACCTTTTATTATCTACGGGACTTGAGAGTAGTTTATCATGGTAACCTATCGCAGGAGTAGAATACTACAAAATAAAAAAATGTGTAATCCCAAGATGGAACTAACCAAATATGATGAGTAAGTAGGCGTTATGTGGATACTGAAATAATTGGAGAGTCCGATTGGAAAGAATTGCAACGTAATTTAGAAGCCACTATTCCCGTATATGACAGGATAAACAATTTTGCGACATTGGGACAAGTCAAAAGATGGAGGAGTAGAGCGGAAAATTTGCTTCCTAAAGAAGGGCACATCTTAGAAATTGGATGCGGACCAGGAAGTTTTGCTGAAACTGTAAAGGGACGGAGATTATTTTGCTTGGACCCCATACCTGAAATGTTAAGGATTGCCGAAACAAGAGTTAACAAAAGAAGAAAAGAATTAGGATATTCAATGGCAGAATTTCATATAGGAACTGCTGAAAAATTACCATTTGAAGATAATTGTTTCGACGCAGTCTGTACATTATTTTCATTTAGGGATTGGTTTGATAAAAGAAAGGGATTATCGGAAGCAAAAAGGGTTTTGAAACCAGGAGGCCTGATCATAATCGTAGACCCGGCGAAAATTAATTCTTTTCATGGCTTTTTAGGATTGATTTGGATGAAATATTGGGTTGGAAGTTATGCAAGATTAATTTGTAAACAAAAAGAACATCCTTGGAAATGGTTAACAAAGACATATGTAAGTTTTGGAACTACAAAAAAATATACAAAAATGCTTAAAGAAGAAGGTTTTGAAGATGTTAAAGGAAAGATAATATTTCCAGGAATGGCAACAATATGGACTGGTAAAGTAAGTTAATGTTTCGTTAATTTAAAAAATGATCTACACGTAATTGCATTCCATATAAAAGGTTTAGTAAATCGGTTAAATAATATATTTATCATCCAATCGGGTAATCTAAATATTATACTTCCTAACTTAAATGCTCTTTTGGAATTTCTCATCACTTTTCCCATTTGATGCTTCCACCTAATTTCATATTCAATCAAAGGCAATCCAGAACTTAAATGTTCAGAAATAACTTGGCCTGCAATTCTGCCCCCTACCATGGCTATAGTTATTCCAGCTCCGTTTGAAGGTAGGACCATACCGGCAGCATCACCAACAATGAGATAATTTTTATTTACAAATGAATTGATTGTTCCTGACATCGGAAGTGATCCTGCCCCCTTAAATGTTATATTACCTTTATAGTTTGAAACGAATTCGTCTGTAAAATCATTTATTGATTTACCTTTAGAAAAACTTCTTTGGATTCCCAAACCGATGTTTGCACCATTTTTTTTAGGAAACATCCATGCATATCCGCCAGGTGCAATCGAGCCAAAATGTAATTCTACCGAATCAGAAAAAATTCCATCCATGAGAACAAACTTTACCGGAATATTCAAAGATTTATCTGACCAGAATTTTTTACGTAATGGGTCATTATGACCGCCAGCACCAACTATTATTTTTGCCCTTAACTTCATCCCACATTTTAGAATCACATATTCTCCTTCAACTTCCAAAACTCGTTTCCCTAAGAGGTATTTTGCACCATAGGATTTAGCCAATTTTACTAATTCCTCATCATGCCTAACTCGATTGAGTATTAATCCTTCGAATTTATACTTTAGAGATTTTCCCGATGGGGGAACTAGATGCATTTCTTCCGTACGCCTAGAAATGGCCTCATCTGAAGTTCTGAAAAGATCATCCATATCGGGGACATTTGGGCACAGACGTCGCATTTCATCATTAGTAGGTACTAATTCTCCACATTGCAGTGGAGAACCTATCGGATTTCGTCCATCTACAACAAGCACCTTATGTCCATTTTTGGCTATATATCTAGCAGTAGTAGATCCAGCCGGACCCCCACCTATTATTATTACGTCCCAAACCTCATCTTCGACCATAATGGCACCATCATTTTAATAATTATAATCTCCTATTTTGCGAAGCAATGGCTATATCTTTCATTAAATTTTTGGCGTTACTTTCAGGCAATAAGTCGAGATGATTTAATGCCCTATCTATATGATTCATGATTAACTGCTTGACATATTCAAATGAGCCTGATTTTACTAGTAAGGTAGTTAATTCCTGCCACCTATCATCACTAAAATTATTCAGAATATCTGCTAGTTGTTCTCTTTCAATACCATGAAGGATTGTTAAAGAATGTATTAATGGCAACGTCATTTTACCTTCATGGACATCAGTTCCCTTTGGTTTACCCATAGAAGTATCTCCAGTTAAATCAAGTAAATCATCAACCAATTGAAAGGCTCGACCTAATTCTATTCCAAAATTTTCTAAAGATTTGATGACATCTGAGTTTGCTCCTGCAATTATTCCGGCACACGAACAAGCCGAGGCGAATACTCCGGCGGTTTTACCATCTACTATTGAATAATAATTTTCTGGAGTTGTACTTAAATTACTAATATGTTCAAACTGTAATAATTCTCCAGAAGCAAGATTAGCAGCTGATTTTGCCATTTTTTCGATTACTATATTATCGTATTTTCCGCCTAATGAAAATCCAATAACAAATAAATAATCTCCTGCGATAATTGCATGAGACAAACCATGACTGGTATGTAAAGTGGGCATTCCTCTCCTAGTTTTAGACTGATCATAAACATCGTCATGAATCAGTGTTGCAGTATGAATTATTTCTGATGCCAGGGCCAGATCCATTACTATTGATTCATCTTTTCCCCCGGCTGCATCAAATGCTAATAGTGCCAAAATAGGGCGAAATCTTTTACCTCCTACCAGTAATATATCTCTTACAAGCGACATTGTGGGAGCCTCATTACCTGCCATTTTATGCAATACTAATTCCTCTAAAGCCTCATCAATACGATTTTTTATATCTGATAAGTACGGGTTGGTAAAGAATACATTTTCCATATTATTGTAACGACTAGTAGGGGTCGCATATATCAACAAGTGTGTGTGCGCTCGTAACGAGTACAGTACGTACTCCCAAAAGGTGGACGCGATGGGTAATAAAATTAATATCGTTACTTTAAATTCCTTTGATTGTAATGTTACAGAAATATTAACAACTAATCTAAGTTCAAACGGAATTAAGAATATTGATGCAGAAATTTCAATAGGGACTGGATTGAATAGTAGTTTGGAAGAACTTAGTCAAGGCAAATTTGATGTTTTAGCCCTTCCAGCAGTTGATTTGCATGGAAATGAAACAGATATGATTAGATTTGAATGTGAGGTAAATGGTGCAATCACTCCAAAAAGACCAAATTTTTTATTAATTTCTGAAAATAAAATTGATTATCAACCTAAATCTGCGATTATTCTTTGTGATTATAAAATAATAAGAAGGCAATTGAGAAGATCAAGAAAGGATTTAAGAGTCCTTAGTAGTGAAGCTTTCTTATCAATATCTAAACTGAATTTAGAACATGAAAATCAAATTGAAAAAATAAAATGGATGGAAGAAAGTAAAAAGGATGGAATCATAGATGGTTATGTAACTTCTAGAAAAATGTATGATGAATTAAGCCTAAATGGGAGAAGGCATACTTTACTTCCAGATCCTAAAGATAGAGGTGGTTCACATTTTCTTCCCTTACCTTATTCAGATTTAATTATATTAATAGTTAGGAAGAGTTCTCCTAAATCTTTAACTAATTCAATATCTGAAAAAGAGGGTGTTACTATTTGGTGGATTCAAAATAAAATTATTGGTAAAATAGAATCATCTGAATTACAAAATTTAGGAATCTTAGTTAGGCACAGAAGAGTAAGATCATTAATGGAAGAAGCAGAAAAAAATAAAGATTTGACACTAGAGCAAGCGTGTCATGATTCTGAAGGTGAAGTTTTGGATTCTGAAGTACACGTTGAAATTAAAATGGAAAAAATTTCAAAAAATGGTAAGAGGACAGTTGGCATACAGCGATTAATACCAATATCTAAATTCGAATATGCCACAATATCATTGATTAAAGATTGGAATATCATGCTGAAAGAGGCTTCACAAGAGATACCACATGATTTTGATGTAGATATTATGGGAGAACCATTTATTGATTTAAATGAGTAATCATTTATTTTATATTGTTAAAAGTATAGTTTTATTATAAAATTAAGCGGAATCAATATCAGTTAGATGGCCCTAGCATCAAAGGAGGGAACGTATTGAGCATTGATATGATTTTATTAGATTCCCTCTATAAAAAAAAATTAACAGGACTTAGGGATTTTGCTGAAAATAGAGGGATAACTAAAAATGGATCTGTAGAAGTTCTAAGAGCTAGGCTGATTAAAAATGAAATACTTGGATTATGTGACTTATCTTGGGATGGAATTCAGGCTATATCTCACAAAGAAATTGGAGAAATATTAAAAATATTTGGAATAAAATCTTCTGGTTCACACAAAGAGAGAAGGCAACGATTATGGCTTCATTTAAATTTTGATTCAAGAAGAATGACCATAGAAAGACTTGTGGAATTAGATAGAGAGACATTGTATGATTTATGTCAGAAACTAGAAATGCCATTAACAGGAACTAGGGCAGTATTAATGGGAAGAGTAGCGGGAGTACTGACTAATCATTTGAACGGTTGGGGGAAAATAAAGCGGAACCTCAATAGAAATGGATTGAAATTAGATAATGACAATTTATTATTAAATGAAATATTGGGTTCACAAGTGGAAAATGATAAAAGTTATGAAGATTTTATAATTCCAGTTCCCATTGCCACGTTAGAAGATGCAAAGGATTTATTGAAAATTGGAATTGAAAAAGAAGATGAAAAAATAAAAAATGATATAAAATTGATAATATCTAGAATAGAGGATCTAGATAGATTAATTGGGACAATATTAAAGCAATATATGGGTAAATGGAGTCAGAAAGAAAGAGATTTATTGATCCGTTTGGCAACAAGAACTGAGTGGCCAATTGAAGAGAAAATTGTTAAAAAAAGGTTTATAGCCGTATCAAATGATATTGCTGAAGCAAAAGGTGCATCAATGATTGAAATAAATATAGTTGGATCTAAGGTAAATATGAGTACTGAAGAAACAATAGAAAGAATTAGGTCAAAAATAAATAATTTTTAAAGAGAGGTTTATTCAGGTAATCGAAAAAACCCAAATCTTGGCTCAAGTATTTCGCTTCGTAAATCTCTTAAATCTTCAATCGAGTCCTCAGCAAGTTCTCGTGAAATTCCTACCAAGGTACAAGCTTCAACCAATACATCATACTCCACGCCAACGCCGGTGTCCAGTCTCTTGATTGCCTCAATTATTACTTGAGAAGCATCTTTAGAATTTAATTTTGAAGAATTATTATCAATAACAGGTACGCTTTCAATTATTTCAGAGTTCTCAATTTCGGGAGCATTTGTCCTACCTAGGGCACTAGATAATGCTTTCAAAATTCCCAAGCGATAGACCTCAGAATCAAACTCTGGATAATGTTGTCTTGCCATTATTGTTCCTTCTATTAAGTCATTAGGGACGCCTGAGGACTTCATAGATTCCTGAGTTAGATCTGCCTCTATAGAATTGTCATGAGAATTAAGCCTTCTCAGAGTTGCATCAGAGGTATCAATTAACCAATTTAAGTATGTTTCTTGATTTATAATACAAAATTCTTCTGCTCGAAATGAGGTAAAAATTCCACCTTCCTCTCCTTCAAACCAGTTCGATTTACCAATAAGTGCCATCAAGAATCGGTCGCCGGATTCAAATCTAGCATGCAATTCTTCTATATCTAATTGCAACTCTGTTTGAAATGGTGCTACATTGAATCTATGATTTCCTGTTGGGTCCCTCAATACTCCACTAAAACTTGGCCCGTTATCTCCTTCCCTTCTGTCAAGCCTTTCAATTACGCCACACACTAATGCACGATTCACCATTATGCCTAATTTAGTGATTACGAAGGCTGGATCATATTCTCCCGAACCCCTAGAAGTAAGATTTGCTTCAGCAAACTCTTGGGCAAAAATTCTAATTGCAGATTGCCTTTTTATTCTTTTGCTTCCTTCTGAAATCATAATTCTACCCCCCATTTATTCATTATTCTAAGTGCTTCATCTTTCACTGGAATCTGTAATAATTGCATTTCCTCTGCAAGTATCATTATGCCCTGGCCATCTATTAATGCCCGCCCCTTAACATTTACTTTCTTTGAAAGTAAAGAATTACGTAAATGATTAATAAATCCATCTGGACCTAATGAAGATATTTGAGATTTTATTCCATCGGATTTTTGTTGTAAAAATAATTCAGATGGTTCTTTAGAAAGTAATAATGAGGCATTAGATATTCCATTGTCAAGAACGAATCTTAATCTTATATCTTCATTTCCTTCCATCATCCCATGTTCAGAACAAGCATCATCCCTCAATACTCTACGACATTTTGTGCACCTGTAAATTATGCCCGAATCTTTTCTAACTGAAACTATTGTGCCTGAAACACTGATCCCTCTCCTAGAGCCTCCATTTGATAAACTATCAATATCAACTTCAACCCAATGATTACTAGGATCTATATCATCCCAAGGAGGATTGGATAGATTTGTAATTTGTTCCAATTCATCAACTACTAAATCTGGAGAACCTTGCCAAAATTGAGCTCTTGCAGAATTAATTTGGATATAATCTCCAACCTTTGGGTTAAATTCGCACCATGCAGTCAATCTACATCGGCCAGTTGGATCCATAACGTCGCCGCTCCTAACTACACGTTCTATACCATCTTCGGAAGTGAATGTCCTTTCTTCCCATGAAGTGATTTGTAATATTATTGAAATATCTCTCATCCCATTTCTTAAATCAGAAATACTGGATATCGAAGTTTTAGATAAATTAACTATATCTGGGAAACTATTATCAATATATAATTCTATTTTTGCATCATTACTGATATTAATTTCAGGAGTGTCGCGGAATTTACGGATGGAAATGTTATTTAATTTTATTAAATCTCCTTCATTAAATTCAAAAGGTACCCATGACAAAAAGCCTATATTTCCAGATTCATCTGCAATTTTACCTCTAAAAATATCTAATGTACCACTACCATCTTTTTTCACTATCACATCACTTTTAACAGAAATTACTCTTCCTATTGTACTACCAAAACCTTCATTTTCAGATATTTTAGCAATATTCAATGGTTCATTAGATATTTGTATTGGTGAAGAGTTACCTTCTTGAAGAGTAGTGACCCTAGTTGATCTGTTAATATTAATAGATTTTTTTCCATTCCACTCATTTACAGATACTCCTTCTAACCGGACAATAGAGTTAGGAGAAAGATACTTCGAATGTTGTCCCCAATCTTTGAAGTCCCAGCGTTCACGGCTATTGGATTCCTCCCACGGATTATCCTCAATCCATCCAAATGCAATTTGTTTTTCTTCACCCCTTACATTTTGTATTCTAGGCGTATAAGTTGCCACAAATACTTCAATAGTTATGTTTTTATCATCAGAATTTAATTCGGAAAATCTGGTAACTTTTTTCTCGATTTTTTGAGGTACTGAAAAAGTAGTCTCTTCTTTCCCAGTAGCTAATTGAAATTTTCTAATTACAGACCTTAGGGCATCTTCTGGAGGTATTAAAAATTCTTCTTCATACCTTTTAAATTCTTCAAAAATATCGTTTTCAGATGAATCTGGGCATTCTTGTTTAACTGTTTTAATCTGTAAATCATATTTTCCATCATTAGACATTCATATCACCAAAATTAGAGGTCAACAAAATTTGAGTCTACGGCAGAAAATAATTTGTCGATGCGAAAGTATCGAATTATCGTTCTCATTACAGGTGTGATTATACGTGCAATTTGGGGTAGACTCAACACTTCAACACCTCTTGGTTTTTCGCTAAATGGTGGGCGGTCTTTGAATATGTCCCTAGATAATATCTAAAAATGACCGACGCAGTTTTCTAAGATAGGTTGTGTGATTATGACATGAAAGATCCCGGGCTCTGTCGGTTTGGAGTTTTGACTGCATCGGATAGGGCTAGTCAAGGAGAATATATTGATGAAAGTGGACCTGCAATTGAGGAGTTCTTAGAGAAATGTTTGACATCTCCATTCGATATCACTAGAAAATTAGTTCCAGATATTCAAGATGAAATTGAAAGTTCACTGATTGATTTAATTGAACGTGATAATTGTGATGTGATAATAACAACTGGAGGGACTGGTCCTTCGTTAAGGGACGTGACTCCTGAGGCGACTGAAAATATTTGCGATAAAATTCTTCCAGGTTTTGGAGAACAAATGAGGAATATATCATTAAAATATGTCCCTACTGCCATACTCTCTAGACAAGTGGCAGGAATAAGGGGTAAGTGCCTAATTATCAATTTACCAGGATCTCCTAGGTCAATTAGAGAAATTTTAGATATAATTTTTACCAGTGTACCGTATTGTGTAGATTTATTAGGTGGGCCCTACATAACTACAAATCCTAAAATTATTCAAACATTCAGGCCTTCTAAAAAAAATAAGTGAATACTGATGATAAATTTTAAATTTTTTATTACTATAATTTTCAGTTTGATGTTTGTAGGAGTAGGGATAAATCATTTTTTAGATACTAAATGGTTTGAGCCGATCGTTCCTGAAATTTTAGGTAGACCTATTTTTTGGATATATTTATCTGGAATATTTGAAATTTTACTTGGAATTTTAATATTATCGAAGGAACATAGAAAAATTGCATCTCTTGGAATAGTTTTATTATTAATTATTCTTTACTTAGCCAATTTAAATATGTGGATCAATGATATTCCAATAGGGGAGGTAAAATTCAATAATTTGGAACATTTTGCAAGACTTTGCATGCAAATAATATTAATTTTTATGGCTCTTTACATAGGTAATTGGCCTCCATTTAATAAAAATGATACATGAAATATCAAATAAAATTAAATTATTGACACGAATGATTCATGAGATATATGCCAACCGGAAGGCATGGTAAAGACGAAGGGTGACGGCATCAGTGCCGCGAGAGGCACAAATGAAATTAGAAAAATAAAAGTAGAATTGGACTTTACTCCTAATGCTCTTTCATCCGTACTTTATACTCAAGGAAATACAACAATATTGGTCTGCGTCACAAAGGCACCGTCTCTGCCTAGGTGGTTTCCAAGAGATTCTCAAAAAGGATGGGTTCATGCTGAATATTCATTATTACCAGGATCTACAAATACCAGATTTAGAAGAGAAAGGAGCGGAGCAAAGGGCAGAACTCAAGAAATAGAAAGATTAGTTGCAAGGTCCTTAAGAGGGGCTATAGATTTAGAAGCATTAGGACCAATTGCGTTGACAATTGATTGCGATGTGCTCAACGCTGACGGAGGAACAAGATGTGCTTCAATTACTGCGGCATGTATAGCAATGCGGCTTGCAGTAAGAAGGCTTATTTCATCTGGAGACTGTTTGCCAATTGAAATGAGAGCTACTAAAGAAGATTTGAAGAATGGGTGGAGTGCACCTTTGTTGTCTGATGAAGAAAAAATCGCACATGAAAATACCGTTATTGTCAATGATGTTGCAGCAATAAGTGTTGGAATAGTAGATGACCAGATTTGGACAGATCTGGATTACATATTAGATAGTAACGCTGATGTAGATATGAACGTAGTCATGACAAGTGATGGAGAATTTGTTGAAGTTCAAGGGACGGGTGAAGAAGCTACATACTCAAGGTCACAATTAGATGATTTACTAGATTCGGCAACTTCTGCGATTATTCAATTACACGTACTTCAAAAAGAAATTTTATCTTCTAAATAATTAGTAAATGTGGTGGGACTGGCCGGACTTGAACCGGCGGCCTCCGCATCTTCAGTGCGGCGCTCTCCCAACTGAGCTACAGTCCCTTATTCAGTTCCCAAGACAAGTAAGACTTCAAACCTTCCAAGAATAAACTTAAAAAATGTCATCATCATCATTTTTTTCTTCAAACGAAATCATATCATTGGCCTTATTACTAGTTTTCTTAGGATTTATAGTTGAAATATCGTTTGTAGATTTATGTTTCGAGTCTACATCTGGAACTTTCGGTATTAAAATTTCTTGCTCGTCCATTCCCAGTTCTTCTGGATCAAGCCCCTGGTGAGTCGCAAGTCTTAATTTACGCTCATCTCTTGCCCTTATTTCCAATAATCTCTGCCTTGCCTTATCATAATGCTGTAACATATACATAGCGTCGTGCTCAAGTAACGGGGAGTCGGAAATTATAGTAATGTCCATCCAATCTCCTTCTTCTGCAAGAAATTCTGCGAAGGGTTCAAATTTTAAATCCGATTTTTTAATCTGAGTATAATGTAGTGCATTTCCCATTCTATGCTCAACACCTGCGAAATGGCAATAAAATTTTGACCCACCATAATTTTCTCTTACTTGATCAAATAATTCTGCATAATCCTCACTTGTCCTCATTCTACCATGGCCCCTGGCATGTATGTGAGCCATATTAAGAACTGGTACTGTGCCTTCAACGTGATTACATACTTCTAGAACTTCTTCTACAGTGCCCCATAAATCCTGCCTTCCCGATGTTTCAATTCCAACTAAAGATGGTTCTGCTTCATGGACCCAAGGAAACGCAGAATATTCTTCTTCTTCTTTTTCATCGCCCCATATACTACGTACTCTATCAACAACTCCTGAAAAAATATTCACTAGTTCTTCATTAGCCTTTCCTCCTGGCTCATAATCTCCATATGGGCCAACATGGTAGGTAATGTGTCTAGCATTTACTAATTTTCCAGCCTGCATACTAGCTTCCATTTTTGAAAGAGTTCGATTTCTTTCTCTTTTACTGCCTAATAATTCGGCGTAGTATGGGCCATGCATGTTCATCTCAAAATCTGATTTCCATGACAAAATTCCTGCTTGCCAATATTGATCAAAATGATGTGGCTGAACTGTCCTTACGGTTTGTACTTCCATCGCATCAAGTCCTAGTACAGTAATATCATCCATTCCTTCCACAATAGTCCTACCTTTACAAGAAAGTGGGACTCCAGCGGGACCTAATTTTAATGACATACTTGGTGCACCTAGGGCTCTTGGGAAATGCCCTCCCTTCAAAAGGAGTTTTCTAAAAACTTCAAATAATATCAATTAATTTGTTATTTCAATATTAATCAGAATATTTAGCCGCAATATATATCCCTTCATTGTCGAGACTTTGCAGTGGCAACATATTTAGAAAGTTCGCAATCCATTTTTGATATGGAATATTACTTTCAAGTGTAACATTTAATGACCCCCTAGAATGTACAATTGTTGCTTCTTTTGATTTTTCATCATAAGTACAGACTATTGGAACGATGCCTTTTATTCTTATATTATTTAATAGATTATTCATTTCAATATTTTCTAATTTTGCAATATATTTTATAGCTTCAGTAGTCATAAATAAGATGTTTATTTGTCTAATTTTCCCTATAACAGCGCCCCACATTTCTGAAAGAAGAGTTATATCTTTTGGGACGTCAACTATCATAACGGTTTTTGATCCTTCTAATTCTCCAAAAGTCATTGAAGCTGCCCACGCATTTTTCGGAGATAATCCTTCAAGGACAGTAGTAGAGGAAATGATTAACCAATGTATATCTTGAAGATTTTTTCTCCAATCAATATTTCCATAATTAAAATTATGGAAATATTCATGAGATTTTGAAGTTATTATGATTATTTTAGACCCCATTAAATCTGCATAATTTGACACTAATGCGCCCGAATCTGTCCCTTTTGGATTCCTAAAGTTAGCAATTGATACTGTGTTGTTCACTTACCGCACGAGTATTGTAGAGATAAAGGACTTATCTCAAGATAATTTCCAACGTAGAAGGGCTATTGCTCCTCCGAAACTTGTTAATTGTTGACCTGCGTCGTGATCTTCTGACGATTGGATAACTATGCCTTTTGACTCTGAAATAATATTAACAATAATCGCCCATGCCCTATTATCTTCAATATCTCCCTCGCGTAAAAGTGATGCTTTAATCACCAATTTTTCTACTGCTCCAAGATTCGAGGCCTCATATATTTCATCAATTCCAAAGCACACATTACCACCCATAGAGATTCTTTTCAGCCCTTCTTCTATTGTCCTAATTTGTTCTATTAGGGCATTTTTCCCTATTAAATTATCTGCTAGTCCTTCTGCAAGAACTTCATTTGCTGCTGACCTCCCCCCAATAGAAGTTGGAGCATTGAGACATTCATTTTTCGCACCTAAATTTCTAAGGTTTTTCTCGAATGACTCTCTTGCAAGTCCTGGGCCACAAATAATCAAGGGAATTTGGTTATTGAAAATTAACATACATTCTTTAGCAACCTTTACAAAAAAATTTTTTCTAATTTCAGTTGTATCTGAATATCTTTTCCCTCCTCCCCTCATTGAAAATGATGAAATATTTCTCATGCCATGTTGTGTAACTTCGAATACTAAAATATCATCATTTTCTACAACTATTAATCCAGAATTTATTTTTTTTGAATTTGAAAAAGATTCTTTTAGTAAATCTCTATCATAATTTGGCATTCCGCCTTCTCTAGTTATTTCTAACTCGCTTCCCACAATTATAATATGAGTATGGTGACTTCCAATATCTATTGTTGCTTCAGATATAACTCCATGGATTCTCAAATTCTCGGAAAATGATTGAAATGATCCAGATAGAACTTTCAAAACAATCCACATTGGTTTCCTCTCGGCACTCTTTGCCCTTCCATCTTCTTGAGTTCCAGTCGTAGAATCTCTACGATTTGAAAGCATACCCAAGTAGGTGCCATTGCTACAAATTTGATATAAAGTCCAAAGATCACTTTCGTTATCCACCCTAATCCTAAAGCCTTCATCAAGGGTTTTAATTTTACGCAATTTAACTCACTTATCCGAATACGCCTGTTAAATTACCATCTTCATCCATATCCATATCAAGGGCAGCGGGCCTTGAAGGTAGACCTGGCATAGTCATCATAGAACCGCATACTGCTACAATAAAACCTGCTCCAGAATTTATCCTGAGTTCTCTAATTGGCATTATAAATCCATCTGGTGCACCCAATATTTTCTTATCATGACTAAATGAATATTGATTTTTAGCCATACAGACAGGTAGAGTATTTTTATTCCATTTTTCTATTGTTTTTAGTGTCCTAATGGCGGCGGGACTAAAATCGACTGTCTGCGCACCATATACATTTGTTGCAATTTTCAATATTTTTTGCCTTACATCTAAAGTTGGATCAACGATAGGGACGTATGGACTACTAGCTTGATTATGGTTATTGCAGGCTGCGACTACTGCATCTGCGAGATCCATTGCTCCAATGCCTCCTCTGGAGTGGCCTTCAAAAAGTACTACTGCATCAGCCCCTGCCTTTTTTGCTTCATTAGTTAATGCGTCTATTTCACCGATTGTATCCGTTGAAAATTTATTTATGGAGACAACAATGGGTATTTTTGTAGATGTTAGATTCCTAATATGCCTCCTTAAATTAGTAGCAGAGCCTTTTCTGACTGCATCGATATTTTCCAAACTTATTTCTGATTCGTTGGGTCTGGCGCCCCCTCCTGTAGAAAATCCTCCTCCATGTAGTTTCATGCTCCTAATAGTAACATTTAATACAATACAACTAGGGATAATTCCTGATGCTAATGATTTGATATTAAGTGCCTTCTCAGCCCCCATCTCAGCCCCAAATCCTGCTTCTGTAACGACAAAATCTGAACATGATAATGCAATTTTATCAGCAATTATTGAAGAGTTTCCATGTGCAATATTTGCAAATGGGCCGCAGTGAACAAACGCAGGATTTCCCTCTATTGTTTGAACTAAATTTGGCAGAAATGCATCCCTAAGTAAGAGCCCCATGGCGCCTGCAGCGCCTATATCATTTGCAGTAACAGGTTCTCCATCTTTTGTTTCAGCAACTATGATTCGCCCTAATCTCGATCTTAAGTCTTTATAGTCCGACGATAATGACAAAATTGCCATTACTTCGCTTGCGGCTGTAATGTCAAAACGATCTGTTCTATCAAGTCCGTTTGAAGCCCCTCCTAAGCCTATTATTACTTCTCGTAAACTTCTATCATTCATATCTATAACTCTCGGCCAAAATATCCTATTTGTATCAATTTTAATTTGATTACCCCTGTGTAAGTAATTATCTAAAATTGCAGAACATAAATTATGTGCAGAAGTTATAGCATGTAAATCACCAGTAAAATGCAGATTGATTTGTTCCATAGGCAGTACTTGGGAAAATCCCCCTCCTGCGGCACCACCTTTAATTCCAAAAACGGGCCCTAATGAAGGTTCTCTGATGACGCAGCATGCATTATGTCCTTGTTTATTCAGTCCTTGATTAAGCCCAATTGTTGTTACAGTTTTACCTTCACCAAAAGGCGTTGGATTGACGCTCGTAACAAGAACCAATGAACCTTGTTTGTTAGTAATATTTTTTTGTAATGCTTTCCAAGATATTTTGGCTATGTAGGGGCCCTGTAAAATCAAGTCACTGCGGTCCAAATTTAATTGCTTTGCAATTATTTCTATCGCTGCAGGTTTTGCTGCTCTTGCAATGTCTAAGTCGCTGTCCATATTCATTCCGTGGAAGTAACCTTGTTTGAAACCTTCATTGCTAATAATCGATTGGCACGCATATGATTATGCCAGAGTACTGGGGAATTGCAGGTCATCCAATAAAACATTCTCTGACTCCCAAGATTTTCAAAATAATAGGTAAGCACCTTGGAATTGTTAATCCAAAAATGGTGTTTATTGATGTCGAAAATATAGAGGAATTTGAAAATAAAATTAATATGTTAGAGGGGAATATTTGGATATCAATTACAACTCCTTTGAAGCATGCTATTGGCACCCTGATAGATAATAGTCAAGATTCTGGAGTAAATTCAATTAATCAGATAATGAGAATTTCGGATAAAATATTTGGAATTGATACTGATGGTGATGGATTTGTTAATGCATTAAGATACTTTGGAATTAGTATAAGTGGCTCTAAATTAAAATTAAAGGGAGGAGGTTCTACCGCTAGGTCCATTGCAAATTCATGGAGTAAAGAAGGTGGCGAGTTAATAATAATTGAAGGAAGGCGTAAATTAATTAATGGATCTTGGGATAAATCTATAATTAAAGATACTGAGTCAGATTTTTTCCTAGATTTGGATGAAAATCCAGGATCCCTGATTAATAAAGATTCTATGCAAAATAAATTATCCATCACTTATAATAAATTCTCAACTGAAAATGATTTTGCAATTGTTATGTTAGTTGCTCAACAATTGAAGGCTTGGGAAATATTTTATAAAAATGAAGAATTAAATTTACCAAGTATTAAAATTGTATTAAATGAGTTATTTAATTCCTAAAGAGGAATATTGCTATGTTTTTTTGGTAATGTAAATTCTCTCTTAGATAACAACGGCCTTAATGCCCTTACTAAATATTCACGAGTCAGGCTAGGGTCAATAATGTCTTCAAGCCAACCTTTTTTTGCAGCAGATAAAGGATTATCAAATTTCATCATTTCATAATTTAGTATTTGCCCATATCTTTCTTCATAATCTCCAGAACCAGATATTTCTTCATCATATCTAGTATTGGTAATCCATTTAGAATCCATCAGAGCAATGTCTCCTGATGGCCATGAAACATTATAATCTGAACCAAGTTGTTTACAGCCCATGGCTAAATATGCTTCACCATATGCTTTTTTCATGATTACAGATAATTTAGGAACTGTAGCTTCAGAATAAGCAAAAAGTAATTTTGCGCTGTCCCTAATTATTCCTTCCCATTCTTGAATTGCCCCTGGAATAAAACCTGGCGAATCCACAAAAGAAATAATGGGGAGGTTGAAGCAATCGCAGAAACTAATAAATCTGGCAGCCTTAATGGATGATTTTGCGTCGAGGAATCCTGATAAAGAATTAGGTTGATTTGCGACGATACCAATTGAATATCCATCTAAACGTGCAAATCCTATCACCAAATTACGCGCATAATTGGGAAATAATTCTAAAAAACTATCTTTATCTGTAACTTGAGATATAACTGATTTGACATCATATGGTGATTTCTGATCATTGTTGATTATCTTATCCAAAGAATGGCATTTACGATTCCATGGATCATCATTTTTTTCTATAATAGGATTAGAAGACATATTATCAGGAATATAAGAAATTATCTTCGATGCCATGTCTAATGCGTTGTTTTCATCTTCAGCCAATAAACATGCAATACCGCTTCTAGCATCATATGTAGCCATATCTTCCATAAAGTTAATTTCTTCTTCGGATTCATGCCTATTATAATCAGGATTTGAGAGAGAGATTTTTCCCGACGATGTGCCCATGATGGTGAAATCAGACAACCCTACTGCTAAGGCGCCGACTCCAGAAAGGTTACCTAAAACTATCGATATCAAAGGAACTCTTCCGGAACAAGCAGATAATATATTTAGAATTTCTCCAGATGGGCCTAATGATTTAATGCCCTCTTCGGGCCTTTGGCCTATGCCATCCCAAATTGCAATAACTGGCAAGAGAGATTTCTCAGCAAATTCTAAAATCTTGACAATTTTTTTTGCGTGCATTTCCCCAATTGATCCGGAGAATATAGATTTATCTTGAGAAAAACAAACGACTCTTCTGTCATTTAGCATACCATGCCCTGCAACAATGCCATCACCGAGCGATTTATGTAAATGTAAATTATAATCATATGAACGGTGATTTACAAATGCATCTATTTCTACAAAGGAATCTGAATCAAGTAAAGAAATGATTCTTTCTCTAGCATTTAATTTTCCCTCGGACCTTAATTTTGCCAATACTTCCTTATCTCCAGAATTTTGAGCATCATATTGGATTGCATCTAGATTTTCACTTGGAGACACTCCCGCCATGGGCATGGGTCGTGTAACGGGTTCATCATTAAAGCGGATGGAAATAACTATTCCCTGACAAATTTAGGATTTTCTCCCACTAAATCTGATGACCATTTTTTGGCAATATATTCCTTTTCACGATTAATTGAAAGTAGATAATGTAATTTTACTAGCGCCGAACCAGGAGGGCAAAGAGAATCATGCCCCAAAATTCCCATCTCTTGTTGTTTTCTTCCTTTGGAATAAATATTCATATTAATTGGTCCATTAATGGTTTGAGCCACTATTACTATTATGCCACCATCAAGACAATAATCTTCAATTACGGACTTTAGTCGAGTATTTTCAATACTATCATTTTCAGGATTTGATATTGGTAGATGGCCCAATCCAGTTCCATGTAACAATAAAGCATCAAAATTTAGTTTGATAGCTGCTTCAATTAATTCTGATTGTATGTGGGGGCCTGAAATAAATTCTGCAATTCTGATATTTTCATTAAATATTTTTGGATTCTGGGATTCAAATCTAGATTCAAGCGGCTCATAATCTCCCATGATAATTGTTATTTCTTTCTTCTGAATTGTAATATTTGCAATAGGTTTTTGATTAATAGATTTAAATGCGTCACGCCTAGATGAATGATATTTTCTACTTGCACAACCAGGCAAAACTACACAATTACCATCAGAAGAGCTTGCATGAAGGATTATTACTGAAGAGTCACGATATCCCGATGGTTTTGGGCCGTTTGCAGCCCACATCACTGAAGCAATAATATTCTCTGATGCATCTGAAGATCCCCTATCAGGAGATCTTTGAGAGCCAGTTAGTACAATTCTCCCTGGAGGTTTACATCCTTCTCCCCCCCATCCGTATGCCATTGCAGCAGCGGATAGATGAAGAGTATCTGTACCATGAGTTATTACAACTCCTGATGCCCCTTCTGAAAATGCTTTTTCGGTCGCCTTTAGCATCATATTCCAGTGCCTCGGACGGATATCATCAGACCACATATTACCCAATTTTAAAACTTTAATCCTGGCTATATTTTCTAATTCGGGCATTGCATTAATTAAATCAATTGGTTCAAAACTTGCAGATACTGCACCTGTCTTATAATCCACCTTACTTGCAATAGTTCCTCCGGTATGGATTAAATATACTAGGGGGAGAGATTTGTCAGCATCATATTTTAAGTTATTAATTGGACTATTTTTTAAAGATTCAGAAATTATTTCAAAATTAGAAATATAGGTCATTGGAAATGATATGTTATAACCATTTAATAGTTTAATAGTTAATAAATCTAAATCTGATGATGGCAATAATATTCCTGTATGAGTATCTTCACCTGACCATGTTTTGACAAAAATTTTTATCGAAGTACCTGGTTCCGGTAACTCATCCATTGATACTGGGTAAGGCATCTACTCCATGAACAAAACCCAAGATAATTATTAATACCACATATATTTCTATTTTATATGTGGCATAAAATTATGGTGCCGGGAGCGGGACTTGAACCCGCGACCTTCGGATGTCTCAGACATTCTCAGGGGCTGTGTTACGCTCATCGTTAGTTTCATTGAAGATAGAATCTCCAATAAAAAATACCCTATGAGTCCGACGCGCTACCAACTACGCCACCCCGGCGATATACCTCCGAATCAAAAACACCATTTGAGCATTGCCACAAAATCAAATTAATAGATTACAATATTCATCATAGGGTTGATGTGGGAGTTAGTCTCGCATTAGTTTGGGACGCATGGTAGATATTGACTCAGCCCTTAGGGCCAGCGCTTACTCAGGGAAAAAAAATAGAAATACCGGCGATGATAATAAAGATGTACCTAAAAAGGGTTTAGAACCGTTTGACCCAAAAGTACATGCAAAAAAAGAAGTAGCTGATGCTTATTCTATGTGGCTAGTAATAATATACGGATTCCTAATTGCACTTTTTATGCGTTATATATTTATGCCCACTCAAGAATCAATGGAAGGGATTTTATGGCTTTTACCCGTTATGCTAACTGCAACTATACCTTCCATACATAAAATTATAATTCCTAAAAATTACAGTGAGCTTTACACAAGGGGTAATTGGTTCAGAGGAGGATTTCTATTTCTTTTTTCATGGTTAGCTCTTTCATTTATATTGCTTAATCCACCTATGGCAGATATTGCTGCCCCTACTATTGCATCAGGAATAGATATTCAAGACAATAATGATACTGCAATCATAGGGCACTCATGGGATGGAGACGTATTTGAAATAAATCTTAAAGAAAATACCGCAGAAATTATTTTAGGGATGTCAGTTAGAGACAATGTTGATGCTGAAAATGCCATAATACGAATAGAAATTAATCATAGCACATTATCGGAATCTATAATTCTTGCTAATGGATCTGTAATTAATCAGCAACAAGCAATTGAAAGATTTGATAATGTTGACAAATGGTTAAGGGGAGAAGATAAAAATATTGAAAAAGAATTTACTGGAAAACCGGATGTTGCACCCAATAGTAATGACATAGGATTAGCTTGGAATTTGGCTGAAGAATTAGATATTAATAACATTAATCTTGGAGAATATGAAATTAAAATACATCTGAGTGAAATAGGTAAAGATGTAAAGCCATTTGATGAGAATATATGGGAAAGAGCATATACATTGAAAATAATTAGGACCGAAAGTTGAATACTTAGATATTTAATATTGCACATATCTTTGCAGTCATGGCATCAAGTTGAAGAGATTCGCCGCCGCCTTCAACCATCCTAAAGTCAGTCTCCGCCATAATTTCAGTAATACTTAATTTTTGTAATTCGTCAAGAAATTTTACCATACTTAATTCTCTATGTAATTGATTCACAAAATCTGTACCGGCTAATCCAAAATTGTTTAAAATTTCTTTCAAACGCCTTCTTGCTGGTTGAAAACCATCTTCTTTACAGGCTAGAAAATAACGATGTAATGACTCAGGAGGTGCTGTGGCCGTGGTCTCATAAACTAAATCCCTTGTTACGTTTGAATCCAAAGACGCTGCAACTTGCAATGATGTTATTGCCTTCCTAAGGTCTCCAAGACTAACTTGTGCGATAGCCTTTGCTGCTTCATGCTCTATCATAATATTTTCATTTTTAGCCACAATTGATATTCTCTCCAATATTTGTTCATTTTCTAATGGCCTAAATCTAAAAACAGCGCATCTAGACTGAATTGGTTCAATTATCTTAGAAGAATAATTACAGGATAGGATAAATCTGCATGTTTCAGAATTTTGTTCCATTATCCTTCGTAATGCACCTTGTGCATCGGGAGTTAGTGCATCTGCTTCATCTAGAAAAATTACCTTAAATGACGTTCCCGGACTTGGTGCAGTTCTAGCAAATTGTTTCACCTTTGTACGTATTGACTCTAGCTTACGCTCATCACTTGCATTCATTTCTAAAATATTTCTTCTAAATTCTTTTCCAAATACATCTCTAGTTAGAGCCAATGCGGCCGTAGTCTTACCAGTTCCAGGTGGTCCGGCGAAAAGTAAATGAGGGAATGATTTATTATTTGCGTATGCACTAAGTCTTGCTACAACTGCTTGCTGACCTTTTATTTCAGATACTGTTTTTGGACGATATCTTTCAACCCATAATTCACTCATATCTAATCTACTCCTGGAAATTTATCTCAATATTTTTCATCTTCATTTGGAAATTCAGAACTCCTAACATCTACAATATATTGCTTGACTGCTAGATCGATGATCTCGCCTAAATTTGCATATCTTCTTAAAAATCTTGGACTAAAATCTTTTGTCATCCCAAGCATATCATGTAATACTAATACTTGCCCATCACAGTCCGGTCCTGCACCTATTCCAATAGTTGGAATAGATAATGACTTGGTCACCTTCTTGGCTAATTCTGCAGGTATCTTTTCGAAAACTATTGAAAAGCACCCTGCATTTTCTAATGCTATAGCATCATCTAATAGTTTCGTTGCTTCCAAATCTTCTTTTGCCCTTACAGTATAAGTACCAAATTTATAAATAGACTGAGGAGTTAATCCAAGGTGCCCCATAACTGGTATTCCGGCAGTCATTATTCTCTTTATTGAGTCGATTACTTCGATTCCACCTTCTAATTTAACGGCATGCCCCCCAGTTTCTTTCATTATTCTTATTGCAGAGTCTAGAGCAGTTTTTGAGTCTCCCTGATATGAACCAAACGGCATATCGACAACAACTAATGCTCTATCTACAGCCTTTTCAACACATTGGGCATGATATATCATGTGATCTAATGTTATTGGAACAGTCGTATCATTTCCCGCCATTACATTAGAGGCAGAATCCCCAACAAGAATTACATCTATTCCAGCGCCGTCGACCAACTTTGCCAAGGAATAATCATAAGAGGTGAGCATAGTGATTTTCTCACCCTCATGCTTCATCTCTTGCAGGGTGTGTGTTGTTACTTTCTTAGCGCGGCTCGCGATTGTCATATGCTTACTCCGATTCGGGGGGAGAGGATTGATGACTTCAACTAAGCGATATGGCGACATATCCTAAAATACAGTTTCTTCGACATAAATTAAAAATTCATCAATTTCTAAAATTCCATCTTCATTCTCATCAGCTGCATGAAAATATTCTCTCAATGCATCGTGGCCATCTCCTGAAAAACCAAGAGATTCCATCGCTGATATAAATTCATGTAGATTTAAATGATTATTACGCTCTGTATCCGCTGCATGAAATGCAGCCCATCTTCGTCGATGTTCAACTTCATCAGGATTTGTTAACTGAAGACGAAATGTACTCCATGGAGTAATTGAACTGTGGGCATACTTTTTCCCATATGATTGGTATATTATAACTCCGATTATAGATGCTGCTAGGCCACCAACGACTGCCTTCATCCCCATAGCATAAATCAATACTAGACCTCCTAAAATCCCAAAAATCTGTAAGAAAGGGAATAATGGGGATTTCCATTCTGGCTCATACCAATGAGATTTTGCAGAAGTTCTCAAAACTAGAACACACGCATTAATTGCAATGAAAACCATTATGTTAAATCCAGATGCGAGTTCTGCTACATCATGAACAGGCAAGTACATAATTGCAGCAGCCATTGAAATTCCTGTTCCGACTATAGCCCAATGTGGTGTATCAAATCTAGAATGAACATTTTCAAATAAAGTAGGTAATAGATTATCTCTAGCCATAGCAAAAAGGAACCTAGATGCAGCCATTATTCCGGCAAGAGCGCCGGAAAGAACAGTGATAGCTGCGAAAGTAGCTGCTATTGTTGCAATTGTCTTACCGCCTACACCCAACGCAAAAACATATATCGGATCTTCCCTAGCATGCCCGCTTTCTACATAACTCATAGGATCAACTGTAATAGCCATAGTCAGAGTGACGAAAACATACAGAAAAATACTGAAAAACAAGGAAATTAGGATTCCTTTTGGCATATTTTGACTTGGATTCTTGATTTCACCGCCAACTGCTGCAAGCTTTGTGACACCTATGTATGATACAAAAACCAGAGCGGCAGTTGATGAGAAACTATTCCAATCGGCTCCAAATGCATCTCTTGACAATGCTGCATCCCAATTCAATTCCGTAGTTGCCAAGGCCCAAAAACAAAGAAATATTAGGTATGTTACTGAAACTAAAACTACTGGTGTTTGGACTTTCTTAATACTTTTAGCACCTAAAATATTGACTCCTACTATAAGGGCCAACATAATCATGACCGCATAATCAAGATTTATTGAGATCTCAAGAATACCTTCCAAAACCCATAAATAAGCTCTGAAACCAATAAGTGCAAAGGCTGATTTAAGCATAAAATTTGCCCATAATCCTAAACCAGATATTGTTCCTATTATTGGACCAAAGGTTTTCTCGATATACACATAAGCTCCACCTGAGGATGGCATTGCTGAAGCTAATTCTGATTTTGATATCGCACCCGGAAGAATAACTAAACCCGCAAATAAATATGCCAACCATATACCCCCTAAAGGTGAATCTCCACCTCCAAGTTCCATCATAGCTAAAGAAGGAAGTACGAATAAACCGCTACCTAACATTGCAGATAATGAAAGGATAACTACTGAAAATAACCCTAACTTTCTCTCTAAAGTCTCTGAAACCATTTCAAGAGGTTGGAGAACGATTCCCATAACCTCTTTTGGAGATAGCCTATCCATGACATTTGCGGCTCAAACATTACTGTTCAAGGTTTGGCCTTCCCAATTCTTAATGTTCAACTGCCGTTCAGGTCAAAATAAGATGAAGTTGATTACCTGTATTATGACTCTGATTATGATGACTGGTTCAATGAGTGGTTGCCTTTCTATGGGTGAAGATTTGAAAGAAAGAAATGAAGATGATTTGGTACCTCTAAGAATAAATCACATCCAAGTAAAAGGAACTCATAATTCATACCATTTAGAACCTTTAGGGCCTACAATAAGGGCATATGAGTATTCGCATCAGCCATTGAATTTACAGGCGGAAGAACAAGGTGTAAGGCAATTTGAAATAGATGTTTGGTGGGATGCACGAGGGCAGCTGTATGTCTATCATAATCAGTATGATTTACGAACAACTTGTGTAACATTAGAAGACTGTCTGAAAATACTTCTGAATTGGTCGAATGAAAACTCAGAACATGTTCCATTTATGATTTGGATAGAGCCAAAGGAATGGGTCGAACAAAGTACAGATAATACAGTCATAATGGAACTGCAGAATCTATTAGACAGTATTGAACAAGAAATAATAGAATTTTGGCCAAGGAACAAAACAATCACTCCTGATGATGTCAGGAAGGATTCTGAAACACTCTCTCAGGCAATAATAGAAAATGGCTGGCCATTATTAGATGATTCAAGAGGTAAGGCGATGTTTATTCTTTTATCAAGTGGAGAATTAAGAGAGAGTTATCATGAAAAATTCTCAGGACTAAATGAGGCAAGAATGTTCACAATGTCAGAAGTAGGTAGTTCGGAAGCAGCAATATTTTCAAATACAGATCCTGTAGGCAATAGTGATGAAATTATAGCATTGGTTAAAGAGGGTTTTATCGTCAGATCAAGAGCAGATAATGCAGAAAATGGAGAAGCAGATAATAATGATAGTAGTCGTCTAAACGCAGCAATCGCAGTCGGTGCACATTCTATTTCTACAGATTATCCAGCTAAGGTTCAAGGTATTGATTATTGGGTAGAAATACCTAATGGAAATCCAGTAGCTTGCAACCCTATATCAGCACCAATTGGATGTACATCTGAAAGAATAGAATCATTATGAAGGGGGAATTAAATTTTAGCTATTACTTTCAACTCGACAGCAATTGGGGTTGGCAGTGCTAAAACTGAACAAGTCGTACGTGAAGGCATTATTTTCGAAAAATATTCAGAATATATTTCATTGTATCCTTCAAAATCGCGTTCCATATCAATTAGCATTGAGTAAACATCAACAACTTTTGACAAATTTGAACCATATTCTTCCAAAATAATACTAATATTTTCGATAACTGACCTTGTTTGTTCACGTATATCATATTCTAAAGAATTACCATCTTTATCTCTAATCGCACCTCCTATTATCTCATTAGTGAGAGGAGATCTTGGACCTATTCCGCTAACAAAAATTAGGTCTCCAGACTTGTAGAGGTGTGGATATGCTCCTACAGCAGATGGCCCTTTAGTGGCAATAAATGGGCCATCATCATGAAATAATTCTCCAATTATGCCTTTATCATCTGTTTGATTATTGTCGTTCATAATGCGCCCTGCCCTAAGACGTTACGATCTCCTTGATAATATTCAACATCATCTTCATCAAATTCTTTATCCCCTACAGAACCATCTGACGGCGTTAGTTGAATAATTGCTCCTCCGGAGCCGTGTAAGGCTTCGTAGGCGAGAATTTCTCCATCATAATTATTATGTTGGCCCATTGTTGCTGCCATCCACCATACTGGCTTATAGGCGGCTACTTTTTGTATTCTTATTTGGCCATGAATGTCCCTAGACAATTGACTAAGATCTTCTAGTCTACCGTCCTTGAAGAATTCCAGTATTTTCCTGTTCCACTCATCATCTTTAGGACTATGAATTCTATCTTCTGATGGATTGATATGTTCAGTAAACATTCTGTTTGAAAGGCTAGCAACCACTACTACTACTGCCTTTTTTCCCTGAGTTGAAAGGGCATCATTCGCAGCCTTTCCTAGAACTATAGTCTCTGATCTATTAGAATACATATTACTTGAAATTATACATGCTGGAATTTTATTATCTGGATTTAAAAGAGATAATGCGACTATTGAACCAGTATCTATAGGAAATCCATCATAAGCCACTGTTCTTGAATGCAGGCCACGTTTCTTTGCGGCTTCCATGTATTCATTAGAGAAATCTGAATCGATTTTAAATTTGTAGGGCATACTACCTAAAAAATGAAAATCATCATCAACATGGGTCCATTCCGGCTCCGGATGTGCCTGAATTTGATGACCGACTATACTTGGCCATGTAGTAGAATAAACTAATATTATATCTGCACCACTTTCTTCAATCCGAGTTTTAAGAGTATCATATGCTGAACGTAAATTACCATATCCTTGATTTAATTCAGGAGCAAGTAGTGGTTGGGGGTGTGGCGGGCAGTAAATTCCAAATAATATGTTTGATTTAGTCGACATTTTAAAACCTCAAAGAACTATTTCCCTGGTTTCTGAATTAGGATCCCATGCAACAATTGCATTTCCAGTCCCAATGACTGATTGGTACCCATAAATTTCGGCAGGATATTGTGGGAAATTCATAGCAGCCATCATCCAAGTAAGGCCACCCGCTTCTGTTTCTGCAATAGTCTGTTCAGTATATTCTGGCATGATATCAACAACTTCACGCATTTTTCCATCCCTCATCATGCCGACCATCTTCATATCCCAAACATATTGACTATGATTATAGATATGCTCCCTACTCATATCTTCAGGTAGCGGTGATTCGGTCACAAAATGCCTGTGAGATAGGCTATGACTACTTACTAATACTACTTTTTTACCGCTCTCTTCGATTGCCTTTAGGCATGCTTCACCAAGCGCCGTTGCTTGTTCATTCATTACTTCTCCTGAATAGTAATGAGCATTTCTATTACTACTTATTGTAACTATTGGCTTATCCCAATCTGGATTTAGCATATGACAACTAGTAATGGTACCATAATCTATCCTAAAATCCGGGTTACGCATCATTTTTGTAATTATTCCTGAATCAGAGGCTGATTTTTCCATAGCCTCTGCTAATTCGACATCGACAGTTAAATCATATTTATATCTAAAAATATTAGGAAAAATTGGATCAACAGATAATGAGTTGAATTTAGGTAATCCTAAAAAATGAGTCCCAATATAAGTGGCCCAATGAGGGGTGAAAATAACCATTACATCATAATCAATATTTTTTAATTTTCTTGCTAGCTTGTTGTAGCCCCATCTCAGAGTCTCCCAACCTCCCTCTGAAAATGGTTCATTTTGTTCTGGATTTTCTGCATATACCAGATGAGGAGGGTGCGGTGCTAAACATCCAAGAACTATTCGGCCTTTCTCCATACGCGGATGTTACAACCTACGTATATGAATTAATCGGCAGATGAGTTTCATAGTATTCATTGACTAGAAGCCTTTCCTAAGAACATGAAGTGGGAGCGAGCACCATTGGGAATAATCATTTTACCCTTTATTATAGGATTCATTATTTCATGTATTTCAGGATATTTTGATCCCACTACAGTAAGTATTCAATTAGTAACTTTGATAATATTGTCCTTAACATTATATTTTTTTCCCATTAAGGTAGAAAATTATAATCAATTAGTAGCAGGAAGTGTTGTATCAGTGATAATAGGAATTTTTCCGACTTTGATTTTTTTCCCATGGTGCATAATAGTATGGATGTTTTGGTTTTCTCAAAATTTGTATGTTTGGAATTATAATATGCCACCTTTTAGAATTGGCGTTTGGATAGGAATGGGTGCATCGAGCGGCGTATTTTTTGGTGCGTTTTTCTCTTGGTACTTGTTGTCTAATTTTTATGCCTATTTTGATTAATAGAACCAATGACATATCCAATAATGTAAAAGGATGGAATGGAAGATAATATTGCAGATAATAATAATTCATCATCGATATATTCAGATATTATCCTGACTTCTCCAAATTTTGTATTATTTGAGCAATCAACGCAATCCTCAATTGGCAATCTAATCAATATGAGATAAACATCAAATAAATCATTAGCAGGTACTTCTGTATTAATTGTTTTATTGGCATTTAATACCATCAAATCTCCATATTCTACAAATTTATCCCATTCAAAGGAGCCCTTGTCGGCATAATTTTCAACTTCACTTAATTTAATTAAAAGTATTTCTAGATTATTTTCTCCAACATTAATAATTTCTACGGCGACGGGATATGATAAACTATGGACTTCAATAGTTTCAAGATTGATATCACCGTATCCTACCCTAAAATTAGGATTATCGTCATTAGTTCCGGGTCCATCGATTATGCCGAAAATTATCGAATTTAGGCATAATATAATTGTAATGACAGCGGTAGTTAATTGACGTTTGTTTGGAATTAAGACATGGACGCCATCACTGATTACTGATCTTAATAATGGCTGGAAAATATGTACAAAATATGATGTGAAAAATGCGATTAGTATACCTGGTAAGATATCTATTACCCAATGTATCCCCAAATATTGTATTGAAAATAAATATATTCCTACATTTATTATCACAAAAATATCAAATTCTCTATGACGCCAATTTTTAATTTCAATTTTTCTTTCTTTACAATGCAGCCTATTGATGATCAATAAACTGATAGGTAACCCAATATGTAGACTAGGTATTGCATTGTCCATTGGATCATTAGAAGTAAAGAATGAAAGAGTGAATGAATCATGATACAGCAACGCATCCATTCCTTCTAGGTAACTAGAAGTAACTTCAACATTAAAGAAAAGATACAAAGGGACGCTTAATAAATAAATAACAAAATAATTTAATGCTGCTTTATCTGCCATTTCATGATCACGACTTAAAATATAATATATTGGTGAAAACCATATCATAAATAAATACATAAATAAATAATGTACTGATAATAAATTAGTTAAAATATCGTTAAGGAAGAAATCTTGTACATTACTAGTCCAATCACCTTCAATAGAATATATCCAATGAGTAAATCCTCCGACTCTGGACTTAATTGGCTCATTATGGTGATCTATGAATACCTTGAATGCAAACATTATTGCATACAGGCTAATATGCCACCAATACCTATGTTTCTTTATTTCGGATAAAATTTCATTTAATTTTACTCTTTTTTCAGGTTCATCTCTTGTTAAGAAAAAATGTATCGGAAGAGTTAGGATTATCAGACTAATCATAGAAAGCTCATAAGGCCCAAATAACCAATCCATGCTTTACTCCACTGTGACAATGGTCATGAATAATGCGGAAGATAAATGACACTAATGTGCATAATACCTAGTTTAAATTCTGATACCAGAATAATTTTTTTCTCGTTTTTTCGAATTTGGAATAATTTTTCAAGAAATACTATAATAAAATAAAAAAATTTGAAATATAATTAATATTTAGAGTTAAAAGAGGAGGTATGGGATGAACAATATGGCAGTTAAATTACTTATAAAATCAGCAATTAGGCTAAAAGAGGATGTAGAAAAATTTGCAGATAAAATGATCCTTGAACGTTCAGTAGAGGCCATATATAATCCATTATCTTACGCTTGGAATCCACATAAAGCATTCATAGAATTAGGAGGAGGCGGAGGTGCTAAAACACTTCTTCTTGGCATGAATCCTGGGCCGCACGGAATGGGACAGATGGGAATTCCATTTGCTGCCACCAGCATAGTAAGAGACTTACTAGAGATTAAAGATTTAGAAGTATATCAGCCCAAAAATATACATCCAAAAAGGTTGATTGGAGGATTGAATTGGCATAAAGAAGAAATTTCAGGAACTAGGTTATGGAATTTATTATCAAATTTTTATGGAAATAAGGATGAAATTTTTGCTAACGTTTATGTCTTAAATCATTGCCCTCTTATGTTTTTTAATGGGCCCAACGCTACAAATATCACCCCGGATAAAATTTCAGGAAGTACTGTAAAAAAACTCATTGAAAGATGTGATCAACACCTAAGAGAAGTCATTGAAATAATGGATATTGAAGAAGTTGTTGGCATTGGTAAGTATTCTGAAAGAAGGGCCAAAATTGCTTTAGAAGGATTAGGCATCAATATCAAAAGTTGTTGGCATCCATCTCCTGCTTCTCCACTTGCCAATAAAAATAAAGGAGTTGATTGGCGAAAAAATATTATTTCCGTTTTGCCATCTCCAAAGTAACCTAATAATCAAGTGTAATTAAGTATATCAGATATATTTAGGTACACCAATATTTATGTTCATATGAGTTTACGATAGCATCATGTCGGCAATGACTACACCAGAATATTTGATTTCAAATGCGAATAATCATGCAAAAGAAAAGGCGATATCTACTAAGAATAAAAATGGAGAATGGGTTCATGTCAATTGGGCAGAATTTCATGATCAAACTGCATCTGTAGCTAAATCCCTAATTGCACTAGGTTTTGAAGAAGGAGATAAATTAAGTATTTATTCATATAATAGGATTGAATGGTATAATTCATATCATGCTGCAAATATGTGTAATGGAGCAGCAGTTGGCGTCTATCATACTTGTTCTCCCGATGAAGTTGAATGGGTCGTTGGCAATTCAGATTCCAAGATAATTTTCGTTGGAGATAATCCAATGGATGGAGGTAACACAGAGAAAATGTGTTCACATAGATTGCACAAGATATTAGATTCCTTGGATAAATTAGAAACAGCCGTAGTAATGGATGGAGTAGAAATGCCAGAACACTCAAAATGCATGTCATGGACAAATTTTCTAAAAATGGGTGAGAATATTGATTATTCAGAAATAAAAAAAAGAGTGAATAATATTAAACCTGAAGACACTTTTTCATTAATATATACATCTGGCACCACAGGCAATCCAAAGGGAGTCGAATTGAGTCATGATAATATTGATTTTGAACTTGCAGAAGTTTGGAAATTACAAAATTTTGAAAGAGGATGGGGTTATGTTTCATGGTTGCCCTGTGCGCATGTTTTTGGTCAATTAGTTGATTGTCATGCACACATAAGATGGGGACTTCACATGACAGTCGTAGATGCTCCTTTGAATGTGATTGATTATGCAAAAGAAGTACAGCCACATTTATTCATAGGAGTGCCAAGAATATATGAAAAAGTTTATGGAAATCTAGTTGCAAAACTTGGAACAAAATTGAAGTTATTGAAAATACCAATAATTGGAGGCATCATAAAGAAGAAAGCAAAGGAAGCTATTGGGATGTCAAATTGCGTATATTCAATAACAGGTGCTGCACCAATCAATCCAGATATTCTCAAACTATTCCACATGCTTGACATACCTCTATATGAAGGATATGGGATGACTGAGACTACAGCAGGTGCAACTTTAGGTTTTAAGAATAATCATAAATTTGGAACTGTAGGTAAACCATTTAGTGGAACTGAATTAATGATTTCGGACTCTGGAGAAATTCTTTTCAGAGGTAGGCATGTAATGAAAGGGTATTATAAAAATCCTGAGGCCACTGCTGCGACCATTGATTCAAATGGATGGTTGCATTCAGGAGATAAGGGAGAAATAGATAGTGATGGATACGTCAAAATTACAGGCCGGATTAAAGAATTGTACGTAAGTTCCGGAGGGAAAAATATAGCCCCACTAGTTATTGAAGAGACTATGAAATCAATACCATTGGTTTCACAATGCATGCTCATTGGAGATGGAAGAAAGTATTGTAGTGCTTTATTTACATTGGATGTTGGTGCAATATTAAGGGATAAGCACGGCATGGATCCTGCAAAAATACCTAAAAATCCTATTGACCAAATATCATCATTAGAAAGCTTTGGGAAATCACTCTCGGAATACACAAATAGTAAAGAAATTCATGATGAATTAATGGAACTTGTTACTGAATTGAATGGCCAATTTAGTAATCCTGAACAAATAAAGAAATTTAAAATTCTACCAAGAGATTTGAATGTAGATTCAGGTGAATTAACACCAACTCTTAAGATCAGAAGAATTCAAATTAGAGAAAATTGGGCATCGGAAATTGAAGAAATGTATCTTGATGCTTGAGGAAATACTGTGTCTCCAGAGCAGTGGATTGGTTTGGCGCTAGTTTTTAGCCTAGGTGCGATGAGTCCTGGACCATCTTTAGCAGTAGTAATTCGAAATACATTGGCAGGAGGTAGGCAACAGGGAATCTCTACTGGAATAGGGCATGGACTAGGATTTGGAGTATATGCGTTCTTGGCAGCGGCAGGAATTGCGACTTTATTATCACTGCATGATTCGACTGAATTGATACTCAAAATTGGAGGAGTGACGATATTATTATGGCTCGGCATAATTTTTGTAAATAATGCAAGGAAAGGTCCTTCTGAAAATGAAGAAGAAAGTAAACATGAAACACAAAATCGTCAAGGTTTTACACAAGGATTTTTAATTGCATTATTGAATCCTAAAATCTTGGCTTGGATGTTGGCACTTTACACTCCATTTATTGAAACGGATACTGAAATATGGACTCTTTTGGGAATGGGTTTGCTTGGCATGGGCATTGATGGTACTTGGTATGTAACTGTTGCAACTGTACTAACTACGGGAAATAGAGTTGATAAATTAAGGTCGATTTCACACATTATTGATGGTGCCATGGGCCTCCTTATGTTTATTTTTGCCGGTCTTTTGATAACTGGCATATTATGAAATATTAACACTGTATTGCCCATATTGGAACTAAAATATCTAATAATTTTTAACTCTATTAAGAAAAACTATACGACTAATTTTTGATGACCAATGCTCTCGGGTACATATGGGCAAGAGTATCGGAGAAGAAATTCCCTTACGAATCATCACTGCTGCTGCAATATTTGATGGGCATGATGCTGCAATTGGAATATTTAGGCGGATATTTCAATCAATGGGTTGCGAAGTGATCCATTTGGGTCACGATAGAGGGGCCGATGAAGTGGCCAAAGCAGCAATTCAAGAAGATGCACATTGTGTTGCAATAACATCTTATCAAGGAGGAGCAGTAGAGATGTTTACTCATACAAAAAATATTCTAAACAAGTCTGGCTTTGGCCATGTATGTCTTGTTGGAGGAGGAGGAGGCACAATTCTTCCGAGTGAAATTCAACATTTATTGGAGTCAGATATTGCTAAGATATACTCACCAGAAGATGGGAGAAAACTTGGATTGACGGGCATGGTCTCAGATGCAATACTTAGGGCTTCTAAGAATAATCTATTGGATCCCAAAAGATTTCAAAAACTCAATGGCCCAATAACTGCAGACAATCAAGGAGCAGTTGCAAAATTACTCACACTAGCAGAAAATGCAGATGAGAAAACATTTAATGAAACTCTAAATATTATTCGTTCAAATGATGATTTAAATTGCCCGGTAGTAGGACTAACCGGTACAGGAGGTGCTGGTAAATCTAGCCTTACTGATGAACTAATGTTGAGAATACAAAGAGATAATCCTGGCACTAAAATTGCCTTACTTGCAACTGATCCTACACGAAAAAGAACAGGCGGTGCATTATTAGGTGACAGGATTAGAATGAATTCCCTTTCGGATGATAATCTCTTCATGCGTTCGTTTGCAAGTAGAGATAGTGGCAGAGAGATTGCAGATTGCATAGGGCGATCGATAGAAGTTTGTAAAGCCGTAGGTTTTGACATAATAATTGTTGAAACAAGTGGAATAGGACAAGGAAATGATGCAATAACCGAAGTAGCTGATATTTCATTGTATATTACTACTAGAGAATATGGAGCTCCCAGTCAATTGGAAAAATTACAAATGTTAGACTCTGCGGATATTGTAGTATTAAATAAATTTGACAGACCGGGGGCAGAAGATGCTTTAATCGAAATTCGTAAGCAATTTAAGCGAAATAAAGAAATGTGGGATGTAAATGATTCTGAATTGCCAATAGTTCCCACTGTTGCAAGTCAATTTGCAGATGCAGGAGTCGATCAGTTATGGCAAAAACTTTCTTTGCTTCTTAATCAGAACCATGGAAAGAAATTTGTTTCGACTGAACCAATAATGGGAAATGATGGTTTGCCAAGTAGAATTTCGCCAATACCCTCAGAAAGGCAAGGATATTTGGCAGAAGTATCGAGTTACATTAGAAATTATCATTTAAAAACTAAAAAAATAGCCTCAAAAATACGTGAATGTCAACAATTAGAAGCCGCTGCTAAACTAATGAAATCAAAGGATAATGAAAATGTTGCTAAAATGCTTAATGAGGAAGCTTCGATCATCAGATTGGAAATTCCGGAAACCACTTGGAATGAAATAGATGAATTTAATATCAAAGTAGAACAATATCGATCCGGAGCAACTAATTACACAGTTCGGAATAAAGATATTGCCGTTAAAACTACTCGAACCACTCTTTCTGGATTAGATTTACCTAGAGTGGCACTACCTGATTTTAGCGATTGGGGAGATACTTTAGAGTGGATTAGAAAGGAAAATATCCCAGGTTCATTTCCATATACTGGAGGTGTTTTTCCATTTAAGAGGCAAGATGAATTACCTGTAAGAATGTTTGCAGGAGAAGGTAGTGCAGAAAGAACGAATAAACGATATCATTTTCTTTCAAAAGATCAAGATTTTAATAGGCTTTCCGTAGCATTTGATTCACCAAGTTTGTATGGTAACGATCCCAAGGAAAGATTAGATATCTTTGGAAAAGTTTGTGAAAGTGGAGTTTCAATAAGCACAATTGATGAAATGGAAAAGTTGTTCGAAGGATTTGATTTATGTGCAGCAAATACCTCAGTATCTAAAACGATAAATGGAAATTATTGGTGGCACTTGGCTGCATTCTTTAATGTGGCAATTAGGCAGCAGGTGAAAAAATTCGAAGATATAAATTCTCGAAAGCCGTCTGAAGATGAATATGGCAATATAAAATCTAGAACTCTTAAAACAGTAAGGGGGACTGTGCAAGCAGATCAACTAAAAGAATCAATGGGTCAAAATACACTTGTATTTAACCTAGATACGGCATTAAGGATGATGGGCGATGTTGCAGAGTTTTATGTAAATAATGATATACGCAATCATTATTTTGTTTCAATTTCTGGGTATCATATTGCTGAAGCTGGGGCCAATCCTATCTCCCAGGCTGCGTTAACACTGTCAAATGGATTAACATACGTAGAGTTGTTTCGATCCAGGGGCCTTGACGCAAATAAATTTTTAAGGAATTTTAGTTGGTTCTTCTCCAATGGCATGGACCCAGAATATGCAGTGATAGGCAGGGTTTGTAGGAGAATTTGGTCTATTGCTATGCGTGATTTGTATGAAGTTGATGAAAGGGGCCAGAAATTAAAATATCATATACAGAGTAGCGGCAGATCTTTACACGCGCAAGAATATACTTGGAATGACTATAGAACTACATTACAGGCGCTTTATGCACTTGCAGATAATGCCAATTCATTACATACTAACTCTCGTGATGAGGCTTTTGGTACTCCGACAGAAGACACTGTAAGGGATGCGGTTGCAATTCAGTTAATTCTTTCAAAAGAATATGGATGGTTACAAAATGAAAATCCATTACAAGGCTCATATATAGCTGGATGGTTAACAGATTCTGTAGAAAATGAAATTCTGAAAATATTTGAAGAAATGCATAGACGAGGCGGAGTACTAGGTTCGCTTGAAGTCAATTATCAACGTAATCGAATACAAGATGAATCAATGATTTATGAGCATAAGAAGCATTCTGGAGAATTGCCGATTATTGGAGTTAATATGTTTGAAGAAGACGCAAATTCATCGTTATCTGTAGAAGGTTTCAATATTGAAGTTACAAGATCAGATAAAACAGAGAGGATGATGGTCATCGATAGAAATACGGCCTTCAAAGAAACACATAGGAAAAAATCAGATGAGGGTTTGGCAAAACTGAAGAAGGTTGCAAGAGAAGGTGGGAATTTATTCGAAGTTATGATGGAAATTGTTGAATATTGTACAGTTGGACAAGTAACACAGGCTTTATTTGAGACTGGTGGTAAATTTAGAAGAAACATGTAGATATAATCAAAAAATAGGGTAACATGAAATACTATACGCTAGCGCTTACAGAATAATATGGCACAAGGTACAGTAAAGTGGTTTAATCGAACAAAGGGATTCGGATTCATCGAAAGAGAAGACGGAGATGACTTATTCGTACATAAGTCACAAGTCGAAGGAGAGATCACTGATGGTGATTCTGTCGAATTCGAGGTTGGAGAAGGTCCAAAGGGTCCTAATGCAATCAATGTAAAAAAGAACTGAATACTTAAACAAAATATTGTTTAATAAAAATTTCTCCTGCATCTCTAAAAGAGATGACTCTTAGCATAAAACATGGTAAGCTTTAGATTATCCGAAGAACAAAAAATGTTACAGGATCTTGCTAGAGATTTTGTTAATGAAGAAGTAATTCCTAATGCTCAGAAATGGGATATGAATGGAATCTATCCTAAAGAAACCATAAAGAAGGCTAATGATTATGGATTATTGACTGTAAAGATTCCTGAAAGATATGGCGGCGGAGGGATGGGCTCTATTGAAGACGTAATAATCGCGGAAGAAATAGGAAGAGGAGATCCCGGTTTTGCTACTGCTGCCGGAAGTAGCATACTTGCATCGTACCCAATAATTACTGGCGGAACTGAAGAACAAAAGGAAAAATATCTTTCAAAAACTGCTGATGGCATCATTGCGTCATATTGCGTTACAGAACCAGATGCTGGAAGTGACGTAAGGGCAATCAAAACTGAAGCAATAAAAGAGGGAGATGAATATATTATCAATGGCAGTAAGATGTGGATAACTGGGGCCATGCATGCAGAGTGGTTCTTTGTATTGGCATATACAGAAAAAGAGTCTGGATATCATGGCATGAGTGGATTCATCATTGATGCAGATAGCAAGGGAATTGAGCTTGGAAAAAAAGAGTCGAACATGGGTCAGAGGTGTTCAGACACGCGTTCTGTAACATTCAATAATGTCAGAGTTCCTGTAGAAAATCTAATTGGTGGAAAAGAAAATGAAGGTTGGATGAACGCAATGTTAGCGTTCGATCATTCTAGGCCCGCTATCTCGGCGCATGCAGTAGGTAATGCCAGAGGTGCGATGGAGGAGTCTTTGGCATATTCAAAGGAAAGAAAAACAATGGGTAAACCAATTTTTAAGCATCAAGCTATTTCATTTATGATAGCAGATATGGCAACTAAAATAGAAGCTGCTAGACTATTGTGTTGGAAGGCAGCCATGACATTAGACGAAGGGAATAGAAATACGCTTGAAGCGGCGCATGCTAAAAGATTTGCAGGAGATATTTGCATGGAAGTGACAACAGATGCAGTCCAAGTATTTGGAGGATATGGATACTCAGAAGAGTACCCAGTGGCCAGGAGAATGCGAGGTGCAAAAGTTTACCAAATATTCGAGGGTTCTAGTCAAATACAGCGATTGATAATAAGTAGAGAATTAGAATAATATTTTAAATCTCAGTTTATAATCATATTAAGTCCAATAATTAACTTCCGCTTTGCCGCTGTTGCTCATAATATTGCGCATAATATTCTTCTGCATATTTTCTCGCTACGCTTTCTTCATAACCCTGGCCAACCATTTGTTGTACGTATGCTTCAATAGGATCCATCTGTTCAACGCCTCCAAAAGTTTCGATTGAGTCTTCTTTAGAATCGCTATCAGAACTTCGATTTCTCAGAACAAAGGTTGCTCCGACTACCAGAAGTAAGATTAGGGCTGCTAAACCTCCATATACAATCACCATACTATCGCTTTCGCCTTCATTAGATACATCTTCTAAAGGCCTAGGTAAAGTGAATATAGTAATTTTATCATCAATAACGTAACTACCTTCAGAAATTCTAATAAATATATCTCCAGTATTTCCATCATTTTCATCATATAAATGTGAAATGTTTAGAGCTAAGTTATAATCATCACCATCACAAAGACCGATTATCTTATCATAAAAACCAAATTCTTTCTGAGTTGACTTTGATGCTTCGCCTTTGTCAAAAATTGAAATATCATTTAATGAAATTTCAACTACTACATTGCAATCTTCCTCGGCACCACTTGTTACTTGCCCAGTTATGGCCAGAATATCTAATGCATCTAATGCATCAAATCTTTGTCCATCCGTAGTAAATAGATTATCAGAATCCACTACAGGCGGATCATCCCCAAATAATTCACCAACTACAACGAAAAACATTCTGAATTTTTCACTTTGAAGTCCTTTGAAATCAGTAACAACTAATTCCAATCTTATTTGATTAGTTTGAATATTGTTTGCAGTTACATTCTTGAAAGCATAACTCCATTCTGGGCCTGCTCCCGATGGGCGGACAAACGAGTGTTTAGTATCAGATACTTGGCCCACCATATCTACTTGCACATCATCAACTATTGTCCAAGTGTATGTCTTTATTCCAGTACCTACGTCACTGCTATTTTCGGCAGTAAATGATATAGAAGTATCTCCCGATTCTGACAAACGTACAGTATATACTGGATAATATGCATATACCGGATCCCCTGAAGAGTCAATCCCTATTGGAACTCGCTTAGTCTCAGAAAACTCAAGATTTCCTGCAGTAACAATTTCGTCCCTGACAATAGATGCATTTGCGATAGGCCTAGAGTTATCAGCATCAACATCATTGGTGTAGAGAGTGATTTGCGTTAAACGAGTATGCCCGTATTCATCATGTAAATATAATTTCAATATCCATTGAGCATCTATTTTACAACCAGATTCCGAATTTGCATCCGATACACACAAAGTTGCATTTACAGGAATATCTTTTACTTCTTGATGAATTGAACTTAATTTACCTGCATCCAAAATATTTCCATCCCAACCAGTTACTGAATCATTATTTCCTGATTCTAGAGTCCAGTCAGCAAATATTCCTTCGACATCAGTAGTAAAGCTGAATTCTAATTCAGAGTTACTTCTGATTGCAGTCGTTACATAATTTCCAGACAAGGCATCTATTGAAGGGGCCTTTCCATCAATAGTCATATCGAACCCTTCTCCGGCGATTCCGAAATCCATTGGATAAGGAGTAAAGTGGAAATCTAGAATACTTGAGAGTAATGGTATCGTAGAGCCACCATAACTTTCTGAGAGACTAGGATTTTCAACATCCATGGTCGTAACTATCAATCCTCCTTGATAATAATTACAAACTGACATTAATGATTGTGTAGGATTATCTTGATCTTTAATTAGAGTATGGAAAGTTCCTGTAGGGCTATTAATACGCCCACCGCATACTTGTGGAATTTGAGTTGATGTTACTTGAGATATATCAAGTCCTGATAATGCAACATAAGCACCTCCATGTACAGCGGCAAATGCAGAAGAGTCTACATCACTCATTATTGGATGGAAAGGGTCGATAATAGATATATTATCATAGCCAATCCTATTATCCATTGTTGAGTTAAATTGATTTCTCATTGCAATATCGATCCCAAAAGGTAATCTCTCAGGCATAAAATCATTTCTATATGGTCCTAAATGCATTTGAACAGTTCCTCCAGTTTGCATATAATTTTCCAAAGTTTCAGTTAAACTCAACCCATCTGTATCTCTAGTTTGGCCCATTAATTGATAATAATCACCATATTCTACATTATAATCTGTTTGCCATGGAAGTAATACTTTTTCATAATGCTCTACCCAGTCAGGAGTAGCGTAAGTTTCCCAATCATTTACTCTTAGTTGAGTATAAGTTTTACCCATTGATTCAAGATCTTGTTTAACTCTTTGAAGGCGATTTTGATCAGTTGGATTTGATAGAATTAGAACATCAATATCATCCATGAATAATATCTCGAAATATCTATCATTTCCAGATTTTTCACCATCAGAACCCAAAGTTGCTGAGAAACTAATATTGTAAGTATGGCCACCTATCCATTCAGAATATGGGCTAGACCAATTTGCAGTTGCCCTCGAATGAGGGTCCAAAGTAAATGGTCCATTATCCGCATTTTGTTGATACACAGTATTACCATTTGTAATGTCAACTATACTCATGGTTAGAATATAGTCGCCAGCAATAACTCCATTAAGCAATGGTAAGGAAAAACTATGAGAATTGGAAGATGTGCCATCAGGATTAGTCGGATAAACACATTTGAGCGTTATATCTGAAGCACAGTCCAACACATTTGGTTGCATCAATGTAATATCAGCGCTTGCAATACTCAAAATAATTGAAGAAAAATTGTTTGCAACATTTACTTCATCATTGTTAAACCAAGGAGTGTCAGGTATTGAATTATTAAAAATAGTTTCAACATCTATTTTGTAAATTCCACTATTAAAATCATGATTGGTTACAGTCACAGTTTGTTGTTCAGTTGAGTCCATGCCGTTAACTGGTACTGAGTAAGTGCCATCATCTTCGAAGGTAAACTCCTCAACACGAATATTATCAACTGCAAATCCTGCCAATCCCGCATTTCCATTTACTCCGTCACTGTTGGATTGGAATCTCCATGTCAATGATACATCAGAATTAGCCAATGTAGTGCATTCAGTAGTCCATGTGAAAGAATCAGAGTTAGTTTGATTAAGTACAGTTATATGTGTTAAATCTAATGTTACTGACTTCATTAAGCTTTCAGAATCATACCATGAAACAGAATCATACTGATCAGAATAGTCTCCAAAGTATTCTACTTCATCATAACCATTACCATCAAAATCTTCACAGTAATGATATAAATTACCTCCAGATCCTTGTGCCAATAGTAATCCATTTTCATTCAAATCTGTCCAACTTCCGTAAACAATACCATTGTATAATTCACCATCTTTAGACCATTCTATTTCTAAAAATGCTACATCCCTTTCTGCCAATACTTGGCCTTGATTATTTTTCAAAGAATCGCCCTCAGCAAAGTAATCGAATGTAAGATAAGTAAAATCAGCACCTGAGCCTCCAACAGCGATAGGGTCAATTGAAAATGATTCATTCCAATTATCTCCATATCCGGTATCAGGATGTCCCAGCCAGTATGCACCACTATTGAAAATTCCAACATTCTGTGGCAACATTGAGTTAGTTCCAGACGAGTCGTCTAATTTACTACCATTTTCATGGCCTATTTCATCATTATCATCAGACCAAATAGGCTCAAATCCTGAAAAATCTTCAATGGCAATTAAATCTGGCTCTGCGTTTTGAATTTTTGCCTGAACTTCAAAGTCGACGATAGTGTTGCCCCAATTTTGAACCCTTACTTCAATATCTCTTGTACCAGAAGCATATCTTTGACCATTTTCTAAACTCGGCCATGCCTTTTCAGCAAGTCCTGGATCAAAGAGGTTCTTTACAGTTAATTGGAATTTAATCTCATCATTTGTAGAGTCTTGATCGCTATTGCCAGATGGATTTGTAATTGTCACATCATTTAGAGATGTAGAAATATAATATGTAGTGTTGTTGACGAAATCTGCACTAAGCTGTACTATCCTATTTTCACCAGCAGCCAAATCAGTGAAAGAAATTTCTTGGCTAGCATCAGTGACATTTCCAAATTCAACATTCCTCTTCCTAATAGTTAAGTTATCAAAAGCGAAACCATCTAATCCTGATCCAGATGATGAACCTGCAGGCCCTACAGTACCTTCTAAACCGCTTCTAAATCTAAATCTAATATCAATTATTTCACCTGCATAGGGAGTTAAATCAATTGATTCCGTCTCCGAAGGATCATCCGAAATTCCTCCGTCTTCAGTATAATTTATCCATCCTGAGGCATAATTACTTCCTCCAAAATTAACGTTATAATTATTATATTCTGGATCTTGATCGAACGCGTATAATCTTATGAGTCGTTCATTATCCCATCCACCCATTCTAGATACTTCCTGCCAACCATTTCCTTCACTCCATACTTCTATACCGCATGCATCTTCGTAAAGCCATCTTTCAACAACAGAATATGCTTCGGCAAGGAAAAGTTCGAAAAATCCTGCACTGCACATCATAGAAATATCCATGAATGCAGCATCTGAACCAGTCAAATCTATATTCTCAAGAATAATTGCTTCATCCATATGATTAACATAACCAGATTTTTCTTCAGCAGAGTTATTTGTACCATCATCATAATCCATTCCAGCCCAGTAGTAATTTGTTGGATTACTATCTGCTTCGTACCAAGAGACGTTTTCTGAATCAGCAGTAGAATTTGTTTCTAAATGCCATGAGGACTCTCCTTCTGAATATTCGCCCGTATATGAATAACTTGACAATTGAGCATTACCAATATTTATGAGAGGATTACTAGTTTCAAAATCGTGTGAATACACTACTGTATCTGAACCTCCCAATACTTCTTTAACTTCTAAATTGACGTCAACGCTTCCAGAATTTATAGCATTTAGTCCAGTATTTCTTACAGTAACATTGACCCATCGATTACCTTCGCCTAGCATTGCCCTACCTGTTGAGGGATCTACAGAAGAAGGTTCAATAGTAACTCCAGTTAGTCCTAAATCAAAATTATCTAAAGTCAAAACTGATAGATAATCACTTGCACCTGGCCATCCTTGCGTATCAAGCCACATAGCATTATTTGCAAACCTGTATGCGTAATCTTTCTGCCCTATTATTATTTCTAGGGCACTGTCATCTCCCCCTTGTAATTGCCCTGGCATTGCAACACTTGGCCTTCTTCCCACATCAAATGAAAGAGAGGGTAAATATCCACCAGAACCATCGCCAAGTATAATCTCAACTGTATTTGTAGCCCTTAAATTCTCCAAGGAAAGATAAGTCTGATTTTGAGAGGATGAGTCTTGAATTATTTCCAATGTTAATTCAGTGGGAATAAAGAAATCCATATCACCGTCTCCATTGACATCAGCTATTGTCAATGATGCTCCCAAGTAATTTCCTAATTCATTGACATAATTATTAGTATTCCAACTAGTTCCAGATTTTGTAGCATAATGGACTCTGCCTTCGATTCCATCTATGGCTGCAATCAGATCTATTTCATTAACATCATCATCAGGAGTAGTGTCTGAAATATCTATACCATAGAGTGGATAATTATGCTCAACATTTAGTTTAAATTCATGCATTCCCTGGGCTGCAGGGTCCATTGGATTCGGATAAAAAACGTTTCCTGCAGTAGGCAGGCAATTGAATTCTAGTACTGTCATATTATCGAAATGCCCTGCAGAGTAACCTACCCCTACATTTGACGGAGGAGTACGTAGTAGCCATAAATCTAAATCTTCACAATCACCAGTGGTTGGTATGCCAATGCCTCCACCTTGAACAGTTTCTCCCCAGTGGCCTAACATCACATCAGTGTAAATTCCGTTTGTTAATGGAACAGGGATGGTTTGTTGGTTAATTGGAAGAGTGTAATCTGGGCCCATGTAAACCTGTATGTACTGATTTGCACCAGTACTGTCCGTAGTTACGAAAACAGTATCTGCATTACCATCGCCATTAATATCTGCAACATCTAAGTCTTGCAAGTAAGGATTTGTGACTGTGATTGAAGCCATGTCTTCCCACAGGTTGACCCTATCGTCACAAACTCCCTTCAATACAGTTAGATTTGCTGGCCTAACAAATGATTCCCCTACAAATCTTATATTTTGTTGATAATAGATTATATCATTTATTTCATCGCCATCCACATCGGCTATTTCGGCTCTAGTTCCGTCGGCAGTATCTCTAAAACCAGCACGCCGTGTATCATTATTCGAGATATATATGTCTTGTCTATCTGCAAAGGAACCCGTAGGAGTACTTTCTGCATTTCCAAAACCATCATTATAAAGAACACTTAGGAAATGCCCCATGGTGCTTGCTGCAATGATATCATTATCTCCATCACAATCTAAGTCTCCGACTGCAATTGCAGAAGGATCTCTTTGAACTGCATATTGAGTCGTATGAGAGCCATAAACTGTGGGAACTAAGGTAATTAATGTTGAAGACACCATGAGAATTACTATTCCCAATGCTTTTCCTATGGCGATATCACGGCCACTTTCTTTATTCGGTCTATTAAACATGATACTTGGGACATTCGCCTTGTTATTATGCCTTATTGACTCGTGGGCTTCAAAATATTTTTAAATAAGATAAATTGATAGGTAAAAATTAATGATTATTGAGATTCCAACCAACTAGGGTTAGGAGAATATTGAACTTCCGCACCGCCATAGATTCTTTCCAATCTCCCCATAATCCATAATCTATCCAAAAATATCTCCAAATCAGCATCTTCGCGATTCATTTTTTCACCAAGCGCCTTCTCAATAGAACTTATTGGCAGAGATGAATGCCCGTGTTCTCTAACGACCAGAGTCATCAGTAATTGTAACCATGCTTCTGCTTGGGGATCTCCCGAAAGATTATTTGAAAGTGGTTCAGGGATTTCTACTTCATTCAAAAATTCAATTATAGCGTTTAAATTTGGTTCAGTTTTTTTAGAGAAGCCCAATTCTTCTACTCTCAAATCTAAATCGAGGTTTCCGACTGCTCTTACTACTGATGGGATACTTGAAGGATTTGGTGGAGGACCTGGTAAAGTAGGCACATCTACAACATCCTCTTCTTCACTCACAATTGCCTCTGCTGGGGTCCTTAACATAAAGTTCTCTAAATTTATTTTTTTGCAAGATTACGTAATACGGTTTGTAAAATTCCGCCGTTCCTGAAGTATTCAACTTCTACTGAAGTATCTAATCGTACTTTGGCATGAAAATTTATTATACTTCCATCATCTTTTTTTGCTATTACATTAATCAGAGACAAAGGTTCTAGATTAGCCGATATTGGTATATCATAAAATTCAGTCCCATCTAATCCTAAACTATTGGCATCTTGCCCTTCTAGGAAAGTTAGAGGTAACACTCCCATTCCAACTAAATTTGATCTATGGATTCTTTCGTATGAGGTTGCTATAACTGCCTTTATACCTAATAAAAGCGTCCCTTTAGCAGCCCAATCCCTACTACTGCCAGTTCCATATTGTGATCCCGCAAGTACTACTAGAGGAGTTTGTTCTGTCAGATATTTCTGGCTGGCATCAAAAATTGAAGTTACTTCATTTGAAGGTAGATGAGTTGTGAATCCTCCTTCTGTGCCTGGCGCCATTTCGTTTCTTATTCTAACATTGGCAAATGTGCCCCTCATCATAACCTCATGATTTCCACGCCTACTTCCAAAGGAGTTGAAGTCCCTTGGGCCTACTCCTTTGTTGATTAGATAAACGCCAGCCGGTCCAGATTGAGGAAATGCTCCAGCAGGACTTATGTGGTCAGTGGTTATTGAATCGCCAAGTTTCAAAAGAACTCTTGCATTTGTAATTGGAATTATCGGGTCCGGTTCTTTTTTAATTCCCTCAAAGAATGTCGGTAGACGGACATATGTTGATGATTCATCCCAATCATATAGTGCTGAATTTTGACTAGGTATTGATTCCCATCTGGGTTCTTCCAATACATCAAGATATCTTTCTCTGAACATTTCTGGACTTATTGCCTTTGAAATAACTTCTTGTATTTCTTCATCTGATGGCCAAATATCAGAGAGCATTATCGGATCTCCAGAATCAGAAAATCCTAGTGGATCTTCGCTAAAATTAACATTAAGAGTTCCGGCCAAAGCATATGCTACAACTAAAGGTGGACTTGCCAAATAATTGGCTTTCACCTTTTGATGAATTCTTCCCTCAAAATTTCTATTACCTGATAATACACTTCCAACAATTAAATTTGATTCGTCTATTGCTCCCTCTATGGCTTTATCCAATGGCCCAGAGTTCCCAATACACGTAGTGCAACCATACCCTACAACATTAAAACCAAGATGAGATAGATCTTCAGTAAGTTCTGCGGCATCAAAATATTCAGTAACTACTCTACTTCCTGGAGCCAAACTCGGCTTAACCCATGGTTTAATTTTAAGCCCTTTTGATCTTGCATTTCTTGCCAATAAGCCTGCGGCCATCATTACACTTGGGTTACTAGTATTGGTGCAACTTGTAATGGCTGCAATAACAACATCTCCATGTTTTAAATATTCTGAAGTCCCAGATATTTTTGCCATGTCATCATTGCTAGATATTTCAATACCATGACCATGGGGCCCTAAATCACTGTTTAGTGATTTTTTGAAATGTACCTTCATTTTTGATAAATCGACTCTATCTTGAGGTCTTTTTGGTCCTGCCATCGCCGGATCAACATTTGATAAATCCAATGATAATGAAGATGTAAAATTAGGAGCAATAGTATTAGAATCCGCAAAAAGTCCTTGTTTTTTAAGATACAATTTCACATTATCGACATGTTTTGGGTCCCTTCCTGAAAGAATCATGTAGTCTAATGTTTTATCATCAACAGGAAAGAATCCACAAGTAGCTCCATATTCAGGTGCCATATTAGCAATTGTAGCCCTGTCTGGTAGGCTGAGGTTAGAAATTCCGGCGCCATAAAATTCTACAAATTTACCAACGCAGTCATGTTTACGTAACATTTCAACAATTCTTAGAGCCATATCAGTAGCAGTTACTCCAGGATTTAATTTTCCAGTTAATTCAAACCCTACAACTTTTGGCAATAACATATATATTGGTTGACCAAGCATAACTGCTTCGGCCTCTATCCCTCCTACTCCCCATCCTAAAACTCCAAGTCCGTTTATCATTGTAGTATGAGAATCGGTGCCAACTAATGAGTCCGGAAACCATACATCGTCATCGTCTTTCCTCGCTACAGATGCAATCCATTCTAGATTTACTTGGTGTACAATTCCCCTTCCTGGAGGTACGGCTCGAAAATTATCAAGACTATTTTGCCCCCATTTTAAAAATTTATAACGTTCCATATTTCTCTCGTATTCGATATCTAGGTTACGTTCTTTGGCATCTTTGAATAATCCAGAATAATCGACTTGAACAGAGTGGTCGATAACTAAGTCCACTGGGACTTGAGGATTTACTTTTTCCGGATCGCCCCCTAATCCAACCATTGCATCCCTTAATGCAGCAATATCTACTACTGCGGGAACTCCTGTAAAATCTTGAAGCAATACTCTACTTGGACTGAATGGGATTTCCTTGGGCGTCATATCAGGACTCCAAGAAGCAATTCGCAAAACATCTTCTTCGGATATTAGAAAACCATCGCAATTCCTTAATGCTGACTCCAATAGAATTCTTATGGTAAATGGTAAATCATTTAATTTACAAATTCCTTTATTTTCTAATGCTTGTAAACTCATGTAGTAAGACTCTTTACCTTCGGAAGTGATAAATTTTGATAACGAATCAAAGGGAGAATTAGCAATCATATAGATACCTACATTCTTTCGAGTAGGCAGGGTCCTTTTAACCCTACTAAAATTAAAATAAAATCAAACTTTTAAATATGCTTTTTTCAGCATTACTGTATTAACAGGTTTGTCACTTGAGTCAGTTTCAATATTGCTGATAGCCGTTACATGCTCACAACCATTAATTATTTGCCCAAATACAGTATGAACTCCATCCAAATGATGGGGCTCACTATCCTGAGGAATCAAGAAGAATTGAGAACCTCCTGTATTAGGTGCGGAGGTTTTTGCCATAGAAATTGTACATGATTCATGGAGTAATCCAGGAGTTTCTGAGGATGTTTCATCAGGTATTGTCCATTCACTCGAGTCACAATCTGATGGAGAATTGGAAGCTTGGCCATTACAATAACCGAACCATTTACCGGCATATCCACCCATTCCACTTAGGTGATCTATATCGCCGCCTTGAATCATAAAACCATCTATAACTCTATGAAATTCCGTACTATCATATCTAAGATCATTTGTTAACTGTAGGAAGTTTTCAACATGTTTTGGCGCAAAATCAGAATTTAATAAAATTTCAATTGTAGCATCGATTCGTTCTCCATCAGAATCCACGTATGATACTTCCATCATAACAGTTCCATTTAATAGTTCAGATGTTTGATTTTCTCCCTTTATAGCATTCCAAAGGCCTACTCCATCGGGATCAACAGTATCCGTAATAACTTTAAATGATACAAGGAATAACATAATAGTAACAAAAATAACAAACATTCCGCTAGGAGTGGGGTTACCTTCGTCAAACATCTGAAAACCCCCTTTTATTGAAATAGAATTTTCATCCATCATCGATGCTAATTTATTCATACGTCTGCGTGTTTCCTTGTCTTTGGGATCAAAATTTAAAGCGGTCTTATAATTATTATATGCTTTTTGCCAACGTTTCTTTTGAGAATTAGAGTCTATCTCTCCCCAAAGGCATCCTGCATCTGCAGCATATCTAGATGTTTTTGCTCTTTGAGCATCACTTTTACATTCTTTCCATGCTACATCTCTAAGAATGTCTAAAGCTTTTTCTGGCTCTATCTTTTCTATTAATGTATTAGCATCATCCCATGCCTTTTGCAGAGTCTCCGGTACGGACATCATAGTATGCGAGATACTACTCATTCAAAATGGCAACGGAAACAAATTATAATTAAGGTCACAAAAGAAGTGAGTAATGGTAATGGCTAAAGACTTAATATGCTCGCAAGTTACTTACTGGGCAAGGAACTGTTCAGCGTCAAATTGTGGAGTTACGTAAAAAGATGGAATCTGATGTCAATAATTTTGTAATTAATATCGCCACTGCTAATGGGACTGGTTCCCAATCTTCGAATCTAATTATATTACATACCATGTTTGAAATGGGAGTCCCAGTAAGTGGCAAAAATTTGTTCCCAAGTAATATTTCGGGCTTACCGACATGGTTCATAATTCGAGCTAGTGAATACGGATATCAAGCCCCTGGTGACAAAACTGACATTCAAATTTTGATGAATAAAGATACTTGGCAAGATGATATTGATAAAATGGAGCCGGGTACAGTCGTTATTTACAATGAAGATGTAAAACTTCCCGTTGGAAGAGATGATTGTATAGTATTCAGTATGCCAATGACAAAGATGGCAAGAGGTATAGCGCCAAAATTCGCAAAAATGATGGCCAATATGTATTATGTTGGTGGGCTTGCATATTTACTTGGAATAAATCTTACAGATATGGAAAAAGCCGTTCATTCTCAATTCAAAGGTAAAGAAAAGGCAATTGAAATGAATTTACGGGCAATTGGTGAAGGTATCGCTCATGCACAAGAAAATTGGGAGAATACAACAACATTTAGAGTAGAAAAATTAGAAAAAAATCCTGATACATATCTAATAGAAGGTAATGAAGCAACTGCTTTGGGTTCTGTATATGGAGGAATAAATATGCTAGCTTGGTATCCAATAACGCCTTCATCTTCAGTTGCAGAAGGAATAATAAAATGGCTACCAGAACTTAGAACTGCAAAGGATGGAGGTACTACTTGTGCCGTCATTCAAGCAGAAGATGAGTTAGCCGCAGTTGGAATGGTAATAGGCGCTGGTTGGGCAGGAGGACGAGGTATGACTTGCACCAGTGGCCCAGGTATTTCTTTGATGTCAGAATTTATTGGATTGTCTTACTTTGCAGAAGTACCCGGAGTGATATGGGATGTAAATCGCGTAGGCCCTTCAACAGGCCTTCCCACAAGGACCCAACAAGGAGATTTGTCAATGCTATATGAAGCAAGTCATGGCGATACGCAACATATTGTACTTATTCCTGGAACTGTAAATGAATGTTTTGAATTTGGATGGAGGGCTTTTGATTATGCTGAGAGATATCAGACCATGGTATTCGGATTTAGTGATTTAGATTTAGGTATGAATAGGTGGTCTACTGAAGGGTTTGTTTATCCGGATAAGCAAATGGATAGAGGTAAAGTTATTTACACTCAGGAGCAACTAGATTCCATTCAGAATTACGGAAGATACCGAGATGTAGATGGAGATGGAATACCTTACAGGACATTACCAGGAAGTGGACTTGATCCTATTCTATATCGAGGAACAGGGCATGACGAAGATGGAGTTTATTCTGAAGATCCTGCTGTTTATCAAAAAACTATGATGAGACTACGTGGGAAGATCGATGGATCACGAGATAATTTACCCTCTCCAGTCATAATTGAAGAAGAAATCAAGGAAGTAGGAATAATATTTTATGGATCTATGCAAAATACCATTGAAGAAATAGATGATATCTTAGAAAGAACTGGTTTATCTGTTAGTACTTGTAGAGTCAGGGCTTTGCCATATCATTCCAATTTAGAAGAGTTTATTTCTAAGCATGATAAAAATATAGTTCTAGAAATGAATAGAGATGGACAATTATTTGGAATTTTAAGAAAGGAGCTTCCTCTAGAATTACTAAGTAAAGTTCATAGCGTTGCATATAGCGATGGTATGCCTCCTCGAGCAAGATTATATTCAGAGAAAATTCTAGAATTATTGGAGGAAATATAATGTCCATATTAAAATTGAATGTAATAGATTTAGATAAATCGGAATATAAAGGAGGTAAATCGTCTCTTTGCCCTGGATGCGGGCATGACCAGATTTCAAATGTGATAATCCAGGCTGCTTGGGAAAATGGAATAAAACCTGAAGGAATAGCCAAAATGAGTGGAATTGGTTGTTCTTCAAAAACTCCTGCATATTTCCTAGGCAAGAGCCATGGATTCAATACAGTCCATGGAAGGATGCCCTCGGTTACAACAGGTGCAAATATGGTGAATAAAGATCTATCATTTTTAGCAGTTTCAGGGGACGGGGATACAGCCAGTATAGGAATTGGACAATTCATTCATGCTATTCGTAGAAATTTGGACATGGTTTATATTATCGAAAATAATGGAGTTTATGGATTGACAAAAGGCCAGTATAGTGCAACTGTTGAAAAAGGTTCGAAAAAGAAAAAAGGTACAATGAATGAACAATCACCAATTGATTTGTGCGCTATGGCAGTTAATTTAGGTTGTAGCTTTGTTGCAAGATCATTTTCAGGAAGTAAAAAGCAGTTGACTGCGTTACTAAGGGCTGCTATGAGCCATAAGGGAATGGCAATTATCGATGTTATTTCCCCATGTGTTACCTTCGCTAATAACGATGAATCTTACAAATCATATAATTATGTTAAAGAGAATGATGAAGTGTTGCATATAGTAGATTATATCGCACATTTCTCCCCTATTGAAGCAGTGGAAGTACCTGCAGGAGAGTTCAAAGAAATAAAATTATTCGATGGTTCGACATTAAGACTTGAGACAGTGGGTAACGAGCATGACCCCACCGACCCAGTAGAAGCTCTAAGAGCCATACACGATGCTGATAAAGAAAGTAGGCATGTAACTGGCCTACTTTACTATAATCCCGACAAAAAAACAGCTACCGAAACACTAGGATTGACAAATACGCCTCTGATGGCTCTACCAGAATCAGAACTAAGACCTAGTAAACAGAGTCTGGAAGAATTAAATGAGGGTTTTAGAACTAATTGAGAATTTACTTTTAGTATCGGTTTTCTTGAAATAGAGATGCCGTCTCGGACACACAATAGTCCCTTAGTGTAGTGGTCCATCATGTGGGGTTCTGGATCCCACGACCCTGGTTCGAATCCGGGAGGGACTACCAATTTCCTGTAATCCTGAAGAGTTGTGATCAATTATTTCTTAATCATTATCGGTAACTCAACATGAGAAATGATTTCAAATTACTGTTTTGTATTAAATCGACTGGTTCCACCAGCGCTCATTCCAAATCGACGCATCAATGAATAAATCATAAAATGAATCAATCGTGTGCTCAATTGGTTTAGAATAGCCTCCACCCATGAAAATGACCGTCGGAATTCTGTAATCAAGCATCTTCTCAAAAACGTACTGATTTCTTATTTTCATCCCTTCTTTAGTAATATTGAGCTTTCCCAAATGGTCATGCTCGAGTCCGTCAACCCCTGCTTGGAAAAGAAGGATATCTGGCTCAAAATCTAGACTTAATTTGACAGCCTCACGAACTTTTTCAAGGTACAAATCATCACCTGATTCTGGCTCGATAGGCAAATCAAAATCACTCACAGATTTTCGGAATGGAAAGTTCGTAGAACAGTGTACTGAAATAGTACGAGTTCGAATATCATTAGCCAGTATTGTTGCTGTTCCATCGCCTTGATGTACATCAAGATCTAGAATTACTACACGTTTCAATCCTTGATTTTCAAGGGCGTACTTCGCGCTGATGGCGAGATCGTTGAACACACAGTAACCTGAGCCGAAATCTCTGTGAGCATGATGAGTTCCTCCTGCCATATTTCCTGTGATTCCACCGTGCTTTATGGCATGAATTGTTGCTTTAACAGCTCCACCGGTCAGGCAAAGTGTTCGTTCTATCATCTTTGGAGTCCAAGGAGTAAGGCCAATTCTTCTCATCTCTTTTTCATTTAACTTTCCTTTGAGGAATGCATCAACATAATTTTCATCATGAGCAAGTAGTAATGATTTTCTTGAGATTGGATCAGGTTTTTGGATTGACATTTTTTTAAATTCTTTTGATTGTTTGAGCATCTTCAGTACCATTTGATAGCGATATTTTGGGAAACGTGCTTTATCATGAATTCCATCTGTGTACAACGGATGATACCACAAATTGAATGAAGGTTTATTCGCAAAAATTTTGAATTTATTTGAAACCACACACAAAACCTCAAACAAGTTATATTATAGTTGAGAAACTCAATCTTAAATACGTGTTTGCTTGAAATGGTAATTCTTTATACTTCTTGGTAAAAGTAACCATGATTCGTATACAGATGGATGAGGTACCGATGCGTTTAGTGATGAAAAACGTAGCGTATCAATCATCACTGCTCTAGTGCAGGGACTTTGTTTATGTGGGGGTACGCACATCGAATATCATGAAAGCGAATGCTGTGTTGATGATGCTACTGATGGTAACCGCCGCTCTCGCGGGCTGTGCGGGTGACGAAAGCGAAGAGTTGATTGATCAACTCGAGCAAGATGCCGCAACCCATGAAGGAATGATGGAATCGCTCAACCAGACTCTAGATGCCTTGCAGAGAGACATGGCGCTGCTGAACACCACGATCGAGTCACTAAACGGACAGATCGGAAGCCTCGATGGCCAAATATTGCAGCACATCTCCGATATCACGGCATTGAACAAGCATAATGGCTCCATGACAATGGAAATAGATCAACTTTCATCCTTGATATTCACATTGAACGAATCCATGACCAGATTGGAGTCGGAAGTGGTAGTCCTGGAAACCACCAGGTCGTCCCTGACCTCTCAGATATCGTCACTCGAGACTTTGAAGGCATCCCTCGAAGCGCAGGTAGCCTCACTGACCGCTGCCAATCAGGAACTGGTTGCCACGAACGCAAACTCGGCAGACGAGATATCGGATCTCCAAGAAATTGCAGCCTCACTCAACTCGACTATTTCTGGACTCCTCGAGACGATAGCAGAACTCGAAAATTCACCACCCTCATCCGTGAACTGGTCCAGCACCTTGGACGTAGTTATTGAGAGGGGTTTTCTGAAGTGTGGGGTCAAGGGGGGCCAGTACGGAATGGGTTACTATGACGAAGATACAGGAGAATTATCGGGCCTGGACATATCCTATTGCATGGCCATCGCCGCCGCTATCGGATTCAATCCGGACTCTGATATCGAGTATATATATACTAATTCGGACAGATTCGAACTACTGAGCAATGGCAGCGTGGACGTTTTGATTCGCACCACTACTTGGACAGCCAGCAGGGATGCCGACTTGAATTTTGACTTCGGAGCAATCAACTTCTTCGATGGCCAGGGCATCATGGTCAATCTCGATGAGTTTCCCAATGCGGATTCGGCACTAGATTTGGATGGTGCGAGTATTTGTGTAGCGATTGGCAGCACCTCAGCAGGAAACATCGAGGACTACTTCGTGGAGAATGATATGGAGTACCAAGCGGTAAGCTCCTGGAACGACGGACCGGACTTCGCGAACGAGGATTGCGATGCCGTTACCGGAGACATGTCCGGCCTAGTCTCCATGAAGTGGCAATTCGAGCAGGATGGTTCAGCGGATTTCGAAATGGCGATAATGCCCGAGGTGATATCGAAGGAGCCTTTGGCTTCTGTAACTAGGGACTATGATTCGGAGTGGAACGAGGTTGTGTCATGGGTATGGTATGGAATGGTTACTGCAGAGGAATTCGGAATCACCTCACATAACTATCAAAGTGCGGACACTAGCAATCCTTCGATAGATAGGTTCCTAAACGAGAATCTAGGCCTTGGAACCCAACTGAATCCCTTGGATAACACTTGGATGCAGTCTGTCCTGAGTTCTGTCGGGAACTACGGCGAGGCCTACGATGATGCATTCTGCGACGGTGGCTATGACGGATATAGTGGATCAGAATCTATGTCAGCTTGTCTCATGCCCAGGAGTGGTACGTTGAACGCTCTCGAATCGGAAGGAGGGTTACAATATGCTCCTCCAATGCGATGAGCATTGATATGGTGTAGCGAAACAGGGGGTTGCGAATTCGCTACACCATGAGGTATTTGCTGATCAGAGAGATCCCATTTACTACACAATTTACATATCACACCCCTATGGCATAGCATGACCGTGTGGGAGTACAAGGTAGTAGGTACTACGAATAACAAGAAGCTAGAAGAACAATTGAACAAACTGGGACAGGAAGGATGGGAAGTCGTTGCTGGTGGTGTCGGCAGTTGGCCGAACTCACAATTTGTCTTGAAGAGGCCTCTCTGATTCTCGTAGCATTCAGAGGACTTATTGGGCTCAACGTTATCGAAAACTCATGCCTTCAGACGATGATAAGAGCAAGACCTCCTCTCGATTTTCATCTCCAGCAATTGGATTGGAGAACAAAAATCTTTGGAAAGAAGGGAAGAAGGGGCTGACACAATATTGGGAATAGCAAAAAGAGCATAGGTTGGACGGACATAGAGTAATACTGAAACTATAGCGCTCCCCTTTACTTATTTGAAATAACTAATGGGCTACGATGGAAAATCCAATGGTTCAGATTTGAGTATACTAACCGTTGTACTGCATAAAGCGTATTTGCTAACGCCTGTGTCGACTCACTGCAACCTCTTGATATCTATCCTTGACGATTCGTCGGTGCTATGTTTTTGTTGCTTGTTTTTCTGAGAAGTGATTTTTCCATGGTTAACCTTTCTAGTCCAGAACATTATTCCAGCGGTACCAACAATCGTAGGAATTATCCAAAGAAACACACTGTTTGATACTGCAGTAAGAAGGATGCGGTAACAGTTGCAATTGTTCCAGAGCCCATGAATATGACATGCTGTGTGATCCGAAGTTTTCCTCGGGGCGCTAATCCTTTTTCATCAACACGAGTCTGACTCCAAACAAGGCCCCCCATTATTGATAGTCAAGATGCCATCCCCTGCCTGTATGGACCTTGCCCTGATAGCCTCGTTCCTCCTATTCATGTGTGCTTTTGCGGGCGTAGGATTAGCCAGTATGTGGGTAAAAGAAGATACTACTGATGATTATCTCGTTGCTAGTCGCGGAATGCATCCTGCTCTTGCGGCACTATCTGCTGTAAGTACTTGGAATTCAGGATACATGTTCATCGGCTTTATTGGCTTTACTTTTACAATGGGTTACTCAATTATTTGGATAGGTTTTGGGTCATTAATTGGGCAAGTTATAGCATGGATTTGGTTGTATAAATTTATTCAACAATCTGCGAATGAGCGCGGTGTTCGTTCACTTTCATCACTAGTTTCTGAAGTCACTGGTTCCCCTGAGGCGAAGCTAGCAGCATTATTCTCTATTCTTTTCCTCGCTGTATATGCCGCTGCTCAATTGACTAGTGGAGGTAAAGGCACTCAATGTAATGTTAGGGTGGTCAGAAGTCGTTGGGATTCTGATTGGTTTCGTCTTAGTAGTTGCTTATTGTTATGCAGGCGGTATACGTGCTTCAATATGGACTGATGCAGCTCAATCCTGTGTGATGATTATTGGTTCAAGTTTACTTTGCTATGTTGCAATGCAAGAAGTAGGGGGTTTTTCAGGATTGCACGATGGTTTGGCCGCCGAAAATGCGAATCTGACCAGTATCGTACCCGCAGATCTCAATTTTGGGGTCAGTTTATGGATTTTCGCATTTTTTTTGGGTGGACTGAGCGTTGCCGGGCAACCTCAAGTAGTTTCACGGGTAATGACATTAGGTACAGACGAAGACAGGAAGACTGCCATGCTTTGGTTCTTTGCTTGGCAAATACCATTCCTACTAATTATGGTAATCATAGGATTGGCAAGTCGTGTAGTGTTCACAGGTACTGATTTTGATCCCGAACTAGGATTACCAATGTTAGCTATGGAAACATTGGACCCATTTTGGGTTGGCTTGATATTAGCATCAATTTTTGCCGCAACTATGTCTACAGCTGATAGTCAGGTTCTCGCCTGTACTGCTGCATTCACAGATGATATCATGCCAGAAATAAGCCAAGACCATAAAAAAGCTAAATTAGTGACTCTAATTGTTGCGGCTTTCGCTACATCAATCTCAATTTTTGGATTGTATGTTCCTGGCGGGGATTCGGTATTTGCTTTGGTTGTACTAGCCGTATATGGCTTAGGATCAATTTTCGTGCCAATTTTAATTATTAAATGGGCAGGATATGAGCCTGATTCAAACCATACTATCGCAATGATGACGGCAGCATTGGTTACTGTCATTTTATGGTCAATTAGTGGATATGGAGATGATATATTTCCATCTGTACCTGGTATGGGGGCTGCATTTATTATTCATTTTATAATGAACCAATTACGTACTTCGCATATCTCACCTTTAGGTAGATTTGAATTTCCAGATTTCAAAACTTTAGGAATTGCCTCATTAGTTATTTTTGCTCCTATAATCGTTGGTGAAACTGCATATATTATTGCAGGACCGGACTCACTAGAGGGGGATGAAAAAAATCCAGGATCTTGGTTCGTAGATACTAGTTTTGATAGTGAACAGTTGGCTGATGGAATAGAATATATTAATGACGACCAAACATTCACAATCGAAATAACCACTGATTCTGTATCTAACCTAGAAGATATCAATATCGTAGGCGTTAGAGTAACTCTAACATATTCAGAAGATGAAACAAGTTCTGGTTTAGGATGCAATGTTCCTGGAGCATCTAATCCTGATCCAGATACCATAACAGGGACTATACTCCATGATGAAAACAATAACACATCTAGTGGGCAGAATTCTGCAGGGAGTTCTTCCTCACACTTTGTTGAGATTGAATGGTACGATAGTTCAATGATAGGAAATGTATCGGGTGTATCGGAATCAGATATTAACAAAGGATTGAACGCAGGAAATTTAGGATTAGGCATATACACTCTCGAAATAAATGTGATTGCACAATCAGGCGGTGGAATTGGATGTACAAATACTGATGATGGAGAGGAAGTAGAATATTTAGTTGAGCTAATTACACTCGAATATAGCATTAGTTCAATATGATTTTTGAAGTATCCTTTTGCTAAGCATATGATTCAACTTGAAGCAAAGGGTATCCATCCACTCGTGTGAATCAAATATGTCATAGAGAGATACTCTCTGCCAAGTACATGAGCGATGATAGGGCCCTTATTCTAATCGACTGCCAGGTAGGTTTCAATAATCCCTTCTGGGGGCAGCGGAATAATCCGGATTTTGAGGCCAATGCACAGGCCGTACTCGCCCACTGGCGGGCACGGGGTAGGAGAATCATCCACGTCCGACATGCCTCGTTGGAACCGAATAGCCCGCTCCGAGATGAAGAGCCCGGCTTCGCCTTCTTCGAATGGGCCGAACCGCGAGAGAACGAGGTTGAGATCATCAAGCACGTTAACAGCTGCTTCATCGGTACTGGTCTCGAAGATCTGTTACAGGCCGAAGGCCATCATGGGCTGGTCCTACTCGGACTGACCACTAACCACTGTGTTTCCACGACGGCACGGATGGCCGGTAACCTCGGTTTCGACGTATGTCTGGTCGGTGACGCCTGCGCCACCTTCCCACGCACCGCTGCGGATGGTGAAACCTTCGACGCGGATATGGTGCACCGAACGGCGTTGGCGAGCCTTCACGAAGAGTTTTGCACCGTCCAAAGCTCGGAACGTCTGCTCTCTGAAGAGTGATGAGGGAATACAGCAAGCCAATGCATTGAATTAATAAAAAATGATTAATTGATAAAATTATTACTCTTCGTTTGAGTATTCTGATTTTTTCTACCAGTTATTGCAGCAGTTAGTATTGATACTAGATAAATCATTAAAGAGGGTGCTGGAAGGAAAACGTTACTTTTTGATTGGGTCTTGATAGTTGATTCATCGATTAATTCCTCCACCCACTGTGATGAACTTATCACTCTCTTTTGATAGTGAATACTCCAAATTCCATCATCAACCAAAGTAAGATTATTTGCATTGAATAATACATTTGATTCATTGGTTGCATTTACTCCAAAAGTTTCTGAATGCCACAATAACTCACCGGTTATATCAGAATAGTGAAAGGTTGCGTTTGCAGTACTTGAATGGCCTAGATTAGAAACTCGGGCTGAAAGAAAGTTTTTGTTAATTTCTATATCTTCCACCACTAAACGTGCGCGCCAATACCAAACATTCTGTATCAAATATTTCATCACATTCAATTCTTCGTCTAATCTATCAGATAGAGCTTCTACTGATCCGAGTAAAAATTGTTCATCATCTGTTTCAAAAGTAAATGTCGGATATCCCATTACTCCGTAACCGTAATCCCTACTAGTCCCGCAATTTGGATAAAGTCCTTGATTTGCATTCTGAATAGGGATATCAGAAATATTATTATTAACCTCATCCCTTATAAAATGGAATAATTCTCTATCTGATGGTTGTGCTGGCCATCTTCCCCAAGGATATAGCATAATCCATACGCCAGTATGCATGGTAACATATAGGTCAGCATCGGGGACTTCGGTATTCATGTAAACTGAATTAGCGAGAGTTTCAGATTCACTAAAAGCGCTACTTCCAGGTTGTGTAGGATTGTTTGGAGGGCAATTATTCCAAAAATGATCATAATTTCTATTCAAATCTACCTGATTGACATTCCATCTTGTATCAAGATCATTTCCATCAGCATTTAGCATTATGAGGATGTGTAATTCAGTTGTTTTTAGAACGTCAATTGCTTCTTGATTACCTTCGGCCCAACCCTCAATATAATATTCTGCAGTAAGGAATGCTAGTTCCGTTCCAAGGTGCTCATTACCATGGTGTCCCCCATCAATGTAAACTACATCTTTGTCCATTCCATTTGGTTTCGTTTCGACACTCCAATCAGAAATTCGTAATACCCAGAGGTTTCTACCCATCTCTGTTTGTCCGGCACTAATTAAGTCAACAATTGTCGGAAAATTATCAGCCCACTCGTTAACATCTAATGTTAAAGTGGCATAAGTATGATACCAGTGTTCCTGAACAATGTCAGGTTGTCCTACTTGTGCATTGATGATAGGAGCGGTTGAAGTAATAAATAACGTTACTAATGCAATAGCAACCGAGGAGCGCCCCATAGTCTCCTGTAGGGGTTACTACCTAGAATCATTTGCATTAGGCACATCATCAAAGAGAATGATATAATATTTGGGATGCCCAACTAACCATTAGTATAATCATGAACCACCCTAATGCTAATTTTCCTATTTTAGAAGTTTTTTTTAGAGGTTTGAATGGATCAATCCCTGCTTCAATTGCTTCAGCCATTATTGCTAATTCTTCTTCTATTGTTTCGGGTGGCTTCAAAGTATATTCCTCTCAATTATATGATTGTTGATGTTTTAAAAATAAGAGATGGGTCATCTTCCTAAACATCGAGGAGGAGGTCCCCTATTCAATCATTTTTGTAGTGGGTTTGAAGTTAGGCGTCACTTCGAGACAGCATGGGTGAGACTCCGCTAGGTTTTGTGATGCCAAAAACTAATGTTAGTGAACCAAAATTATCTGCTTCAGCTGTAATAAGCAGAAGTATAAATAATCATAATGAGATTTTGCTAGGGCATAGAGTTTCAGAGATGCCATCGTTCCCTGATTTTTGGTCATTTCCCGGAGGAGGAATTAGTAAAGTAGATATTAAATTTGGTGAAAATCATCCTAACTTCTTAGCCACCATGGGTGAAGACAGAATTGCTGCTATTGCTTTACTTCGTGAACTTGTTGAAGAAGTTGGATTTACTCCAAATAAAGATGGAAAAATGATTAAAATTGATCATAAAATAAGAGAAAGTATTTGTAAAGAAAAAGAGAATTGGGCAAAAAATATTGAAAATGAAGAGATACTAATAACTAAATTTGATGCTGAAGTAATATCTGAAAGAGTGACTCCTCCATTTGCACCAATCAGATTCAAAAATAAGTTTTTTCACGTAGAAATTAGTAATGTGGAATTAGAACCAACTTTTCCACCAGGTAGGTCAGAGTTTGATGAGTTTAGATGGTGGAATCCAATTTTATTATTGAATTCATGGAAAATGAATGAAATAAGATTGCCTCCCCCCATAGTTACGTTAATTAAAGACTTAGTTAATGAAATTGAAAATACAAATAATATCAAATTTGCTTGTAAGATATTGTCAAAAAAGAGACCATCTGGATATCACAGAATAGAATTTTCTCCGGATGTAGAATGCCTACCTCTTAGGACAAAAACCTTACCACCTGCAACGCATACTAATTGCTATATTCTTGGAGAAGAGGGAGGAGATAGAGTTATTGTCGATCCTGCAGCTAAAACAAATGATTCTCTACTCGATTTAGCAAGTAAAATTAAAGAAATTAATGATTCTGGATCCAAGATAATCGCAACAATATATACTCATCGGCATCCCGACCATATTGGCGATTTAAGTAAAATATCCAAAATTTATCAAGCACCAATTTGGATAAGTGAGGAAACAAAAAAATTTATCCCCAGTGACATGGAATCTTCAGTAGTATCTGAAGGAGATGATTTTATACTAAATGGTCCATCTGGAAAAACATCTTGGTCGGTTATTGAAACTTCTGGACATTGCCCAGGGCACATATGCATCATAGGCGAATCTGGTATAGTCAGTGGAGATAATTGCGTTGGAGTTGGGAGTATTTTGGTCCCTTCAGGAGAAGGCAATATGGGAAAATATATAGAGGGTTTAGAAAGATTGAAAAAAATGAAACCAAAGATGTTATTTCCCGGACACGGCCCATTGGTTGCAAATCCAGATAAATTATTAAGTAAATATATCGAACATAGGAAAAATAGGCATAACAAAATATTCGATATCGTACGTAGTGGCCAAAATAATCTTAATAAAATCAGCCAACTTGTTTACTTGAATGAACGAGGAGTAAATTTAACATTGGCTGAAGATCAGGTTTTAGCACATCTAAAATTACTTATCGAGGAAGAAAAAATAAAAGAAGTAGATAGGCAATATTATTTGTACTGATACTTTGCAAATACTGTGAAAGAGGAATGGGGGGTCGTTCCTGACTTAGAAGGTTCAAAGTGCTCAGAAATTTATGTAAATGTTGAGGAAGAAGTAGCATTAAGAGTTTTAAAATGGGTTCCTTTGAATTCAATAAGTGAATCTGAAAATACTTTAGTTATGATTCCAGGATGGGGGTCGGTTTTTGAAGGATGGAGGCCACTTTTATCGGAATGGACTTCAAGAAGAACAATTCTATACATAGAAACAAGAGAGAAGAAAAGTGCTAGGATAACTAGAAAAATTACAAAAAAGGATTTTGAGATGGATGTTCATTCAAAAGATATTTTTAAAGTTATTAATTTTTTAAAGTTAAAAAATGAAAAAATAGATTGGTTCTCTTCTTCATTGGGCTCCACAATATTACTAAATGGTTATCAAAAGGAACTAATTGGAGGAAGGTCATCAATTCTAATTGGCCCAAATATAAATTTTAGGCCTCCAATATGGGCTAATTTATTCCTAAAGTTTCCAGTACCTAGATTTACGTATCCATTATTAACGAAAATAGTATTATTTGCAGTTGAAAAGAGAGTCAAAGAAGAAGGGCAGCGGATAAGATATCGAAGGGTGTTTAATTCTCAAGATCTTGGGAGAATGTTACTATCGGCAAAGGCAAATATAACTTATAATATGAATTTAAATTTTGAAAAAACTTTAATCCCTTGTGCGATTTTATGTGCTGAATCGGATAAATTACATGCAATAGATGGGATTCGTAGAATTAATGATTCATTGCCTAATTGTACCATGATTAATGTTCCCAGTAATCAATATACTCATGAATCTGATGTTTTGAAAGAAATTGAAGATTTCCATAATATGATAGAATAAAAAAGTATTCAAGCGATTGACTGATGTATGACTTCTTATTAGGATGGGATATAGGTATGCGCGATAAGTTCTCATCTTTCGATGTCGCGAGGATTGTAAAAGAGCTTGAATCCATGATTGGCGCTAGAATGAGAAAGGCATATCAGCCGCATTATGAGCAGATTGTACTGAAATTGAATCGAAAGGGCCTTCCCTCAACAGATTTAGTAATCGTCAGAGGCAAGAGAATATACACATCTCAAAGAGATAGGCCGATGCCATCAAACCCTTCACAGTTTGCAATGTTAATCAGAAAGCACCTCAATAATGCTAGACTTATGGAAGTCAATCAATATGGATTTGATAGAATAATAGAACTTGTTTTTGAAAGGGGAATAGGTGAAATTAGGATAATAATAGAATTATTTAGAGATGGTAACGTGTTATTAGTAGATAGTGCGGGAATAATTATTCAACCACTCACTCATGTCAATTATTCAACTAGAATAATAAAAAAGGGACTAGAATATGCTACTCCGCCTGCCTCATTAAATCCTCGGAAATTAGATAGGTTTGCACTTGATCAATTATTAGATGAAAGTGAGCATGATTTGATTAGAACTCTTGCTGTTAGGGCAAATTTTGGAGCTTTATATGGAAGTATAGCATGCTCAAATGCTGATTTGGAAGAATCTATAATTTCTAATCTATTGACCATAGAAGAGAGAGATTCTTTGGAAAAATCAATAAATTTAATGGTTAATGAACTTGATAGTAACGAGTCAGTTAAGATATGGTTAGATAGTAAAGACTCCCTGGAAAAATGGACAAATTTGGACCCCGATACAGAAGACAGAGATTTGTTAGCAGGGGCAATAATTGAAGTATGTCCAATAAATATTCCTTATTTAGAAAATAATAATATCTTTGAAATAGAATCTCTTTCCTCATGTTTTGATTTAATTTATGGGATGCATGATGCTGCAGCATTCATCAGGCGTGAGGAAGAAAAATTAGTAAGTACGGGGAAAGGAGACGGTGAGAGAAGAGCTAAATTAACTAGAAGGTCAGAGCAGCAAAGTTTGGCAATAGGCAGATTCATACAACGTGCCACTATAAACCAAGAACTTGGAAAATCAATTCAAGATAATTGGGGCCATGTTGATGACATTCTTGGTCAATTCAATATTGCAATTAAAAATGAAAGTTGGCAATCAATAGAGAATAAATTAAAAAACATATCTTGGATTGGTAAAATAAATCCTGCTAAACGAACTATAGTCGCATACCTCCCAGATGAGGATGGTGATCCTGGTGCAAGCATAACTTTAGAAGTTGATAAAAATGTCCATCAAAATGCACAAAGATATTTTGAAGATGCTAGGTCGCAGAAAAATAAAGCCATAGGCGCAAAAAAGGCTTTAGAAAATACAGAATTATCTAAAAATATGGAAGAGAAAAAAGCTGCAAAAAATGCAGCTGCAGGTAGACTTAAGAGCTCAAAAAGGAATAAGAAATTTTGGTTTGAAAAATTTCGCTGGGGAATATTGGCAAATGGGAATTTAATAATTGGTGGCAATGATGCAAAAGGAAATGACAATATAGTAAAAAAACATCTAAGTTCGAATGACCTATATTTTCATGCAGACTTACACGGGGCGCCATCATGTTCACTAAAATTAAATGAAGGTTTTGAAATAAATGATTTTACTTCTGATAATATACCAGAAGGAGTGATATCCCTTAAGATAGTTCAAAATATATCTGAAGGAATTGAAGATGCACGCGAATTACCAAGTGAAACGCATCAAGAGGCAGCACAACTTGCTGTTTGTTGGTCAAGAGCATGGGGGAGCGGTAATGCTTCAGCAACTGTATTTCATGCAAGACCAAGTCAAGTATCAAAGACTACAGAAAGTGGAGAATCTTTGGGTAGAGGATCTTTTGTTGTGAGGGGAAAACGAAATTGGTACAAGGACATAAAGCTTGAATTGGGAATGGGAATTGGCGTAATAAATGGAGTACCATTACCCATATTAGGAACTGCAGAAACGATATCAAAGATTTTTCCTCGTTGGGCTAAAATAATTCCTAGCAAAGAAAAAAAGGAAACAATAGCAAATAAAATTGCCAAAATGACTGGCCTATCTCAAGATGATGTGCTATCCTGTTTACCTCCCGGCGGATGCTCAATACAAAATCATGGCCTGATTCCTTAATTAATTTCAACAATCGTTATTGCATATAAGAAAGAATCAGTGAAATGGTCATATAGCCATTCCCTGTCTAAAGATTTTCCTTCTAGGCGCATTCCTAATCTATTTGCAACTTTTATACTCGGCGTATTATTAACTGCAACTTCCAATACAAAACGATGAAAATTTAGGTCATAAAAACAATGCTTCATTAGACGTTTGCAACATTTTGTTATTATGCCATTGCCAGTATATTTTTCAGCCAGCCAATAGCCAACTCCACAAGAGCGATTATTGTAATCAATCCAATTTAAACCTATATTTCCTACGATTTGCCCATCATATACTATTTCATAGTGAATTCCTCGTCCCTGAGAATAATCATTCAAAGTACTTTTTATGAAATTTTCTTCGTCTAGAACTGATTTAATATCATCTACCCAAGGTAACCATTTTCTGAGATGATTACGGTTATTATCAATTAATAAAAAAAGTTCTTCTTTATGTTCAATAGTCATTTGATGTAATTCGAGATTATCATCAATCATTAAAATTGGATATGGAAGTTCATAATTAAATTTTTTTCCTATCAAAACTCTTCTCTCCCTTGTATCTGTTAGGATAGTAGATTGCATTTGTAACTTTCTAAAAAGGGGTAATACTTCAAACCGAAACATAATCCGATAGTCATGAGTGGTAACCCGGAGAGTAAAAATTGGACTTATGGTGAGTATTTACAACTGCCTGCTTTATTAAAACTACAGGCTGAAGAAAGGGGAGTTTCGAATGATGAAATGCATTTTATCATAGTCCATCAAACTTTTGAATTGTGGTTCAAACAGATTATTACTGAGCTTATCGAAGTACGTAATATACTTGATCAAAATAATGTTTCGGAGATTGATATTCCTCTATCCGTAGATCATTTAGGGCGAACTACAGAAATATTTAGACTAATGGCAAATCAATGGGGAGTGTTAGAAACTTTGTCTCCCCAGGGATTTTTATCATTTAGAGATGGATTGGGCACTGCTTCAGGATTTGAATCATATCAAATGAGAGAATTTGAAATACTTCTGGGATTAAAAAATGAGGATAGGTTAGGAGGAATGGATCCCATAGAAGGATTTAGGAAAGCGGCAATAAATAATGAAGAAGCTACTGTAATATTACATCGTTTAGAAGATTTGATGAGCCAAAAATCATTAGTAGATTCATTGATGGATTGGATTGAAAGGACGCCGATAATGGGATCTGTTTATGGCAGTGAAAACGACGAAAAGAATGTTGAAAATTATGTAAATAAGCATTTGGAATCTCATAAAAAACATGGAGAGGGCCTCTATGGTAAAAATGATCCAAATACAAGAATGGTAGAAAGGATAGAGATGGGGCATAAAAGTGCGATTGATTTCCTAAAACCAGATGGTAAAGTAAGTAGAACTAGGGCTGGTTTATTATTCATAGAGTCATATCGTGAATTACCGTTGCTAACATGGCCAAGAAAATTAATCGATGCAATTGTTGAGTTAGAAGAGTCGATTGTAAAGTGGAGACATTCGCATGCTAGAATGGTTGAGAGAATAATGGGGAGAAGAGTAGGGACTGGGGGCTCAAGTGGTGTTGATTATTTAGATGAGACCAGTAAATACCGTATCTTCAAAGATTTATGGGGAGTAAGAACTATTTTGATAAAACCTCAAAATAGACCGGAATTGAAAAACTCCGAATTTTATGGTTATAATTCTGACTCGATGATTTGAATATATAATATCAATCGTACTATTGAATACCAATGTTCTTTTCGGGCTGTTCATGGAAGGAGTAAACATATGTGCATATGCAAGAACTCCTGTTGGAAAATTTCGAGGATCATTGTCTATGTACACTGCCACGGAACTTGGAACAATGGCCATAAAAGAAATATTTAAAAGGTCAAATATTGATCCAAAAAATAATTTCATAGATCAAGTATACATGGGCCAAGTATTGCAAGCTGGAGTAGGCCAAGCACCTGCCAGACAGGCTGCATTGAATGCAGGAATGCCGTTTCAAACACCATGTACTACAATAAACAAAGTTTGCGGTTCAAGTTTGAAAGCTGTAATGATAGGTGCAACAGAGATTCGATCCAAGATGGCAAATCTCATTATTGCTGGAGGAATGGAGTCGATGAGCAATGCACCTTATTTTATTAGAAAACCATCTAAAGAAAGTTCATTCAATTTTTCTGATTTAGAATCAATACTATCCAATGATGGATTGAAAGATGCATATTCCGGAGAAATGATGGGAAATACTGGTGAAACTGTTGCAAAAGATTTCAACATAACAAGAGAAAAATCTGATGAATTTGCCGTAAAATCTCATTTTCTTGCTAACAATGCATGGAATCAAGGATGGTTAAAAAGAGAATCTTTTGAAGTAAATGGCATAATTGAGGATGAAGGAATACGCCCTAGTACAAATATGGAAAAGCTTAGTAATTTGAGAACGATATTTAATATCGATGGCCAAGTAACTGCAGGAAATGCTAGTCAATTATCCGATGGTGCTTCAGCAGTATTAATTGCTTCAAATCAAGCAGTTGAAAAACATAATCTACCAGTTATGGCCAGAATAATTGACTATGTGACTTCAGGAGTTGCACCAGAAAAAGTCATGTCTGCGCCAATATATGCAGTAGAAATGTTACTTAATAGGAATTCACTTAAAATTGAGGACATAGATATATTAGAACATAATGAGGCTTTTGCTGCTGCATCTTGTGCGGTTCAAAAAGAGTTGAAGATTCCTGAGGAAAAATTCAACCCGCATGGAGGTGCTGTTGCAATTGGACATCCATTAGGTGCCACAGGAACTAGATGTTTGATGACATTGGTAAACGCATTAGAAAGAACTTCCGGTAAATTAGGAATTGTAACTATTTGTCTTGGCGGAGGAAATGCTGTCGCAATGCTCATAGACAGAAATTTTTGATAAAATATGATTATCTGAGAAAACTCACAGTCATAGCCCTTATTTGGGAGTTGTTAGTGGGTCGGTAATATGGTTAAGCCACTGAAACCCCACACACGCTTTGAAAAAGCACGAATAATAGGTGCTAGAGCGCTTCAAATAAGCATGGGAGCCCCACTTTATGTTAGTGAAGAGGAGTTACGAGAAAGTTTTAATGATGAGTTGGTCCAACTTTATGGCGTAGATGATGCAAAGGAAAGAGTTGTCCTCGATCCTATGAAAATTGCAACACTTGAATATGAACAAGAGAGAATCCCGATTGATGTCGACCCTCACCTAGATTAAAATTAATAAAATTGAACCGGTGGCTCGGAGTGTATCTACTTGATTGGTCAAATAAAAATAAAAAATTTGACTAAGTTATTAATTTTAGTAACAATTTTAGTCATCAATCTCGGAGGAGTTATTCGAATATATGATGCGGGAGAATCTTGTCCAGATTGGCCAAAATGTTTTGGAACATTAGGATTTGATATATCAGAAAATGAACAAGAAGAATGGTATAATGAAAATCCAGATGAAATAGATTCCCGAGGAAAATGGCATAGATATACAACTTTTGAAATTTTTACTGAATGGATTCATAGATTTTTAGCCGGATTTATCTTAGGCCCTCTTGTAATTCTTAATTGGGGTTTAGCAAGGTGGAAAAATAATTATAAAAAGGAAATTCGAATATCAACTACAATATCATTAGCACTCATTATTTGGCAGGGCGCAATTGGAATGTTAACAGTAAAAATGGATAATGAACATTGGAGTGTGATATTACATTTGGGCTCCGCATTAGTATTTATGCTAAGTTTAATATGGATTTGGATGATACTAGCCAAGGAAGATAGGACTGATTGGTTCACTTTCTCTCCTAAAATATCAAATTTATGGAAAAATAAAATACTATTCATGTCTTTGTTGACATTACTTACATTATTTTCAGGTACATTGGTATCAACATCTCCTGGTGCAAATAATGGTTGTGGAGTAAATGGATTCTATCAATCATGGCCTTTATGCAATAATGAATTAATATCTTCAATTTCCAATATAGTCGAACAGTCACAAATGATACATCGTTGGCTTGTTGCTTTAGTCGGCATAATATTACTTCGATATTCATACTTAATTTTAAAACAAAGTGATGAAGATAGTTTAATTTTGAAGAAATGGGTATTGATATCTACAGGAATTTATTTACTAAATATACTGCTTGGAGGATTATATATAATTTCTTGGACACCTGATGGTTATTTCATAGAAGTATTATCATTAATACATCTCCTTTTGGCATCAGGTTCATTTTTATTAATTGCAACAGCATACATAGGTTTTTTAATACCTCAATCGAATGTTAAATATGATATCATCATACCTGAAGACTAAAGGTAAAATGTTACAGGTAGGAATGGAGGGTTGTGCGTGACTATGATAAAATCATACTTTAGTCTTACTAAACCTAAAGTGGTAGTGCTACTACAAATCACTGCTTTATGTTCAGTCTTATCTCACGATTTATTAGAACAATATAATTTTTCTTTTCAGCAAATAATAGAAACATCGGCCAAGATGTTAGTAGTTTTTATTGGAGGATATTTGACAGCAGGAGGTGCTAATGCGATTAATATGTGGTATGATAGAGACATTGATCCCATAATGAGGAGGACTTCTAATAGGGCAATTCCTAGTGGAAGGGTTTCTCCCAATAATGCATTAATCTTTGGAGTTTTTATTTCAATAATAGGAGTTTCATGGTTTGTTGTTATGGCAAATCAAGTTGCAGCGTTTTGGGCTGCTTTTAGTATATTTTTTTATGTTTTTATCTATACAGCATGGTTGAAACGAAGTACAGTACAGAATATAGTCATAGGAGGAATTGCGGGATCTACGCCTCCAGTCATAGGATGGGCGGCAGCTTCTGACGATCTGACGATTAAAACTGATTCAGCAATCAATTTTTTTGATTCTATTTTTTCATTAGGTAGTTTCATGCCATGGTTTTTATTTTTACTTATTTTTCTATGGACACCGCCTCATTTTTGGGCTCTCGCATTATATAGATCTGAAGAATATGAAAAGGTTAACATCCCAATGATGCCAGGTATTAAAGGCCCTGAAAAAACATTGTTTACGATGAAGATTTATGTAATAATATTAGTTCTATTATCATTTTTATCTCCTTTTGCCTTGAATAATTTAGAATTTGATGAATATCTATTTCACATATTTTGTTGGACTAATGTGATACTTTCAACATGGTATGCAAGTACGGTTTTTAAAATTGATTTAAACGAACAGAAAGATAAAACTGGCAGAATACCTACTGCTGCACGATCATTTTGGGTATCTATGTTATATCTTGCATTGATATTTGTTGCAGTTGTTATGGCAAGTATAGGCACAATAGGCGGAATAATTGGAGCGTTAATTTCTACAATAATAATTATTAGAAATCAACTCAAGGCTAAGAAGGAAATAAATCCATTTTCTTCATAGTAATGCGATGGTTTCAAACGCCTAGTGTCTTGTTCGCAATACATAAGATTGAGGCGCAGACATGAAAGAATCAGAACTAATTTATGATTGGAACTCAGTAGACTATGAGATTTCAAGGGATTCAACCAAGCATCCTCATGGCATTTGGTTTGATGATGAAACATTAAGGGATGGTTTGCAAAGCCCAAGTGCAAGAAATCCTAAAATAGAACAAAAATTAGAATTGATAGATTATATGGAAAAATTAGGAATTCAAAAAGTAGATTTAGGATTGCCAGGGGCTGGCCCATCTCATATCGGGCACATAGATTCCATGCTAAAGCATATGACTGAAAACTCATATGATTTAAGACCTGGATGCGCCGTAAGGACATTAGTTAGCGACATAGAGCCGTTAGTCGATTTACAAGCTAAATTTGAACGACAAATACAAGCTAGTGCATTTCTTGGAACTAGTCCAATAAGACAATATACAGAAGGTTGGAATATGGAAAAGATATTATCGACAGCTGAAAAGGCAGTAACTTTTGCAGTTGATAACGATATTCCAGTTATGTTTGTGACAGAAGATACTACACGAAGTAAACCATCTGAAATTAAACAAGTATACTCCCGGGCCATAGAGCTTGGAGCAGATAGGATTTGTATTTGCGATACATGTGGGCATGTGACGCCAAATGGAGTGAAAAAACTTCTATCATTTATTCAAGAAGAAGTTATTCCTGATTCAGGAGTAAAACGTAGAGATATTGAAGTTAATTGGCATGGCCATCAAGACAGGGGCTTAGGAGTTGCAAATAATTTAGCTGCAGTAGAGTCTGGAGCAGATGTCATACATGGCACCGCTTTGGGAGTAGGAGAAAGAGCAGGAAATGCCCCATTAGATCAAACATTAGTCAATTTAAGTTTAATGGGAGTCATTAATAATGATTTAAAATCATTAAATAATTATATCAAAAAGGCACATGAATATATAGAAGTTGATTTACCAAAAAACTATCCAGTATTTGGAAAGGATGCTTTTGAAACTGGGACAGGAGTGCATGCTAGCGCTGTCGTTAAAGCAATGAAAAAAGGTGACCATTGGCTTGCAGATAGGATTTACTCTGGAGTTCCGGCCCAAGAATATGGACTTGAACAAAAAATAAGAATCGGACATATGAGTGGACGATCGAATATTATTTGGTGGTTGAATAAGAATGAATATAAAATTACTGATGAATTATTACAATATCTCTTTAATGTAGCGAAAAGTCAAACAAGATTAATGGAGGATGAGGAAGTTCATTCGGCTATATCTAAATTTACAATCATCTGAATATCAGAGATGCAGATAAAGGGAATGCCTAAAGCCATAAGCAATTTGAAAATAAATAATGCGAACAATTGTTGTAGTCTTACTACTATTGATGCCCCCCATAAGTGTGGTATTTGCTGAAAATGATATTATTCCTCTTGAAGAAGAGGTATCTGATCAGAAAATTTTAATCAATTATTCTGAATCTGTTCAAAGCGCCTTTCTTAGAGTGGGAGATATTAGTCAATATTCTGATAATGAATTACATAATGCAAATGAATGGTTAATTGTTACAAATATGCCAATTATCAATCATAAAAATATGATTTCTAAATTAATCTCTACAAAACCAGTAGATGTATTAATTGGTTCATTTATATGGGATTTAGAATATTCATCTAATCTTTTACTTGAGTTTCAAGAGTTGTTAGAAATTGGAGAAATAGAATCATACTCGCCAATGTTGATTAAAAATCATGAAATTAGATATATTCCTAATGATCCAGACTTCTCAGAACAATGGCATCTACAAAATACCGGTCAAACCAATGGAGGTTTGACTGGAGAAGACATCAATATCACTGGAGTATGGAATAGTTATAATGGATCTGGTGTCGTTATTAGCGTAGTTGACGATGGACTAGACCACGAACATCCAGATATTGAAGATCATTATTCGTCAGCATATTCATACGACTGGTGTAATGATGATTCTGATCCAACTCCTCAGCCTAATAATGGCCATGGAACATCTGCTGGAGGCGTTGCTGCAGCAGTTGGAGATAACGGAATAGATGTTACTGGTGCTGGATATGGCGCGACATTGGCTGGCTCTACCCTTATTGCTTGTGGAACTAGTGATCAAATGGAAGCTGATGCTTTAATTTTTCAAATGGAACATATCGACATATATACAAATTCTTGGGGACCATCTGATGATGGCCAAACATTAGAATCACCTGGACCGATAACTTTGGCTGCATTTGAAAATGCTGCATATAATGGTAGATCAGGATTAGGAAATATATACACATGGGCTGCAGGGAATGGACTAGAAAGTGATGATAACGCAAATTATGATGGATATGCGAATAGTAGATTTACAATTGCGGTAACTGCAATAACTCATACAGGTGAGCAGTCATATTATGCAGAACCGGGCGCAAATATTCTTTTAGCCGCTCATTCGAATGGAGATGGAGAGGGAATTACTACAACTGATATTGAGGGTAGTGGCGGATATGATAATGGAGATGTTACCAATGACTTTGGAGGGACTTCAAGTGCTACTCCTTTGGTTGCTGGAGTAATTGCATTAATTTTAGAAGCCAATGAAAACCTTACATGGAGAGATATTCAACATATCTTAGTTCAAAGTTCAAGAGTAAACGATCCAAGTGACGATTCTTGGGAAACAAATGGTGCTGGACATAATGTTTCTCATAAATATGGATTTGGAGTTGTAGATGCTGGGGCCGCTGTTTCTCTAGCGGAAAATTGGACTAATGTTGATGCTGAAACTAATTTTAGTTTTGGAACTAATAATCCATTTACAGATATTCCCGACAATAATGATAATTGGACTGAGTTTTCAATGAATGTGACTACAGATATTAAAATTGAAAGTATCGACATAATTACTGACATAACTCATACCTCAAGAGGTGATTTAGACATTGTTTTGGTGGCACCTTCAGGAAAAGAATCATGGTTAGCAGAAACAAGAGGAGATAATGGAAACGGATACTCAAATTGGCTCTTCAATACGGTTCATCATTGGGACGAGGATGCAGCTGGTGAATGGAAATTAAAATTGAGAGATACTGTCAATTCAGATACCGGAACTCTAAATTCTTGGGAAATTATCATTCATGGAGTAGGTAATTTCACAGATACTGATGGAGACGGAATTAGTGACTTTACCGATACTGACGACGATGGAGATGGATGGTCAGATTTGGATGAATCTGCATGCAGCACTGATTCTTTAGATTCCAATTCTACCCCTACAGATATGGATAATGATAATATTTGTAACTTGATTGATACTGACGATGATGGAGATGGATGGTCAGATTTGGATGAATCTACATGCAGCACTGATTCAGATGATAACTCATCAATACCCCAAGATTTTGATTCTGATGCAATATGTGATTACTTAGATGATGATGATGATGGAGATGGCTTAACAGATAGTAATGAAACTGATATCTATGGTACTGACCCATATGATCCAGATATGGATGATGATGGATTGACAGATTATGAAGAAGTAATAATTTATGGGACAAAGGCAGATCAAGTAGATTCAGATAATGATGGATTGACAGATTATGAAGAGGTTATCACACATAATACTGATCCATTATCTTCTGATTCTGACGGAGATGGATTATTAGATAATGAAGAACTAACTATTTGGGAAAGCAATCCGAACGTATTCGATGAAGATTCAGATAATGATTCGTTTTATCATTTCCAAGATTGTAATGATTTAGATGCGAACGTAAATCCAAATGTTATAGAATTGTTAAACAGCATTGATGATGATTGCGATAATCTAACTGACGAGGGATTTAATCTAACTGATCAAGACGATGATGGATTAATAGACTGGGAAGAATATTATATTCATGGAACTAATTTTACCAATTATGATACTGATGGTGATGGATTAAATGATTCTAAGGAAATTTTAGTAACATTGACTAATCCATTAATATTTGATCTAGATGAAGATGAAGATGGGTGGTATTGGTTCGAAGATTGTGATGACAATATGTCAAATAAATACCCTGGAATGATTGAATTATTAGATGATATAGATAATAATTGTAACAATTTGATAGATGAACTATTCTGGAACTTAGATTCTGATTCTGATGGATTGACGGATTATGATGAATATCATAATTACTCAACTGACCCAATGAATGGAGATTCTGATGGTGATGGTTTGCCAGATGGCATAGAAGTTGATTCATTTGACTCTGATCCTAATCAAATAAATCTAGATTCAGACTCTGATGGGTGGTATGAATTCCAAGATTGTGATGATGAAGATTTCGAGCGGGCCCCAGATAAACCAGAAGAATTAGATAATAAGGATAATGACTGTGATGGAGATATAGATGAGGATTATTTAATCTTAGATTCGGACATGGATGGGCTTTCAGATTTTGAAGAATATCACAATTACTCAACTAATCCTTACATTAATGATTCAGATGAAGATGGAATGTTAGATGGATATGAAGTTTCAATTAAATTTTCAAATCCATCAAAATACGATTATGATAAAGACATGGATGGCTTTTATGAATTTGAGGATTGCAATGATTTAATGTTTACAATCAATTCTGGAGTTAGTGAGATTTGGAATGGATTTGATGATAATTGTAATGAAGAAATAGATGAAGATGTAATAAGAAGTGATTCAATACAGACTATTCCAATATTAGAAAATAATTACTTTTGGGATTCTGGAAATAAATCGCTAATAATAAATTTAGAAGGAGTGCCAAATACAATAGAACGTACTATATCTTGGAGATTTGAGGACTTTTCCATAAATGAAAATACTTCCTCAGATGGTTTAAGATTATTTATTCCACCTTTAGACTGTAACGATAATTACAGAACTGATTTAGCAACTCACCTTTGCACTGAAGGTAACAGGGCACAGAATATTACAATAATAATAGTCGATTTAGGAATAACTACAGAACTAAATTATACAATAGATACAAGTGTTTGGATTAGAAATTCTATTCAAAATAATGGTGCAACATCATTTATAACTAGTACATTTGGAATTATTTCAATAATTACATTCTTAGTATTATTTTCATTTATTGGAACATTTATTGGAATTAAGATAGACAGAAATAAAAATTTAAAGGATGCTTACGAGGCTTTTGAAGTTACAGGGACTGTGGATGGAGGCAACCGAAATATCACATTACCCTCTGCACCTGAAATTCCAGAATTAATGAATTATAAGAAGAATTGAATTTTTAATCTGCTTCTTCTTCCTCGGACGGTTTATGATTAAATCCCCATTCGGCATCAGGAGATCCTCCGGACCATCCTCCAACTACAGATATATCCTCAACCTCATCATCTTCACGCCATGGAGGATCTCCATCGGAACCGCTAATAATCAAACAACCTTCATCATCCAACCTTCCCATCAGGGCCTTGATTCCTCTTTTCATAGGCAATAAATGGCCAATTGGAGTACCAGAAGTCACAAAGGGATAGGTTGCAGTACATATCAAAAGTCCTTGATTTGGAGAAACTATATCATGACTAATTCCTGGTTCGCGTGGGTCCGTTACCGTTGCAACTATTTCACCTTTCTTTACATAACTTCCAGCTGGTGCTAAAACATCTAACAATCCACCTTGATCTGACCTTAGCCATTCTGAACCTGAAGCAAGAATTCTAAATCTTGGTCTACTAGGATATCCTGGAATCATCCTAAGATTCCTTAGGACATTGAGAATTCCATACATTGCAACTTGTACTGCCTCTGGATCGGCCTCATCTGCACCCCCTCCCTCATATGTAATGCAGGCTATATCTGATTCATTGGCAGTTCTTCTTAGTGAGCCTCGTGGCCCTTTTGTATCCAAAATTGTTTCAATTCCGAAAGCGCGAGCAGTGGCATTGCTAGATGAATGGGCTAGATTAACACGTATTTGAGGCATATTGGTCCTTCCTTTTGCAGCTGAGTGCAGATCAACAATATAATCACTTCCAGAAATAATATTCGACCAAATTCTACTTGCTACTCGTGAGGTAGTATTGCTTTCAAAATTACCGGGAAAATGTCTATTTAGATCTCTACCATCGGGAAAGTCTCTTTTTTGACGAAAATATCCGGGTAAATTGATTACTGAAACTATTCTAATTGTCCCGGATAATGATAAAGGATCTATGGCGTGATCTTCTCCAATAAAATTTGGTCCACTAAGATAAGTCAACGCAAGAGGGCCTACTAGCTCATCGCCATGAACTGCCCCTAAAAGAGTCACAACTGGACCTGGCCTTACTCCATGAACAACTGTAATATTTATGGGCCAAGATTCGCCAATTTCTATATCTAATAAATTAAAATGAAGGTTTCTTATAGTTCCTGGCTTGATTCTTTTTTTCAAAAAGTTATGATTACTCACGCCTCCTTCTCTCGTCCACTTAGTAGAAATTTTAGTTGATTCTTCCAAACCTTTCTCTATCTCCAATCTTCTACTCTTTGGTATTTGATTTGACACTTTAAGAGGTCCAAAACGTCTTTTCTTTAATCTCGGGACAATTTTTTCGATACCTTCACTAGGAGTTACAGAATTTGATAAAGTATCATCATCGGAGGCAGTCAACGCCTTCCGCAAGGCGACTGAATTAATAGGATATACTTTCAATTTAGGGAATAATTCAATTGGAAAGTCTTGTTCTAATAGGCCATGAGTAACAAAAATATTCTGTCAGTACAAGAAAATTATGCTTCAAATAGCATATGCTTTGGATGCGGACCTGCAAATAAAAAGGGATTGAGGATTAAATCTTTCAGAAATGATGAAGGATTAGAAATGGAATTTGAAACTTCTGAAGAACATCAGGCATTCCCAGGAATTATTAATGGAGGAATAATTGGAACTTTACTAGATTGCCATGGAAATTGGGTAGCTGCAATTGCCCTTATGGATAAATCAGGAGATAAAATTCCTCCTTGTACAGTTACAGCATCATATAGCATTAAATTAAAAAGACCTACTCCCTTAAATTCAAAACTTTTAATTCAAGGAAAAGTAGTAGAAATTGATACTAAATCAGCTAAAGTTGAATTAATCTTGATAGCTGATGAAAAAGTCTGTGCAACAGGAGAAGGCCTTTTTGTAGCAATAGATGAAGGGCATCCAGCATATCATAGATGGCATTAGCGAATATATTGCTATATAATTAATAATTAGATAGTAGGTATCCTTTAGAACATCCGAATTATAGGGTGATTGTGGAAGACCCTTCGGTTAGTTTAGATAAGTTTGGCCTCGATGCTGAACTCATATTGGCTTTAGATAAGGAATGGAGTATTAAAAAATTATTTCCTCCTCAAGCGGAAGCTTTGCCATATTCACTTAATGGAGACAACGTGATGTTAACAATTCCAACTGCAAGTGGTAAATCATTAATCGCTCACCTGACAATAGTCCACAGATTAACAAATGATTTAAAGGGTCAAAAAGCAGTATATGTAGTTCCATTGAAGGCACTAGCACAAGAAAAAATGAGTGAATTACAAGAGATTACAGCCCATACTGATTTGAAAGTAGGATTGGCAATTGGAGATAGAGAGAATGAGAAGTCTTCAATTGAAAAATCTGATATAATGGTCTGTACAAGTGAAAAATTAGATTCATTAATACGTACAAGGTCTAGTATCATGGATAAAATTGGGATTGTAATTACAGATGAATTTCACTTAATAAATGATCCAGGAAGAGGACCGACATTGGAAATAGTCCTATCTAGAATTAGGCATAGAAAACCTGATGTTCAAATTATAGCATTATCTGCAACTGTTGGTAACTCTGAAGAATTGGCTAATTGGCTGGATGCAAAATTAATAAAATCTACTTGGCGACCAGTATCATTAGAATATGGAATATTAAATGGCCTTGAAGTTAGTATCCATAGGATAGACAGTAGGAAAAAAGAAGAAAAACCAAAAAATAGATTGATTGAAGGTAGAGTCACTCAGAAATTGTCAGCAGTACTTGAAGATACAGTAAAATCAAATGGTCAATTATTGATTTTTGTAGCCTCACGAGCCTCTGCTCAAAAGGAAGCCAGAGATTTGGCTAAGTATGTTATGAAAAATTCTGAGATTGAGGGTTCTATATTTACTAATGAAAATATTAAATTATGGAAGTTATTATCAGAGAAATTATCTGATGATGATAGTCATACTGCATTAAGTAAAAAATTAATTTCATCGATAACAGGGGGTGTGGGATTTCATCATGCTGGTTTGAGCAGTGGGCATAGGAAAAAAATAGAAGGAGCATTTAGAAATGGAGAAATTAACTGTTTAGTAGCCACGCCAACACTTGCACAAGGAGTCAATTTACCTGCAAGGAGAGTAGTTATTCGTGACCATAAGAGATGGAATACCATAGCTGGAACCAATATTCCAATTTCTGTAATGGAAATAAGACAAATGATGGGGAGGGCAGGTAGACCAAAATATGACGATAGGGGAGAATCTTGGATTTTAGCTAAAAATTCAAATGAAGTAGAATTATTAGTAAATCGTTATATAAATAGTGAATCTGAAAATGTAGTATCAAAATTAGCAAATTCAAACTCATTGAAAGCAGAAGAAGATCCGGCATTGTTGACTCATTTATTGTCAATGATATCTACGGGAGGATTAGAAGATAGATATGCATTAAGTAGATTTTTTTCAATGACATTTTTATCTACACACATGAATTCTGACAATCTAGCATCAAGAATCGATGAATCAATTGAATGGCTCGTCGATAATGGAATGATAACAAGAGAAGGAAATTCCAATATCGTTAAACAAAGGATTCTGAAATATGAAGCAATAAAGAAAGAAGATGATTGGGCTGATGATGTTCCCTCATGGGTAAATTCTGCTTCTAATGTATTAGATATTGATATTTCAAAAATAAATATAGAAGATAATAAAATAAAAAAGCCAAGGAAGGGCCCTGCTATCTTTGGCTTTACTAAAGCAAGTGAAATTAAAGAACAAAAGGAAGTCTTGCCGGAATCATTTACAATGACCTATAGGGCAACAAATCTTGGAATGAGAATATCAAGATTATATCTAAATCCATTATCTGGTAGAATAATTAGAGATGGTTTAGAGAGAGCGATGTCTACATTAATTGGTGATAATGATTATTATCAAATTTCACCATTGGGCCTAATTCATCTAGTTTGTTGTACTCCAGATTTTTTACCTATTTGGCCGAAAACTGGCGATATTGAGATAATACAGTCTTCAATATTTAATCACTCTAGAGAAATATTAATTGATACTAAAGAGTTAGATGAGAGTGGATTAATGAAGGGGGCATTAGTAATAGAGTCTTGGATAAATGAATTAAAGTATGAAGATTTTGAGAAAAAATGGAGCGTTCAACCGGGAGATTTGAGAAGTAGAGTAGAATTAGCTGAATGGCTTCTTTATGCGATGGAAAGAATACTCATAGAAGATGAAGAATTACGTAATAGAAATAGGGAGTCGCATAAAGTATTAGTTAATGCAATAAATGAAGTCCATAAAAGAGTAAAATATGGTTGTAAAAATGATTTATTAGGACTTGTTTCGATACAGGGAATAGGCAGAATTAGAGCAAGAGAAATGAGTGATAAGTTAGGATTCAGTAATGCTAGAGATGTTGTTATGATGACTGAAAATGACAGATATAAGCTTTCTGATTTACGTGGATGGAGTGAAAAACTTGTTGATAATATTATTTTTTCAGCTAATAAATTAGTAAAAAACAATGATTAACAATGTGTGTATCGGCTTCCATATGGACATAGTACATCCAGTACCATGGTTTCCAGCATGGGGCATCGTTTTTTCCAAACCGATTGAGGATTTAGATGAATTGATTGAGGTTTTTAATAAACATAGATATAATCAAAGATGGCTTCTTTTAAGAAGTGAAGCTGCAGCAAGTGAAGTTCATCTTTGGACTACATGGCATTCATTGAGAAGGAAAGAAAATTCAAATAAGATGGCTGCCAGAACTCCTGACGTTGAGTTTTTAAGGTTAATATCGGGAACACATCAAATAAATACAGGATTTCAAAGATCAGGTTTGAAAGTAGGAGATGAAAATGCATGGATTATATATTTACCAAAATATGGCGATACAGATGCATTCGGTAAAATAGATCTGGACAGAGAATCATATTTGAAAAATGATGAAGCCGCTAGAATATTAATTGAATTAATTGGAAGTAGGATGATGCCAATAAGGCCTATACCCACAATAAAAGGTTTAGAGAATATAGGAATCACAGGTATTGATGTGGGAATAACCTTATCTGAAATCGAGAATGTATTTCTTACACAAATGGCACTATCAGATTTATGAAATAGATAATAACAAAGCGTCAAACTGATATGTATTGACCCTGAGCGGTGAGAGATAATATGTCTAAGTTCTATGGCTTTAGGTTCTGCACAAACTGTGAGATTGCATGCACACCGAGTAATTTTGTTGATTATGAGAAGAAAAGATACTGTACGGCATGTTGGATTCAAAATCAAAACCCCGAACATCCTGAATTAAAGCAAATAAGAGAAAAAGTAGTAAATGATGCAGAGCAATGGAAGTGCATTAAATGGAGCAGGGAAGAGGGGCCTCTTCCTAATGGCCCCATATCGCATAAAAATTGAGGCGAAATAATGAGTGAAAGATTTGTGCCCGAAGATTTAGATGCATCTAAATGGAGTAATTTAGAACCTTATTACAATAAATTAAGAGATAGAGATTTAAGCTGTTCAAAATGTATTGAAAAGTTAATTAAAGATGAATCGGAACTAAGCGAATTTGTTTCTGAGAAACGTGCTAAAACATATATCAATATGACATGTCATACTGATGACGAGCATGCACAAAATTTATGGAAAGAATTTGTAGAAAATATTCAACCAAAACTGTCAGAGTATAATGATTTATTGAATAAAAGGATAGTGAATCATAAATCTGTAAGTGAATTACCAGAAAAATATGATTTATTGATACAAACAATAAAATCTGATATCCAAATATTCAGAGAAGAAAATATTCCACTTCAAACACGATTATCAATTTTAGGTACTAAATATAACGAAATAAGAGGTAAACAAACTGTACATTATGATGGCGAAGAGAGGACATTTCCAATGATGGCAATCTATCAAGAAAATGTAGATAGGGAAGTTAGAGAATCGGCATGGAAAACATGTACAAAGAGGATACTAGAGGATACAGAAGAGATTTCAGAAATATTTGATGAAATGATAAAATTGAGACATCAAATATCTACAAACTCGGGATTTGAGGGGTACCAAGAATATATGTTTGCTGCAATGCATAGATTTGATTATTCAATAGCTGATTGCATGGAGTTTCATGATTCAATAGAATTTTCATGTATGCCACTAAAAAATCAATTCAATGAAAGAAGAAAGAATATGTTAAAATTAGATAAATTTAGGCCATGGGATTCTACTGTTGATTTATACGGTAATAAGCCATTAAGGCCGTTTAATGATGTCAGTGAATTAATAGAAGGTTGTTCAAAACTATTTCATTCTATGTCTAAAGAATTAGGAGATTATTTTGATCTGTTAGATAAAAATAACTGTTTAGATTTAGAGAGTAGGATTGGGAAGGCCCCAGGAGGATATCAATATTATCTTCAGAAAAGCAGAATGCCATTTATTTTCATGAACGCTGCTGGAACACAAAGAAATTTGGAGACCATGATTCATGAAGCTGGCCATGCATTTCATTCATTTTACTCTGGACATCTTGATTTAATTCATGAAAGAGATTCTCCAATTGAGTTTGCTGAGGTTGCATCTATGTCAATGGAACTTCTATCCCATTCTGAATGGGGGCAATTTTACAACAAAGAGGATTCCATTAGAGCAAAAAAGAAGCATTTGGAAGGAATCATAGAATTCATGCCGTGGATGGCAACCATAGATTCTTTTCAACATTGGATATATAAAAACCCTAACCATACCAGAGAAGAAAGAAAAAATAAATGGTTGGAAATAACAAATAAATTCGGATCAAAGTATGACTATAGTGATATTAGTGAAGAGGGAGACAATATGGAAAGTATACTTGAAACATCATGGCAATTACAAGGGCATCTATTTGGAGCTCCATTTTATTATGTAGAATATGGGATTGCTCAATTAGGGGCTCTGCAATTATGGAATTACCATAAAGAAGATTCCCTAAAAGCACTAGATCTATATAAAAATGGTTTATCCCTAGGATATACAAAGGGACTGAGAGAATTATTCGCAGCTACTGGCATAGAAATGTCATTCAAAAAAGATCATGTGACTAATCTAATAAATGAGGTTCACAAGTCAATTCTAGATATTGAAGTTTAATCCTGCAATCCTTCAGCTGTCACTGTAAAAACTGCTTCTCCTTCTGGAAGATTTGGACTATCTACCAATCTTGCTATACGACGACCGCCTTTAGATTTTCTGAGATATAGTCGGAATGTACTTGCATGTCCTACAATATGACCTCCAATTGCCTTTGTAGGATCTCCCCACATTGCATCGGGCTTTGACATAACTTGATTTGTGACAAGAATTATTGAGTTTTGGATATCTGATAGTTGTTTTAAATCCTTCATATGCCTATTCAATTTCTGTTGCCTTGTAGCTAACATTCCCCTTCCAATGTATTCTGCCCTAAAATGACTAGTTAAAGAGTCAACTATAACTAATTTAACATCTATATTTTTTGACATTCTCTTTATTTCATCAACTAACAATATCTGATGGGCCGAATTATAGGCTCTTGCGACATGTATTCTCTCCAAGGCATCTGCTGGATCTATTCCTATTGCAGTTGCCATTTGAGTAATCCTTTCTGGCCTAAATGTATCTTCTGTATCTATATAAAATACTTCACCATCTAATCCTCCATCCTCTATTGGCCTTATTGTATTTACAGCTAATTGATGTCCAACTTGTGTTTTTCCACTTCCAAATTCTCCGTAAACTTCAACTATAGCTTGCGTTTCAAAACCTCCTCCTAATAACTCATCTAGAGATGATGTTCCTGATGATAATTTTTGTACTTTTTTCCTTTTCTCTAATAATGCATTTCCACTGATAAATCCTCCAATGTTTGCCATTCTCTTTGCTCCAGCTATTATCTTTGCAGATACAGCCTCTCCTAGTTCGGCTTGTTCCGCTAATTCTGAAGGACTCATTACTGCTATGGCTAGTAATTCTTCAAATCCTGCCTCTCTTAATTTCTCTGCTGTTGCTGGACCTACCCCCGGTAAGTCTTCAACGGTCAATTCAGGCTCATCGATATCAATTACTATTTCTTCTTCACTTATTTTTTCGCTTGCTGTTTTTTTACTCATCATCTCACCCTTTATGATTAATGCTCCCATGATGTAAGTATATTAACGAATTAATCACCCATGAATATTTTATGAAAGTGCTTTCCATCATTTATTCTATGCAGTACAGCGTTTATTCACTTTCATTTTTGATGAAAAAATGGTATCGGATAGTGGATTTGAACCACTGGTCTCCGGGTTATGAGCCCGACGAGATAACCTGACTACTCCAACCCGATGACCTACGTGGGATGCATAGGTTATTTGAACACAATGGAATGACGGAAACTGACTCGAATGATGCTAACAGTCTTGAAGAAATCTATGTTGGACGGCATGATATACATGGGCAGAGGGCTACTTATCATAAATGCTGAAATGATTATTGAAGGGAATATTTCCTTTGGTGACCTTAGAATAAAGAATGGTTTAATTCATACTGTTGCAATTGGCGGAGGATTATCCATAAATCATGATGAGGATTTAATTGATGCTGAAGGATTGTATCTTTTACCTGGAGTAATTGATCCTCAGGTTCATTTTAGAGAACCTGGGCAGCCTGAAAGAGAAAATATTGCTACCGGTAGCAGAGCAGCAGCTTCTGGAGGAGTAACTAGTTTTCTTGATATGCCAAATAATAATCCTTCTGCTGTATCTTTAGATTCGATTAATGATAAAATTGTATCAGCTAGTAATTCAGCAATTACAAACTATGGTTTTTTTATCGGTGCAACTCCTAATAATTTAAATGAGTTACAGAAGGCAGTAGGTTCATTTGATAATCCCAAAAATGTAGATGGAATATGTGGCACAAAAATATTTATGGGAAGTAGTACAGGAGATTTATTAGTAAATGAACAAGACGCCTTGGAGAAGATTTTCGCTGGTACTGGAGGCGTAATTGCCGTTCATGCAGAAGATGAAGATAGATTAAATATTAGAAAACCAAATTTTAAACATAGAACAGATGTTGCTGCTCATGCAGAATGGAGAGATAGTGAAACTGCATTGATTGCTACTAAGAGGGCAGTAGAACTTTCCAATAATCATTCTCACAAACTCCATGTATTACATCTTACTAGTGGAATTGAAGCAGATTGGTTGGCAAATAATAAACGGGATTTAATCACAACAGAAGTGTGCCCTCAACACCTTACTTTTGATGAAAATGACGTGTTGAAAAGAGGCACCAGATTAATTATGAATCCCCCCATAAGATATGAGGAGGATAGGGACAAATTATGGCGTAGATTAAAGGATGGGACAATAGATTGTATCGCTACCGACCATGCCCCTCATACTTTAGAAAATAAATTATTGGGATTCCCCAAGGCACATTCCGGAATGCCAGGTGTAGAGACCTCATTACCAATAATGCTTACTCACGCATCTGAGGGTAAGTGTTCAATTTCTGATGTAGTTCGTTGGATGTCCGAAGGCCCTGCGAAGGTCTATGATATCCAAAATAAAGGATATATTGAGCGAGGTAAAGATGCGGATTTGGTTCTAATAAATATGGAGGAGTACAGAACGATAGAAGATAGGGACGTATGGAGTAGAGTTGGATGGACGGCTTATGCGGGCATGAGTATGACCGGATGGCCAGTTTACACGATAGTTGAGGGAGTAATTGTTCACACGAGGAATCTTAATGATGAATTACGTGGAAAATCAATAGTGAATCCTGGATCTGTTGGCAAGCCTTTAAAATTCGGCACTAATTAATCTATTTATGAAGAACTATCAGAAATAGGCACATCTGTCTCATCGTAGTAACTTACACTTTGGAACCCGGGGATTTCAATCTCTTTTATCATCACTAAATCAATTGTCCTATGTACACTAGCGCCTGCAGTTGAAAATGAATAAATATAGTCTCCCATAAAGATTGATCGACGGATACTTGTTGAATCACTCCACCAATCTAGTGATTGATCATTGTAAAAACCTGAATGATTTAAATCTCCATGTAAACTTAATGATTTATTATCAGAATCTACATTAATTAGTTGTAAACTAGAAATAAATTCATAACCTGAATATTGATAATCTTTACCGTCAACAGTTATTTGATCGGTAACATATCTATGTGTTGATAGAGGCACTGCCAGTAATTCCTCTTTTCCCCAGTAATTAAATGCTTTATGCTCAAATGTAGCTTCTGACCAGGACCAGGACCATCCACAAGAAATAATTTGTTCGCAATTCTTGTCAGCATATGCTGGAGTTAATTGTAAAGAATCGGAAAGATTTGGATTTGTAGGGTCGCTGATGTCAAATAATGATATTTGAGTTAGGCTCCAATCAAGGCCCAAGCCATCTGGGCCGGGAGCAATCCCAATTGTCAATAATAGATTATCATCAATCGGATGTATATATGTTGAAACGCCTGGGACTTCTAATTCACCTAGAATAGTGAGATTGGATGGTTCGGATAGATCTATGACCCATAAGGGATCTATATTCTGAAAGGTAACTAAATATGCTCTTTCTCCTATGAATCTAGCACTCCAAATTGTTTCACCAGGGGCAATATTTCCAAGATATCCTATTAAATCCAAAGTTCCGTCACCATTATCTTCTAAAATTGATACTTGATTAGTTGGTCCTGTTGGATTATTTTGTTCATTATCATCAAACGTATCCATAATCCACCATAAACCCCAATTATTAGATGTAGATGCAACTCTAATCAAACCTTGATATTCAGAAATAGAGAACTGGTCTTGTACCGTCCCATTAACTCTACCTGAAGATAAATATTGAGTTTCTGTAGAATCGCTGATATCATAAACATGTATATTTGTGGCTTCCTCCCAATTAGAATTTCTCCAAAACCACCACCAATCATTGGATGGTTCGGCTATTATTAATTTATCTTTTGAAGCATAAATATGAGATGAAGAAGATGTGATATGATCAACTTCGATCTCAATATCATCTTGGAATAAGTCTAATGTCATTATTGTTGTAAATCCTCTGCCAGCACTATCTTCACTTGCAGAAAATTCTGAACAATTTTCCGAACTTATCGGTAATTGATTAAATATTTTTGGTTGGTCAATTTTTACCTCATAAACATGGGGAGAAAAATCGTCAAGGGTTAATGCCTCTATAATTTTAGTATTATTTTCAATAACATCTTTAACACTTGAATTCCATAATTCCATTCGGGCATCATAATTGCCTTCTTCCCAATATTCTATTGGAAGGTTTACGTAACTTTGTAAATCTTTAATATATGTCCAAAAATGTGTTATTGAACGAACTGTTCCATCGACTAAACGTGCTGTTTGATAATTACCCTCAACATATACTTCTTTCACTACTTCCGGTGATGATGCATTACTTACATTCAATATAGTATATTTAACTAAATTTATAGAATGAATTGAATTTTGACTTACTAATTTTTGATTAGATGTTTCCGCTGAGTTAACACTTGAAGCAATTACAAGTTTATCTCCTTCGAGCATCATTTGAATTGGGTTGCCCTCAATACTAGTATTGGATTCCAAATATAATTCACCAAATTCAGGAATTCCCATTATTAGAAGCAAATTACCATTTAACATAAAAATATTAAATCCATTTGTCTTGATGAAATCTGCTTCATCGACATCTGACTCTTGATTATTTGTACCTGAAAATTCTCCTTCCCTATCATTTATTGGAGTTTTTGATACTGCATCAGATGCAATCTCAGGGAAACCGTCTTCAAGCATGAAAATATCATCCCCATTATTGAAGGTGCGAAGTATATTAGTTGACCAATGCCAATAACTCTCTTGATCAAGAGACACTATCATTTCATCATATGCCGCAGTTTTCAAGTCTTCCAATAATTCGTTACATTGGTCATAATTTTGAAGATTAGGATTCGTACGTATCCTTTCTGGTAATTCTAACTTGGGATAGTCGCCACCTAATGCATTAATTGTATTATCAATTTCTTCTGCTATATCAGAAACGTCTTCTATCAAACCAATACAACCGGACGAAAGAAACATCAAAAGTGTCATAAAAACAGCATTATTTTTAGGTGCCATATAATACTCCAAAACGTAATTACATATCAATAAACTGGTATAATGATTGGACAAGCGGGAAAATCAATTGATTTACATTACTCAGATATGTTAATTTTCTTGGAAATAGTTAGTAATTCATTTCCTTTATTCGAATTTTGCCATCGCGGACGCTTAGATTCTTTAACTAGCGAAACTAAATTATATTTCCTTAATTCTAACATGTGGTGGCTGAGTAATTGACGAGAAATAGAGAGTTTGGATCTTATTTCCGGCCCAGATATACCCATATTTCCCGAATCTCCTAGCACTTCCAATATGGCTAGTCTCGTCCCAATTATAGGATTTTGAATTCGCCTTACTTCTTCTTGAGATAAGGTGCTGATAGCATATCTCCTAAGCTTTCCATCCCTCCAAGATATGATTTGGCCATTTGATTCAAGCAAATTCAAATGATGCGCTGAAACGCCATTCGCCAAACCTAATCCATCTCTTAGTGCCGTAAAGTTAATTCCAGCATTTGCTTCAAGATATCCCAATATTCTCCCCCTATTGAGAATGTCATCTTCTGCACTATTTCTTTTTGAAACGATAGGAATAAGTAATGAAACTAATATCAAAACCTTTAAGAATTCAAATGATAAACCTATTAGTAATAATGAAAATAATACTCCAATGCCAGCGAATATTAGATTATCTGATTGGTCATTATTCTGTGAATACTCTATTCGTTCGTCAATTTCATCTGACTCTTTGGCCATAGATTCAGACATAATATCTGAATCTTGTTGTGAATAATTAATATCATTATCGAATTGAAGCAATATTCCTGAAAGTAGGGCAAATACTCCGATAAAGAATATCACTCTAATTCCTATAATACCCTTCATGGTAATTGGTTAAAGCGATAGCATATTATCAAATTGGTTAATTGATTTGACACATATGTCACTATTAAAATATATTAATTTAGATCCTACGCCTTAGATTTTCGATTAACTCATCAGATTTGGATAGATGAGATAGGCATAATTGAATATCTCCATCTTCAAATGAAATATTTGCATCAGATACTTCACGTTCAATCATCATCCTCATTTCATCGTCCGGTTTAATTCCAAAGGAATCCAATTTTGGCCTCAAAATTTCCCATTCTTCTCGCATAAATATAAGTAATTCTTTGGCCTCATTACTTTCGTTTTCAAAATCTCTCAATAATTTTATCAAATCTTCTAAATTATCCGATGCCTCTATCCAATTTCCGGAATTTGATTCTGCAATAATATAATTTAGTTTTTTTAACCATTTATTTCTTAATTTTCCGGATGGGAATCTTGACTCAATTGTACTTTTTTGCCTTAGTGCCTTTTGAACCTTAAGCATTGATTCAGAAGTTAATTTGATTTCTCTAAGTATACTATCTGCTAAACCTTTTGCAAGTGTAGGATTTCCAGAACTTAATGCTTCTTTGGCTTCATTTAATCTATTTTTGGAATTTATTGCTAAATCAAATCCCTGGTTTTCAATATTTTCTTCTACTTGTTTTATTACTAAAGTTGCACTTTGTTCATTTGAACTTATACTACTAATATGATATTCTATTGTTTCTGCAATTTCTTTTGCTTTTTTTGGATTTTCATCCATTAAAGCATCTTTTGCAGTATTTAATATGCTAATAACTCCGTTAATTTGATGACCTTGGAAATCATTTATCCTTGATTCAGAACGGTCAACTAAATCCGATGCATCTTGCCAGTATTTTTCAAGTTCAGTAGACTTTTCTTTAGATTTTCGATAGAGTAATTCTGCCTCACGTAATGAACCAGCGTCAAATTCTATATCTCCCTGATTGAATAATTTCCTTGGTATTTTAGGTACTAAAGTTATTAATTCTAATTTCTCTAATCGTGAATATGCATTTTTTCTGATTTCTTCAATGTCCTTTGATAATGCAATAAATCTTTGTGCATCCATTAAAGAATCATCTATTGATTTTAATCCTTCTTCAGGATTGTCAAATCCTTCTTCCCTTGCAACCTTTAAGATTGAAGATGCTTGTTGAATATTGATTCCCTTTGCTTTAAACTCAAGTAATTTTAATTCTGCAATATCTAACTCTTTTGAAAACCTCTTTCTCAATAAATGGTCAGAATCTTTTTTCAATAAGTCTGGAATCATAGTCAAAGATGTAGCGATAATAACTATCCCCCATGGTAAAATATTACTTGTAGATGAAAGAATTGAAGAAGCGATTGCTAATCCCCCAATACTTGTAATGCCCCTTAATCTCCTAGTGGCTAAATTAGATCCCAATATGGAGTAAGATATAAGAAATAAAATTATAATTAATAATAATAATAAAAATATTGATAAAAAATTTGGTGAATCATCATATTTTAATCCAATGAATGCTAGAATACAGGGCCATAACATATTAGATATTGATGCTACTTTTGCACGTGATTTTGGTCCAAAGTTTATTAAATCTGGTAATATAATTGCTGAAATGAACATAATTATAACTGGCCCATATCTAAACACTAGACTTTGATCACTATCCAGATTCATAAATAGCCACCAGCCCCCAAATATTACTAGTAATATTGTACTCATAATCGTAAATTTTTCAATTCTCAACTGATGCTCTGCAATTACTCTGTCCGGATAGTCGGGCATCGTCATCATTGTCATCTCCTAAAGGTATTCAGTCAATATCTATGCGGTTAATTATTTGAAAACTAGTTATTTTTAGTTAAAATATTCGTATTCCGAAATATCAAGAAAAAGAATAAACAAGAGATTATAATTAGTGCAAGATATGATGTAGTCGAGTTATTTTCATTTGATTGGATGGAGTATTCAAGGATAAAATTACCATTTTCACCAGCAGAATTACTGTCCCATTCTATACTAATATTTACTTTTGATGTATTTGGCATTTCAATTTCAAATTCCATAAAAGCAATAGTTGAGGTATCGTAATCTGCACCTGGATAATGTACAAACCTACTACAAGTGTCTTCAATACATGCCCTAGCATATGCATCATCGTAGAAGTTGTTCTTCATCTCCAAAACAAATAAGGCATTACCAGTTTGTAATGAGTCTTCCGATATTGAATAAGAAATAACTTCTAAATCTACTCCCCTATTAGGGAAAATAATCAAGGGGAAATTTTCTATTTTCTGATTACCTTTAGAATCAGTAGCCGTTATAGATACCACGTGAGATCCTATTTCAAGTTCAGGTAAAATAAATTTTTCAATTTCGCCTGACCAATTTGAAGTTTCAAGATAAGTTTCTTCATCAATTAATATTTTCCAAGTGGTATTTTCTATAGAATCAATATCATCGTAAGAATTGGAGAAAATTAATTTTATTTGATTATCCATTCTAGCGGGATTATCTAATCTTACTAATGTATCATTTGCCATAATATCCATGAGGATTGTTGGAGAATTTCCATCTTCTATTATTAATTTCCATTCATTTATTATGAAATTACCTGCTTCATCGGTTATTATAAGTGCCATATCAATATTCCGAGGTTGTTTTGGAAGATGACGATCTGTAATATTTAAATGGAGTCCATTTATATTATTTCCCTGGGTTACATAGAATTCAAAAATTCCTTCATTGACGTGGTATTGCATCCATTCATCTGACATATTAGTATATAATTCAATAGATACTGGCAAATTACTTTCATCAATTGCAGAAATATTTAGTTTTACTTTCGAACCTGATATTACTGAAAAAACACTATTCTCAATATTTAATTCATTAACTATGCCATCAATATTGTAAGAAATATCTCCTGACCATTCTGGGGCAATACTATCAATAATTATATCTTCAGACCATGATGAAGACAAATTATGAGAATCTGTGCACTTCAATAATATATTTAGTTGCTCGGAATGTGTAAATCCATACTCAATTGGATTAAATTCAAACCAAGGATTATTGAATGCCTTAATTAATACCTCATCTTTCATGATGCTCCATTCCATTTGAGGAGTTTCAAGAAACCCATCATTACAAATTCCAGTATAAATATAAGATTTATTCATAGAGATTAATGATGATGTTTGGGGAGACCTGTGAGCTGAAGTAACGGGAGGTAAATTCTCGGCAACTGATATTATGATATTGGAAGCAACTGGAGCAAGCGACCTGTTGACAGTAAAATTATTTGGGCTCCCAGATATTAAATCTGACATTGCACTATATCTAAATTCCCAATCTTTTGGTAATGAAACATGCAATGGAATTTGTTCAATTATGGAACCAATTCTAGGTATATGTAGTATTCTGGTAACCCTGTTATCGGTAAATCCACTAATATCAGCAGATTCAACCCAACCCCAAGAACCATTGGTAGAATTAACATCACCAACTTCTGGAGTAGATATAATAATTTGATTACCTAATTGAGTGATAAATGGTATATAATCAAAAATACAACATCCTCCGAGTTCAGCATTCGTCCATGCCCTTGAAGAATTAATTAATTCCTTAAAATCCATTATCTCTGAATTATTCAAAAAATTATCATTATTACCAAGATAGATATCAATTTGCTTCCTTAATCCAAATGACTGGTTAGGCAAAAGATCTGAACCATATGATTCTGAAATAGTTATCTCAGAATGCCAAGTAGCATTTATTTGGGAATTTGGAATAATTGGACCAGATATATTAAGATAAGATTGACCTTGAAATGAATAATTATTCGTATCTTGAGTAAAATAATTATTTAATTTATTTTTTATCATATCCTCAGAATAATTATTATCATAAATAGGAGTTGATGCTGAAAATAAAAATATAATGGCCGCTAAAACAGCATAAATACGGTTATTTAACATGATAAGACCTAGGAATATGAATTATAAATTATAGTAGACCCTTCGAAGTCTAAAATTAAAGGAATTATTTTATTAGATGGTAATGCAACTTTCATGATGTCTCTAAATTCACTATTGCCATGCACAATAAAGAATCCTCCTCCTCCTGCACCTAGGAGTTTTGCACCCGATGCTCCAAGTTCAATTATTTGTGAATATAGTAAATCTAATTCATCATTACTTACACTTGAAGATATTCCACGTTTTTGATTCCATGCCTCCGAAAGGAGCATGCCCAACGATTTTAAATCACCAATTTCTAACATCTTCATTGATTTATTGGCTTGTAAACGTATTTTTCTTAATCTATCGATTTTATCATCATAATTAGTTGGAGATTCTCCAAGTATCTTACTTGCACTCCTAGATATTCCAGTAAATACTAGCGAAAATTCATCTTGAATCCTATCAATTATTTCCTCGGAGACATCTAAAGGAGATACGACATTTCCCTTGGAAGAAAAAGAAATTGAATTTATTCCTCCATAAGCTGCTGCATATTGATCTTGTCTACCTATTGGTTGTTTCAATATATCTAACTCTATGATACAAGCCTCTTCAGCTAATTTTTTTGCTGAAACATTGTGCCCAGCGAAAGTATGAAGGGCATTCAATAAACCAACTGTTACAGATGATGAAGATCCAAGTCCAGTTCCTTTTGAAGGTATATCTGCAATGGTGGTTATTTCTACTCCAGATATTATTCCTGTAATACGCATTGCTTCACGGACTAAATCATGCTCTAAATCCTCAAAATTATCAACTAATTCTAATTTTGAATAAGAAACTCGAATCTTGTCATCGAAACGCCTGTTTACAGTAACATGTATGTAATTCTTCACTGCAGCGGAAACGACCATGCCGCCACCTGATTCATTATATGAAAATGAATCAATATCAGTACCTCCTCCACAAAATGATGCTCGGAGTGGAGTGCGGCTGATAATCATCTAATATTATCCGAGAGACTATCCTCCATCAAGACATCGGTTTTTTTTGATAATTTAAATGAATTATCAGTAAGACATATGGAGTACCCCCCCTTAGACCAAATAAGAGAGAGTGTTATGGGCGACGTTATTACTATGGATGACCTCACAAATGAGGAAATAATTAAGTTATTAGACAATGCAAGGAAAATGTTACCAGTTGCTAAAGGTGATATTCATCTCCCATTATTACAGGGTAAAGTTTTAGCAAATATGTTCTTTGAAAATTCTACTAGAACTCGTATGTCTTTCGAAACTGCAATGAAGAGATTGGGAGGAGAAGTATTGAATTTTACATCGGCTGGGTCTTCTGTTTCTAAAGGTGAAACTTTGTTCGACACCATGCAGATGATTGATGGTTACGCCGATGTAGCTGTAATAAGACATCCAAGACAAGGTGCCGCACAATACAGTGCTGACGCAGTATCCATTCCTATCTTAAATGCGGGAGATGGTGCTGGCAATCACCCAACGCAAACATTGTTAGATCTTTTTACAATAAGAGAAGCGCATGCTGAATTTAAGGATTTAAATGTAGTTTTAGTTGGTGATTTAAGATATGGTCGGACGGCACATAGTCTTTCAAATGCACTTGCTCGGTTTGGAGTAAACCTGACTTTAGTAGCACCTGAATCTTTGAAAATGCCTAATGAAATAGTTAGTGATTTGAAATCTTTAGGAGGAATTGTGACTGAAACTGATCAATTATATGAGCAAATAAAAGACTCCGATGTGATATACATGACAAGAATTCAAAAGGAACGATTTCCAGATGAAGATGAATATTCCAAGGTATCTGAAATATACACACTTACTGAATCTGATTTAATAGGATCAAAAGAAAATATGATAATTATGCATCCTCTTCCAAGAGTAAATGAAATTCACCCGAGCGTTGATTCTACAAAACACGCCATGTATTTCGAACAAGCGTTTAATGGAATACCTACTAGAATGGCATTACTTTGCAAAAGTTTGGGAATTGATATTTCAAGGGAGGTTTTGTAAATGAGTGATGCAGAAATGAGAAGAGTGACTGCAATTTGCAATGGTACTGTTATTGACCATATTCCTGGAGGTCAGGCCCTTCAAGTCCTCAGAATGTTAAGATTGGAATCTGGAATATCTAATCCAATATCATTAGTTATGAATGTTCCGAGTGATAAATTAGGCCGTAAAGATGTACTAAAAATAGAAGATAGGGAGTTAGTTCAAGAAGAATTAGATAGGTTAGCGATAATAGCTTCTGAGGCGTCTGTTGCAATCATTAGAAACTATGGGGTAGCTGAAAAAAGACAGGTTGGATTGAGTGATGAATTAGTAAATATAATAAAATGTTCTTTTTCCAATTGTATAACTCAAAACCAAAGAGAACCTTTGCCTCAGAGGCTGCGAGTCGTAAGCAGAAGTCCAGTAGAGATAAGATGCTCATATTGTGGTAAAATCCAAGATATGGCTGAGATACATGAACGAATAATATAATTAAGCTTCAGATAGCCATTTTTTCATTGTACATGCTTGACAAATTTCACGACTTGTTACTTCATTACAAATTGAACATTTTTTAGCCTTTGAAATTATTATATCGTTACTATTGTTATAGAGGCGTCGAATTTCCTCCAAAGAATGTAATAATCCATGTCTGGCACCAGGTGTTTGTTCCTCTAAATCCGCAACTATATCACGGCTTAATTGCCTCATTGCACCGGGCGCATGAGGGCAATCCCCATGGAAAAAGGGTAACTTAGATACCACCGCATGTGCATGTATCTCTTGTTCTGGTATCCATCTTAAAGGAACAATTCTGGGAGTAAGGCCTTCCAGAGGAGATTCTGTATGAGGGGCTAATCTGACTGATCTTTCTATGTCTCCTTTCTGGAGATTCATCAATATAGATTGAGCCATATCATCTAAGTTGTGACCTAATGCCATAATATCTGCATTTGTTTTACGTGCTAATGCATTCAATCCTTGCCTTCTAAATACTCCACAGAAAGAACATGGCATCATCCCCTTGGCTTCATCATGCAATTCACTCATTCTCGGCATCTTAGAAACTACAGTATCCATTTCTTCATACCCCAATTCAGAATAACTAATAGAAACAAATTTTATTCCAAGAGTTTTTGATAGTTCTATTGCGCATTCCATGGAAGGTTTGCGGTAACCATCTATTCCTTCATCAACACAACCTGCAATTATCTCAACATCTCTCCTTTTACCGATTATATCTACTATTAATGAAAGTAAGACTGCTGAGTCTTTACCTCCAGAAATTGCTACAAGAAGTCTAAATGGAGTTCCGTCATCATGGCGGGCATTTTTAGGCAATATTAGTTGCTTTCTTAGTTCCCTTGAAGTCTTTTTTCGAACTGAATCACTTAGGCATTTGCCACATAAATGTTGGCCACTATATACTTGATAAAGTATTGATTGAGAGGGACATTTACTACATCTCTCAACTGAGATAGCAGCACACATATAGGATGCTCGAAGGTTTTTCTATTGAATCCATTCATTAATAGATAGTAAAATTATAGCGATGGATTGATGACTAGAAATATCTTCAGGTGAGCATGGATGATGTAGGGTCATTACCTTTAAGGATGGAAAAGATTGGAAAATTATCTACACCTTGGATAGATAGAATATGTCTCATTTTTACACTTTACTTATGCTATTTAATTTCTCCATATTTTTCAGAATTAATTCAAAATTATACAGGAGCATATTCAAATTTAATATCATTATCAGTTTTAATTTTAATCTCCCCACTAGTTGGTAATTTCATCTCATTGAAAATTATTAACTATTTTATTTTTAAATAAATTAAGAACGTAGATTGTTTAAATTAGATTCTATAATGCCAATTATTCTTTGCCATGGAACTACATACCTCATTCCTGCGATGACTAACATGAAAAGACTTGCAGAAATTACTTTTCCATATGTCATCTGTAACTCCAGTGATTCTTTGACTTGCCCCGACCATTGTGTACCTTGCATAAAACCTACAAAAGACACCAATAAATCATCAAATTCGAGAGCGAGGGCGGTAGTAAATGCGACTAAGAATACGATTACGAAGAAATGGATTAGGTGAGAATTTATAACATTATTAAATTGTTTGATATATTCTATATCATTTTTAGAACCTTCTGGAAGAGACATCGCATATTCAAGATGAGTAATTGCAGCTAATCCCGATTCGAGAAATATCAGCAATAAGATTGAAATCTCCAGAAGATCGTACGCAAGTGGAGATATTAGCCCTCCAAGCATAGTAGATTCTCCAATTTGAGAAGGTAAGGATTGTAATCCTAAATCGAAAGCACCAGAAATATCTTCAAAAGTTAGTAAAGCATGAACTCCAATTACTAATAAAAAATAACCCATAGCCCAAGTTATTAATTTTCTAGATAATCCCCAGATTCCCATCATTCCTGCCATAACAGGGGCAAATACTATTCCTAAGAATATTAATTCAAACATAAATGATAAGGGGGCCAATAATGAATCATAATGCTTGAAGGGTAATTCGATGCCATTAAATGCCATTGAATAGAACCATGAAAATAAGAAAGGCAGTAATATCCATGTTGCTAAAATTATGAGGGTAATTTTCTTTATATCATTTTGTATTTTATCACTTTTTAATAATAAATAAGATCTACCAAAAGTTGCTAATATACAAAGTATCAGAGGACCTGAAAATGACGAAATCCCAGTCTGACCGATTCCTAAAAGAAAATTGGGTATAAGCAAATTATTACTATTACTTAACCATATTAATCCTCTAGTATGCTCATATGCAGGGCACCAATATTGCGATCCTTCGGCAGCAAGAATAAATTCATCCGTGCAAGATCCATATATCTCATTCATTCGGAACATTATGACAAGAAGTGAAAATGTTGATATGATTTGAAAAGTCAAAATTTGCCATTTTTTTCTTAGTGCAGGAATATGTAAGGTTTCATTTGATTTATGTTTTTCAACTATATCCATACCTAAATCTCCTATTTTCTAAGAACTTTTGACCTGCATAAGAGCTTGGGCTAATTCAATATCAGGCATCCAATCAATAACCTTGGCCCCATAACCTGAAATTGCTGTTAGTCTATTTTGCCTTTCTAATTTTAAAACTTCATATGAAAGACGAGGTATTCTACTAACTAATCTCTCTAAATCTATACTACTCGGAGACAATACAACAACTTCATGACCTCTACCAGCTAAACTTCGAATTGCGGGCAATGTAGTTCCGTCTCCTTCAAGGCTACTGATTATGAATATTGGTGAACCACGACTTATACGGGAAATAATAGCATTAGTTACTGCTTGTAGAGGCATTGTACCAGAAGACGTAACAGATGCAAGATTGCTCAAAACTTTGAAATTCTGTTTATCTCCAGTTTCTGGTCCAAGATAATCCATCTTATCCCCGTATGTTACTAGTGCAACCGAATCTCTTCTTTTCAAGAAATGACTAGATACAGATGCGGCTGCAACTGATCCCATTTCCAAAGAATTCTTCAAAACTGTACCGATCCTAGAGACATCCCTTGTATCAAGAATGATGAAAACATCAGTAACTGCATCCCTTGTCTTTTCGTTAACCATCAATTCACCTGTTCTAGCAAATGCTTTCCAATTAATTGAACGAAACGAATCACCAGGAATATATTCTCTGAGAGAATAAAACTCCATTCCGGGCCCAGGAGTTTTCAATGTTGTTGCACCCGTATACATATTTGGAACATCTGATTTCAATAATGCCTCTTCAATATCTCTAACCTGTGGAAAAACAGTGATATCCGACCGTGAATCTATTTGAGATTCATTAACAAATAGATTGAAAAAATTTCTATAACGTACTGATACTGGCCCGATTGTATAATACCCACGTAATGGGCATCTTACATAATAACTTATTTTGGTACTTTGACCAGGTCCTAAATTCATTCGCATTTGATTTATGCCCTGGTGTAATTTCATTTCATGGGGAACGTTATCAAAAATTTCTATCTGTTGTGTTCTCCTGTAAGATTTATTAGAAATTGTAAGATCGACCATTATTTTATCCCCTTTGTAAACATTATATGCAGATAATTCACGTTTTATTTCCAAATCGGCATAACCATCTACCCATCCATTTATAGATAAAAATGCAATAAAAGTTAATCCAATTATTATAAATTGGAAATTAGAAATCATCATTCCAATTAAAATCAGGCTAATCCCACTAGCGAGTATAATTGTACCTTTACGTGTCCACATTTTACCTCACCTATGTATCTACGTTTCCCCAATCTTTGATTCTTTTAACAACTCCAACAAGTTCATCGGCCCTATATTTCCTATCTTCAAATATGAATCTAATTAAAACTGGATCTTGCACCATCTTTTGCAATTCAACTGCGGGCAGTGCATCAAATTCCTCCCTAGAAAGAGTATTTAAGTTCCGAACTCTAGTCAACAAAACTTGCCGTATTTTATCTGATTTTTGATAATATTCATATCTATTTGCATCGCCGAATCCATAATAAATAATTCTAAATATGTGCCGCCAATCTTCGGGATCTTCTTTTCTAATTATTATCGCCTCTAGTGATATAAATAAAATCATAAATAATATTACCATTGCCATCCAATCATTAGTAAAATAAATTAACAAATAATAAATTAAATTATACATATCTCCAAAGATAGTTGGTTGTTGGTGTCTACTCTCATCAAATATGACCAAAGCATTAGAACTTACATTGGTGCCGGAATTTTCAATTAATAATGATTCAGCAATTATATCGAGGGCCCATTTACGATTATCGTTAGAAGGAATTAATCCAGAATATTTTTCATCATATTCTGGATCATAAAGTGAGTTTATCAACATTGAACCATCAGATACAAAGTGAACTCTTCCAGAGTCTGCCGACCTACAAAGAATACTATCACAATATCTTACATAGACTGGAAAAGGCCCTTGTTCATCTCCCTGTATACCTAGTGCCTCATAACCACCTATAGTATAATTCCCATCATCATTATTATCTAACCATGAATCGAGAGTTGTCTTAGCAATTACATAACGATGTTCAGATGGATTATATGCCGATGTTTTCTCAAATGCTGATAGTCCATTAGTCAATAAATTATAATTTTCTGAGAAATCCCATTCCCCAGTATCGCTATCAAATCTATGGGCACATAATCCTACATTATTTAGATTTATGACTTGATTTGGAGTATTAGGATTTGTAGGATCATTATCCAATAAATCAATAAATCCATCATTATCTAAATCTCTAATACAGGGGTTAACAGAATTTTGAGAACCAGGAGTAGATGTAAAATTGTAGGTTGAAGTAGTATTTACCCATACAAAATTATAGCCAAGATTTCGATCATAAGCCTCGCCATCATACAGACTATGTCCAGTATATTCAAGGCCGAATTCACTGGCTAAATTACTAGAATATCCGAAATCATCCATCAATAAAACGGTCCCACCACGTTCGACAAAATTTTCTATTGATATTATCTCAGAAGAAGTGTAACCATCTCCTTCTGAAAATTGAATGAAATCATCATCTCCAGTGAACCTAGGTAATGAAATTGTATCTCTTTCAACGCCGGATATTATAAATATTGATTCTTCGGGGTGTTCAACTTCACTTAACAATAAAGGGCTTGAAACTAATGCAGTAGTAGGTATCCCTAAATTATTTAATTCACCCCTAAATGAACCCAAATCATTCCAATCATTACCGTATGCTGACTGTTGCGTTTCGCCGGGAACAACATAGGAAAAAGCGATGGACAAAACCAAAGTTAATAGTAGCCCCCAAAACGATAAAACAAGGGCATTGCGGCGATATTTTTTAGAAGAAATTCGTCTAGAAATACGTTTCCAATCGACCATATTCAAGACCACCGATACTTTATATCAATCAATGAGCATTAAGTTCATCTTAAGACCGTTGTGAAGTTATGAACAAGTGCGCATCATAGATTAACGCTTTAATTGAACTTTTGCTCCGATGTTATCTATTTCTTCAATGGGTATCGAAAGTAGCCCATCAACAGTATCCCATGGTAGCATATTTAGATCAATGCTAGAATCTACTGCTACTAAAATATCAACAACATCGCCTGATACCTCATCAATACTAAAATCGGCAAGAGTGCCCAAAACATCCCCAGCAATATCAATAACTTTTTTCCGCAATATCTCTAGACTGAATGTTGTAGGCAATTTTTTTACCTCAAACAGATTCCATGCCGGCAGAGTTATTTGACCTCTTGACGGACTCTAAGCCGCTAGTCAGAGTTGCTTCCATACGGCCATAATACTCCATCATTTCTGGAGTAACTGTTGGCCTCACCCTTTCAATAGCTTGTTCAAAGAATTTCTTTGAGACAGTTTTCTTATTGGCGCGCATAGCAATTAAGGCGGATTCCCTGCATATTGCTTCAATATCTGCACCGGTATAATTATCCAATCTTGAAGCAAAATCATCTACATTGAATTTACCTAACGGCATATCTGCAGTATGAATTTTCAAGATTTGCTTTATTGATTCTTTGTCTGGTGGAGGTATGTGTAGGACTCTTTCAAATCTACCTGAACGGAGTAATGCGGGATCTATCATTTCCGGCCTATTAGTAGCCGCAACTACAATTACTCCTTCCATTGATTCAACTCCATCCATACTACTTAGTAATTGATTTACTACTCGGTTCATGGCGTCTGATCCATCTCCAGAGTTGTTTCTTCTCATGCCAGCAATACTTTCAAATTCATCTAAAAATATAATAGATGGGCTCGCCTGCTTGGCTTTTTTGAAAACTTCTCTAACAGCTTTTTCTGATTCTCCCACCCATTTTGAAATTAATTCTGGCCCTTTAATTGTGATAAAATTGGCTCTTGCTTCATTGGCTATTGCTTTTGCAATCAAAGTTTTTCCAGTACCGGGTGCTCCGAAAAGGATTATGCCCCTTGGAGGTTTAATCCCAAAGTGTTCAAAGGACTCGGGCCTATTCAACGGCCATTCAATACTTTCTTTGAGTCTTTCTTTTACTTCTTCTAAGCCCCCTACTTGATCCCAACTTACTTGGGGAACTTCGATGTAAACTTCCCTTAGAGCACTGGGTTCAATATCTTTAATTGCTAAATGAAAATCTTCCATCTTGACTTCCATTTTTTCAATAACTTCTGGCGGTATCTCATCCTCGTCTAAATTAATTTCTGGCAAATATCTACGTAATGCTTTCATTGCCGACTCGCGTACTAATGCAGAAATATCTGCTCCTACAAATCCATATGTGTTATCTAATAACCATTCAGCATTAAAATCATCACTTATTGGCATATCTCTGGTATGAATTGCAAGTATTTCCGCCCTTCCATTCTTATCAGGGACACCTATTTCTAATTCTCTATCAAATCTACCTGGTCGCCTCAAAGCAGGATCAATTGCATCTCGGCGATTAGTGGCTCCAATTACAACAACGTTATCCCTTCCTTGCATTCCATCCAAAAGAGTTAGTAATTGTGCTACAACTCTTCGTTCGACTTCTCCACTCACGTCCTCTCTTTTTGGAGCGATACTATCTAATTCATCAATAAAAATGATAGCAGGGGAATTTGCAGCTGCTTCATCAAAAATTTCTCTTAGTTGTTTTTCACTTTCACCATAATATTTTGAAATTATTTCTGGCCCATTTATTGATTGAAAATGTGCATTGGTTTCTGATGCAACTGCTTTCGCTATTAGTGTCTTACCTGTCCCCGGTGGGCCATGGAGAAGAACTCCTCTCGGCGGATCTATACCTAATCTACGGAATAAAATTGGATGTTTTAATGGCAATTCTACCATTTCTCTAATATTTTGTAATTGTTGACCAATGCCTCCTATGTCTTCATATGAAATAGAATGGATAATTTCCTGTTCTTCTTGGCCTACCGGTTCTTCTTTGATTATTATCTCAGTATCTGGTAAAACTTGAACTATACCTTTTGGATTAGTTTGGACAATTGCAAAAGGAAGTGCTTCGGCGAATAAGGTCATACCTGGTATGAAAATCCTATCTCCTGCAACAACTGGCCTTTTGTTAAGACCTCTGCGAGCAAAACCCTCAATTCCAGGTCCAAATCTTACTTTTTGTTGTTTAGCCATTACTGGACTTAATACTAATCTAGTACATGGTTGAGTTTCTACTTTGGAAATAGTAACTCTATCTCCTAAACTCACACCAGCATTTTTTCGAATTATTCCATCTATACGAATAACTCCTAAATTAGCATCTTCTGGCCTACATCTCCAAACTATAGCTGCCGTATCTTGATCTCCGGATATTTTTACGATATCTCCGGGTTTAAGATTTAAGTCGTTATCAAAGGGAACTCTTGCACGTCCGTGTCCCACGTCGCTCGGAATTGCTTTTGCTACTCTCAAAGTAAGAGAATCTGATGTATCTGCCGCCACTCCAATAACCCCTAACAAAGCCTTGTGAAACTTTGGGGTAATTAAACCTACTAACTAAAAATTGTCTTTTGATTTTATTTAAGTTGTAAAAAGAAATATTCAGCAGGATTATCAAAGTCGGGTCTATCCCAAGCACATGACTCATGTTCTCGAGACAGGTTTTGAAATTATAGAAAGTGAAAATCCAAAGGGTAGGGCGAAGATCCGAGGGTACAATATAATCAATGGTGAATTGAGACAATCAAGTGATGGGGAAAAATTTGAAAGTTTTAATCCAGCATTGTTAAAGGATTGCTTAGGAGAATTTCCTCTATCCTCAAAAGAAGATGTGCACGATGCAATCAGTGCTGCAACAGAAGCATTTGGATCTTGGTCATCGACTCCGGCCCCAACTAGAGGCCAAATAATTGGAAATATGGGTAGATTATTGATGCAATATAAGGATGACATAGTACGATTAGAGACTAGAGAGATAGGAAAAACATTGAAAGAAAGTGCTGGTTCAGTGCAAGAAGCGATTGATACATGTCTCTTCTTTCAATCTGAAGGCCGTCGACTTTATGGGCAAACAGTGAATTCAGAATTACCCGATAAAGAATTATTTACGTATAGGCGACCATTGGGGGTCTGTGGGATAATTAATGCATGTAATTTCCCAGCAGCGGTCCCATTTTGGAAAATGATACCTGCAATTATGTGTGGAAATACGTGTGTTTGGAAATCTCCACAAGATGCGCCTCTTCTTTCTTTTATGCTTGCAAGAATTATGCATGAGGCTGGATTACCAAATGGAGTAATTAATCTAGTTCATGGCAAGGGTAGTGGAGCAGGCCAGTACCTTGTTGATGCAGTGGATGAGGGATTAGTGAATAAAATTAGCTTCACTGGAAGTACTTCGGTAGGAAAAATGATTGGAGAAGTTTGTGGTAGGAATCTAGTATCAGCTAGTTTAGAATTGGGGGGCAAAAATCCCTTAGTAATAATGCCAAGTGCGGATCTTGAGAATGCAATTGAAGGCGCATATTGGGCAGGCTTTGGCACTGCAGGGCAAAGATGTACAAGCCTAGGTAATTTAATCATTCATGAGGACATATATGACGAATTTGTTAATAAATTAATGGACAAAGTAAGATCCACCACAATAGGAGATTCTATGGAGTACGATGGAGTACTATATGGGCCAATGTTATCTGAAAGATATGCAATTGATTTTCTTAAAGCATTAGAGATGTGTGACTCTAGTGGTGCGACTAAATTATGGGGTAATGGAAGGATTACAACAGAAAATAAACCTGATAATTTCCTTGGAACTCCAGAGGAAGGAGTTTACATGTGGCCACATGTTTATTCAAATGTGACTGAAGATATGGAATGTTTTCATGAAGAAATTTTTGGACCTGCGATTACTTTGGTGAAGGCAACTGATTTCGAACATGCATTACATCTAGCCAATGCATCTCCATATGGATTATCCAGTGCAATATACACTAATGATAGACTAGAAGCATATAGATTTAAGACGGGAATTAAGGCTGGAATGACTGGCATAAATAATTCTACAACAGGTGCGGAAGCCCACCTTCCTTTTGGAGGAGTTAAAGGTAGTGGAAATGGCACACGAGAATCTGGAATATGGGTCATAGAATCATACTCATATTGGCATGCTGTAAATGATGAATTATCTGGTAAATTACAACTTGCCCAAATGGATGTAGAAGAAATAGATTTCATAGAAGCAGATGTTGATTATTCGGCTTTGTCCTAAAGGAAAGGTTCGCCGCATTCCGGGCATGGAATAGTTGGCAGCCATACCCCAGGCATAAAGCCACAATTTATGCAAATTGAAGTTTCAATGTCCCCTAATCCAACCATTGATACATAATATTGAAAAGATACTTATAAAAATATTGAATAAAATATCTAAAAATTCTGTCATGGAGAAAAGCAATCACTTATTTCCTCCCTGCTTTTGGGCCATACTATTGGGAAGATTTTAGGATGTCAAATTCATTAAAACTTCCAATACAAAGAGGATTTGGAATCACAGATCGAGTAGACAAGTGGTGGACTGAACCTTTTTGGATGGCTTTTGCACTTACTCTAACTCTCGTATACACTACATTCCGTGTAACACTGTGGGATGGTGAAATTCAATATGACAATCATAGAGTCACTTCCCCAATCTTTTCTCCAGATGTTATTCATTTATTTGACTTGAAAACTCCAAATTGGATGAATTCTGCATTATTGATTTTATGGATCCCTTTTGGATTTAGAGGAACTTGTTATTACATGCGCAGAGTATATCATAGAGTATTCTTTCAAAATCCCACTGCCTGTGTAGTTTCCAAGCCAGAAATAAACTATCGCATTGGATACAAGGGTGAAACTGGATTATTCATATTAAACAATATTCACAGGTACATGTTGTATCTAGCAATAATAATACTATCAATGAAGATTTTTGACGTGTACCATACTATGCATTTTTTTAATGGTACTGAAAAAGAAGGTTTTGGGATATCAGTTGGAACGGTAGTTCTCGCCGTAGAATCAATTTTATTATTGATGTATGTTGGCTCTTGCCATGCTTTTAGACATTTATTTGGAGGAAGTATGAATCAATGGCGAGGCGGAATTTCCGGTATTATGGGTGGAATATATATCAAAATTAGCAATATAAATGTTGATCATTCTTTTTGGTTTTGGACCAGCTTAGGGATGGTTTTCATCGGAGACTTGTTTGTTTGGGCCGTGGCTGAAGGAATTATTCCCGACCCTTATATCATAATTATCTGAGGTATTTTAATGGATGAAAAATATATAATTCACGAACACGATGTTGTGATAATTGGCGCAGGAGGAGCTGGACTTAGGGCAGCTATTGAGGCCAGTAAGAGTGGAGTAAGTGTTGCTATGATTTGTAAATCGATGCTTGGTAAAGCCCATACTGTGATGGCTGAAGGAGGAGCTGCTGCTGCATTAGGAAATAAAGATCCAAGAGATAATTGGAAAATTCACTTTAGAGATACAATGAAAGGCGGCAAATACCTCAATGACTGGAGGATGGCAAAAATACACGCTCAACAGGCACCTGATAGAATTAGAGAATTAGAAACATGGGGTGCTGTTTTCGATAGGACTGAAAAGGGACTTACAAATCAAAGAAATTTTGGAGGCCATACTTACCCACGGCTAGCGCACATTGGAGATGCGACTGGACTGGAACTTATACGGACATTACAAGAGAAGGGCGTACACATGGGAATGGACATATTCATGGAATTTACTGTTCGTAAAATCTTCAAGACAGATGGTAAAGTATCTGGTTGCTTTGCATATAATAGAAATGATGGTACTTTGCACGTTTTCAAGGCTAAAACAATTGTTATGGCAACTGGAGGCGCAACAAGATGTTGGGAAGTTTGTTCTGGATCTTGGGAATATACCGGGGAAGGTTATGCCCTAGCATACTGGGCAGGTGCTGAAATGGGAGATATGGAGTTCATTCAATTTCACCCAACAGGCATGATATGGCCACCCTCGGTCAAGGGCATCTTGGTTACAGAAGGTGTTCGTGGCGAAGGAGGCATGTTAACTAATTCTGAAGGTAATAGATTTATGTTTGAATATGTCCCTGAAATGTATAAAGACGAATTTGCAGAAACCGAAGAGGAAGCGTTGGAATGGGTTTCCGAAATAGTTAGTGGAAAATTAGCAACCGTAAGAAGGCCTCCTGAATTACTAACGAGAGATGTTGTTGCAAAGGCCATAAATGCTGAAAGAGATGCTGGAAGATCGAGTGAACATGGTGGTGCATACCTAGATATCTCTTGGAGAAACCCTGAAGAAGTTAAGAAGAAATTACCTGGAATGTATCATCAGTTCAAAGAATTGGCTGCAGTAGACATAACAACTGAAAAAATGGAAGTTGGGCCAACCGCGCATTATGTAATGGGTGGCATAATAGTTGATCCTGAAACCCAGGAAACTACGGTCCCTAGAATGTATGCAGCAGGAGAAGCCGCTACAGGACTACATGGTGCAAATAGGTTAGGAGGAAATTCATTATCTGACTTGATTGTTTTTGGAAAAATAGCCGGAGGTTATGCTGCAAAAAGAGCCAAAGAAATAGAATATTTTTCCATTATTGACGAATCTGAAATTGATAAGGCGATTGAAGATACTTTGGCACCCCTTAATAGAGAAAGTGGTGAAAACCCTGCAAAAGTTGTTGAAGATTTAAGAGAAATGATGCAGAACAAAGTAGGAATAATACGTACGGAAAGTTTGCTCAAAGAAGCTTTATTGGATCTGAATGAATTAGAAATTCGCGGAAGGAATACCTCATCAGGAAATAGTAGAATATACAACCCTGGGTGGCATCAATCTTTAGAAATTGATGCAATGATAGATGTCAGTAGAATGTGTACATTGGCTGCCCTCCATAGGGAAGAATCTCGAGGCGGGCACACCAGGGAAGATTTTCCAGTTCCAGATTACAAATATTGGGGGAAAATGAACAGTGTGATTACCCAAAAAGATGTTATGGCTATTGAGCATCGTAGGTACCCTCCAATGGATGAAGACTTGAAAAAATTATTAGATGCGGACGATTTTCATGAGGAGGAGTAATTGTGACTGAAGATATTACTTTCAAGATTTTTCGTGGAGAACCCGATAATGATGGCAACATCATTGGTGAAATGGTAGATTATACTGTACCAATGGATGACGGCATGGTAGTCTTAGACGTGATACATAGAATACAAGCTGAACATGCTCCAGATTTAGCTTGTAGATGGAACTGTAAAGCAGGTAAATGCGGGTCCTGTTCAGCCGAAGTAAACGGCAAGCCTCGCCTTATGTGCATGACCAGAATGGAAGACATATTAGAAGAAACTGAAGAAGGTGAGCCCATTTTAGTAAAACCAATGCAAGCATTCCCTTTAACCAGGGACTTAGTTACAGACACGTCATGGGCATATGAAATGAATAAAAAAATGGTTCCAATAAATGGTCCAGAAGAATTAGATTGGAATTTCAATCAGAGGGAAGCAAATAGGATTCAAGAATTTAGATCTTGTATCGAATGTATGTTGTGTGTAAATACATGCCATGTATTGAGGGAACATGAAAAGTTTGATGAATTTGCAGGCCCGAGATTTTTTGTTCGATTGGCGGGATTAGAGATGCATCCTTTGGATACTGAAAATAGAATTCCGGAAATAAAAGAAGATTTTGGAATAGGTTATTGCAATATTACCAGATGTTGTACAGATGTATGCCCTGCAGGAATAAATATCACAGATAATGCCATAATTCCATTAAAAGAAAGAGTAGTGACAGAATATTACGATCCTTTAGCAATATTAGCTAAAAAATTAGGAATAAGAAAATAAAAATTAAATCCTATCAATTCGGATTTTCTTAACATTTGCTTTATTAATTTTATCAGGTAACCAATCAGGAGCACTTGCCGGTTTTGCAACCATTTTTTTCTCACCTGTGAAAACATGCACACGATTAGTACCTCTCTCTCTGAGGCTTATGTCGGTCTCCCCTCTAGAGGCTGCTTTCAATGCTGCACCTCGGGGGTGTTTACTATGGAAAACTTGAGTAGTGTCATTTCCATCTTTCATTAAAACAAAATATTTCTTTTCATTCATTATCGTATCTCCAAATCTTTGGATTTGGTATTAGATAATTAACTTTTGGGCAATTAAACGATGTACTGTGCCCCTATTGTAAGTAAATGAATTACAAGAGTTTTTAAAATTCTGCGCATGCTAAGGTTTTAGTATTGAATATTCCATCAATTGGACGGATTGAGGATACGACTAAGCCAGCAATAATTCCAATCCCTTCGGCTTCTATCTTTACGATTATATCATAATCACCAAAAAGATGATTTATATCTGAAATAAAATCTAGTTTTGATAATTTTTCAAAGACATTCGATTCTGAGCCTGGTTCAACATTAATTAGAACGTAACTGGACGACATATTTCACTCGAAGAGGTAAAAGCGCATCAAGTCTTCGCTCAATAATGAGTTCATTATATGCGATGAGTAGATATCCGATGACCTCTTCTCGATGAAATATGGCGGAAGTTGTTATAGTCAGAGAATGTAAACATGGTCAAGTTAGAGTAGTATTTGGGAATATCACGACCATAAAAGGTGACGTTATGGTCATCCCGGCCAATAATAGGCTTGCAGGTAGAGAGGGATTAGATGAAAGGATGCAGTTGGCTGCAGGACCTGAGTTAAGAGAATTCTGTACAAATATAGCAAAGGAGAGAAGAAAAGAAAATCTACAACCCTGTGGAGTTGGAGAAGCAGTTTCATCTCCCGGATTTAATTTACCAGCTGAGAATTTAGTTCATGTTGTCGGACCTGATTGCAGGAGACCAACGCAGGATAATTTTAGAAGAGAATTACTAAAAAATTCTTATGAGGCTTTATTTGAGGAAGTATCGAAATTGGAACCAAGGGAAACATTAGTTTTGCCTCCTCTTGGAATGGATGTCTTTGCATACCCACATAGAGAAGGTGCAAGAAAAACTATGGAAATAATACTAAAGTGGATGGACGCCGAAGAAGACCCTGGAGTAAGAATGGTTTTGATAGTTACTCATGAAGATAATTTTCTTAATAATATGAAAACAATTTACAGAGAAGGCGAAGATCAGATGCCAGGAATAGAAAGAACTAGAGATTTTAGAAAAGGTAAATTTGAGTAAATTTACTTAGAATGTAATTTAACCGCTTCAATTAGTGATAAGTTACCTATTGCAACTGAGATAGCTAAGTTTGAAGGGATAGTTGCTTTACCTTCACTAACAAGTCTACTTATTCTTTGTATTTCCCTAACTTCTCCCCTAGTTGGTACTATTTCTAATTTATCACAGATGAGAATTCCATGTTTCAGCCCTATACTCTTAGCGGAAGAAACATGATCATGCCTTGAACCCAAAGATGTGTGTTTTTCATCTATTAATTGGACCTGAAAGTCATTATTTAGACATTCATTTACAATCCTATTAGAAATTGTCCTATGGCCATTTCCAATTTTTATTAACGTCTTATCGGGAAATTTTGGAGATATTTGATTTACAGTATTTATTATTTCATCTATTACTTCATCCACTAATTCTAGTTGTTTCGAGCCAATTAATCTATCATCAGTAAACCAAGCCAAACCTGGCCTGGGACCTGAATCAACGCCAAAGGTCAGTATTTTGACGTCTGGTCCTGCCAATATTTTATTCAGAGTTTTGTTAACTACGTAATCAATATTATTGATGCTACATGCTACGCCATTAGGATCCTTAGAAGTGTTAACCTCTTCGGGGGTACCGAACCATAGGAGAGTGCCTATTGGAATTATTTGATTTATTTCTAATTGTATATGAGATATTTTTAAAGTTCGTAATTTTTTGATTAATCTGTATGCAAGTTGAAAATCTTTAGTGCGTATAACGACTAACGCCATATTAATCAACTATGGTGGCAGTGTATTAATTTAAACTATAAAATTATGAAAAATCCAATATATGACTATCTTAATACCTCTAAAAAAAGTAGATTAAGTATTATTTGGATGCGATGTAGTCAAGTACCCTCACAATGCGCTTCACCCATGGGAGTAAATTACGAGAGAGAGTTGAGATGCGTTTTAGCTGGAGAACTCAAAGGAGTTAGGGCAATTATAAAATCCTGTACTGAAATTGAAAGAGCACAAATGATGCAGGTTTTAAAAAGGCCATTTCTAGTTGTTAGAGCCCCCGGCAGTGGTTCAGAAGGGACTGGTGATTTGTTAGTACTTAGGGGAGATATGTGTTTTCCAATTGAAGTTAAATCTTCGAAGAAAAATAAATTATATCTTTCAGGAAGAACTGTGGATCAATATAATTCTTTGAAAGAAGTCGGCAATAGATGTAATTTAATGCCTTTATATGCATATAGGCTGAAGGGCGTTCGTGGAGATAGTTGGAGAATAATGAGAGTTGAAGGAGTAAAACTTACAGGTAAATTAAGACAGGTTTCTAGAAAAATTCCTCCGTTACCCTTAACTAGAAATGGAACGCCATATTTAGGTTGGGAAAAGGGAATGCCATTAAATAGATTTATTGCATTAGTTTGTGGATCAGATAATTTACAAAATATTCAAAAGCCACTAACCGAATTTTTACCAGAGTTGCCTACTTTAATTCAATCCTGATAGATTTTTCTCTATATTATTGAAGTTTTCTTCTAAATTGATAATTTTTGATTTAACACCTTCTAATTTAGCTTGATATAATATTTTCTCAACACTTTCTGATTTGATTTTTAATGATTTGTATGATGATTTAAGCATGTCATCAGCATTATTAATTATCTTATCCATGTACCTGCGGAATTGTTTTTCCTAATGTCATTTGTGATATATTGGGCAACGGATTGAAGAAGGTACGTACTAACCCGTATCTATGAAAGAACAAGAAAGGAGAGGCAATAGTTTGCTCCTTCCATTGATATTATTGTTTATTTTGTATCAGATTACTAATTCACCTCTGATTGTTATAGCGATTGCTATTTGGTATTTTGGCCTAATTTTCCTAGAAGAAAATGGCATTTTAGATAAATGGGATGCCACAAGAGTTTTGGGAATTATACTTATGTTGAGAACAAAACAAGGCCAGAAAGTATTAGATGTAATTTCTAGTAAGAGAAAATTCTGGAGAGTTTATGGGGAAATATCAATTTGGGTTTGCTTATTTGTAATGGCAGGAGTAATATTACTGTTATTGCTAAGTTTTGGAAGCAGTGTTGCGAATCCCCCTAATGATCCGATACCTCCTCAAGATTTACTACTAATACCCGGAGTAACGAGTTTTGTACCATTTTGGTGGCCGGTTTTAGCATTAATAATAGCCATAGTAATTCATGAATACAGTCATGGAATTCAAGCCAGAGCGCATGGGATGAAAATCAGGAGTTTTGGCCTACTTCTAGTGGGTCCATTACCAATGGGGGCATTTGCCGAACCTGAGCAAGAAGAAATGTATAGGGCACCTAGAAGAGATAGGATGAGATTATTTGCAGCTGGCCCATCAATAAATTTGTTTGCAACATATTTGGTAATTATTCTTTTATCTTCGACTGCAACCGGATTTGTCGCAAAAAATCCAGGAGTTCATGCAGAAGAAATAATTGTCGATACAGGTGCAGCAGAAGGTGGTTTGTTGCCTTATGAAATAATTACTCACATGAATGGTGAACCAGTACCTAATTATGATATATTTAGTAGTGAAATGGATAATTTTTCTCCCGGTGAACAGATTGTTTTAACAGTATTATCTGGGCAATGGAGTTCGGAAAATATAAATGAAAACATTGAAGAAAATGAAAGAAATATTGAAATTACGCTTATTGATAGATATGAATGGGAAATAGGATTATGTGAAAAGGACCCAGTATGTGATTTGGATGATGCAGAAGATTTTCTAATATCGCAAGGAATAGGTCCGGATTCAAATATATCTTTCTTAGGCGTTAGAGGATTAAAAAGTGGTACAGGAGGAGTTGATAGATATTCCCCCATTATAAATGGAATTAGTGATAACGGAATCATTCCAACTCTGATATATACTGCCGTCATGCCAATAATAATGTTGGGAGTACCATTATCTGGAGAAGGACAAATAATGGATTTAAGAGAACAGGCAATGCTCTCTGCTGGAGATGGCGTGTTTGCATCTTTGATTGGAACAGATGGTATGATAATGTTATTTACATTTTTATTTTGGCTTGCATGGATAAATTTTTTGTTAGGTTTTGCTAACTTAATACCAATGGTTCCATTTGATGGCGGGCATATACTAAGGGATGCAGTACATTCAGTATTAGTGAAAATGGATTTATTATTAAAGAGGGATATTCATCCGATTAAGCTGGAATCATGGGCGGATAAAATTAGTAACAATAGTAGTTTTTTATTCCTATTTATTCTAATTATACCAATAATTTTATCATATTTTCCATAAACTATTCTTCTTCATCTGCATCTAGTAATTTTTTATTTCTAATCAATGATTCATAAATTGTTGGAGTCATCAATACTATGACTATAGTTATGGATAAGTTGGACCAAGTTTCTCCAGTTACAGCGTTGTGAGTACCGGATGTGAATAACTTGATTGCTCCGAGCCAAGGAATTTCAGAAGACGCAATGCCTAACACCCATTCATCTTTTATGGCAGTAACTGGGTTACCAAATTCATCTTTTAATCCATTTCTTGCATCCTGGCCAGTTGCGACTATCTGATCAATTTTACATCCATTAGTCTCAGAATTATCTCCAGATGTAATGTACCCACTATGATTTGGTTGCCAATTTTTAATTTCCAAATTATACGTCCCTCCATGATATTTACATGGATAATCTAGAGTTAAATTGATTATACTAACATTTACTAAATTAGTTCCTAAAACGTCCCAAGTTTTTTTACCATTATCTGAATTATTTAATTCTACTTTCAAAATCGCTCTGTGAATCACAGGAGTATCATTACCTCCATTCTTACTAAATATAATTACATCTCCATTCATACCAAGGCTAGAGTATCCAAAGTTTTCATTTTCTTCTTGGATTGATTCTGCATAGGTTACGATATTTTTTCTTGATGGATTCATTACTATGACTAAATCTCCTGGATCTATAGCGCCTACGGAGCCATCTTCAGTGTCATGCATCATTGATCCTGACTCTACGACTACCATAGGAGGAAATTGTCCCGTAGCAACCCATAAACCACCAAGAATCAAAAGAACTAGGCCGATTGCAAGAAATGCTTCTCTTAACCAATCGCTTAGCATACCAAATTCGAGATTTTCATTTTCAATCGGGTCATCCGAAGTGGGCACTTCATTCCTCCTCATCCATATTTTCTACTTTATTAGAAATTCTTTTTGAGGGTAATGATTTAATTGAAAATCTCTTTCCTTTTACTTTGATTCCCAATTCTTCATAGAGTCCCTTTAATCTTGCTACGTATTTACCACCTAGTAAATCCGCAGCGGATTCGGCTTCCTTCCTATTTTTGAGAACTTCTGACCTTGATTCTAATTTTAATATATCTTGTAAAATTTGTTTTTGATTCAAAAAGAACATAAATTCGGGTGCACTTAGAAATAGTATAGGTATTGACAAAACTAAGCCTAACCAGTAGTATGGGACTAAATTTTCTTTATCTGGATCAGTAGTTCCCCCTAGAATAAAAAGAAAGGAAAAAGTCCAAAGTAAAACCGCTAAAGAGAATATTGTTATCATGCCAATTATTTGAAAATGATTTTCTCTTTGAGAATTCCACCATTTAGTGATAGGGCCGACTTGTTTTCTACCTGCGCGCGCCATTTCTAGTACTACTAGGAATGCATTGATAAAGATAGTTCCTTTTATTATAGTTTTGGAAGTTAAAAATAAGAATATTGTTACATCATTAAACAGAGGGTTTTCTTTAACTTCCTTAGACGGAGACATATGAAGGAGGCCATAAGGGATTTACATCCAAGAGTAAATCAATTGATTTATGACCTTGGTTGGGAATTAACTCCCATTCAAAAGGCAGCATTACCGGATTTATTAGTTGGTAAAGACAGGTTAATGGTTGCACCAACAGGGAGTGGAAAAACTGAATCTGCAATTTTACCTTTGGTCTCTAGATGCTTGACTGAGAATTGGGATTCGCTCTCTATCCTATATATCACACCTCTTAGAGCATTGAATAGAGATATCGATAGAAGGTTATCAAAGATGTTGGTACCATTGGGACTTACTGTGGGATTAAGGCATGGAGATACACCTCAAAATGAGAGAGTTAAACAATCCAAAAAACCTCCAAATTTACTTGTCACGACGCCTGAAACTATGCAAATAATGCTTTTGGGAAGTAGATTAAGAGAGCATCTTGCTGGAGTCAAAGCAATTATTTTAGATGAAGTGCATGATATGGCTGGGTCTGAAAGAGGTTCACAATTATTGGTTGGCTTACAAAGAATACAAGATTATTGTCCAAATAAAATTCAAGTTGTTGGATTATCAGCAACTGTTGGGAATCCAGATGAAGTGGCACAATGGTTCTCAGGAGAAGGTAGGGCAATAATTGGACCTGCACCCAGAGAAACTAGAGTATTGGTCCATAAAGAACCAGTGACATCTGAAGATGAAACATTATCTGTTGAATGGCGAGTATCCTCAGATTCGATAGCTGCATTTAGAAGATTATCTAAGAAGTTAGTTGAGGATGCCCCTGCTTTAGTTTTTGTAAATTCTAGAAATACTGCTGAAACAGTAGCACAACGGTTAATCGAATTATCTCCAGAATTAAATATAGGTATACATCATGGAAGTTTAGCAGCTGAAACTAGAAGAGAGGTAGAAGAATCACTAAGAAAAGGAGAATTACATGGATTAATCTGTACGAGTAGTTTAGAATTAGGAATTGATGTTGGATCGATAAAAAAAGTCCATCAATTACAAAGTCCAAGGTCAGTAGAAAGTTTACTTCAGCGTGTCGGCAGAGCAGAGCATTATCTTGGCGGAACCGGTGCTGGTGAAATACTAGCTTGGGAAATTGATGGAATATCAGAATGTGCAGTAATTGCGAGAAAGGCAATGGTGGGAGAAATAGGAGAGGTTGAATGGCGAACAAATCCAAGAATTGTTGCGGCCAATCAATTTCTACAAATGTCTATTGAAAAAGGAGTATGCCCTCTAAAGAAAGCAACAGATATAATCGAAAAAACTTCTATTTTTGATGATTGGCATCATGATAAAACACTATCAATCCTTAGAGTCCTTGATGATAGATGGTTGATCAGACTCATAGAAGACCCACAAAATTCTGATCCAACACTATGGAATAAAAAATTATGGAAAGAATTAGCAATAAGGATTGGAGATGATTTTCCTGCCGAGAGACCTTCGTGGGAAGATGAGCATTCAGATTTAGATAAAAAGAAATGGCTAAAAAAAATGATTAAAATACTTCCGGATTCTCTTAAAAACGGATGGTTTTCCCCTGCGGGCAGATTAGGTCAAAATAGAATGAATCATATCTCAATGATTCCGGATAAAACATCTTACAGAGTAAGGGATGCAGTTACTAGAAAGACGCTGGGATCCGTAGATGAGGCTTTTGTGCTTTCTCTTAATGACGATAGTGAAGATTCCCTAGGTCAAACTAGAAGATTTGTCATGGCAGGAAGAACATGGGAAATAATTGATGCAGACCCTGAACAAGAAGAATTGTTAGTTGGCCCAGTTAAAGAAAGTGGAACTGCACCAGTATGGTCTGGAGAATTACCCCCTGTACCAAGAAATATTGCTGAAGAAGTTGGTAAATTAAGAAGAATAACAGCAGTATCAATAGGGGCGATGGATAAAGATAATAGTGGAAAAAATCTGAGTCATTATCCATTAAGTGACTCTGCTAGAGATGTCCTTATTTCTACTGTTTCGGATCATTTAGAAGCCACTGGCGAGATTCCTGATGGGCAAACTATGACCATAGAAGAGCGAAAAGGGACAATTGTACTGAATACTTGTAAGGGCTCTAAAATAAATGAGACGTTAGCTCATTTTATTCAAGCAATGGGATCTATGCGAGAGGGAAAAATGGGTAGAACTGTTATCGATCCATACAGGATAGCATTTCAGATACCGGGTGCAACTCCTACAGATATTATTGATTGGTTGACACAAACTCCTGCTGTAGCCATACCTTCCATACTACGCATGACGATTCCAAATAGTCGTACAGTTAGATGGAGGGTTGTACAAGTAGCAAAAAAAATGGGAGTTTTGAAAAAAGGTGTAGATCCTCGAAAAGTCAATTTAAATGGCTTAATGAAAAGGTACAAAGGAACTCCTGTAGTGGAAGAAGCCTTGGATAAATTATTTCATGAACGGATGGACATTGATGGAACTATAGATACATTAAAAATGATTCAAGATAATGAAATTAAATTAATTCAAACTCCACCAGGGCCTCTAGGGATATCACCTAAAGCCGAAAAGGACTTGTTACTGCCATCATGGACAGATAAAGAACTAAGAGAAAGATTAGAATTAAGATTAATAAATGAAAGAGTTAGCCTTATATGCATTAATTGCCATAATAATGCCAGAAAAAGAGTTGCAAAGTTGGAGAAAAAAATTCTTCCCTGTTCGTTATGCGGAGGAACTATGCTTGCTTGTTCTCCAGAAAGAATGGAAAATAGATTAAAAGAAATGATTGAAAGTAAAGATTCCAGAATAAGAGGAAAGGTAATGAAAAATGCTGAGTTAATTAAAACCCACGGGCTAGATGGTATAATTTGTTTAATGGGAAGAGGAGTGGGAGAAGAGACAGCAACTAGAATATTAAGAGGGCATATTGCTGGAGATAGAATGTCTCTTTTACGTTCAATTCATGATGCTGAATTGAAATATGCCAGTACAAGAAGATATTGGTCTTAACGAAATCAATATCTCCTTTACCCTACTCAGCAGTATTATGTTAATAGGACTCACAGGTAGAAATGCATCTGGAAAATCAACGTTAGTAAACTGGTTTGCCGAAAAGGGATTGAGGAGTGTTTCATGTTCAGATTCAATAAGAGAATGGCTTAAGAATCAAAATAAAGAGATTAATAGAGATTCATTAATAGAAGGCGGGAGAACTTTACGAAAGGAAGGAGGAGGGGGCATTTTGGCAGAGATGCTTCTAGAAATAATAGATGGAGCAGATGCAGTAGTAGATTCAATAAGAACACCAATGGAAGTCGAGATACTAAGGTCCAGAGGAGATTTAATATTGATTGAAATTAAAGCCAGTGAAGATCGACGATGGAATAGATTGCAAGATAGGGCCCGCCCTGGAGATCCATTAGATAAATTATTATTCATAAAACAGGAAAATAAAGAAATTAAATCAAAAGATGAAGCAGGTCAAGCCCTTGATGCCACGGCACTAATGGCAGATATTCAAATAACAAATGATGGGACAATAGATGACCTATATTTAAAATTAGATAAAATATGGGAAGAAAATAATTAATAGATATTGTTTTTTTGTCTCCAATTGATATAATAAAAACTTGGTAACGAACACAATAAAACTGAATTTACCCATGCCAATATTGACCCTATGATTAATCCATAATAAGGTAGAGACCACATGGCAATTATTGAATATAATGCAACTGAAGATCCTCCTAACATCATTGGCCCTACAGCCCCCATTGGAACAGAGGGCCCTTGGGAAATCCATAATGTAACCATACTAGTGAGGAATATAGCAGGAAATACTGATGCTATACCTGCAATTAAAGGATATCCAAGGTCAGAAATCCAAACTGCAGCCCCTATGGCAAATGCTGCCATCAGGCCCCTTGATATTAGTGCATATTTGTTGACATGATTGTTACTTGATGGAGTAGTTCCTATATTCCAACAGAATACCATTCCCAGAATAACAACGGCGAATAATCCAAAAAGGGCAATTCCATACGATGATAAACCTTTTTTGGTTACAAAATTAATTAAATTTAATGCTAATATACTACATAATAACCATATAAATAATGAAATAATAATTATAATAATTAATGTGGTATACTTACTCTTAGTAACTTTAAAATAAGTGGGAATAATTTTCCAATTAGTTAGAAATATTGCATTAATTAACATCCCTGAAGGTACTACAGCCATACTTGTTCTAAAATCCACAATATTGCTTGCCAAATACATCCCTATAGATGCAGGAACAATCGTGGTTGGAATAGTGCCCAGAATACCTCCAATAGCTCCACCATATTTTTCAACTAGCACAGTAACTACTATTGCCACTATTCCAGCAAAAAAAGCTGCAATTAATGTATCTTGAAACATATTAGCACTTCCATAATTTTATTTTTACCATGAAATAATATTTAAAATAATTAAATTATTTGCCATCTAGTACGAAATTGTCCCAAGACCTCATATAATCTACAAATTTATTACTAAGACTCACACTTTTGAGATGCGAAGAAGTAAATGGCGGCAGTTGAGGTTGATAATTATCCTCAGAAACATACTTTGGCCAATCAGGATGAGCGATAGCAACTCTAGCAACTCCAATAAAATCTGCACCTTGAGCGATTAAAGAGTTAGCATCTTTAGAATTCCAAACTGCACCTGTAGAGATTAATGGAGGTAAATTTGGGATCGAGGATGTAAACCATTCAGTTATTAAACGGGAATCATTTGGTTCAGAAATTGAACGAGAAAATGAATCCCAACATGATAAGTGAATAAAATCAAGTCCTTCGTTTGTTAATATTTTGGCCAATTTTATGCTGTCATGCATATTTATTCCAATATTATTGATTTCCGGAGAAATTCTTACTCCAATAATAAAATTATCTGGTACCTTTGACTTGATAGATCGAATAATTTCAATTAAAAATTTTGAACGGGCGTTAATCTCTCCGCCCCATTCATCTTCCCTTCGATTAGTTTTTGTCCCCAAAAATTGTGAAATCAAATAGCCATGCGCACCATGTAATTCTATACCGTCAAAACCAGATTTTGCACATCTTAAGGCTGCATCGGAAAAATCTGAGATTAACCTCATTATGTCTTCTTCCATAGCAGCCCTTGAAAATCCAGAGAACGATTCTGAACATTTATTTCTACTGGCTGACAGTGGCGTGACACCAGTTAACCTTTCAGGAGATCTCATGCCTCCATGAAATATCTGTGCAATACTTATTGTACCCTTTTTCCTTAAGGTATTTGTCATATTTTTTAGACCTTTAATATGTAAATCGTCGAAAACTCCAAACTCGCCATCCCAACCCTGTCCATCCTTAGAAACGTGCGTGGCTGCAGTTGTTATTATTCCAAAACCACCTTCGGCCCTTCTGGCTAACCAATCAATTTCATCCATAGAAATAGTGCCATCTGCATTGCTTTGTTTGTTAGTCATAGCAGCGAGAACAGTTCTATTTTTAACAAAATGACCAGTCCTAGTAAATGTAAAACAATCCTGAATTGGCATTTTAATAACCTAAATTATGCCATTCTAACGATTATTCCTGCCTCATTCATCATATTTGATGCTATATCAAAATCTGATTGCCATCGTTCAGGTATTTCAACATCACTTGGATATACAACTTCTTTAATTCCAGCTTGGATAAGAGACCTTGTGCATCTAGAACATGGTGGCCAGGTAACATATGCCATTGTCCCCTTGAGGGATATGCCTATTCTGGCTGCATGCATTATTGCATTTTCCTCTGCGTGACATATCATTGGATATTTTTGATTCCGGTCATTTAAGCGTTCTAATTTATCTTCAATTCCTCTAGGAAAACCATTGAAGCCTGTTGATCTTATTTCCCTATCATCTCCAACTACTACACAGCCTACTTTTGTGGAAGGATCTTTGCTCCATTCAGAGATATGTTTTGCAAGTTCTATGAAACGATGGTCCCACTTTTCAGTCATATTCATATGCGTACATAAGTTGTTAATGATATTGTCTACTTTAAATTTTAATGAATTGTTAACAAATCATATAGATTTAAATTATCTCTTTTAGCAATATAATTCATAATATCACCAATAAGATATATACTTCCTATTATTAAAACTGATGAATCTAGTTGTTTTGATTTTAGTTCTATCTTTTTAAATGCATCAATGGTATTGTTTATGCTTTCTAATTTATCGAATCCGACTATTTTTAATTTGGATATTATCTCTTCTGATGGTACAGGTGGATTACGGCCACCAGATGGTTCTGTTATTATGGAATAACAACAATTTGAATAATTTTTAAATTCTTTTAACGTGTCTTCAAGATTTGATTTTTTAGTCATTCCCAATAACATTACATGCTTCTCATCAATAAATTGTATATCGTTTTCAATACTCTCAATATTATGAGCCGCACTAACGATACATTTTTTATTTTCAATCCATTTGATAGAATCTATAGATCTTCCTGGCCAAATAACTTGGTAATCGAGTATTTGCCATCCTAAATATTTAGCAATCATTTTAGCAAAATTTTTTGATATTTCCCAACCGTTATTTGACATTGGTTTAAACCATTTTAAATCATTACCGGCAATTTTTTTAATTACGTTTCTTACTTCTATATCTTTGTGATATAATGAAAATAATGGTATATTCGGCCTATAAATACCAGCTTTCTCCGATGCTATTTCTGCAAGTGTATCTCCCAATATTTCTGAGTGATCATGAGAAATAGTAGTTATGGCGCAAACACTTGCATTAACTAGCCGTGTAGCATCTAGCCTTCCGCCCAAACCTGTCTCCATTATTGCAATGTCTATTTCTGCGTCTGCAAATACAAGCATAGTGGTTAAAAAAGTAGTTTCAAAATATGTAGTTTCAATAACCGGTTCAATTTGAGATGCATTCATTACAGAGTTTAAATGCTTATCAAATATTTTTGAATCCACAGGGCGGCCATTGATTCTCGCCCTTTCTTCGACAAATATCAAGTGTGGAGATGAGAAAAAACCTACAATTAATTTGTTTTCAGCCGCTAGGGCGGACAGGTTTGCACAAAGCGATCCTTTGCCATTTGTCCCTGCAACATGTACTGAGGGGAATTTTTTTTCAGGATTTCCCAATCTTATCAACATCTCAGTACAGTTCTCTAATCCTAACTTGACACCTTTTGATATTCTATCTGAGAGCCATATTTTTGGACTTAAGGTATCGTCGCCTTGTTCGTCCATGAATGCGTCAAAGTGAAATGCGTATTGAATGTCGTGGAATATATGAAAGATGTAAGTGCAATGGAAATAGTCCAAGCGATGCGTGAACAATGGGTATCTATGACTGGTATGGCTAGTATGTTTATTGGGACGATTCTTATCGGATTATTCATCCAACCAGTTTATAATTTTGATGAAATTAG